>JANPFD010000271.1:0-80864 GCA_031423255.1 Myxococcales bacterium | reverse complement strand
GAGCGGGAGAAGGGACTTGAACCCTCGACGTCCACCTTGGCAAGGTGGCACTCTACCACTGAGTTACTCCCGCGGAAGACGGACGAACTTACTCGTTTTCCAGTCGTCGTCAAGCGGGTCAGATGACGGTGATGACGCCGGTGACGCGTCGAATCCGGGCGTGGAGCGCGAGCACGTCGGCGGCGGCCTCGCACGGCACACGGAAGCGCTGGCTCACGTACTTTCCCCCGCTGCTCGGCACCGTCTGGTAGGCGTCCACGCCGACGACCGCGTGCACCTCGGCCACCACGGCCTCGTCGCTGACTGTGATCACCGAAAGGTCGTACGCCACCGGGAACTGGTGGGTCGCTTCCAGGAGCGCGATCGCTCGCGCTGTCTCTTCGGTCTCGTCGGCCACGTCAGGGGATGAGCTGCCGTGCGGACAGCACCTCGATCGGCAGCACCAGTTTGGTGAGGTTCGGCATGGGAGCGAACGACCAACTCGACACGACGTTAGCCATGCATTGGCTCACGGGGCAATCACGTTCGTAGGTCGAACGAGCCACCCAGTACGAGCGCACATCACCGGTATCGCCCACGACCACACCCACGGCGACGGATCCGGGCTTGTGGCAGGCGGGCGGCACGGTTCGGAAGCATTGCTCGAGCGGCGTCACGTTCGACCAGCGGAAGGGGACGCTCCCCGACGTCTGGGCCAGCGACACGGATCCGAGCAACGTCATCGTCGAGGCAAGCGCGACGGCCGCGGCGGCTCCCGGCGCGAACCGACGAGCCGCGGCCATGCCGGCGCGCCATTGCTCTGCCCAGGGCATTGACGGAACCGGCTCGCACCGACGGCGCACCACGAACAGGGCACGCCCCATCTCGATTCGCACCTTGCTCTCGGCGGGGAGTGGCACCCGTGTTGGCCCGCCTCGCGTGAGTGCTTCGATTGGCAGGGGCGCGCGGCCGCCCTCGATGACGCCGGACATCCCTGGCACGAGGCCCAGGTCGTACTCGTCACCGGTGCGCCGCACCAGATCGATCTCGCCGGGCGCGAACGCGTCGTCGTCAAGCTGCACGCCAACGACGTAACGGCGAGTCCGCTCACGCGCGCGCCGGGCGGCGATGATCGCCGCCACACCCGCGACGATGAACCAGCTCCCGAAGAAGAGAGGAGCGTGGACCATCAGGTCCAGCCTGGTGATCAACGCCGCCATCCCCATCATCGCCGTCAGCACCAGCACGCTCGTCACTCCGGCCGCAAAGGACGCTGCCCGTCGCTCGTGACTCGACGACAATACCCTGGCGGACTGAAGCTCTCCCCGCTGAAACAAGGCCACTTCCACGGGTCGCTCCACGGCCACCTCCTTCAACGGGCGTCCCGCCGACGCCCTCACTCCTTAGTGTAAATGCAGATCAGCCGAGCGTCGCGAGCGCGCTTTCGATCTCGCCGCGGGCATGCGCGTCACCGCACCGGGACGCGACCTCCACGCCCTTCGTGAACACCGTGCGTGCTTCCTGATGGCGGGCAAGGGAGACGAGCGTTTGACCCGCATGCAGGTAGGCAGCGACGTAGTCGGCGTGCTTTTCCATCAACGCCGCGAATTCCTTCCACGCTTCGTCCATCTCACCGGCATTGCGAAACTCCAACGCCAAGGCGTACTTGGGAAACGGATCGTCGGGACGCTGCGCGATGAAGGCGCGCAGCCGTTCGACCCGCGGGTTCATACGAGTTGGAAGGGACGCGCAGGGCCGGCGAGTTCGTCGGGACCGGTGACGATGCGGTTCTGCGCATCGACGCGGACGACCTTGGGTTTCCAGGCGCGCGCCTCGGCTTCGTTCTCGGCCTCGGCAAAGGTGGCGATGATGACCACATCACCGGGTTGCACGTGACGCGCCGCTGCTCCGTTGACGCAGATGACGCCCGACCCCGCCTTGCCGGCGAGGGCATAGGTCTCGAGCCGGCTGCCGTTCGTGGCGTTCCATATGTGGACCCGCTCGTAGGGCAGGATGTCCGCGGCGCGCATCAGGTCTTCATCCATGGTGACCGACCCTTCGTACTGCAGGTCGGCATGCGTCACGGTCGCGCGGTGAATCTTCGACTTGAACAGGTTTCGTCGCATCGGCACCCTCCGTCCCGGCCGGGAATCCCGGTCCAGGCAGCACTGCCTTTTACAAGGTCGATCCTGTCCGAAACCCGCGCCATGTCAATGCATCGTAGCGATTGACCCGGTGGTAGGAATCCCGCAAGGTCAGAGGAACGTGCGGCAGTTCAATCGGTTCCTGGGTGTCGACCTGGGAGGAGGGAAGGGAAAGAAGACCGCCGTCGCCCTCCTCGAGGTCACCTCGACGGGCGTCGTCGCGATCGACGTGGCACCGCGCACGGGGTCCGCTCCGCTGTACGACACTGCCCTCATCGAGTACATCCGGTCCGCAGGGCCCGACACCGTCGTGTGCGTCGATGCACCGCTGACACTGCCGCCTTGCCTGCGTTGCGACGTACCGGTCTGCCCGGGCCAGGACCAGTGTGTGGACCCGGCGGTGATCGAGATGCGGCGGCTCTACGGCGCCACTCCCGAGGATGACAGTCGGGATTCGCGCCGGGGCAAGCCGTCTTTGACCCCGTACACCCAGCGCGCGACCGAGGTGTATCTCCATCGCCGCCGCGGGATCCTCCCGCGCGAGACGTTGGGCCAGGGGATGGGACCGCTGACGGCGCGTGCGGCGCACCTGGTGCGCGCGCTCCGGGATCGCTTCACGCTCGATGACAACCTGATCGAGGTGTTCCCACGCGCCACGCTCGAGTTGCTCGGCTTCCCCTACAGCAGGGTTCCCTACAAGAAGAAGGTCGACGAGCGAATCGAGATCCTGGCGAGACTCGGCGACCTGAGCTTCGGGCCGGGCGTCTGGCGGGAAGAGTGCCGCAAGAGCGACCACATGTTCGACGCCGTGATCGGCGCCTATACGGGTTACCTGTGGGCGCGCGATGGCTGGCAGATTCCGAAGGACTCCGTCGAGGCGCTTCGGGCGGATGGATGGATCTGGGTGCCGCCCGAACCGGCGGTTGCTCTACCCTAGCGCGGCCTTGGTCTTGTCCTCGAGGTCGTCGTCCTTGAGGTCGTCGTCCTTCTTGGCGGCTCGACGGGGAGAAGCGGCGGTCGTGGGCGGCGCGAGACCCAGAAGCGAGGTGGATCCCCGATCGCGCAAGAACTCGAGAAACACCAGCGCGGACGGCAACTCGGCCGCAGGGATGACGTCCAGAAGCTCGCGGGCCTGCCGGCGCAAGATCTCTCCTGGCGCCTCGCCCGGCGTCGCCGTGGAACGCGGAAGCTCCACCGGCTCCTCGGGGACATCCACCTTGCCCCAGGGCGGCTGGTTCACGACCTCGATCGACATGTGCTCGATCCAGGTCTGGATGTGGAAGTGGAGCAGGTCCGACCGGTACGAGAACCAGCGCTCTCGCTCGGCAGGAAATGCCAGCAGCACGTCCTTGAAGCGGCGAAACGCGCCCTTGCCGTCGATCGCCACCAGCAGCCGCTCACGCAGCGCGGGATCGGACACCGAGCCGACGAAACGCTCCATCCAGCGGTACTGCTCGCGCGAGGAAGCCGGGTCCACCCTCAGGTAGCGGTGGGGATTGTCGGACACCTTGGCGCGTCGAGCCACTGCATCGGGCTCACCTTCGACGATCGACAGAAGATCGCCGTTCTGGAGATCCAGGAAGCTCTCCTGCTCGGGGGAGTTCCTCTCGAAGGCGATCTCCAGATCGCTCCAATTGACGGTAATCGGCGGCATATTTTTCCGCTTCCTCTGACTCTCCTCCCACAGAGAGCGCAGATAAGGCAGTAACCCTATTAAGGTAGAGGGGCGTGCCATTGTTTGCAACGTGGTCTTGACTAAATGGGGGGCACGGGTAGATTCCCCGTCTTCCCATGGCTCGCGTCACCGTCGAAGACTGCCTCGAAAAGATCCCCAACCGGTTCTCGCTCGTCGTGCTGGCCGCCGAGCGCGCACGCCAGCTCGCCGCGGGGGCCCGGCCGCTCGTCCATTGCGACAACAAGCCGGCGGTCGCCTCGCTGCGCGAGATCGCCCGAGGACAGGTGCGCTTCAACGAGTCCGTCGAGGGCACGGTGCGCCAGTACCTGGCCGAGATGCGCCTGCGCGGCGCCCGTCCCGAGAAGCCGTCGTCAAAATAGCGACCGGCGGCTCCCCACGCGTCTAAGTAACCTTCACGGCGATCAGGAACTTCAGGTAGTTCCCCTCGGGGAAGCCGGGCGCCACCGGATAGTCGGGCGGAAGGCCGTAGCGCTCGACCACGCGCGCGTCGGCGCCGCGCATGGCTGCGCCCTCGGCGAGCGCGCGATCGAGATCGGCAGCCGCGAGCTTGGTCGAGTTCGTCGAGAAGGCCAGCAGGCCACCGGGCTCGAGCACGGCCAGACACTCGCCCGCCAGGTTTGCCAGATCCGACGCCACCGAGAAGGTGCTGCCCGGCGTCGTGCCGTGTGAGAAGGTCGGCGGATCGCAGACGACGATGTCGAAGCGTCGCCCGCGCTCGGCGAAGCGCTCGAGCGTCTTGCCGGCCTCAGAGGTGATCTGCTCGTGGTGGGCAGGATCCAGGCCCGACAGCTCGTAATTCCGGCGGGCGCGGGCATGCGCCTTGGCGGCGGTGTCGACGGCCACCACCTCGGTGGCGCCTGCCTTGGCGGCCCGGACTGAAAATGCGCCCGTGTACGAGAACAGGTTCAGGACACGCCGCCCTGCCGCGCGACGCGCGACGGCCTCGCGCCCGAGGCGCAAGTCGGGGAAAAAGCCGACGCCGAGCGGCGCCGAGACGTCGACACCGAAGCGACAGCCTGCCTCCTCGACGATCACCTCGACGGGAGCCTCGGCTCCCACGGCGCGGACGGCCGGCTCGGGCGCTCCCTGGCCGGCCAGCGGGCGGATCCGCCGCTGCTCGTAGATGCCGCGCGGCTGGATCGTGCGCTCGATGGCGCCCAGGAGCTCGTCGCGCCAGGGCATGGCCCCGCCCGACAACCACTGCACCACCACGAAGTCGCCGTAGCGGTCGACGGTCACACCCGGGAGCCCCTCGCTCTCGCCCGAGAACAGGCGCATCGCCGTCGGTCTCTCGGGCCCGAAGACCAGCGAGCGCAGTTGCACCGCCCGCTCGAATCGCACCGCGATCGTTCCGGCACCCGGCTGGATCGCCTCGTTGAGATCGCGCGAGACGATCCGTATGGCAATGGAGTGGTCCTGGTCGACGTAGCCGCGGCCGGCGGTCTCGCGATTCCCGGTCAGTAGCTCGACGATGCTGCCGGTCGCTTCGACCAGGTTCCGCCCTTGCAACGCGTCACGGAACACCCACGGGTGGCCCGCCTTCACCCGGCGCGCGACGTCGTCGAGTAGCCGGTACTGGCCCTGTCGCACGACCGGGCCCGCCGTTCGTCGACGCGGAGAGGAGGGAGCGGGGCGGCGGCGGTTGATCATACGGAATGGCTGGAAATCGAGGGGGGGCCGAAGATAGCATGGGGTGCCAGCCTAGGTGCCGCCGTCCCGATGCCCGCGCTAAGTCCAGGTGACTACTAGAAATTGCCTAAAGAGCTCGGTTCATTCTGTCGACCAGACACGGGGGGCTCATGAGTCGACTTGGTGAACTGCTTCTCCGCGACCAGATCATCTCTCCGGAGCAGCTGCAAAAAGCCCAGGAAGAGAGCAGGAAATCAGGCGATCGTCTCGGTAACACGCTGGTCAAGGTCGGGGCGATCCAGGAGGAGGATCTCACCCAGTTCCTCTCCAAGCAGTACGGCGTCCCGGCCATCAATCTGTCGGAATTCGAGATCGAGGCGGACGTCATCCAGTTGATCCCGAAGGACGTCGCGCAGAAGCACCGGATCGTGCCGGTGAACCGCGCCGGATCGTCGCTGATCGTCGCCATGAGCGACCCCTCGAACATCCTGGCGATCGACGACCTGAAGTTCGTCACCGGCTACAACATCGAGGTGGTGGTGGCCTCGGACGTCGCCGTGACGCAGGCGCTCGAGAAGTACTACGAGTCGAAGCACAAGGAGGACGCGCTCGCCTCGGTGATGAGCGCGCTCGAGGAGTCGATCGAGCTTGCCGACAGCGACGAGGACGAGGCCTCGGCCACCGAGCTCGAGAAGGCGTCCGAGGACGCGCCGGTCGTGCGTCTGTGCAACCACATCCTCACCAGCGCCATCGGCAAGGGCGCCTCGGATATTCACATCGAACCCTACGAGTACGAGTACCGCGTCCGCTACCGCGTCGACGGCGTGCTGCGCGAGGAATTGCACCCACCGCTCAAGCTGAAAGCCGCGCTGTCGAGCCGCCTCAAGATCATGGCCAAGCTGGACATCGCCGAGCGCCGGCTGCCTCAGGACGGTCGCATCAAGATCAAGACCGCCGATGGCAAGGAGATGGACTACCGCGTGTCGGTCCTCCCCACCCTCTTCGGCGAAAAGATCGTCATGCGTCTGCTGGACAAGGGCAACCTGCAGCTGGACATGACGAAGCTCGGGTTCGAGCCGGGACAGCTCGAGGTGTTCAAGAAGGCGATCGATTCGCCGTACGGCATGGTGCTGGTGACCGGGCCAACGGGATCGGGCAAGACCACCACGCTCTACTCGGCGCTGCAGGAGCTGAACCAGATCTCGGACAACATCTGCACCGCCGAGGATCCGGTCGAGTTCAACCTGCCGGGCATCAACCAGGTGCAGATGCACGACGAGATCGGGCTGAACTTCGCGGCGGCGCTTCGCTCGTTCCTGCGGCAGGACCCGGACACGATCATGATCGGAGAGATCCGCGACTTCGAGACGGCCGAGATCGCGGTCAAGGCGGCGCTCACGGGCCACCTGGTGCTCTCCACGTTGCACACCAACGACGCTCCGTCGACCATCACCCGCCTCCTCAACATGGGCGTCGAGCCGTTCCTGGTGACGGCGTCGCTGCAAGCCGTGCAGGCGCAGCGCCTGGTCCGCAAGATCTGCGTGGTCTGCAAGGAGCCCTGCGAGACTCCGAAGGACGAGCTGAAGCTGCTTGGCGCCAAGGACGCGGAGATCGAGACCGCCAAGTGCGCCAAGGGCAAGGGGTGCGACAAGTGCTCCGGCGGCTTCAAGGGCCGCATCGCCGTGTACGAGGTCATGGCCATGACCGAGTCGCTCCGCGAGCTGGTGCTCCAGGGCTCGTCGGCCATCGAGCTCAAGCACGAGGCGATCCGGCAGGGGATGCGCACGCTCCGCATGTCGGGCATCACCAAGGTTTGCCAGGGGACCAGCACCGCCGAAGAGGTCGCCCGTATCACCGCCGCCGATTAAGGACATGCCGTGAGCACACAAGAACCAGCGCCCGGGGCGGCACCGCAGGGCGGACTGCAGATCAACCTGCAGCAGCTCCTCAAGGCGATGGTGGAGAAGGGCGCGTCCGATCTCCACATCACCACCGGTGCCCCACCACAGCTGCGCATCGATGGGTCGCTGGTGCCCCTGCGGGTGAACCCGATGACGCCCGTCGACACCAAGCAACTCTGTTACTCGGTGCTCACCGACAGCCAGAAGATGAAGTTCGAGGAGGAGCAGGAGCTCGATTTCTCGTTTGGCGTGCGCAACCTGGCACGCTTCCGCGGCAACCTCTTCCAGCAGCGCGGCGCCGTCGGAGCGGTGTTCCGCACCATCCCCTTCAAGATCAAGTCGGTCGCGGACCTGGGACTGCCACCGATCATCGAGGAGCTATGCAACAAGCCGCGCGGGCTGGTCCTGGTGACCGGACCGACGGGCTCGGGCAAGTCGACGACGCTGGCGGCAATGATCGACAAGATCAACTCGGAGCGCCACGAGCACATCATCACCGTCGAGGATCCGATCGAGTACCTGCACCCGCACAAGAACTGCCTGGTGAACCAGCGCGAGGTGGGAAACGACACCGGCTCGTTCAAGAGAGCCTTGAAGTACATCCTGCGGCAGGATCCCGACGTCGTCCTGGTCGGCGAGATGCGTGACCTCGAGACCATCGAGGCGGCCATCACCACGGCCGAGACCGGCCACCTGTGCTTCGCTACCCTGCACACCAACTCGGCGGTGCAGACAATCAACCGCATCATCGACGTCTTCCCGCCGAACCAGCAGTCGCAGATCCGCGCCCAGCTGTCCTTCGTGCTCGAGGGGATCGTCAGCCAGACGCTCTTGCCTCGCGCTTCGGGCAGCGGCCGCGTCCCGGGCCTGGAGGTGCTGATTCCCAATGCAGCCATCCGCAACCTCATCCGGGAGGACAAGCTGCATCAGGTGTACTCACAGATGCAGATCGGCCAGGGCAAGTCAGGCATGCAGACCCTGAACCAGAGCCTGTCGGGCCTGTACACGCGCCGCCTCATCACGCTCGAGGAAGCCGTCAGCCACAGCTCGGATCCGGAAGAACTTCAGCAGATCATCTCTTCGAGCGGCAACCAGGCGCCGCCGTCAGGGAAATCCTCAGGTACATTTGGACGCCCCCAGGGGAGGGAATAGCCGATGGCCGCATTGACCGCATATCAGTGGGAAGCCCGCACCCGCAACGGCGAGGTGAAGAAGGGCGTGATGGAGGCCGAGAGCGAGGAGGCCGTCCAGAACAAGCTGAAACTGCAGCTGCTTCAGCCGACCACCGTCAAGAAGCAGGCGAAGCAGATGTCGTTCAGCATCGGCACCGGTGTCCGCACCGAGGACATCGTCATCTTCACCCGTCTGTTCGCCACGATGATCGACGCGGGTCTGCCGATCGTGCAGTGCCTCGACATCCTCTCGTCGCAGTCGGACAACAAGCGCTTCGGGAAGATCCTCCAGCAGGTCAAGAGCAGCGTCGAGGGCGGCCTCACGCTGTCGGACTCGTTGCGCAAGCACCCGAAGGTGTTCGATCAGCTGTTCGTCAACCTGATCGCCGCCGGTGAAGCGGGCGGTATTCTCGACACCATCCTGCAGCGTCTCTCGACGTACATCGAGAAGGCGATGAAGCTGAAGCGCCGGGTGAAGGGCGCGATGACCTACCCGATCTCCGTGCTCGGCATCGCCGCCATCGTCGTGACCGTCCTTTTGACCAAGGTCGTGCCGGTGTTCGAGAAGATGTTCAAGGAGTTCGGCGGCGGCAAGCTGCCCGCGCCCACCCAGATCGTCATCGACATCTCGAACGGCATGGTCCACTACCTGCCTTACATCGTGACCCTCCTGGTCATCGGCGGCATCGCCTTGAAAATGACCCTGAAGACCAAGAAGGGGCGTTTCGCCTTCGACGGCATGCTGCTGAAGCTGCCGGTGCTGGGGGCCGTTCTGCGCAAGGTCGTCGTGGCGCGCTTCACGCGCACCATGGGCACACTCCTCGGCTCCGGCGTGCCCATCCTGGACGCGATGGAGATCGTGGCCAAGACCGCCGGCAACGCGGTCGTCCAGGATGGCATCATGTACGTGCGAGCCAAGATCTCGGAAGGTAAGGACCTGGCCACTCCTCTCATGGAGACGGGGCTGATGCCACCGATGGTCGTCCAGATGATCGCCGTCGGCGAGCAGACCGGCGCGCTGGACGCCATGCTCTCCAAGATTGCCGACTTCTACGAGGAAGAGGTGGACGTCGCCATTGCTTCGATGACCAGCCTCATCGAGCCGATGATGATGGTGTTCCTCGGCGCAGTCATCGGCGGTCTGGTCGTTGCGATGTACATGCCCATCTTCGAGATGGCCGGTAACATCAAAGCGGGCTAGTGCTGCCGCCGTCCCCCGCCGTCCCCCGGCAATCGGCGGCGTTTCCCGCCACGCCAATCCTCCGCGCCCAGCAGGAGCGGAACGAGGTCCAGCAGACCGTCACCTACCTGATGGTGTTCAGGGTCGGGCTGGCGACCATGCTGCTGCTGTCACTGGTGGCGATGGCGCTGGGCCTGCAAGACACCGTCGAGAACCTGAGCGGACCGTTCGGACGCTTCGTTTTCGCCCTGCTGGCGACGGTGTACACGGCCACGCTGGCGTACGCCATCACGCTCAAGCGCGTGCGAGCGCCCCTGCCGCTGGCTTACCTGCAAGTCGCCGTTGACCTGGTGCTGATCAGCCTGCTGGTGCACGCCACGGGCGGCGCGCAGAGCGCCTACACGTTCCTTTACCTGGTGGACGTGCTGGCGGTCGCGCTCCTGCCCCGCCGGGCCGGCGTCGTGGCGGTGGCGATCGCCAGCGCTCTCTTGATGGTCGGCATCTCGCTCCTCGGCTACTTCAAGACGATCGCGCCCATCCCGGGACAAACGGTTTTCCCGTGGGATCTGACCCGCCAGGAGTTGATGTTCCGGCTCCTGGTTTTCCTGGCGGGCGTGGCCTCTGTCGGTGCGCTGGGGGTCAACCTCTCGGGCCAGAAGCGGCAGGCCGGCGAGCGCCTGGCGCGCCATCAGCGCATCGCCGGTGACCTGGCGTCGCTTCACCAGAACACCATCCGCTGCTTGTCGTCGGGCCTGGTGACAGTGACGCTGGACGGGACCATCACGTCCATCAACGAAGCGGCCTGCGACATCCTGGGGATCGCCGCGCCGGCGGCCATCGGGCAGCCTCTGGCCGAACGGATCCCCGGACTGCGGCCCGTGCTGGAGGAGGCTGGACCCGTGGGCAGCGTGCGGCGGCACGAGGTGGACGCCGTGCGCGTCGACGGGATGCACCGCCGCCTCGGCATCTCGGCCACCCCGCTTTCGGACCACACAGGCCAGGTGATCGGTCGGGTCATCCACTTCCAGGACCTGACCGAGTTGCGGCGGATGGAGCAACAGGTGCAGCGCTCGGAGCGGCTCGCGAGCATCGGGCGGCTGGCGGCCGGCATCGCCCACGAGATCCGTAACCCGCTGGCGAGCATCTCTGGCTCGGTCGAGCTCCTGAAGACGAGGCCCAGGCCCGACAGCGAAACGTTGCAACTGGTGGACATCGCCGTGCGCGAGGTGGAACGTCTGGATCGACTGATCAGCAGCCTCCTCGACTATGCGCGGCCGGTGACCGAGGAGCGGCAGACGCTGGATCTCGGCGAGGTTGCGACCGAGATCGCCAAGGCCTTCGAGCAGGAACGTCGACTCGACGTGAAGATAGCCGTCGAAGCCGAGGCGGGCGTGGAGATAGAGGGCGGAGACGGACAGTTGCGACAGGTGCTGTGGAACCTGGTGCGCAACGCGGCCGACTCCATGCCGAAGGGTGGAACCGTCCGCCTGACGGTGATGCACGACGAGGCCACGGGCGGCATGCGCGAGGCGGTGCTGGCGGTGAACGACACCGGTGTCGGGATCTCGAAGGAAGACCAGGATCGCATCTTCGAGCCGTTCTTCTCGACGAAGGCGAACGGCACGGGTCTCGGCTTGGCCACGGTTGCCCGCATCGTCGAGGACCACAAGGGCTACATCGAGGTTGCCAGCGACCTCGGGCGCGGCACCACGTTCACGCTGCGGTTCCCGGCCATCACGCACTGAACGCCGTGCTTTGTTTACTCGCATTTTTCCGATCGGAAACATGCGGGCAACGTTCGGTCGGTATCGTGAGCCTTGGTGCCGACGTCGTCGATCGATCGGGCGTTGGCATTGATAGCGCAGCGGCTCCCCGCGTCCGAGGGGGAGATCGCGCGCACTCTGAAGGTCGCCGGGCTGGCCCACGGGCCGGTGTCGCTTGCCCAGCTCGAGCGGGCCGCTCGATTCGCCGCGCGTCCGGCGTCGTTCGCGGTCATTCGCCGGCCGGGGCTGGTGATCGCGGTGCCGAGCGGGAAACGGGTCGTCGCCCAGCTGGTACACACGTTGGCACTGCGGGCGATGAGACGCTTCGGCCTTTGCGCCGTCACGCACCTTTGCTTCGAGGCGCGTCTCGACGATGCTCCATTCGTCACCTGCGTGGTGTCCGCGAAGGTGGGCTTCTCATGGCTCGATCGAGCGCGTGGCTGGTTCTGGTTTCCGAGCCCGCGGGTACGCCTGGTGCAGAATCTGGAGCGAATCGTGGCCGCCACCGGTGGCATGTCGCTGCGCGCGCTGGCCGACATGTTGTTCCGGGGCTGGCCACCCGCCCTCGTGCCCCCCCTGCGCGCTCTCCGCACCCTGTGCCGGTCGCTTCCCCATCTGGAGGTCAGCGGATCGACGGTGGCTCCGACTTGCGCCTCCGCCTCGACTTCGCTAGATCAGACCGCTCCGCGGGATTAGCTCAGTTGGTAGAGCGTCAGCTTCCCAATCGGGTCCGGGCCTGAACCATGTCGATGAGTTCTGAGTGAAAACGGGTACCTAAACGTCACGAGAAGTCTTGGGCTGTCCCTACCCGTCCCACCCAGTGGTTATCAAAGTGGTTATCCTTGTTGAGCCATTTTTTTTGCTCGTCCCAGCCGCCACTTGAATTAACACCGTCAGGCACACAGCCGCGATGACCAGGGAAGCCGTTGCCCATTTGAGCATCCCGCGTTTCGCCGTGTGGTGGGCCACCTCTTTCGCCGTCCGTGCCACCGCCGCCGCGAGGTCGTGCTTCGCTGCCTCCGCCGATGCTCCTGGATAGCTACTTCGGCAGCAAGCGACGCATCTGCCGCGCGTCGTTGACGAGTAGCGCGTTTTTTTTCGCCATCGAACGAAAGGGTGCGGACATGCGCGGATCGTTAGCGATCGCCGTCCAGGCGTCATTGGCCGCGGAGCAGGCATCTTCCCAGAGCGGCGCGTCTGAGGGTGATGGCATGGGCGGCTGGAAAGGAACGTCACGCAGATGGCCCATGGTCGGCGCGTACAGGGCGGGCGCCATGTCGTAGGCGGGCGCCAGTCCGGTGACGCGTGTACCGCGCACGAAGAAACCAAGGTTCCCCGGGTGCATGTCGGTGTTGGCGATGAGGCGTCCGAAAACCTGTCGCCAGTGCACCTCCGAGCCGGCATCCGCGGGGACGCGGCCCTGTTTCACGAGCGCTGCCGTCGAAAGATCCCAAGCCTGCAAGTTACCTACAAACTCGGCATCGAGCGCGAAGAGAGAAAGAACTCCTAGGCGACCGCCGCCTGGTACCCGGTCGAAGCGCTCCACTTCGAGAAACACCCGGCCGTTGATGTCGAGGATCTCGGCCCGTGACGCCGAGTGGCCGCGGGCCCGCATGCAGTCGAGGCAGATTTTTTCTGCGATGAGGAGGTCGGCGATCCGCTGGCTGGTTGCATCGACGACTGGAGGGGAAAACTTCACCAGCGCCGCGGTTCCCGCAGGCGCCCGCATGATCAGAAACTTCGGCTGCTCGCCGCCAGCGGATGAACCGGGTGTCCCAGCGGCGAGAAGATTGTCCGCGAGCCGGGGATATGCCGCCAAGCGATCCGCATCGGTGACCACGTCTGCTGGTTCGCGGGCGTGGAGCAGGTGGAGGCGGAACGCTTCCTCCCCAACGATGAGCGCGCCTGGCAGGTTCCATCCAAGTCGACTGATGTACAGGAGCACGTGGTCCGGGGTCCACAGGCCGATGTCGGCCGGAAGGCTCAACTCGGGATGGCGGCGGGGAATCAGGCGACCGAGGAAGCCCGAGGGGCGAAGATCATGGAGGAAATACGGGAGGTCGGGGAAGTACCTGCTTTCGACATCGGGCACGCGCGACTCGATGAAAAACGCGTTCGCCCGGACTGCATGGAGCACGGCGAGTTCACGCGAACTACCGTCCTCGGCGATCTCATAGATGGGAGTGGTGCGCCCGACGCCGGTGATGTCGCGATACGCTAGGTACTCCGTCGCTCGACCGCGGCCCGTGACCAGGAAGTCATCGCGATGTCGTCCGATGAGACGAGAGAAAGTAGGCTGACTGATCCCTAGATGTCGGGTTGCTTCGGAAGCCCGCCGCGGTCCGCTACCCAGGAAGAGGCGTAGCTCGCGAGCGAGGTCATCAAGAATGTCCGAGGCCACGATGAATAGATTTTAGAATAGAAAAACGACGCAGTCACTACATGTCTACCCGCGATTTTTGGCACCTTCTGAATAGATGTAAGAATTGATTTACGACTACTTGGAGGCTGCATTCGGCGCTGTAACGCGCCGCTCAGCCACTCCCGCGGCTTTGGTCGTTCAATCTCGAGTGGCGGCTACGTCGCCTGCTCAGGTGCTCTGGCGAGTCGGAAGCCGCGCGATCCTTCGCTCCCGCTGCCTCCGTAGAGCGGGTCGACCGAGTGCGACTGCGGGAACATGTTCAGGATGTCCGCGTAGACGTCGAAACGGACGATCCGTGCGTCCACCTTTCCTCGAAGCTGCAGGTCGAACACGCTGAGGGCCGGCCCGCGCGGGCTGCGATCGTCGGTGGGGTCGTTGATGTTTCCTCCGGGATTGACGCCGACCCGTCCCCGATAATCGATGAAGCCCGACTCCACGTCGGCCCTGAAGCGGCGCTGGAACGGAACTCCCGAAATGTACCGGTAGCCCAGCCCTCCCGAAATCCACGGGGCGGGTGTGACCAGCAACAACGCCGATACGGCGTGCGGCCGGTCGTCTGGGTTGGTTGTGAGGACGTAGTCTCCCGCGACCTGTTCGCCCTCCGTCCGGCTCCAGGTGTAGCTGGCCCGCGCCAGCCACCAGCGGCCGAACCGCTTGCGCACGAAAGGCGTGGCGACCAGGTAGCGTCGGTCTGATACGACGTGGGCGAGAGGTCCTGTACCGTCTCGGCACGGCCCGTCCGGTAACCGCCGAGCCGCTCGAGCGTGTATCCGCTCTCGTCCCAGATTCGATTGGTTTCACGCAGGACGGTCACCCCGGTGCTGTGGCGGTGAACCTGTTGGTGGCCTCGTTGAAGCGACACTGCCGGTAGAACGGCTCTCCCTGCGCATGGGCGGCGAATCCCGGAAGGTCGAGATTGACCCGGTCGTGAATACCGCCGCGGACTACGGGCCCACCGCGGGCCTCGAGGTCCCAGACGCCCGCAATCTGAGGCAGCAGGGCCCAGCGGCGGAGGTCGACCGAGCGGTTCGTGGCGCGGCCCAGTACGACCGCCACCCCAGGTTCGAGCCAGAACCCGGGGGCGATCGTCACCCTGTCCTCGACGGCAAACACTGTGGACGAGGACGTGGTTGCGCCCCGCCACCAGTCGAACCGCGGGGCTTCGAACTGGGGCTCGTTGGCGAACACGTCGCGGTGGTAGTCGGGTTCGACGCCCCTGTAGGCGGTGATGCCGTCGCCCGGCGTCCGCAGCGCCGGCCGAGACCGCGTCAGTTCGGAGCGGACAGATACGCGAATGACACCAGCGTTCGGGGAAGGTGATCTCGCTGTTCGGGCTACCCGCACCGCCTGGTGGTTATCCGAGTGGTTATCCGGGGGGTGGGGGGGATCAGAAGAAGGAAGAGGCGGCGTGATGCCTTGCCGAATGAAAGGAAATCCGATAGATCCGGACCGCTCCGCGGGATTAGCTCAGTTGGTAGAGCGTCAGCTTCCCAAGCTGAATGTCGTCGGTTCGAACCCGATATCCCGCTCCACTCAAACCATCGGAATTCGCTGAGATTTCCGATCCGGCCGGAAGGCCCTCAGAGCCGCCCCCGGACTCCAGCAGCACCACAGCAGCAAGCGGTCCTCCGCGACAGCGTCCTGCCGAGTGACACTGTGACACTCGGACTGCCCTGGGTTGCACTCGGATGCGATCGGTGACGCCTCGGTCTGACTTAACTCGGCCGCTGTCCTCCAGTTTGCGCTGGCGCGCCGGCAAGACGGCTTCGATTCCCCCTCCTCGCACTCGGAATCACGCTGCGTGAGACACCGGCTGGCGCCGTTCGGTCACGGTGCCGGGCAAGGGACTGGCGTCTCGCCGAACGCCACGTCGTCGATCCACATCTCGATGGGAATCGCCGACGGCTGGTAGTTCAGCCATCCGACCTGGAACGTATCGAAGACCGGGGCCAGCCACTCGGTGGTCCTCGGGACATGAACGCACCCGTTGCCGAAACGAATGACCGTCTGGTCGTCGATCGGCTTTCCGTCCATCCACAGGTGCGCCTCGTTCTTCGACCCGTCGAACTGCCACTGCAGACACGCCCAGCGCTGGACCGGAAACTTCGTCTGCGAACCCCGGTTGCAGTCGGGATTGGGCTTCGCGTAGGTGTCGTAGACGGCGATGAACTTTTCGCGCGCCCCGCCGTACCTGTAGTGGGCGGTCACCGCCGATCCGGGCAGCTGCCCGATCGCCCAAATGCTGTCCCAGTGCACGCCCCCGATCGGCGCGGCGGTCAACCAGACCATCATGCGGCCGTGGATGGTGTTGCTGGCATAGGGCAGGCCGCCGTCTCCGCGGGCGATGGTGCCTCTGGTCTTGGGCGGCGGGCCGCTGATCAGGATCGCCTTCGTGCCACTGAACGCTCTCGTCGAATCGACCACCACCGATCCCTTGACGGTCCAGCCACCGGCCGGTTTCATGCCCACGGTGTAGGACTCGAAGTCGTCGAAAAACCTGGCGCCGGACGCGGTCTGCTTGCCGGCGCACGCGAGGTGAGCGAGGGAGCAGACCAGGAAGGCGCGTCGACCGAGTCTCACGGACAGGATACCGGCTTTTCGTCGAACGCCACGTCGTCGATCCACATCTCGATCGGAACGGACGAGACCTGGTAATTCAACCAGCCGACCTGGAACGTGTCGAAGATCGGCGCCTTCCACTCGGTGGTCCTGGGAGCGCTGACACACCCGTTTCCCGTGCGGACCACCGTCGCGTCATTGAGCGGCTTGCCATCGACCCACAGCCGCGCCTCGTTCCTGGTGCCGCCGAGACCGTCGGGCGAGCCGTCGAACTGCCACTGCAGGCAGGCCCAGCGCTGGACCGGGAACTTCGTTTGCGAGCTCCGGTTGCAGTCGGGATTGGGTCTGGCCGAGGTGTCGTACACGGCGATGATCCTTTCGCGCGCCCCCCCGTACCTGTACTGCGCCCTCACCGTGGTGTCTGGAATCCTTCCGGTCGCCCAGATGCTGTCCCAGTGCACGCCACCCGGGGGCGCGGCGGTCAACCACACCATCATCCGGCCATAGATGGTGTTGCTGTCAAAAGGAAGGATGCCTCTGCCGCGAGAGATGACCCCGGTGGTCTCGGAGGACGCCGGGCCCCTGATCACGATCGCCTTGCTGCCGCTGAACGCCTTGGTCACGTCGACCACCACGGCGCCGTTGACCGTCCAGCCGCCGGCCGGCTTCACACCGGCCGTGTAGGACTCGAAGTCATCGCAGAACCGGGCGGCGTCGCACTGGAGACCCACGAGCGGGGCCCCATCTGGCCGAACGGCGTCTCGCGCCGTCGCGTCATCGGTGCCTCCGCGCTCAGCGGCGCCGTCGCGTCCTGCCGCGGCCGCATCGCCGCCACCGTCGACAACGTCGAGGTCCCGGTCGGGAATCTCATCGGGTGGCATGATGGTGCCGCCGGCGCCGCAACCCAGGCCCACCATCAGGGCAAAGAGACGAATGCTCATGCTCCGGCCGGCTCGATCTGCCGCAGCTTCTTCGGCACCAGGGCGCTGTAACAATCGGGAAGGTCGAAGCGTCCGAGCACGCCGGGAAGAAAGGACGAAAGCGGCCACGTGTAGCGCTCGGTGGTGGCTACCGCGTGATAAGAGACGAGCGCGTTCTTGAGGGTCACCTGGGTCACCCGCGCCGAGAGCAGCGCCGCGAAGGTCGCCGGGAGCGCGCCCCAGCCACGCCCGACCAGGTGGACCTGCTGGTGCCCGAAGCTCCCCATCAGATCCAGCACGGCCAGTACGTCGTGCGTCCGGCCCCCGACGTACGGCCGATCCAGCATCAGCGCGTGACTGGCGTAGAAAAAGTCACTGCCGTAGGGATCCTGGAAACTTCCCAGGGTTCCGGTGTCGGGGCGCGATTCGCCGACGCCGCGCACGTCGCAAGCGTAGAAGGGGACATCGGGGTTGGCTGCGACCAGCTCCCGGACCAGCGGCTCCTCGCGCAACTCGGCGTCGCTCGACAGGTGGGCGACATACAGGATGGCGGCCGCTGGGCCAGGCGCGGGCATGCCGCCGCCCAGCGCCTCGTTGCCGAGGCGGTGGAGCAACGCCTGGATGCCAGGCTCGGTCTCGACGGCGCACACCGTGGTGAAGGGCAGCGGGTGGTTGCGCTTCGACAGCGGCCGCAACACCCGGTAATCGGGTACCCCGGCGCGCGCAGGAAGCTTCAGCGCCGCCGTCACCGCGGGAATCAGTGGCGACGATCGCTTCGCCCGCTCCTCGGCAGCCGCGCGGGTGAAGTCGAACACCGACCGCGAGCCGAGGTCCGACACCCGCCCGCTCTCGGTGCAGCGGAGCGCCGCCTCCGGCTCAAGCTGCAACTTCGGCTCCTCCTGCGCGTCGGACACCTTCGTCCAGCGGTTGAACCACCGGTACATCTCCGTGCGGCTGTCGACGCCGTAGCCGTGGGTGCCGGGCGAGAGCGTCATCTGGATGCGGTCCCCGGCGCCGAGCAGACCGTACAGGCGCCGCAGCCGGCGGAACGCCTCGGCGGTACCGCGCGGATCGAAGAAGTCCGACTGCTTGCCGAGGAGGATCACCGGACGAGGCGCCATGGCGGCGAGGAAGTCCGCGTGGTCGAGGCCAGCGGCCAGAGCCCCCGGCGGGCACTGCTCGGTGTCGGCCGGCAACTCGTTCTCGAGATTGCGGCGGAAGGTGGTGACGAAGCAGCTCGGCGCCGCCATGGTGAGACGGTCGTCCAGCGCCGCGATCCAGGTGGTGAGGGTGCCACCACCGGAGTTGCCGGTCACCCCCAGGTGACGCGGGTCCACCTCGGGCCGTGACAGCAGGTAGTCGAGGCCGCGGATGCCGTCCCAGGCGCGCCACGCCCCGAAGAACTCACCGACGAGAAACTGCTGGTTGCCGGCGCGCAAGTGTTCGGCGACGCCGCCCATTGAATTCCCCTCGTAATGGCGGCGCTCGCCCTGGCCGATGGGATCGATGATCAGCACCACGTACCCGAGCCGCACCAGCCCCTGGGCGAACGACTGGTACGGTGGCGCGGCCTTGCCGGCGTCGCTGTGGCCGCACACGCCCAGCACGCCCGGCCGGCGCTCCCTGGTGCGCGGCAGATACAGGTTGCCGGTCACCAGAAATCCTGGACGGCTCTCGTAGATCACCTTCTCCACGTCGTAGCCATCACGCTCCAGACGCCCGGTGATGCGCGGAGCGAGCGGCGTCGACGGCGGTCGCGGACCGAACAGGCGCCGGATCTCGCCACGGACGTGGGCCACGTACGCCTCGGCGTCTGCCTTCGTCGCCAGCGCCATCTGCCGACGCACGTTCGCCTCCTCGACCGCACGCAGGTGGCTCACGTAGTGCTCCTGCACCATGTGGGCAAAACGGTTGAGCGGCTGCAGCGGCGGCGCCGGCGCAGTCAGCGCCAGCATCGGAAGCTTCGCCACCTGCCGACGGGACATCAGGCTCATGACAGGCCTGCGAGCGGCCCGTTGGCGAAGCGGCCTGCGTTGCCGAAGGTGGTTCCCGGCACGTCCATGGCATTCATGATCGACACCAGCATGTTCCCGTGCGAGACGCGCGCCTTGGAATCGAATTTCAGGACGCGGTTCGTCTTCAAGGCCCCGCCTGCCTTGCCTGCGAGGACGTACTGCATCCCGAAGCTGCTGTGGTTGTTGCCCCGGGAGAGCTCGTTGCACCAGAGGATGGCGGTGTTGTCCAGGATGTTGCCGGTGCCCTCGGGGATCGCCTTCAGGTTGCCCATGAGGTAGGCCAGCTGTTCCGCGAACCAGGTGTTGATCTTGTTCAGCACTTCCACGGTGGCGACGCTGCTGTCCGGGTCGTGCGACAGATCGTGGTGGCCGCGGGTGGTGCCGAGCCAGCCGAAGACGGTGTCGCCGACGGCCCGCTCCCACATGAACGAGGCCACCCGGGTGAGATCGCAGGCGATCGCCATCGTCAGCAGGTCCAGCTGCTGCTTGGCCACCGTCCGATAGTCGGTGCTGGCCATCGGCGCGGCCGGCTTGATGCAGCTCTTGGAAGAGTTGGCAGCGGCGGGCGTGTTCACGCGCAGTTCCAGGTCGCGGACGCCCTGCAGGTGGGCGTCCATCTTCTGCCTGTCCGACGCGCCCAGCTTGACGGACATCGACTGGTAGTGCCGCACGGCCGTGTCGAGGATCGACTTGCGCTCGCTGCGCAGCCGCTCGAACGCGCTCGGGTCGACGCCACCACCGGTGAAGCTGCCGAAGATCCGGGTGAACACCCGGGACGGACTGTCGTCGGGCGGCAGCGGGGTATTGGCGGCGCTGAAGGAGGTGTACCCGAAGACGTCGGCGCCGCCGCGCCGCAACTGCACCCCCAGCTCCAGCGACGGGAACTTGGTCTTGGCGCGGAGCTCGAGCTTCTGGACGATCCACTGGTCGAGGGACGGTCCTCCCGCCAGGCCGGCGCCCGAGCAACTCGCCTCGCAACCACCCTTGGATGGCCCGGGCAGCAGCTCGGAGCAGGTGAGCATGGTGCCCATGCCGCGCATGTGCGCATCACCGATGTGGATGTCGCCCGACTTGTACTGGGCCGCGGCGTTGTCCAGACCGTCGATGACGGTGACGTAGTCCTTGTAGGGAGCGAGCGGCATCAGGATGCGCGACCCGGAGGGATCCGTTCCCGATGGCGTGAACGTCTCACGCATGTTGCCGTTCGGGGTGAAGAAGGCGATGAACCGCTTAGGGAAAGGACTGGCCGCCCGAGCCGGGCGCACACCCATTGCCTCCAGCCACGGCAAGGCGATCGACACACCCGCCACGCCTCGCAGAACCGTCCGGCGATCCATGGTCTTCATTGGGCACCTCCTGGCGAGATCACCCGACGGAACAGGAACGCATCCGTCTGGGTCGTCGCCATCAGCAGATCCTTGAGCTTGTAGTTTCCCGAGGAGAACCGGCGCCGGACCACGTCCAGCGAGCAGGCGTCGCTGCTGGTGTCCTGGGTGCGGCCGAGGCTGTACTGGAACCACTTCATGCCGACACAGGTGCGCACCTCGTCCGCCGAGGCGAGCTTTCGCCCGAGATCAATCGGCCCATTGAACGTGCCGTCAGCCAAGGATTGCACGCCCACGATCTCGCCCGCTGCGTTGACCCTCTGGCCGCCCTCCGACGAGCGGTACTTGCCGACGGCGTCGAAGTTCTCGAACCCGAGGCCGATCGGATCCATCAGCGTGTGGCAGGCCCGAGCGCAAGGGAGGTTGGTGTGCACGTCGAATCGCTGGCGTGTCGTCTTGGACGGGTCGAGCGCTGGCAACACGATCTGGACGTCATCGGGCGGATCCGGTGGGTGCGTGCACAGAAGCTGCTCGCGCACGAATTTGCCGCGCAGGACGGGCGAGGTCTGGTTCTCGTGGGCCAGGCCTGCCATGAGCGCGCCCTGGGTGAGCACACCGCCTCGCTGGGCAGCGTTCAGTTCGACACGTGCGAAGGTGGCGTCGTCGAGGGGAGCGGTGACGCCGCCGTAGAACGTCGCCAGCGTCCTGGTCATGAATGAATAGGACGCGGTGAGCAGGGCGCCGATGTCTCCGCTGGAGTCGTTCCAGGTCACCTCGTCGGTGAAGCGCAACGTCTCCGCCCTCATGGCGCTGGCGATGGTCGGTGTCCAGGTCCGGAATAGGGCGTCCTTCTTGAGCCCGTCGAGGCGATCGAGGACCAGCCACTGCTGGTAGAAGTGGCGTGTCGATGATCGCGCGCGGGCGTCGCCGATCATGCGGGTCGCCTGGGCGGTGACCTCCGCCGTCGTGCCGAGCTTGCCGTCCCGCGCCGCCTGGAAGAGCGCCTCGTCCGGCATCGAGCTCCAGATCAGGAACGACAACCGCGAGGCCATCTCGTAGTGGTCCAGGCGCACCACGTTCTGGCCGGACTTCGCCGGGGCTCCGAACTCGATCCGATACAGGAACGGCGGGGCCAGCAGCATCTCGGTGATCAGCAGGCGGATGCCGTTCTTGAACCCGGACGCGCCGCCGGTCGCCTTGCCGGTATCGAACACACCTCGCAAGAGCGCCACCTCGTCGGTACCCAGCGGCCGGCGGAAGGCCTTGCGGCCGAAGGTGTCGTAGAAAGCCGTGAGGCAGGCGGGCTCACCCTTGGTGGCCGGATCGCAGCCCCCCAGCACGCCGGCGAGGTTGGTGTCGACCAGCGTCTGCGCCTCGCGCTCGGCCACCTCCAGGTACTGCTCCAGCAGCACCGGCGAGACGGTCTGTCCCTGACCGTTGTTGTCCCAGCCCTCGACCAGCGTCTCCGTGGGGAATTCCTTGGCCGGCGAGCTCTTGTCACCGGTGAGCGCCGCGATGACGTTGTTGTACTCGTACCTGGTCAACCGCCGGACGTAGGTGGGGCCGGGGTCGATCGCCTTGCACACCTCGCTGCTCTGCCGGTCAGGCGGCAGTTCCTTGTCAGGAATGGATCCCAAAGGCGTGTCGTCGCTGTCTCCGTCGATGAGCCCGGTGCAGGCCAGCGTCAGAGTACAGGCGAGTCCCAATCGGCGTGCGTTCTTCGACATCGCGTTCACCTCCTACGGCTTCAAACGGGCCACGACGGTGGCGTGTCGGGCCGTGGCCCAGACGCGCATGTCCTGCTGGCGGGCGGGCACGTCACACGCCGGGACGGCGGGTGCGGACAGCCAGTCCTCGAGGCCGAACTTCGGCGCTTCCTCGTCGATCACCTTGATCACCCCGGCGGCCGAGAGGATTCCCTTGCGCACCAGTTCGCGCATCTTGTCGTCGAACTTCGCCTTGAAGGCGCCGATGAAGGCGTCCTTCAGGGCGAAGAACCCGTTGCTGTTGCAGCGGGGATAGACGCCCATCGCGTTCGGGGGCAACTCGCACTGCTTGCTGATGGCGACGTCGGGGCTGTTCCACCCGAGGTACAGCGTTTCGTTCGCGTCCCAGGGCGTGGTGTTGGTGGGGTTGGCCGCCCTGCCCAGGCCGAAGTCCCACTCGAAGTCCTGCGGGATGGTCACCCACTTGCCGCCGGGGTGCCGGTAAGGGAACCAGTTGTGGAAGCTGTCGTCCCAGGCGCCGGCCCAGTTACGGATGGCGTAGATGGCGGCCAGCGCATCGACGTCCCAGTACTTGTTGAAGTAGTCCACCACCGCCGACCCACCCCTGGCTCGTGCGGCGGCCAGGTCGTCGATCAACTTCACCAGCTCGTCGTGGGAGCGGTGATCGTAGGTCTTGCGTTCGTAGGTGGTGACGTAGCGCTGCTGGAGGGTGAAGGCCGTGGGGCACATGCTGTTCACGGCGAGCGGCGCGAAGTCGCTCTTGCCCCAGGGGCCCTCGCCATCGACGCCGTACGTACCGTCGGTCTTGAACAGATCGCCCACCGCCTCGGTCGGGTAGGCGCGCTTGATGATCGTGTCGTCGACGTCCTCCGGCTGCGCGGCGTAGTGGTAGTAGCCACCGTTGATGTGCAGCCGCGCGTAGCGGATGTTGTAGCTGGGGATGCCGGCGCTCTGCAGCAGCCGGCTCTCCACCGAGCTGACCGTGCCGGGGCAGCCCTGCTTCTGCTTGTTGAGGGAGATCTTCTTCCCCCCCTCGAACTTGTTGTAGCTGGGGAACTTGATGTTCCAGGACAGGGCACGCATGGTCTTCCCCGTCGGCACCGTCGGTCCGGGGAACGGCCAGGCGGCGATGGCCTGGCCGGTGGCGCGGTTGTAGCGGCTGCCCGTGTACCGCACGCGGACGTCGTGGACCTTGCCCTCGTGGACGAAGGTGGCAGGAACCGTGGTGTCCCAGTCGGCATTGACGGTGCAGCTTCCGACCGGGTTGGTGCGCCCCACGACGACCCACTCCTCGAGCTTCGTCCAGTCGGAAGGCCGGATGAACAGGTGGTAGACGCGCTCCTTGGTCTCGACGCCGGGTTTCACGAACACGCGCGGCGAGATGAAGGCGCCGAACCAGGTGAAGGCGTCGGTGGCGCGCGGGGCGATGACCCCGGCCTTACCGCCTCGGCTCGCCTTGAGCCGGTAGCGAACGACATCGCTGTCCTTCAGCTGATCCGGCAGCACCGCCTTGTAGCTGCCGTCGGCGAGCATCGTCATCGCCGCCGCCTTCGTCGGGATGCTGCCCGTGCGGCTGACGTCGTCGACGAAGTACTCCACCTCGACGTTGCTCACCGGCGCCACGTCGGAGAAGCGCGCGCTGATTGCCACCTTCTGGTTGCTCCGGATGATCGGGCCCACGGCACCGTCGGGGCTGGCGGCCACCTTCTCGGCCACGGGGAGCATGGTGCCGGCCGAGGCGTTCGCCTTGCCCGGCGTGCACCCATCGATCGGAGACGCTTCCCAGTTGGCCGCGTAGCCCGACGGGCCCTCGATGGCGATCCTCTCCAGCGATCGGCCTTTGTAGCGGTGGCGCGACAGCGGAAGCTGCTCGGGAGGAAGGAATTCGTCGCCGACTCCGAAGGCGTCGGCCGTCGTCGGCCAGGGGAACTCGTCGTCGTACTTGACCGCGTCGACGATGTCGCCAGCGGGATCGAGCAACATCACCGTGTCGCCGCCGTTGTCCAGCAACCCCGTGTAGTCGCCGAGCAGGCTCGCCTCGGGCAGGCGCCAGACCGCTGCCAGCGTCTTCCGGTTGCGGGCCACGACGCCGTACTGCTTCGGCGGCAGCGTGGTGCCAGCCGCGAAGGTGAAGCTCATTCCCTTGGCGCTCTTGAGGGTCCAGCCGCCGAGCGCCACCGCCGCATCGGCGCGGTTGTACAGCTCGATGAACTCGCCGAACTCCTGGTCGTCGTCCTCGTCGACCGGGTGATACATGATCTCGGTGAGCACCACGGGCGCGGCGCTGGTCGGCAGGGCGCCGGCGCCGGCGCCGGCGTCTCGGCCAAGGCTCATGCCCCCGCTGGGCTCGTCACTGCCACCGGGGCCGCTTGCCGGGTCGCCCACGACGCCCGCCACGCAACTTCCCAGCGCGACCGGGATGACGAGCCAACCAGCCTTTGGCATGTCCAAACTGGTACTACCAATAAGCAATCGATATAGTCAAGATCGGAAGATGAACTTATAGATTGAAGGTAGATGCAATAACTGGTAGAGCCAATCTGGTATCTATGACAGCCCTTCTTGCGCCCCTCATTCTCCTGCTGGCTCATTCACCTCACGGCACCCTGCCCGTCCCCGCCAAGAGCGGTTTCCGGATGGAGGGCTACTTCGTGTGGTGCGGCTCGGCGATCAAGGTGGGCAACGAATACCATCTGTTCGCCGCGCGCTGGCCCAAGGAGACGAAGTTCCCCGACGGCTACTTCGAGCATTCGGAGATCGTCCGCGCCGTCTCCAGGAATCCTCTTGGTCCCTACCAGTTCAAGGAAGTGGTGGTCGGAGAGCGTGATCCGCGGTTCTGGGACTCGAACATGGCGCACAACCCGACCATCCACCGGGTCGGCGGCACCTACGTCCTCTTCTACATCGGGTCCGATTTCCAGACGAAGCGCCTGAACTCGAAGACCCCGCCGAACGCCCCGGCCTCGTTGTTGCGAAGGGTGGGCTACGCCACCGCGCCGGCCATCACCGGCCCATGGACGCGCTCCGAGCAGCCCGCCATTCCCACCGAGTCGAACAACCCGGCGCTGCTGGTGAAGTCGGATGGTTCCGTCCAGTTGCTGTACCGCGATTCCAGCCTGCGCACGTTCCTGGCCACTGCCCGGTCGTACGCAGGGCCCTACGAGGTCGTCAACGACAACGTCTGGCCGGAGAGCCGGATCGAGGACTTCTATTTCTTCACCAAGGGTGGCCGGACCTTCCTGCTGAGCGAGGACAACGTCGGAGGCATCACCGGCCATCCACGCTGGGGCGCGCTCCTGGTGTCGGACAATGGTGTCGATCGATGGCGCCGGTTCGAACCGGTGATTGGCTACGATCACGACATCGAGTTCGACAACGGCGAGGTCATGCACGCGGTCAGGCGCGAGCGTCCGCAGCTGATCATCGACAAGGGGCGGATCACGCACCTGATCACCGCTGTCTACGATGGAACCGACACCTGGTCTCAGCCCGTGCCGCTCGCTCCGGACTGGCCGCCGCCCGTCTCCGCCAGCGTCGATACGCGCAAACCGTGGAAGAAGGTCGATCTGAACCCGACCTCACCCTTCGAGGCGGTGGGCGCGGCTGACTTCGACGGCGATGGGGACACCGACGTGTTCAGCGGAGAACAATGGTACGAAGCGCCGCAATGGGCGCCACACAAGGTGCGCGAGGTGGCCGTGGGGGCGAACCCGCACTACCGCGACGACTTCGCCAACATCCCGCTGGACGTCAACGCCGACGGAAAGCCGGATCTGGTCACCTGCAACTACTTCGGCAAGTACGTCGGGTGGGTGGAGAACCCCGGCGACGCGAAGAAGACGTGGATCGAGCACGAGATCGACCGCCCTGGGGCCAGCGAGACCTGCCGCGTGGTCGACGTCAACGGCGATGGCAAGCCGGACATCGTGCCCAACACCAACAACGTCGTCGTCTGGTACGAGCTGGTCGCACGAAAGCCCGAGGTGAAATGGAAGAAGCACCTGGTTAGCGAGAACGGGGGCGGCCACGGCCTTGGCGTCGGTGACGTCGACGGCGACGGCCGGCAGGATCTGGTCGGCCCCAAGGGCTGGTACCAGCAGCCGGCCGCGGCCGACGGTCCATGGACGTTCCACGCGGAGTTCGACCTCGGCAAGGCCAGTGTCCCCATCCTGGTGCGCGACGTCGACGGTGACGGCCTGGCCGACCTGATCTGGGGAATGGGGCACGACGTCGGGCTCAACTGGTTGCAGCAGAAGAAGACCGACGCTGGTCGAGCCTGGAAAAAGCTGGAGATCGACACCAGCTTCTCGCAGCCGCACACCTTGCTGTGGGCCGATCTCGACGGCCGTGGGATCCCCGTGCTGGTGACGGGAAAGCGGATCTATGCCCACGAGGGCGAGACCGGGGCCACCGACGCTCCGGGCATCTACGCCTACCGGTTCGATCGGAAGCGCTCGCGATGGAACAAGCAGGTCCTCTATCAGGGAAAGGCAGCGCTCGAGGCCCCCCAGGATCCGCAGCTACGCTGGGCCTTGAAGGATTTCCCCCGAGGCACGGCCGGGACCGGCCTCGACATCGCGGCGGTCGACATGGACGCCGATGGCGACATCGACCTGGTGTGCCCGGGCAAGTCGGGCCTCTATCTCTTCGAGAACCCGCGGCTCACCGGCAAGGCGAGGCCACGTCGCCCGACGATGTCGGCCGTGCAATAGGGGCGGCGCTACTTGCCGAGACGGTAGGTGCTGAAGGCGGCGTCCATGCGCGCGTCCTGACCGGTCGAGAACCGGTCCATGCAGGCGTCGTCCGTGTAGTCCATGAAGTTCTGGATCGGATCGAGGCCGCTTCCACTGCAGGTGTCGCGCGGAAGGCACTCGTAGGCGGCCATCCGCTCGGCGGGCGTGTCGCTGACGAGGTCGCCCGACTTGCTGCAGCCGCCCTGGAACGTGTGGTACAGGCCCATCCAGTGCCCGACCTCGTGCGTCCCCGTGTCGCCCAGGTTGTAGGGAACGGCGGAGCCGCCCGGCAGGCTCGCATGGAGCACCACCACGCCGTCCGCCTTCGGCTGGCTGCCGTAGGAGTTCGGGAACGTGGCCCAGCCGAGCAGACCGTTGCCCGGGTTGCAGCTGTAGATGTTGAGGTCGTCGGCGGTGCCCTGGCGAAGCGCTGATTTCATGGCGGCCTCGACGCTGCCGCCGTAGCAGCCGTTGTACCAGGTGGCGTTCGTGGTGCGGTCGATTGCCACCAACTGGAACTGCCAGCCGGTGGTGGCGTAGGCGGTGTTGAGCACCGCGACCTGGTCGATGATCATCTGGTCCGTGACGTCGCCGTTGTCGGCGCCGCTGCCCTGATTCACCACGTGGAAGTAGACGGGGACGATCCCGCCGGTGACCACTCCTCCGCTGCCGCCGCTACCGCCGCCGCCGCCCGGCCTGCGCGCCTGGATCTCGTTGTCGACCTTCGCCATCTCGAAGTCATCGACGTGCCGGGTGGAGCAGCGAATCTTTCCGTGCGGGCCCTTCTCGTCCTTGTCCTTGTCCTCTTTCACCGCTGCCGGATCGATCGTGGTGAGGCCTTCGTCGACCAGGAGCGCGCGGTCGCCCTCGCAGCTCGAGGCCAGGGTGATCAGCGCCAGGGTGAAGAGTGTCCGCTTCATCGCGCCATGGTGCCGGCACATGTAGGGAAAGTAAAGACAGGATAGTACGTTGGCTTACCGCTTGGGTCCCGTGTACTTCGTCGCTGCGGTCAGCGCCACCGCAACCTGGTGGGCCGTCCCGCGGTCCTGCCGAGTGACAGTGTGAAATCGCCGGAACCGTATGACGTTTAGCACCCGAACGTGCGGCAGCGTTCCGTCCGCACACAGCCCGTACACCGTGGCAGTGCACAGCCCGAGCATCGTCGCGACCGCGCGGACCGAAAGCAGGCGCTTCTCGTCGGCTTCGTTTCCCAGCAGCACCACAGCAGCAAAATTTTTGCTAAAAGTAGCTGAATGCTGTGGGTTCTGTGATCCACCGTCGCACATCGGATCAATATTTTCACTTGGTTGCAACCCGCTGCTACCGCCTGTGTCGTCGGTTCGAACCCGATATTCCGCTCTCGTAAGTGCCCGATGCGACAACGGTTCCGGCGAGCCGCCCAACGTCGGTGCTCCTCGGCGCAGCTGGGGTGACGTCGCGGGTGACGCCGCGAGATGATGGACAGCGCAGCCAACCTCCCCGGCCGACGTCTCCAGCCGTGCGTTTCCAACCCTCCCAGATCCTCACGCCTCAGAAGAGCGGCGTCATCCTGCTCGACAAGTCTGCCGTGGAGTCGTTCTCGCGGGAACTGGGAAAGAGCCGTGCGTGTGCGCTGGGCGCAGCGGCACCGGCTCATGCGCCCAAGCCAGCCACCCGCAGCCCCGGACTCTCCGTGAGCAAGACCAGCGGGCCTGATCAGGCCATCCAGATCCCTGGCGCTTGGCGGTCTATGCTCGACGATGCTGGCATCCGCCTGCTTCCGATGCGCGCTGCTCTGGCCGCCCTGGTATCGCTCGCGTCGTCCTCGGCGGCGATGGCGGCGCTGCCGCCCGCGGAGATGGTGGCGATTCACCGCCCGGCCGACGGGGTGTACGCCATTGTGCAGGCGCCCGACGGGTTCCTGTGGCTCGGCACGACCGCCGGACTGTTCCGCTTCGATGGCGCCCGCTTCACGCGGATGGATGGCATCAGCGGCCGCGTCACCAGCCTGGCGCTTGCCGGCGACGGCACGCTCTGGGTCGCGACGCTGGCACAGGGGCTGTTCCGGGTCCGCGGCGGGACTCTCGAGGCCTTCAAGCCGCCAGGCCTGAGCGATGTCATCCAGGCCATCGCCCTCGACGGCGCGGGCCAGCTCTGGATCGGCTCGTCGGAGGGGATACACCGCTGGGACGGCAGGCAGTTGACGAAGGTCACGCCTGGCGAAGTGATCACCCTCTTCGCTGACGGGGCCCGGGTCTGGGTCGGTACCGCCGCCGGCGTCGATCGCATTGGCGGCGGGGGCTACGAGACGCTGGATCGAATCGGCCAGGTCCGGGACTTCGCCCGTGACGGGCGCGGCCGGGTCTGGATTGCCAGTCTCGAGGGACTCTTCTTCGATGACGGGCATGGCATCCGCCCCATCGATCCGAAGCACCTGGTGGACGGAAAGCAGTTCGGTGCGCGCTCGCTGCACGTCGACGGCCGGGGTGCGTTGTGGATCGGGACCTGGACATGGCTCTACCGATTGGACCTGGATGATCCGGACGCGGTGGCCAAGCCGCACCTCCTCGATCAGCTCAAGGACTTCAACATCGAGACCGTCGCCAGCGATCGCGACGGCACGATCTGGCTCGGCAGCGCGGCCAGCGGCCTCCTGGCGGTCACGGCGGAGCCCGCCTTCGCCAACCTCGGCAAGCAGGAGAACCTCGCGGGACGCGTCGCCTTCGCGGTGCACGGCGCGCGCGACGGCAGCGTCTGGATCACGGCCAGCGAGGGGCTGTCCCGCTGGCGCGACGGCAAGTTCGTCAACTACCGGGCCCCGCGCGACTATCCGGCCAACGATCTACGCTCGATCGCCGAGAGCCGCGACGGCACCATGTGGTTCGGTGGCTTCCGCAGCGGGCTGGTGCGCTGGTCGGGACAGGCCTTCGCCAAGGTGCCACTGTCCGACGACGACACGCAGTCGCTGTTCGTTGACCGCGACGATCATCTCTGGGTGGCCAGCCGCCACGGCGGCCTGACGGAGCTGGCCGGCGAACAGGTCACCGTGCACACGCCGGCGGAGGTCGGATGCGCCCGGTACGTCCAGGCCATGGCCCAGGATCCGTCGGGCACGCTCTGGTTCGCCTCCGCGGGCTCGGGCCTCGGCGCCCGCCGCGGCGGTTCTTTCCGGGTCTACACGCGCAAGGACGGCTTGCCGAGCGACGACATCACCGCGCTCCACGCCGACGCCCACGGCGACCTATGGGTCGGGACGTTTGACCGCGGCCTCGCTCACCACAAGGATGGGCGCTTCACAGCACTGGGCGTCAAGCAGGGGCTGACCTACGAGCACATCGGTCAGATTCTGGAGGACCGTCACGGGTATCTTTGGATCGCGTCGCGCGCGGGACTGCTGCGGGTTTCGCGCGCCGAGTTGCTGGAGGTGGTCGCCGGCAGGCGGCGCACGGTCCAGCCGATTCCGTTCGGTGCGCCGGACGGCATGCGCAGCGGCTTCTGCGTGTTCGGCTTCCAGCCGGCGGGGTCCGCCCAGTCCGACGGCCGGCTGTGGGTGCCGACGACGCAGGGGGTGACCATTGTCGATCCCGACCGCCTGCTGGCCGCGGCCGTGCCGCCGGTCGTGATCGAGGAGGTACTGCTGAACGGCGCGGCGGTGGCCACGCAGGAACTGGAGGCGCCGGTCGGCCGTGGCAACCTGGAGGTGCGCTATACCGTCGCCAAGCTGGCCCATCGCCACCGGATCAAGTTCCGCTATCGCCTGGCGGGGTTCGATCAGGATTGGGTGGCCGCGGGCGACCGGCAGATCGCGTACTACACCAACCTGCCGCCCGGGCGTCACCGCTTCGAGGTGACGGCCTTCTCCGTCGACGGAGGCGCCACGCAGGCGGTTCTGGCCATGCACCTCCTGCCGCCGTTCCATCGCACGCGTGTCTTCTACATCGCCTGCCTTCTAGCGGTGCTTGCGCTCGCGGGCGCGGGGTTGCGCCTGCGGTTATGGCAGGAGCGGCAGCGCTTCGCGGCCGTCGTCGACGAACGGAACCGGATCGCCCGCGACTTGCACGACACCCTCGAACAGAGCTTCGTAGGGATCAAGCTGCAGCTCGAGGCCGCGGCCACTCAACTGGAGGCGCCGGAGACGGCGCGGCCTCATCTGACCCGCGCGGTGCAGCTGGTCGAGAGGGGCATCGCTGACTCGCGCAGCTCGGTCTTTGCGCTGCGCACGGGGATCTTCGGAGCCGCCGACCTGCCGACGGCGGTCTCGGTGATGGCCGGCCAGTCGCTGCGGGGGACGAAGGTCGACGTCCGCCAGCGGACCACCGGTGAGCCGTACCGCCTGCCGACCGAGAAGGAGCAGGCGATCGTTCGCATCGTGGGCGAGGCGATTGTCAACATCGTGAAGCACGCCGCCGCCAGCCGGCTCGACCTGCACCTCGATTTCACCGCCGGCGCCGTGCGGGTGACTATCGAGGACGACGGGCGCGGCTTCGATCCCGCCGTTCTTCCCTCTTCGGCCGGCGGCGGCCATTATGGGATTCTCGGCATGCGTGAGAGGGCGTCCCAGCTCGGCGGCACACTGGAGGTCACGAGCCGGCCCGGCGCCGGCGCCCGCCTGACGCTGACGGTGCCGCGGTGAACCTGCGGGTGATGATCGTCGACGACCATGCGGTGGTGCGCGAGGGCCTGGCGGCAGTGATCGGCGGCCAGAGGGACATGCAGGTGGTCGCCTCTGTCGGCAGCGGCGCCGAGGCGTTGCTCCTGTGCGACCAGGTGAAGCCCGACCTGGTGCTCCTGGATGTGCGCATGGCGGGCATGGACGGTCTCGAGACGCTGACCGCCCTGCTCGAGCGGTTCCCCCGCCTGCGCGTGTTGATGCTCTCGAGCCAGGTGGGGGACGAGACCATCTTCCGCGCGCTGAAGGGCGGGGCGGTCGGCTATGTGCTGAAGACCCAACCGAGCGCCGACCTGCTGGAGGCGATCCGCCGGGCCCATCAGGGGCGCGCACCACTGGCGCCCGAGGTGAACGCGCGTCTGGCCGAGCGGGTCGCCTATTCGCCGCTGAGCGAGCGGGAGATCGAGGTGCTCGGACGCATCGCCCACGGCGAGAGCAACAAGGAGATCGCCCAGACCCTGGCCATCTCCGAGAGCACGGTGAAGAACCACGTGAACAGCATCCTGACCAAGCTCTCCGCATCCGACCGCACCCAGGCGGTCACCCTGGCCTTGCAGCGCGGCATCATCGAGCTGGAGTAGGCCTTTTTACCCATACTGGCGTAGGCAACCAGGCTCCTGACGGATACCACCCGGGCACGTAACGTGGGCGATCGCAGGAGGTCGCGATGCTTCGAACCGTGGTTTGCTTGGCCCTTGTCTCCGGTTGCATGGGTCAGATCGAGGGGGGCGGCGAGGAGGGGAACGTCATCGACGAGCACGATCCGCTGATGCCGATCGACACAGGCATGAAGCTCGACCCCAAGCCGGTCCCGCCGCTGCCGCCATCGCCGGCCGAGACCCGCAGCGGCCCGACCGCCTGGAAGCGCCTCGGCCGCGTCCAGTACGAGAACACCATCAAGGAACTGGTGACCTGGTCGCTGCAGGCGTCGCCGGGGCCTATCACGTCGGCCATGTATCACTTGAAGGCGCCGCTGGCCAACCTGCCCGGCGACCTGCGCACGCCGCTGCTGCCCGAGCCACGAGGCGGCTTCACGCGCCTGGACCAGGACGTCACGCAGGAGTTCGTCGAGGGGACCTACGGCGTGGCGGTGGTGGCGGCGGCGCAGATGGCCGGGCGGATGGACTTGGTGGTCGGCAAGTGCGCCAACGACAAGGACACCACCAACGACCTCGAGTGCCTGACGACCTTCATCAAGCGCTTCGGCGAGCGGGCCCTGCGGCGCGGGGTCACGGCCGAAGACGTCGCCTACTTCCGCGGCCTCATCGGCGACGTCACGGCGATGAGCAGCTCGCGTCTGGCCACGCTGCTGATGGGCTTCCTGACCGCCCCCGAGCACCTGTACCAGCTGGAGCTGGGCGAGGCGCCAATCGCGGGACGCAAGGACGCCTTCACCCTGTCCGCCTACGAGCTGGCCTCGCGCTTGTCGTACCAGCTGTGGAACACCATGCCTGACGAGGCGCTGTTCGAGGCAGCCCGCAGCGGCGCCGTGCTGACTCCCGAAGGCTACCGACAGCAGCTCGACCGCCTACTGCGCGATCCTCGGGCCCGCATCGCAACGCGGGAGTTTTACCGGGACTGGCTGCGGCTCGACGAGCTGCCCGATCTGAACGCCCTGAACAACGACGGCGTGCGCGAAGCGGCCACCTTCCGCGCTTTCATCGGCGATCTCAAGATGGGTCTGTCGGCGGTGCGCGGGGCGATGATCGACGACGTCCTGGCGATGACCGAGTACTTCAGCTTCACCCGTCCGGGGGGCCTCAAGGAGCTGCTGACCAGCGAACTCTCGTTCGCCACCAACCCCGACCTGGCGCACATCTATGGTGCTCCCGTCTGGCAGCCCGGCGCCGAGCCGCCGTCGGTCCCGGCTGGCACGCGTCCCGGCCTCTTCACCCGCGGCGCCTTCCTGGCGACGGGAAGCCTGCGCAGCCGGCCAATCATGAAGGGGGTGTTCCTGCGCGAGGCGGTGCTTTGCGATCAGCTCCCGCCGCCGCCCGCCGACGCGGACATGGACACCTCGAAGTTCGATGCGGACAAGCTCACCACCCGTCAGATCGTGGAGACCCTGACCGAGGCCAAGGGGACGAGCTGCGCTGTCTGCCACGCCAATCTGATCAATCACCTCGGCTTCCCGACGGAGAGCTACGACGCCCTGGGGCGCAACATCAGCCAGGAGCGCCTCTTCGCCAACGGCAAGCTGCAGACCAGCCTCCCGGTGAACACGCGCGCCGTGCCCCAGGTAAACCCCGGCGACACGACCCCCGTGAACAACGCAAGCGAGCTGATGCAGCAATTGCTGCGCAGCCAGAAGGTCGCTGCCTGCCTTGCCCGCCAGTACTTCCGCTACACCTACGGCCGCCCGGAGTCGTCGAGGAACGACGGGCCGGCGCTGGACAGGCTGGCGCGCGTCGTTCGCGACGGGACGCTGGCCGATCTCCTGCGGGAGACGGCTCTGGCGCCGGAGTTCCGCCAGCGATGGCTCGGAGAGCAGGAGGTGACGCGATGAAGACCGTGACCATCAACCGTCGTCAAATGCTCCGCGGCGCCGGTGGTGTCGCCGTCGGGCTGCCCTTCCTTCCGTCGCTGGTGCCGGTCAAGGCGTACGCGGCCAACGTCGCCTTTGCCCGTGTGCCGCGCTTCGTGGCCATCACCACCGAACACGGAGGCATCTCCTGGCCGAACATGTTCCCGTCGTCGGCAGCGCTGACGAACAGCCAGGAGATCCTGCCCGGCTTCACCGCCCGCTGGGGCGCGCTCAAGGCGACCTTCGAGGGGAACGACGCCGTTCTCTCGCCGGTGCTGCGCGCGCCGGCCACGCTTCTGACTCCGAGGATAGCCTCGCGCATGAACGTGCTGCGCGGTCTGGACATCCCGATGTACATGGCCCACCAGTCGGGCGCGCACCTCGGCAACTACAGCGCCAGCGGCGGCGAATCCCAGACCCTGCGGAACCTGCCGACCATCGACCAGGTGATGGCGTATTCATCCAGCTTCTACCCGACCCTCGACGGTATCCGCGAGCGCGTCCTCTACCACGCCGGCAAGTACGGCCTCTCCTACAACTTCTCGGTACCGAGCAAGCGCACCGGCGGCGTCCAGGCCACCCGCCCCGTGTACTCGGCCAAGACCCTCTTCGAGCAGGTGTTCCCGCCCCCCTCGGCGCTGGCGCCGCTCGGCACCACGCCGATCGTCGACCGCGTGCTCGAACGCTACCGCAGCCTGCGCAACTCGAACTCGCGGCTCTCCTCGGGCGACCGTCAACGGCTGGACGATCACATCGAACGCCTCGCCGATCTCGAGCGCAAGCTGAGGGCGCGCAGCAGCTCGAGCTGTTCTGTCACCCCCACCTTGCCCAACGACGGCGTCGGCACCCAGTCCACCCGCGCCCGGCCCGACTTGATGGTCAAGCAGTACGCGGCGATCACCGAGGTGGTGGCGATGGCGTTCGCCTGCGGCGTCACCCGCGTCGCCCTGATCGGTATCACCGACACCTTCTCGGAGGCGGCGGGCGACTGGCACCAGGACTACGCCCACCAGTGGCACATACCGGTCAAGCAGCAGGCGCTGGCCGCGGCGGTACAGCGGGTGTTCCAATCCGTCGTGCTCGAACTGGCGCGCAAGCTGGACGTGGAGGAGGCCGCGGGCGTCACCTACCTGGACAACACCCTGGTGCAGTGGACGCAGGAGTGCGGTTGGGCCACCCACGACAACTGGAGTATGCCGGTGGTCACCGTGGGAGGCGCCGCCGGGGCGCTGAAGACTGGCCGGTTCTGCGACTACCAGAACCAGAACCCGCGCGCCTTGCTCATCGCCGGCGCCGCCTCGCAGACGCGCTATGGCGGCCAGCCCATTCACAGCGGACTGACCTACAACCGGTGGCTCGGTACCGCGCTGCAGGCAATGGGTGTCAAGCCGGAGGAGTACGCCCAGGAGGGAATGTTCGGGTACGCCCAACACTACCCCAACGCCAAGTTCAGCAAAACCTGGGTTCCTGGTGTCGCGGAGAGCGCAAACGCGCCGTTGCCGTTCCTCACATAGCGGATCGCGTGGCCATCGCTGGAACGCGGTGACTCGGTCAGAGCGGCCAATGAGGGTTCGGAATGTCGTCGGTTCGAACCCGATATCCCGCTCCACTCAAACCATCGGAATTCGCTGAGCAACCGGAAGAGCGTGTTCAGCTGACGAAGCGGGCGCCGTAGGCGCAACTGACGAAGTCGGTCCGGCCGTCGCCGTTGACGTCCAGGGGCAGGTTGGCGAAGTCCTCATGGTAGTGGGGGTTCTTGGTGAGGGGGACGTCGCGCACCTTGTGCCGCATCCAGCGCGGAGCCTGGTACCAGGAGTCACCGCTGAAGAAGATCGACGCGCCCGTCGCCGTCGAGATCCGCCGCGCCGGCGGCTTCGAAGGGGGCGGTCGGGTTGACGTCGACCTTGTGCCACTTCGGATTGGGAGTGGCTGCCACCAGCAGCCATGCGCAGATCGGCAGGACCATGGAACGAAAGTACCGGGCGCGAGGTCCAGGGTCTTGGACAGGGTGGACATTTTTTTTGGATAAAACGTCATCCGTCTGTTGCCTATGGCCCGGGCCTGGACGAACGCCGCCTTCGATGCCCTGGACGGCCTGGCCGACGTCTACTACTTCGTGAAGGACAGGCGCGGCCGGTTCGTGGCATGCAACGCGGCGTTCCTGAGCCTGACTTCTCGCCGCCGCACCTGCGCGAAAAATAGGCCCGGGACGACCGCCGGGGCTTGACCCCGCTTCGCTACCGCCGTCGCTACCAGCGCCGCGGGGTGCCGTGATCAGATGCAGCCAGCTGGCACGCGTTCTGCTTGGCCTCGAGTCGATGATCGCTCGCACCCTCGTCTCCGTCGTCTCGGTTCTCCTCGCCGGATCGCTGTCGTCGTGCGTCCCCGCGACCGGGCCAGGGAGGGCGCCTCCCAACATCGTCGTCGTCCTGGCCGACGACCTCGGCTGGCACGAGCTCGGCGCGTACGGCAACCGTTTCAGCGAGACGCCCCAGCTCGATCGGCTGGCCCGTGAAGGTGTGCTGTTCGAGCAGGCCTACGCTGCCGCCCCGGTTTGCTCGCCGACGCGGGCGGCGTTGCTGACGGGACGTCATCCGGCGCGCCTGGGGATCACCGACTACCTGCGGCCCGACGATCCTCGCCATCTCGATCCGTCGACGCCGATGCTCGCCGGCCTGCTCGGGCGGACCGGATACACGACCGGGCTCGTGGGCAAATGGCACCTCGCGGGGGACTACAAGAACCGAGCCGGCGGGCCCGAGCGGTTCGCCTGGAACGAAGTCATCCTCAGCGAGCGGAGCGGGATCGGCGGCGGCGACTACTTCCATCCCTATGCTCACCTGCCCGGCGTCGAAGCGCGCGCGTCCGACGAGTACCTGACGGACAGGCTCAGCCAGGAGGCCGCCGGATTCATCCGCCGACACCACGGACGGCCCTTCTTCCTGCTGCTCTCCCACTACGCGCCTCACACCAAGCTCGCGGGCAAGCCGTCGCTGGTCGCGCGTTTTCGTGGCAAGCCCGGCGCAGGCGAGCCCGGAAAGAATCCTGAGCTCGCCGCCATGGTCGCTTCCATCGACGAGGGTGTCGGGCTCATCCGCTCGACCCTGGAGGAGCTGGGCCTCGATCGCCGGACCCTCTTCGTCTTCACGTCCGACAACGGAGGCGAGGCGCGCGTGGCCGCAAATCCGCCTCTGCGCGCGGGCAAGTCGCATCTTTACGAAGGAGGCATTCGCGTGCCGCTCATCGTTCGATGGCCGGGCGTGGTGGCGCCAGGTCGGACCTCCGCCGAGTCGGTCGTCACCCATGACCTGTTCGCGACCTTCGTCGAGGTCGCGGGCGTGCGTGGCCGCATCGAGAGGGACGGCACGAGCCTGATGCCACTTCTGACTGGTGGCCACTTGCCGCCACGGCCGCTGTACTGGCACTACCCGCTGCTTGCGCCCCACTTCCTGGGCGGCCGCTCCTCGGGCGCAATCCGCGACGGAACGCTCAAGCTGGTCGAGCTGTTCGACACGGGCACGCGCGAGTTGTACGACCTGAGCATCGATCCCGGCGAGCAGCACGATCTGGCCGCCATCCGCCCCCAGGACGCCGACCGGCTGGCCGATCGGCTGAGGCGCTGGCGGGACGAGGTTACCCGCCCCCGACCGTAACTGGTGACACCCGACCGTAACCTCGGACCCGGCTCGCCACCATGTGAAGAGCTTGTACGGGAACGTTTTCATTGGGGTCTGGGCTTGGCCTCGTCTCTGCAATCGACCTCGAGCACGATGAATCGGACTGCCGTGACGGCGTTCTGTCTGGCCGCCTCGGCGTGCCAAGGTGGAAAGGTAGACGGTGGGGGTGATCCGCCGGAAGAGGCCCAGGCGGACGGCGGCAGCACGGACACCGCAGTGGCGCGGGACATCGTTCCGACGGCCGATCGAGCCGCGGGCGAGGCCACCTCTCCACGCGACAGCGGCAGCGCCGCCGACGCCCTCCCTGCCGGCAGCATCGGGAACCTGACCGTCACGTTTCTCAAGGCTCACGACGGCACCTTCATCAGGACCCCGACCGGCAAGCTCTACCAGTACGAGGCCGGCGGTGACTCGACCTACCCGCGCATCCGCGCCTGGCTGACGGCGAACCGCATCACCACGCTGGATGGCTTCATCATCAGCCATCCGCACGCGGACCACTTCGGCGGGGTGAACATCAGTCCGACAGAGGGGCTGTTTCGCGAGTTCAAGGTGCTCGGGCTGTGGGACGGGGGGCAGACCGACGTCACGTACTGGCCCGGGTACAAGAGGACGGTGGTGGATCTGGCGGCGTCGATGGGGATGCCCCGGACGGTGGTCAAGGAGGGGATGAAGATGGACCTGGATTCGAAGCTGACCGTCGAGGTGCTGCTACCGACGGCGAATGGGTTCACCCGCGCGGAGTGCGCGGATGCGAACGGCTACGACACCGACGACAACTTCACGAACGAGAACAGCATGGTGGTGCGCATCCAGCACGGCAAGGTGGTGTTCCTGTTGACCGGAGACATCCACAAGCTGGGGATGGACTATCTCCTCAAGAACCATCCGGAGAAGGTGAAGGCGCACGTGCTGCTCGTTCCCCACCACGGAGAAAATCGGACGTACGCACCCTTCAAGAACGGGACGAAGTATCTGGCGGCGATCGCCCAGTACGACAACCTCTACCTGTCGCAGGGCGATCCGGCGCGGAACGCCCGCACCTGGGAATCCCTCTACACCTGGGAGACCGCGTCGGGCGACTTCTACCACCCGTACGGGAACTCGAACCCGACCGCCGCCGACATGATGTTTCCCGAGGATGGCCCGGTCACCGTCACATCGAACGGGACGTCGTTCACGGTGAAGGGGGAGACCAGCGGCCGGACGAAGACCTACAACATTCCCTGACGCCTGGCCATCGGCAGAGTCTTCAGATAGACAACGGGGACCATTCCCCTGCATCAAGCTGGAGGCACGACATGGCCGAATACTTGCTCATCGAATCACGGGATCCGTTCGAATCGAACGACGTCGCGTACTACTACGAGCTGGCCCGCGGGCTGGTGGAGGCGAACAACCAGGTGACGCTGCTGCTGGTGCAGAACGCGGTGCTCGCGGCGCGGCCATCGGCCAAGGTGCCGGGCCTGCAAGCACTGGTCAGCGCGGGCGTGAAGATTCTCGCCGATGATTTCGCGTTGAAGGAGCGTGGCATCACGAAGCTGCTCGAGGGCGTCCAGAGCGTCCCGATCGATGTCGTCGTGGACCACCTCGAGGCGGGTCACAAGACTCTCTGGCACTGAGGAGAACGACATGCCTTCCAAGACCATCACCATCGCCCTCATGGATCCGCCCTACGAGTCGGAGAACCTGACCACGGCGTTCCGTATCCTCGACGTCCTGGCTCGCCGCGGACACAACGTCAACGTGTTCGCCTACGAAGGCGCCGCTGGCCTGGCGTTCACCAAGCAGGTCGCCCATCCGAACCCGGTGCACGGCAAGAACCTGGCCGAGGAGAATCACCCGACCACCAAAGATCAGGTTGCCGCTCTGCTGGCCCTGGCCGGCGCCAACGGCGGCAAGATCGACTGGGTGAACTGCGGCATGTGCGTCGACGAGCGCGGCGTGGGCGAGTTCGTCGCCGGCACGCGTCGGGGCTCTCCCGCCGATTTCCATGCATTCTCCGAAGCGTCCGACAACGTCCTCGTCATTCCGACCAAGTGAGGTAGCCGTGGCCAAGAAGACATTGAACATCGTCGAGTCGGCTTACCGGGCGGTCATGGAAGAACAGGACGACACCATCATGTGGGTGCTGGCAGCCATGCAGGGCGCCGGCGCTGCGCACACCGTGGTGCTGCGCGGGAACGCGGTCAACTACGCCGTGGCGGGGCAGGGCGCGCCCGGGCTCAGCATCGGCGAGTGGAAGCAGACCCAGGCCCCGCGCATGGACCACGACATCATCGATCTGGTCGACAAGCGCAAGATCCCGGTGTTCGTCGTCGAGGAGGACCTCGCGGCCCGGGGCATCGAGCGTGCCGAACTGGTGCCCCAGGTCAAGCTGCTCAGCGTGAAGGCGCTGCCGCAGCTGATGGCCGAGTACCAGATCGTCTCGCACTGGTGATGATCTTCGAACAAGCTGCGCCTCCGGTCGTCGTATGGTTTTTTTGACCCCGTCCACGGGGGCGGGCACCCTTGCGGCAATGAATTCGAACGAGCTTCCCAAGGTCACCGCCAAGATGGCACGCGCCGGGATCACCACCGCCGATGTCGCCCGTCGAGCCTTCGAGATCTACCTCGCCGAAGCCGACGCCGATGGTTGCCACGAGCGCCACTGGGCCCGGGCCGAGAGCGAGCTTCAGGCCACGCTCGACCTTTAGCCCGTTCGCCGTATCATGGCGCTCGCCATGTCACGAGCATTCGCCGTCGTCGTCGTCAGCCTCTGGCTTTCCGTTGCCGAGGCCCGGACGGTCCGTCTCTTCGCCGTCGGTAACAGCTTCTCCCAGAACGCGACCGCCTATCTGCCCGACCTGGCGAAGGCCGGCGGCCACGAGCTGATCTTCGCCACGGCGCAGACCGGGGGCTGCTCGTTCGAGCGCCACTGGAAGGCGGTCGAGGCCGATCTGGCCAGCCCCGACGCACCGGCCGGCAAGATCTACGGGGGCAAATCCCTGCGCGAGATCATCGGCAAGGGGACATGGGACATCGTGACCATCCAGCAGTATTCGATGATGTCGTCCGACATCGCCACCTATCGCCCGTACGCTCGGAAGCTGCGCGATCACCTCAAGACGTTGGCGCCGAAGGCCGAGGTGGTCGTTCATCAGACCTGGGCTTACCGCACCGACGCGGCCCGCTTCGGGCAGACCTCGTCCGACCAGCGCGACATGTGGACGAAGTCGCGGGCCGCCTACCGGGAGATCGCCAAGGAGCTGGGCGCGCGGGTGATCCCGTCCGGGGACGCCTTCTGGCGGATCGACTCGGATTCCAGGTGGGCCTACAAGCCCGATACGACATTCGACTTCAAGAACCCGACGTACCCCGCGCTGCCCGATCAAGCGCGATCACTTCACGTCGGGTACCGCTGGGACGAGCAGAAGAAGTTCGTACAGGATGCCAATCACGCCAGCGCCGCGGGGCGGTATCTGGCCGCATCGGTCTGGTACGGGTTTCTCTTCGGTGAATCGCCCGAGAAGCTGACCTTCGTCCCCGCGGAGGTGCCGGCGGAGTTTGCGGCCCAGCTCCGGACCGTGGCGTGGAAGGTCGTCCGCGAGTCGCGCTAGTTGACGTAGACGAACTCGTTCGTGCAGAGCAGCGCCTGTGCGTACAGCTCCCAGGGCGTGAGGGGAGCCCGCGTGACCCTCTCCCCTTCGTTCTTCACCGAGGCGTACTTGGTGCCGCGCTTGGTGTTGCGCGGTTTCAGCGGCGTCACGGCCACGTCGTTCCCGGCAGGCGGCGCCGCCTGGGCGGCAGCGACGAACTCGCGCGCGCGGCGAACCTCGTCGGGTCTCGGCGCGCGCTGGAACAGGATCGTGTACAACGCCCGGACTCGCGCCAGGTCGTCGCCCGCCTGGGCGACCTCGGGGTGGTTCACCAGCTGACGGGCCACGTCGATGGACATCGGGCTATTCATGAAGAAGAGGGCTTGCTGCGGGACGATGGTGCTGACGCGAACGGTGTTCGCCATCGACGGATCGCTGAAGTCGAACTGGGTCATGATGTCGGACAGAGCCAGCCGATCGACGTAACCGTAGATCGAGCGGCGGTAGCTATACGGCTCCTCGGTGAGGTTCACCGGCTTGCCGCCGATGGCGTGGTCCAGCCTTCCCGTGAGGAACACCATGGTGTCGCGGATCGCCTCGAAGTCCAGCCGGCGCATGTTCTGGCGCCACAGGAGGCGGTTCTGGGCGTCCCTGGTCTCGCCAGCGCGGTTCGTCTCGCTCGCTTGCCGGTAGGTGTCGGACAGGACGACGAGTCGGATGAGTTTCTTGACCGACCATCCCTCGGCCACGAACCGCGAGGCCAGGTGGTCGAGCAACTCGGGGTGGCTCGGCGGTTCGCTCTGGGCGCCGAGATCGTCGGGGGTGCGGACGAATCCGGCGCCGAAGAGGTTCATCCACACGCGGTTCACGAGCACGCGCGCGGTCAGCGGGTTGTCCGGACGGGCGATGGCCTTGGCCAGCTCGAGCCGGCCGCTGCCCTCGGTGAAGGTGGGGCGATCGGCCGTCGACATCACCTCCAGGAACCGCCGGGGCACCACCGGGCCCTTCCGCGCTCGCTCGCCGCGCAGTTGGACGTACGAGTCGCGGGGCTGGGTGGAGTCGTAAAGGACCATGGCAGCGCCCGGCGCCCCGGGATGGGTCATCCGCAGCTCGTTGATGTCCGGGAAGAGAAACTTCCGGGCGGTCTCGGGCTCGAACGCGTAGCCGTTCTCCCCTTTGCGGCGTTGGCCCGAATTCGTGACCAGGGTCATCAGCTGCTCGCTGGTGGCGATCTCCTCGACAGTGGGGATCCGGTAAGGCGTCTCGATCACCGCGGCCAGATCGGGCACGGAGGTGGTGCGCTCCTTGAAGTAGCGCTCGGTCTCCTTGCGTGCCCGCGCGAAGATCGCGGCGTAGATCTTCGCCACGTCGGCCATGGACTTCGGGTCGGCGGGCCTCAGGGCGTCGGCGATCAGGGGGTTCACCGGCTCGCTCGCCAGGATCTTCGCTATCAGTGGGCGCGCCTCGGCCGCGAACTCGGCCGCCGGCAGCTTCGCCAGCTGAGCGAACGGGCCCAGCACCGGATGCTGGGGCGACGGCCTCAGGGCGTTGACCACTTCCCGCTCCTCGGGCCACAGACCGTACTTCTTGGCGACCTCGTAGCGGGCCGTCGACCGCACCGGATGGGCCACCATCGACAGGTAGCCTTCGGCGTGATCCTGGAACTGCAGCAGCCGCATGCGCACGTGTTCGTAGAAGAAGTCACGGTTCTTCGCGTCCAGGGCGGCCAGCTTCTGTTCGTAGTCCTCGCGCGCCGTCACGTCGTCAGCGCGCACCAGCGTCGGCTTGTCGTAGGGCTCGGTGGTGCTGGCGAAGATGCCGTGCAGCGAGTAGTAGTCCGCCGTCGGAATGGGATCGAACTTGTGGTCATGGCAACGGGCGCAGCTGACGGTGAGGCCGAGCATCGCCTTGGACACGGTGTCGATGCGTTCGTCGATGACGTCGTCGACGCTGTTGAACCGCTTGCCGACGTTCAGGAACCCGAGCGCGGCCAGGCGGGGATCGTCGGGCCGGATGTCGGGAAGGCGGTCGGCGGCCAGTTGCTCGACGAGGAAACGGTCGTACGGCAGGTCCTCGTTGAACGCGCGGATCACGTAGTCGCGGTAGGTCCAGGCGTAGGCGTAGCGGAAGTCCTCGAAGCGGTACTTGCCTCCGTTGCTGATGAGGCCCGTCGTGTCGCTGTAGCGCGCAGTGTCCAGCCAGTGGCGGGCCCAGCGCTCGCCGAAACGCGGCGAGCCGAGCAGGCGATCGACCACCTTTTCGAAGGCATCGCGCGAGCGATCGCCGACGAAGGCGTTCACCTCCGGGAGGGTGGGCGGCAGGCCGATGAGGTCGTAACTGACGCGGCGGATCAGCGCCTCTCGTGACGCGGGTGGCGCCGGTGACAGGCGGCTCTTTGCCAGCCTGGCGCGAACGAAGGCGTCCACGTCGTTGCGGACCGCCTTCAATCGGGGCACGCGGGGCTGCTTCACCGGCTGGTACGCCCAGTGCGCCTTGCCCGGTTGGGCGGCGGCTACCTCGGGCCGGTCCGCCGGCATCGCCGCCCCTCGTCGAACCCAGGCGACGAGATCGGCGATCTGCTGGTCCGGCAGCTTGCCGCCCGCCTTGGCCGGGGGCATCTCGAGGTCCGGATCGATCTGTTCGACCGCGCGGATGAGCCGGCTGCCGTCCGGCTTGCCGGGCACCAGCACCGGGCCCGTCTCGCCGCCCTTTTCCAGACCGGTACGGGTGTCCAGCGTCAGTCCGCCCTTGGACTTGTTCTTGGCGACGCTGTGGCAGCCGTAGCAGCGTTCCGCCAGCAGGGGACGGATCTTCTTCTCGTAGAGATCGAGGCCCTCATCGGCCGAGGCGATGCCTGCCGTCAGCAGCAGCGCCGCCACGACAGCCGCGCGCTCAGGCGATGATCGCATCCACCACTTTGCCGGAGTTGTCCGTGAGGCGGAACTCACGGCCGTTGTATCGGAACGTCAGTCGGGTGTGGTCGAACCCCAGCAACCTGAGGATGGTCGCGTGCAGATCATGGATGTGTACGGGCTTCTCGGTGATGTCGAGGCCCAGTTCGTCGGTCGCTCCGTGGGCCATGCCGCCCTTGACGCCGCCTCCCGCCATCCAGACCGAGAAGCACTTGGCGTGGTGATCGCGCCCCGAGTCGTCGTCCACCTTGCCGGCGGTGGTCACCGTGCGGCCGAACTCGCCGCCCCACACCACCAGGGTGGAATCCAGCAGGCCGCGTTCGCGCAGGTCCTTGATCAGCGCCGACGCCGCCGTGTCGGTCGACTCGGCCACACGGCGGAGATTCGGTTCGAGGCGCTGGTGATGGTCCCAGCCGCCGGCGTCCACCTGCACGAAGCGCACGCCACGCTCCACCAGCCGGCGCGCGGTCAGGAGCCGCGCCCCGAGGGGTCCTTTACCGTAGCGGTCGCGTACCTCCTTGGACTCCTTGGCCAGATCGAAGGCGTCGGTGGCGGCGGTCTGCATGCGGAACGCCAGCTCGAAGGATTCGATGCGCGCTTCGAGTTGCTCGTCCCGCTGCACTTTCTTCATGTGCTGGGTGTTGAGGTTGCGTGCGAGATCCAGTTGCATCCGCTGCTGATCGGCCCCGCTGAATTCATTGCGCAGGTTGGGCAACACCTCGTCGGGTCGCAGTCCCGGAGCCACGGCGGCCTGCGATCCCTGCAAGGGGCTGGGCAGGAAGCTGGCCTGTCGCCACTCGACGCTTCCACCGAGCGCGATGAACCCTGGCAGGTTCTTGTTGTCCATCCCCAGACCGTAGAGCACCCACGAGCCCAGGCTCGGGCGCTTGAGGATGGCGTTGCCCGTGTGCATGAGCAGCGCGGCCGGCCCGTGCGCCGGCACCTCGGTGTGCATGGAACGGATGACGCACAGCTCGTCGGCCACCTCGCCCAGGCGAGGGAAGACCTCGCTCATCGGCAGGCCGCTCTGTCCGCGCGGCACGAACTTGAACGGCGAAGGGAAGGCCACACCCGATTGCCCGGGCAGCGTCTTGTCGCGGAACCGCTCGAGCGCGGGTTTGGGATCGAAGGTGTCGACGTGCGAGGGCGCGCCGCTGGCGAAGATGTGAATCACCCGCTTCGCCTTGCCCTTGAGGACAGGGGCAGCTGCCTGCGCCTCCTCGTCGAGCAACACCCCCAGAGCCAGGCCGCCGAGGCCAAGACCGGCCTTCTCGAGAAATGCCCGCCGACCCGATGAGCCCATCAGGAGAGACTACTGCAAACGTGTGCAGCACGTTGAGTGAGACACCAGCGCCTATGTGGGTCTGGTCGTCGAGGATCACACCAGGAGACGGGTCAGGATCTTGGCCGGCTCGCCGACGCCCGTCAGCCGCTGGTCGAGACCCTGGAAGCGGAACGACAGCCGGCTCGGGTCGAGGCCCGCGCAGTGGAGAACAGTGGCGTGCAGATCGCGCAACGGGACCGGGTCGCGCGTGACGTTGTAGCCGAAGTCGTCGGTCTCCCCGTAGGAAACCCCGCCCTTGATGCCGCCGCCCGCGAGCCACATCGTGAAGCTGCGGCCGTGGTGATCCCGGCCGAAGTCGTCCTGGCTCAGCTTGCCCTGACAGTAGGCCGTGCGACCGAACTCGCCGCCCCAGATCACCAGCGTGTCCTCGAGGAGTCCGCGCCGCTCGAGATCCATGAGGAGCGCGGCGGTCGGCTGATCGGTGTCGCCGCACTGCAGGCGGATGTGCTCGGGCAGCGCCCGGTGCTGATCCCAGCCGCGGTGAAAAAGCTGGACGAAGCGGACGCCGCGCTCGACGAGGCGGCGAGCGAGGAGGCAGTTGGCTGCATAACTGCCTGGCCGGCGTGTGTCGGCGCCGTAGAGATCGAACACATCCTGGCGCTCGCCGCCGAAGTCGAGGAGGTCGGGCACCGAGCTCTGCATCCGGAACGCCAGTTCGTACTGGGCGATGCGGGTCGTGATCTCTGGATCGTGGACCGTGCGGGCCAGCCGAGCGTCGAGGCGCGTGACGGCGTCCAGCATGTTGCGCCGCTGCTGGCGTGAGATGCCCGGTGGGTCGCCCAGGTACAGCACCGGATCGCCGCTGGCGCGAAAGGCGACGCCCTGGTGGCTCGAAGGCAGATAGCCGCTGGACCACAGGCGCGGGCCGAGCGGCTGGGTGTCCTTGTCGCCGCTGCCCTTCGAGGTCAGGACGACGTAGCTCGGCAGGTCGCGGTTCCCGCTGCCGAGTCCGTAGCTGACCCACGAGCCGATGCTCGCCTTGCCCGGCAGCTGCGCTCCGGATTGCATCAACGTCAGAGCCGGATCGTGCGCCACGGCGTCCGTGGTCACCGAGCGGATCATGCACAGGTGCGGCGCCATCTTCGCCGTGTGAGGCAAGAGCTCGCTGAAGGCGAGGCCGGTTCGCGACTCGCGCTGGAAGGAGAACGGCGAGCCGACGACCGGCAGCCCCGCCTGGCCGCGGCTCAAGCCGGAGATGGGGCCGTTGCCGCGCACAGAGGGCGGCAGTTCCTGTCCATGCCGGATCTTCAGCTGCGGCTTCTCGTCGAACAGCTCGTGCTGGGAGGGGCCGCCGAACTGGAACAGCGAGATCACCCGCTTGGCGCGAGGCATGACTGCGGCGTGCGCAGGGTGCAGGTGCGCCAGCGCGGCAACCCCCACCCCGTGAGCGGCTCCGGTCAGCAGAGCGCGGCGGGTCAACATCGAATGGTCCATCGGATTCATCCTTTCGTGATCGCCTCGTCGAGATTCAGGATCACGCTGGTGACCGTGGTCAAAGCCGCCAGCGCTCGCGGATCCAGGGCCGCGTCGACGGGCGTCTCGCCGACGCCGAGAAGGGCGCGGGCCGACGCCTCGTCGCGGCGGTAGAGCGTGTGTTGCCGCCGGAAGGTGTCCGAGAGCGTGCGGAGCTCATCCGGGGCGGGCTCGCGGCCAGTCACCAGACGAAACGCCAGCGCGATGCGGCCGTCAGTCTCCCGGCGCGCGTGCATCACCTTGGCGGCCAGCGCGCGGGCGGCCTCGATGAACGTCGGATCGTTCATCAGCACCAGAGCCTGCAGCGGCGTGTTGGTCCGCGGGCGGCGGGTGGTGCACGATTCGCGCGTGGGTGCGTCGAACGCCGCGAGCGCCGGCGGAGGGGCCAGTCGCTTCCAGAAGGTGTACAGGCCGCGTCGGTAGAGACTCTCGCCGTGGTCCTGTTCGTACACCTGCGCGGTGTACATGCCGGTCTTCGCGGCCGAGGCCACCGCCGCCCACACCCCGGCAGGCTGATACGGTTTCACGCTGGGGCCGCCGATGCGTGTCGACAAGAGGCCGCTGGCGCGGAGGGCGGCGTCGCGAATCAGCTCGGCGTCCAGGCGAAAGCGTGGCCCGCGCGCCAGCAGTCGGTTGTCGGGATCGCGCGCGTAGGCGGCGGCGGGTGCGGCGGACCTCTGCCAGTACGTGGCCGAGGTGACCATCAGCCTCAGCATCGCCTTGACGTCCCAGCCGCCGCGGACGAACTCCGTCGCCAGATGATCGAGGAGCTCGGGATGCGACGGAACCTCGCCCTGCTGGCCGAAGTCCTCCGACGTTGCCACCAACCCCGTCCCGAACAGCATCTGCCAGAGCCGATTCACGAAGACGCGGGCGGGCAGCGGGTTGCGTGCGTCGACGAGCCAGCGGGCCAGGCCCAGTCGATTGCGCGGCAGCTCCGGAGCCATCGCCGGCAGCACCGACGGAGTCCCTGGCTCCACCGGGGCTCCTTTCTGATCGTACTCGCCGCGGATCAGCAGGTGGCTGGGGCGCTGCTGGGCCCGCTCGGCCATCACCATCGTCGTCAACTTGCCGTTCGCCGACAGCGGCAGCGTCGGCGCGGCGTTGCCGTCCCTCCCGTCGATCGCTTTCTCGTCGATGTTGTTGAAGAAGGCGAACAGCCGGTAGTAGTCGAGCTGCGAGATCGGGTCGAACTTGTGATCGTGGCATTGCGCGCACGAGAGCGTCAGGCCCAGCCAGACCGCTCCCGTCGTGTTCACGCGGTCGACGACGTAGCCGACGTGCACCTTCTCGGGGATCTCGGAGTTCTGGCCGCTGATGAGGTGATTGCGGTGAAAGCCCGTGGCGACGCGCTGGTCGCGGGTCGGCTCGGGCAAGAGGTCGCCCGCCAGCTGCTCGACGGTGAACTGGTCGAACGGCAGGTTGCGGTTGAAAGCGTCGATCACCCAGTCGCGCCATGGCCACATTTCACGGGCCGAGTCCACGTGCAGGCCGTGTGTGTCGGCGTAGCGTGCGGCGTCGAGCCACATCAAGGCCATGCGCTCGCCGTAGTGGGGGGAGGCCAGCAGACGGTCGACCGCGCGCTCGTAGGCACCGGGCCGGCGATCCCGGCGCAGCGCCTCGTGCTCCTCCAGCGTCGGTAGAAGCCCGATCAGATCGAGGCTCGCCCGGCGCAACAGTGCGGCGCCATCGGCCTCGGGCGACGGAGCCAATCCTTCCTTCTCCAGCTTGCCGAGGACGAATCGGTCGATGTCGTTGCGAGGCCAGCGGGTGTTCGCAGGTGTCGAAACCGGATGCCGCGTGGGCGCCGTGAAGGCCCAGTGGTCCTGGAAGGGCGCACCCTGAGCCATCCACCGCTCGATCACCTCCACCTCCGTCAGCGTGAGCCTCTTTCCGTCGGAGAAATCCGCCGGTGGCATCCGGTCATCGTCGTCGTGGGTCTTGATGCGGGCGAGCAACTCGTCCTTGGCCTCGCGCGGTCCGTCGCTGGTGTCGAGCCGCAGCTGCGCCTTGCGATTCGACGCGTCCGGACCGTGACAGGCGAAGCACTTTTTCGCCAGGATGGGGCGCACGTCGTGGCTGTAGTCGACGGCTTTCGGGGTGGCCGCGGAGGACCCAGACAAGACGAGGGCCGTGGCGCCCCAGAGGACGCGTATCGCGTGTCGCATGGAACTCTCCCTAGTCGAGGGGTGGCAGACCGGCGATGAACACCGGATCGACCATGTTGGTGTTGTCGAGCACGTCTTGAATGAAGAGACCTTCCACCAGCGCGCCCGGCGCATAACCGAGCACCGACAGGTCGATGCCCACCGCCAGCGCCTTGCTGGTGACCGTGAAGTCGTTGGCGGTGTTCAGGGGCACTCGCTCGAGTTCGCCGAGGCTGCTGGCGCTGACGGCGAAGGTGTTCAGCCGGAAGCCAGCGATGGTGAGCGCTTCGGGCGAAAAGACGCCCATGTCGAACCGCCTGACGGTGTGGCTGTGCAGCCCGGGCGCGAAATGCAGGGGGCTGACGTGAAACGGATCGCCGTACTCGGGCTGGATGATCGGCTGGAAGTCGAACAGGACGACGTCGGGCCCCGCGTCGTTGCGCACGGCCTTGCGGAAACGGAAGGCCATCCCCGGGGTGTTCGGGCGCGCCGGGTCCTCGGGATCGCTCATGACCGGATCGCTGTCGAGCGGCGTGGGCGATCCGCCCGGATTGATGACGCCGGTGTTGAGGTTCCGATCGCTGTCGATGAGCGCGTGGCGCTCGCCGCGCGGGTCCGCACCGCCGGTCACCGTCGAGGTGAAGTGGTTGCGGCGCCCGGCGATCACGCTCTTGAAGTGGATGAGCTCGATCCCGATCAGCCGTTCGACGGGGTAGATGTTGACCTGGCTACCCCGGCGCACAGTGATGGAGGTCAGGTCCTCCGCGCCACCGGTGTCGCCCCGCTGCGTGACGGTGTAGCTCACCACCCGATCCGGCATCACCAGCGGGAAGCGGCTCTCGTCATACGCCACCGCCGTGGCGTTGAGCGTGCCGTCGAAGGCGTAGCGCTGGGCGGCCCCACGCTTCAGTTCGACCGGCGCCGCTCCTCCCGAGGCCGACACCTCGGCCGCGCCCTCGACCACCTGCACCTCGGTCTCACCCAGTTCGTTGACGTCGATTGCGAAGCGGGTCCCGCGGTCCACCACCCGGGCGACTGGCGTGTCCACCAGGAACCCCTCGGCGCCCGGGGTGATGTGAACGGCGGCCTTGCCCATCTTCATCGTCATGCGCATCTGGTCATGCACCACGAAGGCCGCCGGACCCTCGACGATCACCTCGACGCCGTTCTTGAATCGCAGCTCGGCGCGGCCCTCGCGCAGGGCGTACTCGCGCCCGCTCGTCAATGGGTCGCCGAGCTTCAGGCTCGAGCCCACCCCCACGAAGCGCGCGGCCGCGCTGCTGGCGAGGCTGGCGACCGACTCGGGTTTCGAAGGACGGCGCGCCACCAGCACGATCGCCGCCGCGGCGGCCACGGCGAAACCCACCGCAATCCCGAGCCGCCGCGGCCTGCGTCGGGCCGCCAGCCTCTCTTGCAGGTGGGCCAGCGGGCGCGCCGTCTGCCCGGCGAGCGCCGTCTGCCGCAGGCCCAGGTGAAGGTCCAGGTAGTCGAAGTAGAGCGTCCGGGCCTCCGCACTTGCAGCCAGTAGCTCGCCGAGGCGCGCGTGCTGGTCGGGCGTCAGCGTCCCGTTGACGAGGCCGTCCAGCAACGCCCAGATCTCGGAGGGGACCTCGCGCCCACCGCTCATGTCGCGCTCCGTTCGGCGGCCGCCCGCATGTCGACGCAGGTGAGCAGTTTGCGACGGATGAGGTTGAGCCGGTTGTACAGCGTCTGCACCGCGCGCCCGGTTCGCGTCGCCAGTTCCTTGATGTTCTCTTCATCGCGGTAGGCGCCGTCCACGAGGGCCCGCTCGCTGTCATCGAGAGTCTTCAGGCACTCGCCGAGGGCGGCGAGGCGCGCGTCGCGACGCTCGACGGTCGTACCTCGCTCGTCAGCGAGCCGATCGAGGAGCTGATCATCGAATCTGAGGCGGTCGCGGCCTGCGCTGCGGATGAAATTCTTCACCTGGTAGAAGGCGACGCCGAAGGCCCACGCGGTGAACGGGCTCTGCCGGTCCCAGGTCGCGAACTTGCGCCACAGGGTCAGGCTGGTCCGCTGGAAGACGTCCTCGGCGTCAGGACGATGCGGTAACAGCGCATAGACATAGGCGAAGATCCGTTCCTGGTGCTTTGCGAATTCCTTGAGAAATGCGTCGGTCGCCGCCGATCCGGGATCCGCGGTCGGGTCCTCGTCCAGGTCAACGGGTGTCGCCATCTCCAGATGATGTACGCCGGGGCCGGGGACTTACCGATGAATTCTCCGTCGGGGACTGCCCATTGGCCCGAAAGGGCCAACGAAATGGGGGGGAGCGGGTCATGGGCGGGCTACCCGGGAACCGCGACTATGTTCGAGGAAGTCTCGAACCGTCGCGCCCGGAAGGAGCAGCATGAGGGCATTTTTCGCGGTCACTTGCCTCCTGGTCTCGTCGTCGGCCTGCACGGGGGCGATTGGAGAGGATCCGGATGACCCAGGGCTGGTCGACGTCGAGGAGGGCGCGGCGGGGTCCACGGGCGGCACGGGCCCGACGGGCACGGACCCGGTGATACCGCCGCCCTCGTCCTGCAGCGCGACGGGGCCGAGCAAGCTGCCCGCGGTGCGACGGCTGAGCCGGCCGGAGTACCGGAACGTGATGGCGGATCTTTTTCCCGGCGTCGTGCTCCCGGCGCTGGACGTGCCGGAGGATTCGGGACGCGGCGGCTTCGAGAACGTGGCCGAGTTGCTCGCGCCCACCCCCCTGCACATCGAGCGCTACGAGGCGATCGCCTATGCCGTCAGCGCGAAAGTGTCGGGGACGGAGGCCGCCGCGCGAACCCTGGCGGGCTGCGCACCGACAAACGCCGCCGAACAGCAGGCATGCGGTCGGAAGTTCATCGAATCGTTCGGCCTGCGCGCCTTCCGGCGGCCACTGTCCCCTGTCGAGATCAGCGATTACGTGGCCTCGTTCGAGGCGTCGCGCGCCGCAGTCGATTTCGGGGGAGCCATCCAGCTGGTCGTCAGCAGGTTCTTGCAGTCGGTCGATTTCCTCTACCGGATCGAGTCGGGGCCGCGTCCCGACGACTGGATGATGGCCGGTCGGTTGTCGTTCCTCATCTGGCAGTCGCTGCCGGACGCGGCGTTGCTGGAGGCGGCACGCCTGGGGCGGCTGACGTCGCGCGACGGGATCGCCACCGAGGCCCAGCGGATGCTCCGCGATCCGCGCGGCCGCCGGGCCGTCGTCGACTTCCACCGGCAATGGCTGGACTTCGACAAGCTCGCCAGCGAAAGCGACAAGGACACGACCCTCTACAAGGCCTGGACTCCGACACTCATGAAGGCCGTGCGGGACGAATCGGATCGGTTCGTGGGATCGGCTATCTACGAGAAGAACGGGGGCCTTGCCAAGCTTCTGACCAGCCCCGAGACGCTGGTCAACGCCGAACTGGCCCGGCTGTACGGTGTGGCGGCGCCCGCGGGGTCGGCCTGGGCTCCGACGACGTTGCCCGCAAGGCAGCGGGCCGGTGTGCTGACCCGGGCGAACTTCCTCGCAAGCCAAGGCCACAGCGAGAACGGCTCCCCTCCACTGCGAGGCATCGCCATCTTGAACCGCTTCCTGTGCACCACCGTCCCCGATCCGCCCGACGACGCGGACACCAGCAATCCCGGCGAGGCCGCGGATGCCAAAACGAAGACCAACCGCCAGCTGTTCGAGGAGAGAGCTGCATCGTCGCAGTGTGCCGGCTGCCACGCGCTGTTCAATCCGCTCGGGTACGCGCTGGAGAACTTCGATGCGATCGGCCGCTACCGCGCCACCGACAACGGCAAGCCCGTGAACGCGAGCGTGACTCTCGCGGTTGCGGATCTCGAGGGGGCGCTGACGGGTCCGATCGAGCTGTCGAACCGGCTGGCCGGGAGCGCGCAGGTGGCGGGCTGCATGGCCACCAAGTGGTTCACCTTCGCCGCCGGCCGTGACGTCGGCCCGAACGACGCCTGCGCCGTCGGCGAGCTGACGAAGACGGTGAGCAGCGGCAAGGGCATTCTCGATCTGGTGATGCAGACGGTGGTGACACCGCAGTTCCTCAACTGACCGCGAGGAGATGTCCAATGTCCATGTCTGGAGCCGTTCCGTTTTCCCGGCGTGCGCTGATGGCGGCCGGTGCTTCCTACTTCTTGCCGTCGCTGGTGCGCACCACCCAGGCGGCGACACCACCCAAGCGGCTGCTGATCTTCTTCACCATTCACGGCAACCCGTATCCGCACTGGAAGATGCGGCGAAACGGGCTGGCGGACGACACCACCTGGGAGTTCGACCTGAAGAACGCGGCCCAGGGGGAGTTCAGTCGCACCTTTGCGCCGCTGTACGAGCACCGGGACAAACTCCTCATCCTGGACACGCTGTCCAACCAGCTGTCTCGCTACGACGCGCACTATGCCTCGGAGGCGTCGCTGTTGACCGGCGCCGAACCGGCGAGGGACGCTTCCGGATCGCTGGTCGGCAGCGCGCCGTCGATCGATCAGATCGTCGCCGAGCGAATCCGCCAGCCGGGGGCACTCGGCTCGCTCGAACTCGGCGTCGCCACGGGTGGGGCGAACGGAACCGTCCCCTACAAGGGGATCTGGCAGGGCCGAGGAGTGGCCATGCCGTACATCGTCGACCAGGCTGTGGCCTTCGAGCGTCTCTTCGGGCGGCTGCCGGGGCAGACGGGCTCGACGGCGCTGACGCGCGACCAGAAGATCGAGAAACGGCGGCGAGTCATTCTCGACGAGGAGCGCGCGCGTTACCGGGCGCTGGCGACGCGGCTGTCGGGCGCCGACCGGACACGGCTCGAGAGCCACGCTTCAATGATAGGAGACCTGAGCGAGCGTCTGAAGGCGGCGGAGGGGGGCCTCCAGGTGAGCTGCGGCTCGAAGCCCGAGATGGCCGCCGGCGCGCGTTCGATGAACCTGAAGTTCGAGAACTTCGCGCGCATGATCACCGCGGCCTTTGCCTGCGACATGACCCGGGTGGCCTCCATCCAGATGGCGCAGACCGCCTCCGCGGACTTCGGCCACGCGAGCCTGGGCGGCAACGTCCACGGTGGCATGGCACACCACGGGAACGTCGCCAGCAAGATCCTCGGCATGTCGGACTACTACCGGGTTCACGCCCAGCAGTTCGCGACGCTGCTGTCACATCTGCGGGCGGTGAAAGAGCCCGACGGATCGTCGCTGCTCGACAACACCATCGCGCTCTGGGTCCCCGAGATCGGCAGCTGGGTTCACCAGACCAAGCACCTGCCGGTGGTCATCGGCGGCGGCGCCGGCTTCAAGGTCGGCCGCTACATGCACTACGCCTCCGACGTGCCGGCCGAGGTGCCGACCGGCTCGTACAGGCGACTCGGCCCGAGCCATGCGAAGCTCCTGATCAGCATCGCCCGGCAGATGGGGCTCACCGATCTGGGCCAGCTGGGCAACATTCCGGTCACGCCGCTGCCGGGACTGACGGGCTAGGAGCTCATCGTCTTCAGCGTCTGGGACAGGCGTCCCACGACCACATCCAGCGCGGCGGCATGGTCTGCCCCTTCGGGGATCAGCAGGTGCGCATGCTGCTTGCTGGGCTCGACGTATTGCTCGTGCATCCGGCGCACGGTGCCCAGGTACTGAGCCTCGATGGAGGCGATGTCGCGGCCGCGCTCCAGGATGTCGCGCTTGATCCGGCGGAGCAGGCGCACATCGTCGGCGGTGTCGACGAAGAGACGCAGCTCGAAGGCCTCGCACAGCGCGGGGACGGCGAAGATCAGGATCCCCTCGACGATGACGATCGGCCGGGGCTCGAGCCGGCGCGGTTCGGCGCGTCGGGTGTGGGTGGCGAAGTCGTACTGCGGGCAATCGACGGCGCGGCCGGCCTTCAGCGCGGCCAGGTGCTCGATGAGCAGCTCGTTCTCCAGGGCGTCCGGCTCGTCGAAGTTGATGGCAGCGCGTCCGGCGGGGGTGAGATGGCTGCGGTCGCGGTAGTACGAGTCATGCTGGATCAGAAGAGCGCGCTGCGGCGGTAGCGTCCGTACGATCGTCTCGGCGACGGTGGTCTTTCCGCTGCCGGTGCCGCCGGCGATGCCGACCAGGAGCGCAGTCATCCTGGACCAGCATACTCCTCACGGTATATTGGGACCCTCATGAACCTGGTCGAAGTTCCTCCCTCGGCTCACGTTTGTGAAAACCTGATCGCCGGCCGCCGGCAGCCGGTGACCAAGGGGATCAGGCGGGACATCGTCAGCCCGTACAGTGGAACGCGGGTGGGCACGGTCGGTCTCTCCAGCGTCGAGGACGTCGCCGCCGCCGTCGCTGCCGCGCAGGCCGCGTTCCCCGCCTGGCGCCTGACGCCGCTGAAGGAACGGACCCGGCCCCTGTTCCAGTTCCGGGAGTTGCTGACGCGTCACCTGGACGAGCTGGCGAACCTCGCCGCGCTGGAGGCAGGGAAGACGCGGGACGAGGCACGCGCCGGGCTGCAGAAGGGGCTGGAGGTGGTGGAGTTCGCGCTCAGCCTGCAGAACCTGGACGACGGCGGGGCTCTGGAGGTCAGCCGTGGCGTCACCTGCGAGGCAAGGCGCGAGCCTCTGGGCGTCGTCGTCGGCATCACCCCGTTCAACTTCCCCGGGATGGTGCCGCTGTGGATGTTCCCGATCGCCGTCACCGTCGGCAACGCGTTCATCCTGAAGCCGTCCGAGAAGGTACCGATGACGGCCTGCCGCCTGGGCGAGCTGATGGTCGAGGCAGGGTACCCGGCGGGGGTGTTTTCGATCGTCAACGGAGATCGCGAGGCGGCCATGGCGCTGGTGGACCACCCCGGTGTCCAGGCGGTGGCCTTCGTGGGATCGTCGGCCGCGGCGCGCGCCGTCTACGCGCGCGCCACCGGGCACGGAAAACGGGCGCTGTGTTTGGGCAGCGCCAAGAACCACATCATCGTGGTGCCGGACGCGAACGAGGCGGTCACGGTGCGCGGGGTGGTGGACTCGTTCACCGGTTGCGCGGGCCAGCGCTGCATGGCCTCCAGCGTGCTGCTTGCCGTCGGCGACGTGGACCACCTGGTCGACGGCATCGCGGCCGAGGCGGCGCGGATCCAGCTCGGCAAGGGCATGGGGGCGCTCATCGATGGCGCTGCGGAAGAACGCATCCGCAAGGCGATCGATACGGCCGAGAAGGAAGGGGCCCAGATCAAGGTCGATGGGCGCGCCTCGAAGCCTCCGGCGGGTTACGAGGGTGGCCACTGGGTGGGCGCGACGGTGATCGACCGGGCACGACCCGAGATGGAATGCGCGCGCTCGGAGATCTTCGGACCGGTGCTGACGGTGATCCGGGTGCCGACGCTGGAGCAGGCACTGGCCATCGAGGAGCGGATCCCCTACGGCAACGCCACCAGCGTCTTCACCAGCAGCGGCGCCGTCGCCCGCGCCGTGGCCGACAGGGCCACCAGCGGCATGATCGGCGTGAACATCGGCGTGCCGGTTCCCCGCGAGCCGTTCTCGTTCGGGGGCACCAAGGACTCGCGCTTCGGCCACGGAGACATCACCGGCCGCGGCGGCGTCGAGTTCTGGAGTCAGTTGAAGAAGGTGACCACCAAATGGGCGCTGCAATCCGACGCCAGCTGGATGTCGTGAGTTGACCAAACCGCCGAAGAAGATCGTCCTCACCTCCCACCCGGGCGGACACGGGCCCACGCCGATCCCGATCAAGTGGGGCGCGCGCGATCCGATGGAGCGCGGCCCGGCCATCGGCACGGTCACCAACATGGCCCAGCGCAACGTCATCGGGACGCACTCGGGGTCCTACTCGGTCTACCGGGCGCTGGCGGTAGCCGCCGGGGCGCTGGATCCGCTGCGCGTACCCGATCTGACCAACACCTCGCCGACCAACGTGCTGGGGCCGCACCCACAGTGGTTCGATCCGCAGCGGATCGTGTCCATGGATCCGTTCGGCGCCGTGGTCAGCGAGGCCTTCAAGCCGTACTTCGCCAAGGGCTACGACATCCGACCCACCATCGCCGTGACCCAGGCGCACATCCGGTTGCCCGAGATCGAGGACGCCATCGAGGCGGGGCGCCTGCCGTGCGACGGCCGGGTGGTGAAGGCCGGGCGAGACGTGGTGGTCACCAAGGCGGCGATCGAGCCGGTCTGGTACCTGCCCGAGATAGCCAGGCGCTTCGGCTGCACCGAGACGGTCCTGCGACGGACGTTGTTCGAGCACACCGCCGGGATGTTCCCCGATCTCGTGACCCGGCCCGACCTCGAGGTGTTCCTGCCGCCGATCGGCGGGCTGACCATCTACATGTTCGGCGACGTCGCCGCCATCCCGGATCCCGGGAAGAAGCTGGCGGTGCGCGTCCACGACGAGTGCAACGGCTCGGACGTGTTCGGATCGGACATCTGCACCTGCCGACCCTACCTGGCGCACGGGATCGAGGAGTGCGTGCGGATGGCGCAGGCCGGCGGCACCGGGGTCATCGTCTACAACCGCAAGGAGGGCAGGGCGCTGGGCGAGGTGACCAAGTTCCTGGTGTACAACGCCCGCAAGCGGCAGGTGGGCGGCGACAGCGCGGCCCAATATTTCGCACGGACCGAGTGCGTGGCCGGAGTCCAGGACATGCGCTTCCAGGAGCTGATGCCCGATCCGCTCCACTGGCTGGGGATCACCCGTATCGATCGCTTCGTTTCGATGAGCAACATGAAGTACGACGCCATCGTGCGATCGGGGATCTCGATCGTCGAGCGCGTCGCCATTCCCGACGAGCTGATCCCTGCGGATGCGCGCGTCGAGATGGAGGCCAAGATGGCGGCCGGCTACTTCACGCCCGAGGGCGCCGGCGATACGGACCTGGCCAAGGTCCAGGGCCGCAAGCTCAGCGAGTGATGAGCGCGGATCTCGCCTACCTGCGCAGCGCCCGCGCCGTGCGGGAGCGGGCGACGCAGATGCTGGAGCTGGCGAGGCGAGGGACGTCGACCCATTTCGCCATCGACGAGGCCGCGTTGCCCGCGGTGGCGGCGCGGGTGGCGGCGGTGACGCGCGCGTCGTACCCGGGCCTGGCCATCCCGTACCACAGCCGCTGGCGGCATTTCGACGCTGGCGGGGTCAAACGGGTCCTCGACCCGCGGCTCACGGGACGGGAGCGGCTCCGGGCGCAGTTCGATCTGGTGATCACCAGCGTGCTGCTGGATGCCGGAGCGGGGGCGGCCTGGCTGTATCGCGAGCCGGGGACGGGCGTGGTGCTCGGGCGTTCCGAGGGATTGGCCATCGCGAGCTGGCATCTGTTCAACGACTGGGGCTTGCGCGCAGATGCGGCGCGCCTCGAGAGCGTGACCGAGGCCGACATCGCACGCGCGTTCCAGGTAGGCCCGGACAACCCTCTGGTCGGGACGGCGGGGCGGGCGACACTGCTGCGCCGGCTGGGCGAGGTGGTGCGGAGTTCGCCGGGCACGTTCAACGGCCGGGTGGGCGGTCTGGCGGATTTTCTGGTGGCGCAGGCCGCTGGCGGGGCGCTGCCGGCGACGGAGGTGCTCGCGGCCGTGCTGGAGTCGCTCGGACCGATCTGGCCGGGGCGGCAGAACCTGGATGGCATCAACCTCGGCGACGTGTGGCCCCACCCGAAGTTGGGGCTGGTTCCGTTCCACAAGCTGTCTCAGTGGTTGACCTACTCGCTCCTCGAGCCGCTGGAAGAAGCGGGCATCCGGGTCACCGGCCTCGACGAGCTGACCGGCCTTGCCGAGTACCGCAACGGCGGCCTCTTCGTCGACGGCGGCGTCGTCGTGCCGAAGCATGATCGGGTCCTGGCCGATACGCATGCGGTGGGCTCGGAGGTCGTGGTCGAATGGCGGGCCCTGACCGTGGCTCTGCTGGACCTCACGGCCAGGGAGGTCGGTCGGATCCTCGGGGTGGCGCTGCCGCTGGCCAAGGTCCTGGAAGGCGGCACCTGGAACGCTGGCCGCCAGATCGCCCGCGAGAATCGGCCCGACGGTGGGCCCCCGATCCGTGTAGAAAGCGACGGGACGGTCTTTTAGGGAGAGAATCAGGCCCATGCCCGGCCAGGTCCACGTCATCAGCCATCCCCTCGTGCAGCACAAGCTCACGCTGATGCGCGACAAGGAACGGAGCACCAGCGGCTTTCGCACGCTGCTCAACGAGATCAGCGTCCTTCTGGCCTACGAGTTGACCCGCGATCTGCCTCTCACCTACAAGGAGATCGAGACACCGATGGCGCGCATGAAGGCGCCGGTGCTGGACGGCAAGAAGGTGGTGCTCATCTCCATCCTGCGCGCCGGTGCCGGCATCGTCGACGGGATGCTGCAGATCCTTCCGTCGGCGCGCGTCGGTCACATCGGCATCTACCGCGATCCGGAGACGATGGGCGCCGTCGAGTACTACTACAAGATGCCGGGCGAGATGGTCGACCGCGATGTATTCGTCGTCGATCCGCTGCTGGCCACCGGCAACTCGGCGATCGCCGCCATCGACCGGGTCAAGAGCTCGCGGCCCCGATCGATCAAGTTCGCCTGCCTGGTGGCATCGCCCGAGGGGATCGCCAACTTTCACGAGAGCCACCCCGACGTGCCGATCTACACCGCGGCCGTCGACGAGAAGCTCGATCCGCAGGGGTACATCCTGCCGGGCCTGGGAGACGCCGGCGACAGGTTGTTCGGCACCAAGTAGCTCAAAGAAACGAGACGGCCGCGCAGGCGGCCAGTGCGACCAGCAGCCACTCGCGGCGTCCCAGCATGACGGCGGTGCCGCGGCCGGCGCGCAAGGCGTCCAGAAGCGCTCCGGTCGGGCACGCAAACCGGCAGTACGCGCGCGGGACCACCGTGGCGGCACCCAGGCCGAGCAGGGCCCAGACGACGCACAGGCCGGCTGCCGTGGTCAGCAAGAAAGCGTCGAATGGCTCGAATCGTGAGAAGTCGACGGGCATTCCGACCAGGGCCGCCGCCAGAATGACCACCAGCAGACAGGCCGGGAGCCACCGCAGCGCGCGGCGGATGTCCGCGCGGATGCTCCAGCGCCAGCGTGACAGCTGCGCCACGAAGTCCTGGAGCAGGCCGTGGGGGCAGATCTGCTGGCAATAGATTCCCTTGCCCGTGACCCAGGGGACGAGGAAGGCGCCGGCGCACAGGACCACCATGCCCGGCGAGGTCCGGACGGGAACGCCACCGGCCGCCCAGCCGACGAGGAGGCTCTGCGAGACGAAGTCGCCGCCGATGAAGCCCAGCGCGATCACGACCGCTGTCGAGAAAGCGACGCGCACGGGTCGGCGCACCGGCCGCCGGGAGAAGGCCATCGCCAGGGCGCCCATCAGGACCGCGATGGCCACCACGTCGCGCGCATCCCAGCGCCACGGTTGCGCCGGCCGGACGGATCCTAGACGCACGGTGACGCCGTCGATCATCGCCCGGGCCGTGAGGCTGGCTCCGGAGACGGCATCGATCTCCGAGGTCTGCCAGTCGAAGCGCGCCGCCTCCACCCAGGTCTTGCCGTCCAGCAGCGCCATGAACTCCCGGTCGTTCTTCACGTCGTCGACGTGGTTGGGGGTGTCGGCGCTGGAACGGATGCGGATCCCGGCGATCCTGTCATCCTCGTCGAGGACGACCAGCGTGTCGGTGGGCCCGGCGTAGCCGCTGATCGCATTGGCCGCCGGCAATGTGTGCAGCGCGTAGCCGATCCGCTGGCCGAGTTCATCGACGACGAACTGGCCCGCGCGGGCCGACGAATCGGCGTCGAAGGTCGCTGCGCCCGGGAGGACGGCGGCCACCTCGGCAAGGGTGATCGGCGCATCGCCCTGCACCCGCGCATCGGTCATCCGCCGGTGCAGCAGCACGGCCACGACCACCAGGAGCGCCGCGCGGACGAGCGATGAGAGGACAGCGGCGCGTGGACCGACGAGGCGTAGCCGCTTCGACCGCTTCACCGGTTGCTGGCGAGCCGGGGGCGCCGCGCGCTCCCGGGCAGCTTCAGGAACTCGATCAGCTTGCCCAGGTGTTGCTCGTAGACGCCGCGGGGCGTGGTCTTCTGCTCGATGGCGACGGCGGCCGCTTTACCGACCACGACCCCGATCATGCCCAGTGTTTTCATCACGCGGACCGTCCCCAGCGCCTCGTGGGTGACGCTGACGTTGCGGCCAGCCACGAACAGGTTCTCGATGTTGCGCGAGTAGAAGCAGCGATAGGGGATCGGGTACCCGTTCTTGCGATCGACGCCCTTGCCGAAGTTCGCCATGGAGATGTAGGGGTTCTCGGGATAGCGCTTGGCGTACCGCTTGGCGGGTTCGTGCAGATCGAGATCCCACGTGGTCAGCACCGCCGCGTCCGGGAAGACTCTCTTGGCGAGGATGTCGTCCTTCGACAGCACCACATCGCCGAGGAGCTGCTGCGTCTCGCGCGTGCCACCCACGTACGCCACCCAGGTCAGCCGCGCGTTCTTGTGCTGCTGCGGGTCCTGGGCGCCGTAGGCGTCTCCCTTCTTGAGCGCCTGCCAGGCGCCGAACACCGCACGCAGGTTCCAGTCGCGAATCAGCTCGAGGTCGTCGAGCGGGTGCTTGTCGAAGCCGCCCTCCCAGAACCACTCGGCGTGGAACCGGCGGGGGTAGGGAAAATCCTGTTCGCCCAGCTCCAGCGCCCAGGGGGCGTCGGGGAAGGTCTGGAGACCCTCGGTGTTCTCCCAGCGCCACATGTTGCTCATGCCCATGCGCCCACCCGGCTGCATCACGCGGTCGGCGCCCGCCCACATGCCGATGAACCCGTGCCCGGTCGCGTCGACGAAGAACGGGGCGCGAAAGGTCGTCACCTGCGAGGTCTTCACGTCGACCGCCTGCACCGCCGAGATGCGCTTGCCCTTGGCCATCTCGACGGCGAACGCCCGCTGCCCGAGGAACAGCGAGAGGTTCTCCTCCGCGCGAACGATGCGGTCCTTCAGCACATCGCCGAACTCCTCGGCACGGCCGGGCGACGAGGTGGCGTGATCGGAAATTTCATTGATGATGTCGGCGACGGGATAGAGGCCGTCGGGGGTCTTTCCCTGCGCCCAGACGCGCACCTCGGAGCTGCCGTTGCCGCCGAGAACGAAGCGGTCTTGCACCAGTGCCACCTTCAGCCCCATACGCGAGGCGGCGATGGCGGCGCCCGTGCCCGCGTAACCACCGCCCACCACCACCAGATCGAACGAGCGCTCGTTGCGGGCGTTCGCCGTCACCTTCAGCAGGCGGCGTCGCCACTGGGGGAGGACGTCGTGGTCATTGGGCGGAACGAAGCTGGCGTTGCGTGTGAACAGGACGGCGTCGCAGCGCCCATCGAACCCGGTGAGATCGCGCAGCGCGACCTGCACCGGCCGGCTGCCCACCTTGACGGTGCCGCCCGCCTGCCAGCCCCAGTCGGCTCCCGTGGTCCCGAAGATCGTCGGCACCGTGTGGCCGTCCATGATCAGCTGGAACTTGCCCGGCGCGCCGGGCGCCTTCCAGGGGGCGACCCAGTCCTTGGTCCGCACGAACACGCGGTAGGTCCCCGGCCCGGGGAACTTCACGGTGGTGACGGCGTCGGCGACCGGCGTTCCCAGGCCGTGCGCGAGCAGGTAGGGCGACCCCATGTTCTGGATGAACTGGGTGTCCAGCGCCCACCCGCCGAGTTGCCCGAAGCTCTCGGCCTCGACCAGCACCGTGTCCTGGGTGGACGGCGCTGCCGCTGCAGCGCGGCAAAGAACGACCACCAGGAGCGTCGCGTAACTGGCTTTCACCACCATCGAGGTCTGGAATCGGCTTTTTTGGACGAAACTTTCGATAGCATGGCGAGGCCTACCAGATGAAGACCATCGCCTTCTTGCTCATGCTGGCTGCCGCCCCCAAGGTCGGGCGGCCCGTGCCCCTGAAGTTCAAGGCGCTCGACGGCAAGATCGTCGACCTGACGGCGATGCGCGGGCGTGTGGTGCTGCTGACCTTCTGGGCGACCTGGTGCGCCCCCTGCAAGGAGGAACTGCCGCATCTGAAGACCATGTACGAGCAGCAACGTTCGCGCGGCCTGGAGATCCTCGGTATCTCCCTGGACAACCGCCGCGAGTCGCTGACCTACTTCCTGGACAAGGAGAGCGTCCCCTGGCCGCAGCACTTCGACGGCAAGGGGATCGACAACGACGTCGCGCGGCGCTTCGGCGTCGACGAGATCCCAACCCTGTGGCTGGTGGACCGGAAGGGACGCCTCCGCGACACCGACGGCGGGACGGACCTGGATGCCAAGGTGAAGCGGTTGCTCGCCGAGTAGCTGTTTCGAAATCACCACTAGAGGTGAGATTCGCACTGTCGGCTACGCGCCGAAGGCCGTAGTCCAGAGGGTGCCATGACCACCCTCCAATCCTTCTTGCTGGTGACGTTGCCCGTGACCGGGATGTGCTACTGCATCCTCGGCGCTCTCAAGCTGGCGCTGGCGGAGCGGCTCGCGATGAACGAGGCCCGTGTGGCCGGCCTGGTGTCGGCTTTTGGTTTTGCGGTCGGCCCCATCATCCTGCTGAGCGGCTTTCTGGCCGACGCTCTCGGGCGTCGCGGCGTGATCATGGGCGGCGCGCTCATGGTGTCGGCGTCGCTGTTCATCCTGGCCTGGAGCCGCAGTTACCGCCTGACGGTGGTGGCGGTGGCGCTGCTGAGCGGGGGATGGGCGGCGATGATCAACGTGGCGAACGCGCTCATGTTCATGGCCTACAGCAAGGTGTTCGTGGCCACGAATCTGCTCGACTTCCTGTTCGGCCTGGGCGCCTTCCTGACGCCGTCGGTGGTGATCTTGCTCGTGCGCAAGGTGAAGTTCCCCAGGGCGGTCATGGCGCTGGGGATCCTGCCGTTGGTCCCCGCGCTGTTCGCGCCCTTCGTGCCCATGGAGGTCTCGGGCGGAGCCGCACAGAACGCCACCTTCGCCAGCCTGATGAGCGATCCCGTGATGTGGCTGTGCGCCTTGACCCTGCTGCTGTGGATCCCCACGGAGTCGTGCACCGCCGCCTGGGCGACGACGTTCGTGAACAACCTGGCCCCGGCAGGCGAGGCGCCCGAACGGTCGCGGAAGGTGGCGGCCTGGGCGCTTTCGGGGTTCTGGCTGTGCTTCATGGGATCGCGGCTTCTGACCGCGCTCTTCGTGCATTCGGGGACCGCCGTGTCGGTGGCGGAATCGATGCGCCAGGCGCGCCTGATTCACATCCTCCTGGCGATCGCCTGCTCGGGCATCTTGCTGGGGCTCATCCTCAGTCGCAGCCGGAGGCTCACGGTGGCCTTGCTGCTGGCGGCCGGTTTCCTCTACGGGCCGTTCTTCCCCAATCTGATGGGCATCTTGCTGAGCCACTTCCCGGTGGGAGGGCACGGGCGGGCGGTGGGTGTGCTGTTTGCCGCGGCCTCGGTGGGCTGGACGATCTTCCCGACGCTGATCGGCTGGCGCGCCACCCGTACCACGATCCAGCGCGGGTTCCAGATCGCGCTGGCCACGAACGTCGCGCTGGTCGTCCTGGTGGTCGCTCACTACGTCCACGCGCGATAATCCTCAGCAGAACGCCGGGATATGCGGTAGTTCCAGGCGATGAATCGCCTGTCGCTGGCATTCGTGGGATTGATGTTGGTTTCGGGCCGCGGCATCGCGCAGCGCCCAGCCGCCGATGCGGCAGCGAAGAAGCCCGATCCGCCGCCCGTCCAGCCGACGGCGGAGGATCTCCGCAAGCTGCAGGTGAAGACCGACGAACTCGGCGCGATGGTGCGTGAGCTCGGCAAGAAGCGCGTGAACGACGATCTGGTCGCCGACGTTGCGGTGTACGAGAAGGCGGGACGCTGGCTCATCGAGTTCCCGGACGAGTTCTTCACGCAGGACGGGATCAACCACGCGATGGCCGTGCTGGACACCGGCCTCGAACGGGCGCGGCAGCTGCTCGGGGGGCAGTCCCCCTGGCTCGGCGGCCAGCGGCGCACGCATGGCTATCGCTCGGCGCTGGACGGATCGATCCAGCCCTACGGCGTGATGCTGCCCGTGGGATACGACGCCAGCAAGCCCGCGCGGCTCTACGTCTGGATGCATGGGCGCGCCAAGAATCTGACCGAGGCGGAGTTTCTCCACTCGTTCCCGAAGAAAAATCCGGCCAAGCCACCCGTGGCGGAATTCGGGCAGATCCAGCTGGAGGTGTACGGGCGCTGGAACGGCGCCGGTTACCACTTCGCCGGCGAGGCGGATGTCTTCGAGGCGCTGGCGGCGGTGCAGAAGCGCTACAACATCGATCCCAAGCGGATCCTCCTGCGCGGGTTCTCGATGGGAGGCGAGGGGGCGTGGCACATCGCCTTGCATCACCCCGACCGCTGGGCTGCCGCCGAGATCGGCGCCGGCACCTGGTCGAAGCGGGGCTACACCACCGGCTATCCGCCTCATCAGCAGGCCACTCTGACCATCTGGGAGAACATCCCCGACTGGGCGCTGAACGCGTTCAATCTGCCGCTCGCGGGTCATGACGGAGAGAACGACGGGGCCCAGCTCGAGTCCTCGATCAAGGCCCGCGAGCAGCTGGCAAAGGAGGGCTTTCCGTCGGAGGGCGCCGACAAGTACTCGATGATCGCCAAGGGCACCCGGTCGATCTTCCTGATGTCGAAGGACACGGGGCACGGCACCAGCCCGCTGGTGCGCGAGCGCCTGGACGCCTTCCTCAAGGAACACGGCGATCGTGGCCTCGTCTCCCCGGGCCGCATTCGCTTCGTCACGTACACCACCCGCTACAACCGGAACCACTGGGTCACCGTCGACGCGCTCGACAAACACTACGAGCGCGCGGACGTGGACGCCGATCGCAGCGAAGATGGGGCGCGCTACAAGATCACCACCCACAACGTCGCCCGGTTGACCTTGCGCGAGATGGATCGCGCTCGCCAGATCGAGATCGACGGCCGTGAGGTGCGCGTGAAGGCGGCGCCGGTCGTCGCGCTCGAGAAGTCGGGCGCAGGCTGGCGACCGGCGCGCAAGCTGGTGGGGCTGCACAAGGTGCATGGTCTCTCGGGTCCGATCGAGGACGCGTTCCTCGAACCGTTCCTGCTGGTGCGTCCGACGGGGAAGCCGTGGAACGAGGCCGTCAACCAGCAGGTGCTGAGGACCCTGGCGCGTTTCGATCGGCTCTACGCCCGCTTCCTGCGCGCGCATCCGCGCGTCGTCGACGACACGGAGGTGACGGCCGCGGACTTCAAGAAGTACAACGTGGTGCTCTTCGGCGACCCTGGCAGCAACCGGTGGATCCCCCGCGTGCTGGGGAAGCTGCCGGTCCGCTGGACCCGTGATGCCGTCTCTCTCGGGGGGCAGACCCTGCCCGCGTCCGAGCATTTCCCCGCGCTCGTGTATCCGAGTCCGCTTGGTCCCGGCCGCTACGTGGTGCTGAACACCGGACTCACCATCGAGGATCGCGGCTACCGGGGCGACTACGGGATGCCGCAACTGGGAGACTTCGCCCTGCTCAAGGTGAAGCCCGGCGAGGACGTGGCCGAGACGGCCCACGCGGGGCTGTTCAGCGAGACGTGGCGCTGATCCACGTCTGCATGTCGCGGTTCGCGGCCCGGATGCCGTCGATCGCCTCGCGGTCCGGTGTCTCGTCCGGGCCGCGCAACCCGCGTTTGCGGGCGGTGTTGCGGAGGTACGCGCCGCAAAGGTGGTAGCCGACGCAGCCGGGGATCTCGCGCAACGCCGCCAGGGTCTCGCGGTATTTACCCGGATCGTTGCGGATCACCCCGTCAGGTTGCGGCGTCATGCCGGCGCTGTCGGCGAGCAGAACCGGCTTGCCTGTCAGTTGCGAAAAGCGCGTGAGATCGGCGCGGATCTGCTCGACCGCGCCGAAGTGCTGGAAGCTGAAGACGTCGACGAATGGCTGCGCTGCCAGCAGCACTTCGTCGGGCAACGGGGCCTTCGCCTCGTAGCGGTCGCCGAGGATGAGATGGCGCGCATCGTAGCGGCGGATGGCATCACGCGTGACCTGGTAGTAGCGGGTCGCCAGGTGTCGCAACTCCGTGCGGCCCTCCTTGGTCGCCAGCTTCGCCGCATCAAAAAGAGGCCCCTTCCAGTGGTTCGCGGGGCGGTCGTGAACCCACATCGGACAGTCCGAATAGAAGTAGCCGACGAGCTTCGGGTCGTCGGCGAGGCGTGTGCAGTGGCTGCGCGCCACGTAGTCGCACCAGTCCTCGAAGTCCTTGCCGAAGAAGTCGGGGTGGCGAACCTCCATGTCCCACTGATGCACCTCCGAGAATGGCAGCATGTGGCAGTAGGGCAGCCCGAGCTTCTGGTACTGCTCGTACGTGAAAGGCGGCGAGTGACGGTGGATGGTGTCGCCGCGGATGACGACCTCCTGGCTCCAGCCGAGGCTGTTGAATCCCCAGTCCAGAAGATCGGGCCTCACGGAGCGGTCGAGCCAGAGATCGGTGCTGTTCTTGTACTTGCGCCGCCACAACTCGGCCGGCATCGGCGACCAGTCGATGTGGTTGAAGCCCAGGCTGAAAAATGGCTTGCCGTCGGGAGCGCTGAACCACGAGCGGCCGCCCCGGTTCGTGACCCCGAAGGCGCGCTTGCCCGCCGGCGGCGTCAGCAGGAGGGCGCTCGAAAGCAAGAACTCGCGGCGGTTGACCGGACCCACGGCCCGTAAGCTAGCATTGCGGGCACCATGCCGGGCGCCCGTGCCATCCTGGAGATCCTGAAGCGGCAGGCCGTCACCGATGTCATCGGCCTGCCGGACAACTCGTCGGCCGCGCTGTTCACGCTCATGATCGGTGACGCCACGGTGAAGGTCCGGCCGGTGACCCGCGAGGGCGAGGCCTTCGCCCTGGCCGCGGGCCTGTGGATGGGCGGGCGCAATCCGATCCTGCTGATCCAGAACACCGGCCTGCTCGAGAGCGGGGACGCGATTCGCGGCACCGTCGTGCGCATGCGCATCCCGCTGGTCTGCCTGGTGACCTACCGGGGCCACGCCAAGATGATGAAGACCCTCGGCCGCGCCCCCGATGCGCCGGACGCCGAGTTGCTCAGTCGCTCGGACGTCGACTCGATCGGGCCGGTGACCGAACCGACGCTGAAGGCATGGGGCATCCCGTTCGATTTCCTGCACACCGACGCGGATCTGCCGAGGCTGGAGGCGGCGTTCCAGAGCGCCCGAAAACAAGAGGCTCCGGTGGCGGTTCTGGTCACGGAGGACACCACATGATGACCAAGGACGAGGCGCTGGCTGCCCTGGCCGCCTGCCGCACGAACGAGGTCGTGGTCACCACCATGGGAACGGTGCGCCCGTGGGCCGCGCACTCGTCACACGAACTGGACTTTGCTTCGGCGGACAGCGCCATGGGACACGCGGCGGATCTGGCCATCGGCATCGCGCTGGCCCATCCCGCGCGCAAGGTGGTTTGTCTGAATGGCGACGGCAGCATGCTGATGACGCTGGGGACACTGGTGACCGCCGTCGCCAATCGCGCGCTCAACCTGGTCCTCTTCGTGATGCAGAACGAGACCTACGAGATCACCGGGAACCAGCCGATCCCGGGGGCGGGGCACGTCGACTACGCCACCATGGCTCGCGCGGCAGGTTTTGCACGCGCGTACAGCTTCGACGAGGCGACCACGTACGCCGCCGCCCTGCCGGAGATCCTGCGCCTGGAAGGACCCACGCTGGTGGCGCTGCGGGTGGCGCCGGGGCGCGAGGGGCCGCTGGGTAGGGAAGGCAAGGAGACGGCCGCCTATCTCAGGCTGTCCGCGCGCGACGAGGTCCGGCGTTTCCGCGGCGCCATCACAGGGAGCGCAGGGTGATCGCGTGCTCGGGGCACGCCTTGACGCACAAGCCGCAGGCGTGGCAGTCGGCCGGCGCCTTCACATAGGCCTGCCGTCCGCCGTGCATCCAGAGCTTGAGGCGGGCGAACCCGCCGAGGGCGGCCCTGTCCCCGGGGTCCAGGGCCCGCACCTCGAAGACGTCGTAGGGGCAGACGCGGACACAGTCTTTCTTGCCCTCGCAGCGCGAGCGATCGACGACCGGCACGACCTTGCCGGTCTCGCGGCAGTCGGGAGGCGGGGCGCCGGCGCTCATCGGTCATGCATAGTACTTGATTGAAACAACTGGGCGGGCGCGGGATTCTGCTCCCATGCAACTGCTCCTCGCGCTCCTGTACGCCGTGGCCGAGCCTGCGGTCCCGGCGAAACGGCCCAACGTCCTGTTCATCGCCGTCGACGACCTCAACCACTGGGTCGGTTATCTGGGTCGGAACAAGCAGACGATCACGCCGAACCTGGACAAGCTGGCGGCACGGGGGGTTCATTTCACGCGCAGCTACTGTGCCGCACCCGTGTGCAATCCCTCGCGGACGGCAATCATGTCCGGTTTGCGCCCATCGACCACCGGCGTCTACGACAACGGAGTCGACTGGCGGCCGCTCATTGCCGAGTCCATGCCGCTGACCACCACCTTTCGCAAGGCAGGGTATCGGGTGATGGGCGCCGGGAAGATTTACCATGGCGCCTTCGACCGCCACAGCGAGTGGGACGACTACCTGAAGGACGTGGGACGCGATCCGCAGCCGACCGGGAATGACGGCGTGGGCGGGATCAAGTTCGCGCCGATCGACGCGAAAGATGAGGATCTGCGCGAGTGGAAGGTGGTGAAGTACGGGATCGATCAGCTGGCGAAGAAACACGACAAGCCGTTCCTGCTCACCATAGGGCTGCACAAGCCGCACATGCCCTGGAACGTGCCGCGCAAGTACTACGACATGCACCCGCTGGACAAGATCGAGCTGCCGCCTCACCGCGCGGACGATCTCGCCGACCTGCCGCCGGCGGGAGTGAAGATGGCCAAGCCTGACGGCGATCATGCGGCGATGCTCAAGTCCGGACGCTGGAAGGAGGCGGTCCAGGCCTATCTCGCGGCGATCACCTACGCCGACGTGATGATCGGCCGCCTCATCGACGGGCTCGACCGGTCACCTCACAAGGAGAACACCATGATCGTTTTGTGGGGCGACCACGGCTGGCACCTGGGCGAGAAGAGCCACTGGCGCAAGTTCGCGCTGTGGGAAGAGGCGACCCGCGCGCCGCTGATCTGGGTGGTGCCGGGGCTGACGAAGGCGGGCGGCGTGTCGGACCGGACCGTCGACTTCATGAGCATCTACCCGACGCTGACGGACCTGGCGGGGATCCCCACACCGAAGCACGTGGAGGGGCCGAGTCTGCGGCCGCTCCTGGCGGATCCGAAGGCGGCCTGGACGACGCCGGCCGTGACCACGCACGGGTACATGAACCACACCGCGCGCAGTGAAGACTGGCGGTACATCCGCTACGCCGACGGTGGCGAGGAGCTGTACGACGAGCGTGCGGATCCCTACGAGTGGAAGAACCTGGCCTCGGATGCCAAGCACCGCGCCGAGAAGCAGGCGCTGGGCAAGCGGCTTCCACAGGTGAACAAGGCTCCCGGAAAACGGACCGGTCGCGCGGAGGAGTGAACACCGGGGGCGCTCCGGTTTCTTTTGGCTGGACAACATCGAATGTAATCGATTACAAATAGGGCTCGATGTCGTCGAGGCCCGCCACCGTCAAGGACGTCGCCAGGCAAGCTGGGGTCTCGGTGGCCACCGTCTCGCGTGTGCTCGCGGGGACGGCGGCGGTCAGCGGCCCGCTGGCCGGGCGGGTGAAGGCGGCGGCTTCGGCGTTGCGCTATCAACCGGACCGGGTGGCGCGCAGCCTGCGCGTTCGCAGGAGCCGCAGCATCGGCGTCATCATCCCCGACATCCAGAACCCGTTCTTCACGGGCGTCATCCGCGGCATCGAGGATCGCCTGCGGGCGACCGACTACACCTTGCTGCTCAGCAACTCGGACAACGACCCCGTTCGCGAGCAGGCTTGTCTCGACGTGCTGCGCGCCGAAGGTGTCGCGGGGGTCCTGTTCGTGCCGAGCTCGGCTGACGTCCGCCCTTATCGGACGCTTCTTGCCAGCGGCCTGGCCATGGTGGCCATCGACCGCCTCGTGCCGTCGCTGCCGTGCGACGGTGTGGCCGTGGCGAACGCCGACGGAGCGGCCCATGCCACCCGACACCTGCTGGAGGTGGGCCACCGGCGCATCGCCATCATCACCGGACCCGCCGACGTCGAGACCGCCGTGGAGCGGCTCGACGGGTACCGGCGCGCTCTTCGTGAAGCGGGCATCACGCTGGACCCGTCGCTGGTGCAGCAGGTCCCGTTCACCATCGACGGTGGGTACCACGCGACGCGGCGTCTCCTGGCGTTGCCGAAGCCGCCATCGGCCATCTTTGCTGGCAGCGATCTCACGGCGCTGGGTGTTCTGCGGGCGTTGCACGAGGAAAAGGTGCGCATCCCCCAGAAGATGGCCATCGTCAGCTTCGACGACATCCCCTGGGCGATGGTGCTGCAGCCGGCGCTCACCACCGTGGCTCAGCCGACGTACGAACTGGGTGCGAGCGCTGCGCGTCTGCTCCTCGAGCGGCTGAGCGATCCTCGGCGCGCTCCCCAGCAGGTGCGCCTGCAGACGCAACTCATGGTGCGTGCCTCGTGTGGGGCTGGAAACTGAGATGCGCGCGCTCGCCATCGTCTTGTTGCTGGTGGGTTGCACCCGGGAAGGGGCGGCCAGCGCGCGCCCGAAGATCGCGCTGGTGATGAAGTCGCTGGCCAATGATTTCTTTCAGACGATGGAGGAGGGAGCCCGCCGGCATCACGCGGCGCACGCTGCCGAGTACGAGCTGGTCGCCAACGGGATCAAGGACGAGCAGGACGTCGGGCGCCAGATGGATCTCGTCGAACAGATGGTGGCGCGCGGGGTGGACGCCATCGTGCTGGCGCCCGCGGACTCGAAGGCGCTGGTGGGGGTCGTTCGTCGTGCCCGCCGCGCGGGCGTCGTGGTGGTGAACATCGACAACAAGCTGGATCCGGAGCTCCTGCGCAGCAGGGGCATCCAGGTGCCGTTCGTGGGTCCCGACAACCGCAAGGGCGCTCGCGCCGTCGGCCAGTTCCTGGCGTCGCGGCTGGCGCAGGGCGCCCCGGTGGCAATCATCGAGGGGTTGCCGACCGCCTTCAACAGCATCGAGCGCCGCACCGGCTTCGAGGAGGCGACCCTTGCGGCCGGGCTGAAGGTGGTGGCTCGCCAGGCGGGGAACTGGGAGATGGCGAAGGCCAATCAGGTGGCGGCGGCGATCCTGACCGAGCACCCCGCGATCAAGGCGTTCCTGTGCGCCAACGACTCGATGGCGCTGGGGGTGGTGGCGGCGCTCAAGGCGGCGGGGCGCCTCGATCACGTCAAGGTGATCGGCTTCGACAACATCGCGGCGATGCGCGAGCTGCTCGCCGCCGGGCATGTCCTGGCGACGGCCGACCAGCACGGCGACAAGCTGGCTGCGTTCGGCATCCAGTACGCGCTCGACATCCTGAAGAACAAGACGGCCCCGGCAGACCAGGAGACGCCGGTGGATCTGGTGAAGGCCCCGTGAGGTTCGCGCTCCGGCAGATCTCGAAGGCCTTCAGCGCGCCGGTGCTGCAGGCGATCGATCTGCAGCTGCTGCCCGGCGAGGTCCACGCGCTCATCGGCGAGAACGGCGCCGGGAAGAGCACGCTCTGCCGGATCATCGGCGGGCTGCTGGCCGCCGATGGTGGGACGATGACCCTGGACGGCGCGCCGTATGCGCCGGCGAGTCGGCGAGAGGCCGCAGCACGCGGCGTGCGCCTGTGTTTGCAGGAATTGCCTCTCGTCGACACCCTCACGGTCGCCGAGAACATCTTCCTCGAGGCGCTCCCCGCGCGCTGGGGGCTGCTCGACCGCCGGCGCCTGCGCGACGACGCGCGCGTTGCCATGGACCGAGTCGGGCTGACCGACGTGGATCCCGAGGCGGCTGTCGGCTCGCTGGGGGTCGGACGAAGGCAACTGGTGGAGATCGCGGCCGCGCTTGCCTATCCGGCACGCCTCGTCATCCTCGATGAACCGACGGCGGCCCTGGGCCCGGTGGAAACACGGCATCTGCTCGAGCTCCTGGGCCGCCTGAAGGGAGAAGGCCGGACCTTCCTCTTCATCTCGCACCGTCTCGAGGAGATCGCCGCCGTCGCCGATCGGGTCAGCGTGCTGAGGGATGGCATCCTGGTCGCCACGCGCGACGTCGCCGGGACGCTGCCCGCCGAGATGATCCGCGAGATGATCCGACTGATGGTCGGGCGTCAGCTCGACGAGCAACATGGGGAGTCGGTACGGCCAGCGCCGGGTGGCGTCATGCTGCAAGTCGCCGGCCTTTGCGCCGGCACGGCCGTGCGGGACGTCAGCTTCGAGGTTCGCGCGGGGGAAATCCTGGGACTCGCGGGACTGATGGGCGCCGGCCGCACCGAGACGCTGCGCGCGATCTTCGGCGCTGGGCCGAAAGAGGGAGGCGCGATCAAGGTGCATGGGCAGCTGGTGGCGGTGCGCTCTCCGTCGGAAGCCGTGGCGCGCGGGTTGGCGCTGATCACCGAGGATCGACGCGCCGAGGGGTTGCTGCTCCCGATGGGGATCGCCGAGAACGTCAGCCTGGCGCATCTGTCCGCCTTCACCGGGCGCTGGGGTCTGTGGCGGTCCGGCGCCGAGCGCGCCGCCGCCGAGGAGTGGCGCCGCAAGCTGGCAATCCGCTCCCGCGACATTCACCAGCCGATAGGCGAGCTCTCGGGAGGCAGCCAGCAAAAGGCGATCGTCGCCCGCTGGCTGCTTCGTGACCCGGACATTCTCCTGCTCGACGAGCCGACCCGGGGCATCGACGTCGGGGCGCGGGGCGAGATCCACCAGCTAGCGCGCGAGTTCGCCGCGCGTGGCAAGGCCGTGGTCGTCGCCTCGTCGGACATGCGCGAGCTGATGCAGCTTTGCGATCGCATCACGGTGCTGTCGTTGGGGCGAACGGCCGCAACCTTCGATCGCCCCGATTTCTCGGAGGCCGCGCTGTTGACGGCGGCTCTCATCCATCACCGGCAGGCCGCCGCATGAAGAACACCGACTCGCTGCGCCTGGTGGGCGTCCTGGGTTTGCTCGTGGCCATCTTCGGATTCGCCACGGACAGTTTCTTGAGTCCGCGCACCTTCCTGATCATCGCCAATCAGATCCCGGCGCTGCTGGTCGTCTCCGTCGGAATGACCTTCGTGGTGCTCATTGGCGGCATCGATCTTTCGGTCGGCTCGCTGGTCGGCCTTGGCGGCGCGGTGCTGGGCACCCTCTCGATCCGGGGGAGCTTTCCCCTTCCTGTCGCCATGGGCGCCACTTTGCTCTGTGGCCTGTTGCTGGGTGCCGCCAACGCGACGGTGATGCTGCGTTGGCGGGTCCCTTCGTTCATCGTGACCCTGGGCATGCTGGAGATCGCGCGCGGCGGGGCCTATCTCGTCACGGGCTCGAAGACCCAGTACATCGGGGCGGGGATCGAACCGCTGGCGGACCCGTGGCTGCTCGGGCTGTCCCCGTCGTTTGCGATCGCGATCCTGATCGTGGCGTTCGCCCACGGCCTGCTGACGCTGACGGTGTTCGGGCGCAAGGTGATCGCCACGGGGACCAACGAGGAGGCGGTGCGGCTGGCGGGGATCGACACGCGGCGGATCAAGCTGGCCGTGTTTGCCGCCAGCGGGCTCCTCGCCGCCGTGGCGTCGGTGATGCACGCGGCGCGCCTGGGCGCGGCCGATCCCAACGCCGGCACCGGCTTCGAGTTGCAGGCGATCGCCGCCGTGGTGGTGGGAGGCGCGAGCTTGATGGGCGGGCGGGGGTCCGTGGCGCGCAGTGTACTCGGGGTGGTCATCATCGCCGTGCTCGACGCGGGCCTGGCGCAGGCGGGCGCCCAGGAACCGGCCAAGCGCCTGATCACCGGGGCCGTCATCGTCGTCGCCGTCGTCGTCGACAACATCCGCCAGCGCAGAGGAGTCCAGCGATGAAGACGAAGCAGGTGGTGGTCGTCGGAAGTCTGAACGCCGATCTGGTGGTGGACGTTCCCCGCTCGCCGCGACCGGGCGAGACGCTCACGGCGTTCGCGATGGCCCGGTTCGCGGGTGGCAAGGGTGCCAACCAGGCCTGCGCCGCCGCTCGGCTGGCAGTGAAGGCCGATCTGGCCGTGAGCCTCATCGGGCGCGTGGGAGCGGACGCCAACGGAACGTGGTTGCGGCAGACGCTGATGGAGGCCGGCGTGGACATCTCTGCGGTCGACACCGACGAGCGCGCCGAGACCGGCGTCGCGATCATCCAGGTCGCCCCGGGCGGCGACAACCAGATCATCGTGGTGCCGGGAGCGAACGGCATGGTGACAGTCGACAGCATCGGCCGTCATCAGGACCTTCTCGGCAAGGCGTCCCTGATCCTGCTCCAGCTCGAGACGCCCGTGGCCGCGGTCGAGGCCGCGGCGCGTGCCGGGCGGCAGAGCGGAGCCGTCGTCATCCTGGACCCCGCGCCCGCCGGACTGATGACCGACGATCTCCTCAAGCTGGCGGACTACGTGACGCCGAACGAGAGCGAGCTCGCGGCTCTGGCGGGCGTGGGTCCCACGCCGGATGTGCTGGCTCAACGGTTGATCCGGCGTGGTGCACGGAACGTCATCGTGAAAATGGCGGCCAAGGGCGCGCTCTGGGTGTCGCAAGATCGGCAGGTGCATTGGCCTGCGTTCCCCGTGGACCCGGTCGACAGCACCGCCGCCGGCGACGCCTTCAACGCCGCCTTCGCCGTCGCCCTGGTGGAGGGCCGCTCCGTCGACGAGGCGGGGCGTTTTGCCTGCGCTGCCGCCGCCATTTCGGTCACCCGCAAGGGTGCCCAGCCCAGTCTTCCTGAACGCCACGAAGTCCTACGTCTATTCGAATCGAGGAGGTCCTGATGTCGATCCGCAAGCTGCCACTGGTGCTCGCCGCTCTCGTCTGCCTGGGGTCCCCGGCCCAGAGTGCACCCAAGATGAAGGTGATCCTGGACTGCGACATCGGTGACGACATCGATGACGCGTGGGCGCTGGGCTACCTCATGGCCCATGACGGCGTGGACCTGCTGGGCGTCACCATGGCGCACGGGCACACCCCGGCGCGGGCGAAAATTGCTCTCAAGATGTTGCATGCCGCCGGGCGCGACGAGATCCCCGTCGTTCTCGGGCGGAAGACCAGCGACAAGCAGAGTCATCAGTACGCCTGGGCCGAGGACTACACCGCCACGAAACCGATCGCCACGTCAGCGGCCGACTTCCTCATCGAGACGGCCCGGAAACATCCCGGCGAGGTGACTCTCATCGCCGTCGGTCCTCTTCAGAACGTGGCCGACGCCGTTCGCAAAGAGCCTGCCCTCGGCAAGCTGTTCAAGCGGATCGTGCTCATGGCCGGTTGTATCAAGACGTCGCGCGGAGGCCCTTGCCCGGCCGAGTACAACGTCCGCGCCGCCACGCCCGATTCCCAGGTGGTCTTCCAGAAGCTGCCGCTGACGATCGTCCCGCTCGACGCCACCACGCTGGTGACGCTGGCGCCGGCCGAGCGAGCCCGCATCTCGGATCTGACGACGCCACTGGCCGTGTCGCTCGAGCGCCTCTACCGGCTGTGGATCAGCGGGCCGAACCGGGTCATGACCCTTCATGACCAGCTCGCGGTGGTCGAGACCATGCATCCGGGGACGTACTTCGGACGGCGCGAGGTGATGAAGTTGTCCGTCGACGACAAGGGCTTCACGGTCGTCGACGAGAAGAACGGCAAGCCGGTCACCGTCTGCCTGGACCCCAAGCGCGACGACTTCATGGAGCACTACCTCACGAAACTGGGGGCGCCCAAGCTGGCGGCGAAGTAATCACCAGGGCTCTTAACCCATTGCTACTGGTTCATAACGTGGCGAACGCGTTATCGACCAGGTATGCGGATCTGGGGTGTCGCCTTGCTGCTGGCTTCCTGTGCTCATCGGCAGTCGTTGTTCAATGGGCATGATCTCTCGAGCTGGGAGGGAGATCCTCGGCACTGGTCGGTCGTGGATGGCACCATCACGGGTGTCACCACGGCGGACTCCACGGCCGAGACGGCGACGTACCTCATCTGGCGCGGCGGTACGGTGCGCGACTTCGAGCTGCGGGTCGTCTATCGGTTCGTCACCCCGGGGAACTCGGGGTTGCAGTACCGCAGCCAGGACCAGGGTGAGTACATGGTCACCGGCTACCAGGCCGACTTCGAGACCAGCCATGGACAGAAGTGGACCGGCTCCCTGGTCGAGATGGGGGGGCGGCTGCATCTGGCGCTGCGCGGTCAGAGGACGCAGGTTTCGGCCGGCGGCAAGGTCGAGGTCATCGGAAGCGTGGGCGATCCCGAGGTCCTCGAGGACGTCCTGCGGCCGGATGGGTGGAACGAACTGATCGTGGTGGCGCGCCACAACCGTCTCGTCCACCGCATCAACGGCAAGGTGATGGTCGACGTGACAGACCACGCCGGGGTACGCGAGGGGTTGGTGGCCCTGCAACTCGGCCGTTCAGGTCCGATGAAGGTGCAGTTCAAGACCGTCGACATGCGGCCCCTCTGATCGAAGACGTACTGCGCGCGGTATGATGCCGCCGTGTCCCGACTCGCCTGGATGGTGGCGCTGACGTACGCGGTTCCGGCACTGGCCCAGGACGACGCGGCCAAGGTGTTCAAGAATCCGCCCGCCGCGTTCCGGCCCAGCCCGTTCTGGTCCTGGAACGGCCGCCTCGAGGACGCCGAACTGCGGCGCCAGATCTCGGGCTTCAAGCAGCAGGGCTACGGCGGCTACTTCATGCACTCGCGCGTCGGGTTGCAGACCCGCTACCTGGGCGACGAGTGGTTTGGCAAGGTGCGCGTTTGCCTCGACGAGGGCCGACGCCAGGGTCTCGAGTCGTGGCTTTACGACGAGGACAAGTGGCCGAGTGGCTTCGCGGGTGGCCTGGCCACACACGGGCGCCCCGAGTTCGTGGCGCAGGGCCTGGCCCCGACGGAGATTCCGCCCGGTGAGCTCGGCAGCGCGCTGACGGACCCACTGACGGTCGCCGTGTTCGACGTGCGCGATCGCGACTTCCGGCGTGTGAAGAGCGCGACCGATCAGGTGACCGGCAAGCTGATGCGGTTCACTGCCCGGCGTTACGAGCCCACCAACTGGTACAACGGCGAGGCCTACCTGGACACGCTGGATCCCGAGGCTGTCGCCCACTTCCTGCGCGTCACGCTGACCGACGGCTACGACCGACATTTCAAGTCCGACTACGGACCGAACATGCCGGGCATCTTCACCGACGAGCCGAACTTCGCTCCTGGCCGTGGCCGCCCCAAGGACGTGCAGCTGCCCTGGACGCGCCGACTGCCGGACGAGTTCAACCGGCGGCGGGGGTACGACCTTCGGGACAAGCTGCCGCTCTTGCTCTTGCCCCAGGCGGGCCACGAGCAGGTCCGTTACGACTTCTGGCGCACTGTCGCCGAGCTGTTCGAGACCCACTACAGCAAGCAGTACGGCGAGCTGGCCGAGCGACTGGGGTTGAAGCTGACGGGGCACTACCTGGCCGAGGACACGCTGCGTGCGCAGACGCCCGTCACCGGCTCGGTGATGCTGCAGTACCAGCACCAGCAGATCCCGGGGATCGATCACCTGCGGCGCAACATCGACAACCCGCTGACCAAGAAGCAGGCTGCCAGCGTCGCGCGCCAGTTCGGCCGCGAGCGCGTGCTGTCCGAGATCTGGGGCGTCAGCGGTCACTCGGCGACGTTCGAGGACCTCAAGTGGGTCGCGGATTCGCACTTCGCGCTGGGGGTGAACTTCCTGGTGCCGCACCTGACGCTGTACGCGATGACGGGCGACCGCAAGCGGGACTACCCACCGACGTTCAGCGATCACCAGCCGTACTGGCCGTACATCAGGACGCTGAACGACTACCTTGCGCGTGCCGCTTACTTCGTCACGCGGGGCAAACCCCAGGCGGAGATCCTCCTGCTCGAGCCGCTGGGAAGCGTGTGGTCGCACTTCACGCCAGGCAAGGACCAGTCAGCCGCGCTGGAGAACGTCGAGCGGCAGTTTCTGGAAACGATGAACCACCTCCTGGCCACACACCGCGACTTCGATCTGGCGGACGAGCTGATCCTGAACCGCACGGGGCGGATCGATCGCAAGGAACTCCTGGTCGGACCACAGGGTCGCTACCGGACCATCATCGTTCCGCCGGCGACGCGCTGGAACGAAGAGACCATCAACCTGATCGCCCGGTTCGTTGCGGCAGGCGGCGCGGTCGTGGGACGAAGCCCCCAGCCCAAGCTCACCGAGCGCTGGCAGCGGCCGCCCTCGGGGGTGGTGGTCGGCCCCGCGCTGGATGATCTCGAGGCCGCGCTGAAATGGGCCGCGCGGCGCGACGTGTCGATCACCGATGGGCAGGGACAGGAGATCGGCGACATTCTCTATCACCACAGAAGCGACGAGATCACCCACTATTACTTCCTGACGAACACCAGCCGGACGAAGGCCTACCACGCGACGGTCAAGGTCTGGGCGCAGGGGTACATCGAGCAGTGGGATCTGGACACCGGCGAAGTGAAACAGCGCGAGGATCTGACCATCGACCTGCCGCCGCGGGGCAGCTTCGCCTTCACGGTCCTGACCTCGAGCCCCGCCTTTCCCGCGACGCCGACGCCGGCGCGGGCGCCACCGAGGGTCGACAGCGTGCCCGCGCCATTCAAGTTCAAGCGGCTGCACCCGAACGTCCTGCTGCTGGATCGTTGCCGCTACACCATCGCTGGGGGAGGCGAGCAGGGGCCGGCTCCCGTGTCGATGGTCCGGGCGGCGGCGCACGAGGCCGCCGGGCTGGGCCCGCACGTCGGGATGCAGCCCTGGGCGCTGGAGTGGAAGGGGATCAAGGTCGACAGGCCGGTGCCGGTGACCATGCGCTTCGAGGTCGAGTCCGAGATAGACCGCCCGGTGGCGGCACTGGTCGTCGAGCGGGCCGGCGACTTCCAGGTCATCGTCAATGGGCAGCCGGCGCCAAAGCCGTCGGGCTGGGTATGGGACCGGCAGTTCGGCAAGATCGACGTTGGCGGAAAGCTGAAGCGGGGAACCAACGAGATCCGTCTGTCGACGACGTTCAAACCGGACGTCGAGATCGAGGACGTCTTCATCGTAGGGGACTTCGGGGTCAAGCAGGCCTCCGACACGAAGTACGTGATCATCGCCGAGCCGAAGCAGCTGCGCGGCGGCAGCTGGGTCGAGCAGGGCTACCCGTTCTACGTCGGCAACATGAGCTACCAGGTGCCGGTCACCTTCAAGAAAGGCGAGCGAGTGCTGGTGCGGCTGGAACGCCCGGTGGGGACACTGTTCGCCGTGCGTGCGAACGGGCGCGAGGCCGCCCGCATCGCCTGGCAGCCGTGGGAGGCCGATGTCACGGCGGCGCTCAAGCCGGGCGCCAACCTGCTGGAGGTGGTGGTGGTGAGCAGTTTGGAGAACGGCTTCGGGCCGTTGCACAACGACAACTACAAGAGCTCAGGC
>JANPFD010000270.1:0-37136 GCA_031423255.1 Myxococcales bacterium | reverse complement strand
CCTGGCGGCGCTGCGCCGCAACCTGGCTCGGGTGCGGGCCATCGTCGGCCCCGAGGTGGCGGTCTACGGTGTGGTCAAGGCGGACGCCTACGGCCACGGGGCGACGGCGGTGGGCCGCGCGCTCGCCCCGCTGTGCGACGCGCTGGCGGTCTCGCTGGTCGAAGAGGGGCTCGAGCTGCGCGCTGCAGGGATCACCGCCCCGATCGTGGTGCTGAGCGGCTACTACGATCGCCATCATTCCGAGGTCCTGGAAGAGGGGCTGACGCCTGTCGTCTACGACGCCGGCGATCTGGAGCGTTTCGCCGCGGCGCCGGTCCGCCGCCGCGGCCGCAGCGGACGGGGGCCGGTGACGGAGGTGCACCTCAAGATCGAGACCGGCATGAACCGACTCGGCATCGCGCCCGCGGAGCTGCCGGCCGTGCTTGCGCAGGCCGCCGCGCTGCCGCGGCTGAAAATTGCCGGCCTGTGTACCCACTTCGGGTCGGCCGATGCCGTCGACGAGGGCGCCACCCGGGAGCAGGTCGCGCTCTTTGCGCGCTGTCTGGACGTGGCGCGAAGCCACGGCGTCCAGCCTCGCGTCATCCACGCGGCCAACAGCGCCGCCGCCGTGCGTTTTCCCGAGGCGCGCTTCGGTGCCGTGCGTCCCGGCCTCGCGCTCTACGGGGCGATGCCGTCCCCACACGTCGCGTGCCCCGGACTCGAACCCGTGCTGTCGCTGCGGACACGGATCATGGCGGTGCGTGACGTGCCCGTGGGCGGCGCCGTCAGCTACGGAGGCGCCTGGCGGGCGAACCGTGCGTCTCGCATCGCCACGTTGCCGATCGGGTACGCCGACGGCTATCCCCGCCACGTGCGCGGCGCCGAGGTGCTGCTCCGTGGCCGTCGCGTGCCGGTCGTGGGCGCGGTATGCATGGACATGATGATGGTGGACGTCACCGACCTGCCAGGCGTTGCCTTCGGCGACACCGTCACCGTGCTCGGCAGCGACGGCGCCGAACGCATTCTCCTCGACGAGCTGGCCGAGCGCGCCGGCACCGTCGGTTACGAGATTCTCTGCGGCCTGTCCAAGCGCGTTCCCCGGATCTACAAGTGAACGAGGCGGCTCCGGCGACCGAACTGTCGTTCATCCAGCGGCTCGCCGATCGCATCGTCAGCCCGCTGGTCGGTATCTTCGAAGTCTTCGGCGCGCACATGATCCTTCTCGCCCAGTCGTTCGCCTGGCTCTTCCGCCGTCCCTTCAGGCCGCGGCTGTTCCTCGAGCAGATGGAGTTCGTCGGCGTGGGCTCCCTGCCGATCGTCATGCTGGTCGGCTTCTTTGCCGGCGCGGTCTCGGCGCTGCAAGCGGTGATGGCTCTGGGGATGTTCCAGCAGGAGCGCTGGGTCGGCTTCGGCGTCGGCATCTCGCTGGCGCGTGAGCTGGCACCGGTGTTCGCCTCGCTGATGATCACCGCCCGCGCCGGCTCGGCCATGGCCACCGAGCTCGGCTCGATGCGCATCACCGAGCAGGTCGACGCCCTGACCACCTTCGCCGTCAGCCCGGTGCAGTACCTGGTCACGCCCCGGATCGTGGCCTCGATCCTCATGCTGCCGTTCATGACCATGGTGTTCAACGTCGTCGGCCTGTTCGGCGGCTACGTGGTGGCCATCGTCCTGCGCGACATCGACTTCGGCCAGGTCTCCGAGCTGTACCGCTACTGGATCGATCCCTCGGACTACGCGCAGGGGCTGATCAAATCGGTGGTGTTCGGGCTGACCATGGCGCTGACCGCCTGCTACCAGGGTTTCAACGTGCGCGGTGGCGCCAAGGAGGTCGGCCGGGCCACCACCCGCGCCGTCGTCGCCAGCTCGGTCTCCATCCTGATCCTCGACTACTTCCTGATCGAGATCCTCAGCGTCATCTGGCCGTTTGGCGACTGATGAGCGAAGAAGACCCCTCACAGCGCTCCGAACGGTGGCAGATCCGGGCCCGGGGTCTGCACAAGACCTTCGGCCCCCAGCACGTGCTCCGGGGCGTCGACCTCGACGTCGAGCGCCACAAGATCAACATCGTCATCGGCGGCTCGGGACAGGGCAAGTCGGTGCTGATGAAGCACCTGATGGGCCTGCTCCACCCGGACGAGGGGCAGATCTGCGTCGACGGACAGAACATCGTGGGCCTCGACGACGTCGAGATGGGCAAGGTGCGCCGCAAGTTCGGCATGGTGTTCCAGTACGCGGCGCTGTTCGATTCGATGAACGTGGTCGAGAACATCGCCTTTCCGCTCATCGAGCGGTACAAGCTGTCGAGGGCCGAGATCCTGGAGCGGGTGCGGGAGATGCTGCGGCGGCTGGACCTGGCGAACGTCCCGGGCATCGAGGAGAAGTCCCCGGCCGAGCTGTCCGGCGGGCAGCGCAAGCGGGTGGGTCTGGCCCGCGCCCTTGTCGACCGCCCCCAGATTCTGCTCTACGATGAGCCCACAACCGGGCTGGACCCCATCGCCACCAAGAACGTCGACGAGATGATCCGCCGTACAGCAGACGACTTCGGGGTCACGTCGTTGGTGATCTCCCACGACATGGCCTCCGCCTTTCGCATCGGCGACCGCGTCGCCATGCTTCACGAGGGCACGATCATCGCCAACGCTCCGCCGCGCGAGCTGCTCCAGGATCCGCATCCGGTGCTGCGCGAGTTCGTGGAGACCTCGGGCGCGGTCAGCTTCGTGCAGGGGGCGCGGTGAGGAAGAGCTGGGCCGCCGTCACCGTCGGCGTGCTGATCATCGCCGTCCTCGCCGTCGGGTGGGGGATCTTCAAGTACATCAACGAGGGCGGAAAGGCGGAGGGCTACGTCGTCTACGCCCGGTTCCACAGCGCGCTCGGCCTGACGCCCAAGTCACGGGTGCTGTCGGCCGGCATCCGCATCGGACAGATCGAGGACAAGAAGCTCGATCAGGAGACCGGCAAGGCGAAGGTCAGCATCCGCATCGACAAGGACATCAAGCTCTTCGAGGACGCCATCGTCTGGAAGAAGTCGGCGTCGCTGCTCGGCGAGTACTACCTGGACGTCGACCCCGGAAAGCCGCCGAAGCGCCAGCTGGTCGAGGGCGACGAGATCATGATCGTCCGTGAGGAGATCGGCACCGGCGAGATCCTGAACGAGATAGGCACCACGCTGCCGATCTTGAAAGAGATCCTCCGCGACGTCCACGAGCTGACCTCCGGCGAAGTCAAGTCGATCGCCACCAACGTCAACAAGATGATCGAGGTGAACTCGGTGACCCTCGAGCGGCTGCTCAACCGCGTGGACAACATCGCCGCCAGCATCGAGAGCATCACCAGGGCCGAGTCCGAGGACATCAAGGTGTCCATCAAGAACATTCGCGAGATCACCGAGGGCATCAAGGGGCTCGTCGGCACCAGCGAAGGGCAGGTCAACGCCACCGGTCAGGAGGTGCGCAACTCGCTGCAGAAGATGCAGAGGAGCGTCGACGCCCTCGACCGGACGCTGCAGAACCTGGAGAAGGCCACCGGCAAGATCGCCAACGGCCAGGGGACCGTCGGCAAGCTGATCAACGACCCCGCCATCGCCGACAACGTCGAGCAGATCACCGAGGACGCCGGCTCCTTCATCCGCGGTGTCACCCGCCTGCAGACCATCGTCGGCCTGCGGTCCGAGTACTACTACCTGGCCAACCAGTTCAAGTCGTACTTTCAGGTCTACCTGGCCCCACGGCCGGACAAGTTCTACCTCATCGAGATCGTCGACGATCCACGCGGCTTCCGCACCTCGAAGCAGCGGATCATCGAGAGCTCGCGCGACGGCATCTACTCGGAGAACATCGTCGAGACCAGCGAGCGGCTGCGCATCTCCTTCATGTTCGGCAAGCGCATCGGCTTCGTCACCGGACGCTTCGGCATCAAGGAATCGACCGGCGGCTTCGGCCTCGACGTGCACCTTCTGGACGAACGCCTCACCCTGTCGGCCGACATCTACGACAGCCATTCGAATCAGTACCCGCGCCTGACTGGCCGCGCCTTCCTGTCGATCTACAAGCGCAACATCTTTCTCGTCGGCGGCGTCGACGACGTTTTCAACTACACCAAGAACCGCGGCGGCTCCGGCGGCTTCTTCGACTGGTTCTTCGGCGCGCAGCTGGTGTTCAATGACGAGGACCTGAAGTCGCTCCTGCTCTTTGGCGGTAGCTCGGCCGCGTCCGCCGGCAGCAAGTAGCTACTCGTCCAGTCTACTCATCATAAAAGAGCGAATCGCGGTCCTTGAGGAAGTCGGTGATCGCCTTTTTGCCGTGCGGTGACATCCGCAGGAAGCGCAGCCCCAAGCCGGCGGGTGCGTCGGGACCGCCGCGCCCGTCCCGCATCCAGCGCACCTCCGTCTCGGCGGTGATCGGCTCCACCCCCGGCACGGTGAAGGCGATCATCAGCCGGTCGCCGACCTTGCGCTGCTGGTCCGTGGCTACGAACAGGCCGCCGGTGCTGATGTCCTGGGTGAGGCCCGTGTAGAAGTTGTGCTCGGACTCCATGCCGACCTCCAGCTGCAGCTCGAGGCGAGGCGCCGTTCGCTTCTCCGCCCCCGCCGGCTGCGGTTTGGGCACCGGCGTGGGCGGCGGCGTGGAGGCCGGAGGCGGCGTACGAGTCGGTGGTGCCTCCATGGGTGATTGCAGGGCCTCTGATAGCAGGACCGGTGCCCCCGCCGCCCGCCGTACTTGAAGCTTGGGGGTGGGTGTGACCTCCGCGGGGCCGGTCATCGCGCCCTGGAACTGGAGCCCGACGGTGCCCGGGAGCCCCGCGGCACCTGGCTTGATCCAGGCGACCTGGACCCGCCCGACCATGTTTTCGCCGCGTTCGGACTCGATTCTGCAGCCATAACGCGCTCCGACCGCCAGGCGCAGGTTGGTCGGCACCGTGATCACCGGGACCGGCTGTCCGGCCTTGGCCTTCGAGTAGAAATCGGGGGTCACGCGCAGGCGGAGCTGGGCGGCGTTCTGGGCGGTCAAGCCGACGGATATTACGATGTTTCCAAGGCTTCCGCCCCTTCTTGACGGCGGGGCCTCCACTCCTATAGTTACGTGCTTTCCCGGAGGGCGGCGGAGCGTTTGCCATGCGGTTCAAGACGAAGGACATCGGAGACGAGGGGCTGGACGTCAGCCTGGCGGTGACGCAGGCCTGGCTTGCGGGGGAGTGTCCCGACGTCGACGTCCGGCCGGCCGCACGCGGGCTGGCGCTGGTCGGGCGTCTCGAGAGCAGCGGCGATGCCTTCCTGCTCAGAGGCGCGCTCGAGGGCGCCATCCTCACGCCCTGCGGCCGCTGCCTGGAGCCGGCCGAGGTGCCGCTGGACGTCCCCATCGCCGTTTCGTACGTCGAGGCCGACGACAAAGACGACGATGACCCGTTCGCCGGCGCCGACGAGGACGACGGTGACGTGCTCTCCTTTCGCGATGGCGTCATCGATCTGGCCGGCGAGCTGCGGGACGAGATCCTGCTCGCCATCCCTATCAGCCCGCTGTGTCGCCCCGATTGCATCGGCATGTGCCCGGTCTGTGGCGGCAACCGTAACCTCATCCCCTGCGACTGCGAGGAGCGCCAGAAGATGGCCACCTCGAAGCTCGCCGCCCTCAAGAACTTGAAAGTGTAGAAAAGGAAAACATCATGGCCGTCCCCAAGAGAAAGCAATCGAAGTCCCGCTCGGCGATCCGGCGAGCGCAGGTGATGAAGCAGCCAGCGCCGCACTTCGTGCCCTGCCCGCGGTGCCAGGAGCCGCGCCTGGCGCACCGGGTGTGCGCCTCGTGCGGCTATTACAAGGACCGGATGGTCATCGAGAAGACCGAGGAGGAGACGCCCTGACCCAGTTGCGCATCGCGGTCGACGCGATGGGCGCAGACGCGGCTCCCCGCGTCGAGGTCGAGGGGGTCGCGGCGGCCGTCGGAGCCGCCTCGATCGAGGTGGTTCTCGTCGGGGACGAGGCGCGCGTGCGGCCCGTGCTCGACGGGCTCGGGGATTTTCCGGGCAAGGAAAGGATCCACCTGCGGCACGCGCCCGAGGTCGTCACCATGGCCGACCACCCGGCCGCTCCCGTGAGGCAGAAGAAGAACTCGTCGATGCGCGTCTGCTTCGATCTGGCCAAGGCGGGCGAGGTGCAGGCGGTGGTGTCGGCCGGCAATTCGGGGGCGATGCTCGCCTGCGGCCTGTTCGTGCTGGGTCGGACCGCCGGCGTCGAGCGGCCGGCCATCGTCACCACCTTCCCGACGAAGAAGGGGCTGTGCGCCCTCCTCGACATGGGCGCGAACGTCGACGTGAAGGCGCCGGTGCTGGCGCAGTTCGCGGTGCTGGGCTCGGTCTACGCGCGCGTGTCGCACAAGAAGAAGCAACCGAAGGTGGGCCTGCTGTCGAACGGCGCCGAGGAGCACAAGGGGACGCAGTTGACCCGCGAGGCGCACGCGTTGCTCACACGCGCCGTCGGCCGTTCCAGCGAGTTCGAGTACATCGGCTACGTCGAGGGCCGCGACATCTTCGAGGGCGGCGTCGACGTCATCGTCACCGACGGCTTCACCGGCAACGTGCTGCTCAAGGGCCTCGAGGGGCTCGCCGACGCCGTCTTCAAGATGATGCGCGAGGAGGTCGAGGGCGGCAGCGCCATCGAGAAGATCGGCGCCCTCCTCATGCAGCCGGCGTTGAAGCGCTTCAAGCGCCGCACCGATTACGCCGAGACCGGCGGAGCGCCCCTGGTCGGCGTCGAGGGCGTGGCGTTGATCTGCCACGGCGGCTCCGACGCCAAGGCGATCAAGAACGCGGTTCTGGTCGCGCGCGACTTCGCCCAGGTGGACTTCCGCAGCGAGCTGTCGCGAGCTGTCGCTGCCCACGGCTACCTGTGGGACGAGCAGCCGGCCGGCATGGCGTCATGAGGACCCGCATCATCGGCACCGGGCGCGGGATTCCCCCCCGGCGCATGACCAACGCCGACCTCGAGAGGATGGTCGACACCTCGGACGCCTGGATCGCCGAGCGCACCGGTATCCGCGAGCGCCGCATCCTCGATCCGTCGCTGGCGACCAGCGATCTCGCTACCGAGGCCGGTGCGGCCGCCTGCAAGGCGGCCGGCATCACGCCCGGCCAGATCGATTGCATCATCGTCGGGACGGTGACGCCGGACGTGCCGTTCCCGGCGACGGCCACCTACTTGCAGCGCAAGATGGGAGCCGCGGCGGGCGGAGCGGCCTTCGATCTCTCGGCCGCCTGCGCCGGCTTTCTGTACGGCCTGGCGATAGGCGACAACTTCGTCGCCCGGGGCCAGTTCAAACGCGTTCTGGTGGTCGGCGTCGAGATCCTGTCGCGCATCGTCGACTGGGAGGATCGCAATACCTGCGTGCTGTTCGGCGACGGCGCCGGAGCGGTTGTGCTGGCGCCGTCCGACCGCGATGACCGCGGCGTGATGTCGACGCACCTTTTCGCCGACGGAAATTTCAGCGACCTCTTGTACATTCCGGCCGGGGGCACCAAGAAGCCGCTGTCGCCCGAGGTGCTGGCCGCGCGAGAGCAGTATGTGAAGATGAACGGCCGCGAGGTGTTCAAGCTGGGCGTGCGCAACATGGCCGCCGCGTCGAAGATCGCGCTGGAGACGAACGGTTTGCGCCCCGACCAGATCGATTGGGTCTTCGCGCACCAGGCGAATCTGCGGATCATCGAGGGCGTGGCCGAGCGCGTGGACGTGCCCCTCTCGCGATTCTTCATGAACATCGAGAAGTACGGCAATACCTCGTCAGCGTCGCTGCCGATCGCGCTCGACGAGGCGGTCGAGCAAGGCAAGCTTCGCGAGGGCCAGACGTTGCTGTTCACGGCGCTGGGAGGCGGGCTCGCCTGGGCCTCCGCAGTCGTCAAGTGGTGACTCGATGATCGCCTTTCTGTTTCCGGGCCAGGGATCCCAGAAAGTGGGTATGGGCCGCGCGCTCGCCGAGAAAGCCGCGGCGCGCGCCGTGTTCGAGGAAGCGGACGCGGCTCTGGGCTACTCGATATCGAAGCTCTGCTTCGAAGGTCCCGAGGCCGAGTTGACGCTCACCGCGAACGCCCAGCCGGCGATCCTGACCACCAGCATTGCCGCCTTGCGCCTCCTGGATGTCCGTCCCGACGTGGTCGCCGGCCATTCTCTGGGCGAGTACTCCGCGCTGGTGGCGGCCGGGGCCATCCGCCTCGCCGACGCGGTCAAGATCGTCCACCTGCGGGGCAAGTTCATGCAGGAGGCGGTGCCCGCCGGCACCGGCGCCATGGCCGCCATCCTCGGCCTCGAGCGAGACGCCGTGGAGGCCGCCTGCGCCGAGGCCGCCGAGGGCGAGGTGGTTTCGCCCGCGAACATGAACGGCGGTGGCCAGGTGGTGATCGCTGGTGTCAAGGCGGCCGTCGATCGCGCGGTGGTCGCCTGCAAGGCGCGCGGCGCGAAGCGGGCGGTGCTGCTGCAGGTGAGCGCACCTTTTCACTGCGCGCTCATGCAGCCTGCCGCCGACAAGCTGGCCGTCGAACTGGCGCGCATCGACTTCGCGCCGCTCCAGGTACCGGTGATGACCAATGTCGAGGCTACGCCCAACCAGGATGCCGGCCGCATCCGCGAGCTCCTGACACGGCAGGTGACGGCGCCGGTGCGCTGGGAAGAGTCGGTGCAGAAGCTGGCGGCGATGGGCGTCACCCGCGCGCACGAGGTCGGAGCCGGCAACGTGCTCGCCGGCCTGGTCAAGCGGATCGCACCGTCGATCGAGGTGAAAGGAACATGACCATGGATCTCGCAGGACGTGTGGCGGTGGTGACCGGAGCCTCGCGCGGGATCGGCCGCGCCATCGCCGTGGCGCTGGGCGCGCGCGGCGCCAAGGTGGTCGTCAATTTCGTCTCGAACGAGGCCGCCGCTGCCGAGGCGGTGGCTGCGGTGCAGGCTGCCGGCGGCCAGGCGGTCCTCAAGCGCTTCGACATCGCCGATCCCGCCGCCGTCGACGCGGCATTCAAGGAGATCGCCGCCGCCGAGGGCGGCATCCACATCCTGGTGAACAACGCCGGCATTGCCGTCAACGCGCTCACGCTGGGCGCCAAGGATGCCGACTGGAAGCGCGCCATCGACGTCAATCTCAGCGGCACCTTCTACTGCACGCGGGCCGCGCTCCGCTCGCTGATGCGCGCCAAGGATCAGGGGCGCATCATCAACCTGACCTCCGTCGTGGGCGAGACGGGCTCGGCCGGGCAGGGGCCGTACGTGGCGGCCAAGGCCGGCGTCATCGGCTTGACCCGCACCTGGGCACGCGAGTACGCCTCGCGCGGGGTGACCTGCAACGCCGTCTCCCCCGGCTTCATCGACACCGACATGACGGCCGCCGACCTGCCCGAGGAGCGTCGCGGCGAGGTCATGAAGCAGATCCCGCTCGGTCGGGTGGGAAAGCCCGAGGACGTCGCCGCCGCGGTGGCGTATTTGGCTGGCCCGTCAGCTTCTTACGTGACGGGGCAGGTGATCCGGGTAAATGGCGGACTTTTGATGTAGCTTATCGGGCCGCGCGTCGACGACGCGCCGTGCAACGCAAAGGAACCCAGGAAAAAAATGTCGGAGAACATCGAAGAGAAGGTCGGCAAGATCATCGTCGAGCAGCTCGAGGTGCCGATCGAAAAAGTGGTCCCCGCAGCCTCGTTCACCGAGGATCTGAAGGCCGACTCGCTGGCCATCGTGGAACTGGTGCTGGCGCTCGAAGAGGCCTTCAAGATCGAGATCCCCGACGAGGACACCGAGAAGATCAAGACCGTCGGCGACGCCATCAATTACATCAAGGCCCGGTCGAAGTAAGAGGAGACGCGATCGTCATGGCACGTCGTGTGGTGATCACCGGCGTCGGACTGGTGACACCCGTCGCCATCGGGACCGAAGAGACCTGGAGCGGTCTCATCGCAGGCAAGTCGGGCATCGGCCCGATCACCCGGTTCGACACCACCAATTTTGCGACCAAGTTCTGCGGGGAGATCCGCGGGTGGGATCCCACCAAGTGGATGACCTCGCGAGAGGCGAAGACCGTCGACCGCTTCATTCAATTTGCCATCGCTGCGGGCGGGATTGCGATGGCGGACTCCGGTCTCAAGATCGACGCCTCCTTCGCGGAGCGGGTCGGCACCTACGTCGGCGCGGGACTCGGTGGCTTGCAGACCATCGAGGACACGCACACCACGCTCGCGGCCAAGGGGCCGCGCCACGGCATCTCGCCGTTCTTCGTGCCGGCGCTGATCATCAACCTCGCGCCCGGGCAGCTGTCGATCCGCTACGGCGCCAAGGGCCCGAACATGAGCCACGTCTCCGCCTGCTCGTCGAGCGCGCACTCCATCGGTGAGGCGTACCGGGCTATCCAGCGCGACGACGCCGACGCCATGATCGCCGGCGGCGCCGAGGCGACCATCACCCCGCTCGGGGTCGGCGGATTCAACTCGATGCGCGCTCTGTCGACCCGCAACGAGGATCCCCAGGGGGCGTCGCGCCCGTTCGACAACGATCGCGACGGCTTCGTCATCGCCGAGGGCGCCGGCATCGTCATCCTCGAGGAGCTGGAGTTCGCCAAGAAGCGCGGCGCCAGGATCTATGCCGAGCTGAAAGGGTATGCCGCCAACGCGGACGCGCATCACATCACTGCGCCCGCGCCGCAGGGCGAGGGGGCTCAGCGCTGCATGACCCTTGCCCTCAAGGACGCGGGGCTAGCACCGACCGACGTGGACTACATCAACGCCCACGGCACGTCGACCAAGATGAACGACGCCAACGAGACGCTGGCGATCAAGAAAGTGTTCGGCGATCACGCCCGCAAGGTGATGGTCAGCTCGACCAAGTCGATGACTGGCCACATGCTGGGGGCCGCTGGCGGCGTCGAGACCGCCATCTGCGCGCTGTCGATCTCCCGGGGTATCGTGCCTCCGACCATCAACTACACCACCCCCGATCCCGAGTGCGACCTCGACTACGTGCCTAACACGGCGCGTGAAGTCCGGGTGCGCACGGCCCTGTCGAACAGCTTCGGTTTCGGCGGGACGAACGCCTGCCTGGTGATTGCCCGGTTCGGCTAGTCTAGTGCAAGGCGCTCAAGGAGTGGCCGGTTTCGGCCGATTCACCTGTTGGTGACTAACCTTAGGGCAGCGCATTGGGCCGTGCTCCTGGTGACTCTGGCGGGCGCGGCTTGCGACGACAAGCGCCTGCGCGTCCAGCTCCAGTTCAAGGACTCGGGCGCCGGTCCGGAAGATCCCATCGACATCGGCGACGCCGGCTTCATGCCGGGCCCGATAGGCAACGGCGATGCGGGCGACGTGGCCGGCGTCTGTCCATTCCGGCGGACCTGCGCTCAGGCTGGCGCGAACTGCGGCCCGATCTCCGACGGCTGCGGCGGACTCCTCGACTGCGGCAGCTGTCCCGCGAATCAGACCTGCGGCGGCGGCGGTGTCGCCAGTCAGTGCGGCGCCGGCGGCGGTGTCCGTGATGGCGGCGGCGGGTCGTGTACGCCTCGGACCTGCGCCCAGGTAGGCGCCAACTGCGGTCCCGTGGGCGACGGCTGCGGCGCTCTCGTCGATTGCGGGATGTGCCCCACCGGTCAGATCTGCGGTGGCGGCGGTCCGAGCCGCTGCGGCACCGGTATCAGCGGCGACGGCGGCAGCACCATGTGTGTACCCAAGACCTGCGCGCAGCTGGGCGCGAACTGCGGCCTCGTGTCCGACGGCTGCGGCGCTCTGGCGATGTGTGGCACCTGTTCTATCGGACAGAGCTGCGGCGGTGGCGGCACCCCGTCCGTGTGCGGCGGCATGGCTTGCATGCCGCGCACCTGTGCTCAGGCGGGCGCGAACTGTGGCCCGGTCTCCGACGGCTGCGGGAACTTGCTCGACTGCGGGATGTGCCCGACGGGCCAGACCTGCGGCGGCGGCGGGCCCAGCCTGTGTGGCACCGGCACGAGCGGTGACGGCGGCGCCAGCGACGCGCCTCTGTGCACGCCCAAGACCTGCGCCGATCTGGGCGCGAACTGCGGCCCCGTCGCCGATGGCTGCGGCGGCCTCATCAACAGTTGCGGTGTCTGCGCCTCGCCCGACATCTGCGGCGGTGGCGGGACGCCGTCGGTGTGCGGCGGGGGCAACGTCGACGCCGGCGCTCCCCCTTGCAAGAACCTCGAGTGCCAGAAGGTCACCTGTCCGGGCAGCGGCACCACCAGCCTCAGCGGCACGGTGATGGATCCCGCGGGCAAGGTGCCGCTCTACAACGTCGTCGTCTACGTCAACAACGCCCCTGTTTCGCCGATCGTCACTGGCGCCACCTGCGACCGCTGTGCGGACGCGCTGTCGGGCGAGCCGATCGCCACGGCGATCACCGACACACAGGGGAAGTTCGTGCTGAGGGACGTGCCAGTGGGCAACAACATTCCGCTGGTGATCCAGGCCGGCAAGTGGCGTCGCCAGGTCACCGTCGCGAACGTGCCCGCCTGCACCGACACCCCGCTGAACACGGCCGCGATCCGGTTGCCGCGCAACAAGACCGAGGGGAACATCCCCCTCATCGCCCTGTCGACGGGCAGCGCGGACGTGCTCGAGTGCTTGCTGCGCAAGATCGGCATCTCCGACTCGGAGTTCACCAATCCGACCGGTACCGGGCGCGTGCACCTGTATGCCGGCGCGAGCAACGCCGACGCGACCAAGTCTCCGCAGGCCACGAAGAGCTACAACACCGCCCTCGGCGGAGCGAACTTTCCGAACGCCAGGACGCTCTGGGCGGACCTCAACTCGCTGCGAAAATACGACGTGGTTCTCCTCTCGTGCGAGGGCGGGCAGTACTTCGGCACCACCGGAACGAACAACAAGACGGCGGCGAATCTGACGGCGATGCGTGATTACACCGCGCTCGGCGGCCGGGTCTTCGCCTCTCACTGGCATAACGTCTGGCTGGAGAAGAGCCCGTCACCTTGGACCAACACGGCCACCTGGAACTTGCCGGCCCAGGACCTCGTGGACCCCGTCACCGCCACCATCGATCAGACCTTCCCCAAGGGTGCGGCGCTGGCGGATTGGCTCTTGAATGTCGGCGGCTCACCGGGGGGCAGGGGGTCGCTGGTGATCAATGCCGCCCAGCACACGAACGATGGCTCGAACATGGCTACCACCCAGCGCTGGATCTCCACCACCAACGTGCTGGACAAGAATGACGTCAATGTTCCGTACGCCGTCCAGTACTTCACCTTCAACACGCCGATCGGTACGCCCGCGGACATGCAGTGCGGCCGTGTCGTCTACAGCGACATCCACGTCGGCTCGCCGGGCAGCGGCGCCATGCAAGACAAGGTGAACCAGCCATTCCCGAACGGCTGCGACAGCGTCAACCTTTCGGCGCAGGAGAAGGCGCTGGAGTTCATGTTCTTCGACATCACCGCCAAGGTGTGTGACGACAAGGTGCCGCCTCCGCCTCCGATGTGTACGCCTCGGACCTGTGCCCAGGCGGGCGCGAACTGCGGACCTATCGGCGACGGCTGCGGTGGCGTCCTGAACTGCGGAGTCTGCACGCCGCCCGACACGTGCGGTGGCGGCGGGGTTGCCAGCGTCTGCGGCCGGCCACCTTGCACGGCGCGCACCTGCGCTCAGCAGGGCGCGAATTGTGGCCAGGCCGGCGACGGTTGCGGTGGGGTGATCAACTGCGGGATGTGCACGCCGCCGGATACCTGCGGCGGCGGCGGGACGCCGAACCTGTGCGGTCGCCCCGGTTGCATGCCGCGCACCTGCGCGCAGTCGGGCGCGAACTGCGGCCTCATCGGCGACGGCTGTGGTGGCTCGCTCAATTGTGGGCCGTGTACGCCGCCCGACACCTGCGGTGGCGGCGGCATGGCGAACGTCTGCGGTCACCCGGCCTGCACGCCTCGGACCTGTGCCCAGGCCGGCGCGAACTGCGGACCTATCGGCGACGGCTGCGGCAACGCCCTCGACTGCGGACCATGCACGCCGCCGGATACCTGCGGCGGTGGCGGCACGCCGAACGTCTGCGGCCGGCCCGCGTGCCAGCCCCAGACCTGCACCCAGGTGGGCGCGAATTGCGGCCTCATCGGTGACGGCTGCGGTGGCTCGCTCAACTGCGGGGTGTGTACGCCACCCGAGACCTGCGGCGGCGGTGGCATCTCCAACGTCTGCGGTCTCATCCAGTAGCTAGCCCGCCATCGCTCGTTCCACGTCGGCCGGTGCCTTCGGGATCGCCGCGGTCAGCACCTCGGCGCCGTTCGCGGTGACGAGGATGTCGTCCTCGATCCGGATGCCGCGCACATCGCTGAACGCGTCCAGCTTGTCGCGCCGCAGGCGTCCTTGCGCGCGCTTCTTCAGCTCGGGATCGTCCAGGATGGCCGGGACGAGGTAGAGCCCGGGCTCGATGGTGACCGCCATCCCCGGGACGAGATCACGATCGAGGCGCAGGTAGCGCAGGCCGAACTCCGTGGCGCGGGTGCGGCCGGGCGCGTAGCCGGCGCGGTCGCCCAGGTCCTCCATGTCGTGGACGTCGAGGCCGATGAGGTGGCCGATGCCGTGGGGGAAAAGCAGGTAAACGACGCCGTCGGCGACGAGTTCGGCGGGATCGCCCTCGAGGACGCCGAGCGCGCGCAGGCCCTCGGCCAGGCGCCGGGCCGCCAGCAGGTGGAGATCCCGGTAGCGTACACCCGGCCGCACGGCGGCGATGGTGTCGAGCTGGCCTTGCCGCACCACCTCGTACAGATCGCGCTGCGTGGCCGAGTAGCGACCACTGACTGGCCAGGTGCGTGTGACATCACCGGCCCACCCGCCGGCGGTCTCGGCCCCGACGTCGGCCAGCAACAGATCCCGCGGTCCGAGCAGGTTGCCGTGGTGCTCGTTGTGCAGCACCTCGCCGTGAACCGTCACGATCGATCCGTAGGCCACGGTCATGCCGCGCGCGACGAACTCGGACTCCATGGCGGCGCGCACGGCGGACTCGCGCAGGCCCGGGCGGGTGGCCTTCATGCCGGCGGCGTGGGCTGCGGCGGTGGCGGTGGCGGCGGCACGCAACTCGGTCACCGCGGCCTCGTCGTGCACCAGCCGCAACGCAATCATCGCCTCGGCCAGCGGCACGTCATGGTCGTCGAGGTGCCCCGCGCGTATGGAGCGGCCCAGCAGCGCCGCCAGCTCGTCATTGCCGTCAGGCGTTGGCAGCGTCGCGACGTCGCGGCCGAGCGAGAGCGCGCTCCGAGGTCGCACGGGGCAGTTCACGCGCGCCGCGATCTCGTCGAAGCCCGCTTCGGCGCCGTGCCACAGCGCCGAGTCCGGCTCGGGCTCCGGCACGTACAGGGTCCAGTCGTTGCCGTCCCAGTGACCGAGCGCCCCCGGCAGCGGCAACCCGAAGAGATACAGGAAATGGCTCGCGGCGCGGAACGGAAAGGTGTTCGCGGCGTAGGTGCGTGGCCGCGCCCGGCCCGCCGCGATCAGGGCCTGGCGGTTCCCGAGAACCCGCGCCAGACACTCTCGTCGCGCCGCGAAGGGAGAGGCTTGCACAGGCAGGAGTATACGCACGGTTCGATGACTCCCTGTGTTATCGTGCGCGGTGGTGCATCGGCCTGTCTCCGTCGCCGGGTTGGTCGGCTTGGCCGGGTTCCTCCTGGTCACCGCGGATGCCGGTGGCGATGACCAGGTCGTGGCGCCGCCGGTCAAGAGGCGCCTCGGCCCCGACAAGGTGACGCTGGAGCACGACCTGGCGATCGATCTGCCCGCCGGCTACGTCCTGTTCGAGCGGAGCGAAGCTCAGGCGCTGATGGAGAAGATGGGCAACTTCGGCATCGACCCCGAGTTGCTGGCGATCATCGCCAAGCCGCCGAGCGGCTGGTTCGTGGTGGTGCGGTTCGACGCCGACGGCTACGTCGAGGACGACGACGCCGGCAAGCTGGACCCTGACGAGATCCTGAAGGCGATCCGCGAGGGCACCGAGGTGGCCAACCAGGAGCGCGCCAAGCGAGGCTTCCCCGCCATGAAGGTCGACGGGTGGACCGAGCCGCCGCGGTACGAAAAAACGGCGCACCACCTGGTCTGGGGCATCAAGGGGAGCGACAAGGGCGGCGCATCGATCAATTACAACACGCGCGTGCTGGGCCGGAAGGGCTACGCGTCGTTGAACCTGATCGACGACCCGAAGAACATCGAGCAGTCCAAGCCCGAGGTGGCGCTGTTGCTCAAGGCGACGACCTTCGCGGCAGGCGCGCGCTACGAGGACTTCCAGCCGAAGTCCGACAAGGTCGCGGAGTACGGACTGGCGGCGCTGGTTGCCGGCGGCGCGGGCGCCGCGGCGCTGAAGCTGGTGAAAGTCGGCCTCCTGGCGAAGGTACTCGTCTTCAAGAAGTTCATCATCATCGGCCTCATCGCCCTGGCGGGGCTTGTCTGGTGGGTGCTGGGGCGGCGCAAGATCAGCGGGTCATGAGCGGGCTGGTTCAGAGTCTGGCTAGTTTACCCGTACAGGCAGCGGGGTTCCCGAAGGTGGTGATGGGGACGCCCATGGCGTTGGCCAGCGAGACGAACAGGTTGCTGTGCGATGGCCCCTTGCCGCCAAGGCGGTCGAACTTCAGGTAGCGACCGGTCTTCAACTGGCCGCCGCCGCTGCCGGCGAGCATCCAGTGCAGATCGCGCGTGACGTGGCTGCCGACCGAGAACTCGCCAGCCCACAGCACGATGGTGTTGTCGAGCACCCGCTTGCCGTCGACGTCGGGCATCTCGGCCAGCGCCTTCAGGAGCTTGCCGAACACCTTGTGGTACTCGACGTGGAAGCCTTTCATCATCGCGACCGCGTCGGGATTGCTCCGCAGCGCTCCGTTGTCCGGCGACGTCTTGTGAACCAGGTCGTGCCCGTCGGAGCTGCCGAACGAACCGGCGACGTAGGGCCACGACTGCCCGTCGTTGACGTTCAGGCTGAGCACCCGGGTCATGTCGCAGGCCAGCGCCATGGCCGCCATCTTCACCTGCTGGTCGGCGATGGCGTTGAAGCTGGTCGACGACTTGCGCAGGTTCGAGGCCGCCACCGCCGCCGCCTGGTCGACCTTGCTGCAGCCCATGGTCGGCGTGGCCACGGTGCTCCCGTCGAGCGCCAGGCGCACCTCGAGATCGCGCACGGCCTGGGTGTGTGCGTCCAGCTTGCGACGGTCGCTCGCCGAGAGCCTGCTGCCCACCGCGCCGATCTCGCCCCGCACATAGTCGAGCACGCTCTTCTCACGCAGCTTCGCCGGATCCGGACCCGAGGGGGCCGCGCCTCCGGGCGGGGTGAAGTCGCCGAACATGCGCGCCCACACCTTGGCCGGATCGCCCTCGCTTGGGATCCTCTGTCCGGCTCCGGTCTGGATCAGGTAGTGGTAGCTGGGGAACGTCTTGTAGTTGCTGATGCCGAGCTCCAGCGAGGGGAACTGGGTGCGCGCGTTCAGCCCCTTGGCGATCGTCTGATCGATCGTCGGCCCACCCGCGAGGCCCGGGCTGAGGTGATCGATGGCTGCCAGCGCGTGGTTCTGTCCCTGGGCGTGGGCGTTGCCCGGGTTCGGCTGGCGGTCCAGGTCCTTCGACAGCATGTCCAGCCCGTCGAGGAAGATGAGGTCGTTCTTGTACTGGGCGTACGGCTGCGACAGCTCGTTGAGTGTGAAGTCACTCTCGCTGCCGGTCGGCTGCCAGTACGTCGGCAGCGTCCCCTGGTACGTGTAGAACACCAGCAAGCGCCTCGGCGCCACGGCGGCGCGGGCCGTGCGCGGCCGCAGCGACTCGAACACGGTGGCGCCTCCGGCGAGGCCTAAGGACTTCAGGAAGCGTCTTCGTTGCATTGGTTGCATTGGCTGCATCGGTGTCATGGCTGGCTCCGGTAGCGGAAGGCGTCGCTCTTCACCATCGTCAGCAAGAGGCCCTTCATGTCGCCGCCCGAGGCGCGGAAGCCGTCCTGGATGGGCGACAGCGCGCAGGCGTCGGCGGGTGCCTCGACCCGGCCGAAGCCGTAGCGGAACCACTGCTTGGCCACGCAGTCCATCACCTGGCCGCTCTTGGCCAGCTTCCGGCCCATGTCCACGGCGCCGTCGAAGCGGCCGTCTATGTCGGTACCCACGAACTCGCCGCTGGAGTCGACGGCGATGCCGTTCTCCTTCGTCCGGTAGCGTCCGATGGCGTCGTAGTTCTCGAAGCCGAAGCCGATGCCGTCGATCATCTTGTGGCAAGCGGCGCAGGTCGGGTTGCTGTGCGACTGCTCGACGCGCTGGCGGGTGGTGCGCGCCGGCTCGCCGACCCGCGGTTCAGGCAGCGGCGGGATGTCCGCGGGTGGGTCGGGGATCTGTGTGCACAGCAGGTGGTCCAGCACGAAGACACCCCGGTGGACGGGCGAGTCGGTGATGGTCTTGGCCAGCGCCGCCATGATCCCGGCCTGGGTCAGGATGCCGGCCCGCTGCCCGGGCGGCGTCTCCACCAGTGCAAACCCGGTCGTTCCCGCGGCGGGTGCGGGCACGCCATAGATGGCTGCCAGCTGCCCGTTGACGTGAGCGTGATTGTCCGTGAGGAGCGTCGCCAGCTTGCCGTCGCTCCAAAAAGCGTAGTCGACGAAGCGATCCACCGACGCGCCCATGTCCGAGCCGGTGTTGTAGGCCCAGGTCGGGTAGGTCTTCCGGTCCTTCTCGAGGTCGTTGTCGATCATCCCGAGCCGCAGCCACTGGGTGTGGAAGCGGGCCACCACCGTCTTGGCGCGGGCGTTGCCCATGAGGCGCCGGGCCTCGGTCTCGATCCCCTCGGGCGTGCGCAGCCTGTCGCCGTCGGCGGCCGCCATCAGCGTCGAGTCGGGCATGGTGTCCCACAACAGGTACGACAGCCGCGAGGCGATCTCGTGCGAGCCGAGCGCGATAGGCTGACCGACGGCGGCCATGCCGGACTGCTCGAGGCGGAAAAGAAACTGCGGCGCCAGCAGCATCGCCTCGAGCGTGATGCCGATGCCGATGGCGTGCGTGGAGCTGGCCTTCGCCGAGCGGTACAGAGCCGAAAGACGCATCGCCTCGTCGGCGGCGAGCGGCCGGCGGAAGACCTTCTTGCCCCAGCTCTTGATGAAAGCGTCGGCGCAGCTGTCCTCCGAGGCGCCGTTGGCACACGGCGCGACCGTGGCGACGGCGTTCGCCGCCACGTAGCTGCCGAGTTGCTTGGCGACCGAGTGGTAAATCTCGAGATGGCCCAGCGTCGAGGTCTGGCCGCCGCCGTTGGTGTTGAAGCCCTCGATGTAGTTTTCACCCGGGAGCGCCGCGTCCGGCACCATGGTGATGCCGCTGAACAGGTCGTTGAGCGTGTTGCGATACTGCTGGTTCGTCAGGCGCAGCAGAACCGGCGTGCCCGGCTGCGGGCCCTTCGGACAGGTCGAGGGGGCGGGTGGCGCGATGCCCCCGGTGCCGCCGGTTGCCGCGGAGGCGCCATCGCCGCCCGATCCGCCTGGATCGCCGCCCGGGGCATCCCCTATGACGCCCGAGCACCCCATTGCCAGCGAGAACAATAAAGCCGCGCCGCGTCGAGCGGCAGAGCCCATCATGGAGATGGGATCGGCACCAACCGCCTCGACCTGAACTGCAAAGAGGGGTCGCACCACAGGTACCTCCAAGGATCCAAGGTCGCACCCGGCGGGAACGTTTGCGACTGAGGTCCCTCAGGGATTGCGTCTGATGGGACGTCTTGCCAAGCTAGGCGCAAGGAATGGGCAAGCAGCAGGACCCGACGCCGCTCAAAGAGCGTGATCTCGCGACAGTAGAGAAGCCGAAGGTCGAGCGGCCTCGCCTTTACGAGGTCTTGCTGCACAACGACGACTACACGACGCAGGAGTTCGTCGTGTTCGTGCTGATGAAATTCTTCCACCACGCGTCCGACACGGCGCACAAGATCATGATGCACGTCCACACCAAGGGGCTGGGCGTGGCCGGCGTCTTCCCGTACGACGTCGCCGAGACCAAGGTCAGCCAGGTCGTGCGCTTCGCGCGCGAGCACGAGATGCCGCTGCAGTGCTCGGTCCGGAGGCAGCCGTGCTGACGCCGGAACTGGAGAAGGCGATCCGGCGCTCGCTCGACGACGCGACCGTGCGCAAGCACGAGTTCTCGACGCTCGAGCACCTGCTGCTGGCGCTCCTCGACGACGACAAGACGTCGGACGTCATCAAGCACTGCGGCGGCAACCTGGCGCGCCTGCGCGAAAAGCTCGAGAAGTTCCTGACCGACGAGGTCACCTCCATCGAGATGGAGGACGACGACCGGGCGCAGCCGACGCTGGGGTTCGCGCGCGTCGTGCAGCGGGCGGTGAACCACGTCGTCGGCGCCGGCAAGGCCGAGGCGAACGGCCCCAACGTGCTGGTGGCGATGTTCGGCGAGCCGGAGTCGCACGCCGTGCACTTTCTGCAGGAAGAGGGGATCAACCGACTCGACGTGGTCAGTTTCATCTCGCACGGCATCTCGAAGTTGATGCCGGCGCGGCAGCTTCCGGGCAGCTCGGGCGGGGCGCCGACGTCCGACGAGGGCGACGAGCCGGTGAAGGATCCGCTGGCGGCGTACGCCGTCGACCTGAACGAGCGGGCGCGCAAGGGGCTCATCGATCCGTTGATCGGCCGGCGTGCCGAGGTGACACGGGCGCTGCACGTGCTGGCGCGCCGGCGCAAGAACAACCCGCTGTTCATCGGGGACGCCGGGGTCGGCAAGACGGCGATCGTGGAAGGGCTGGCGCGGCGGATCGAGCTCGGCGAGGCGCCCGAGGCGCTGAGCGGTGTCACCATCTACGCGCTGGACATGGGGTCGCTGGTGGCGGGCACGCGCTACCGCGGCGACTTCGAGGAGCGCTTCAAGGCGGTCTTGAAGGCGGTGGAGGACAAGGGCAACGCCATCGTCTTCATCGACGAGCTCCACACCATCGTCGGCGCGGGCGCGGCCTCGGGCGGGGCGATGGACGCCTCGAACCTGATCAAGCCGCTGCTGTCGTCGGGGCGCTTGCGCTGCATCGGCACCACGACCCACAAGGAGTTCCGCGCGCACATCGAGAAGGATCGGGCGCTGGCGCGTCGGTTCCAGCCGATCGAGGTGGGCGAGCTGACCATCCCCGAGACCATCAAGGTGCTCGAGGGTCTGCAGCCGAAGTACGAGGAGTTCCACAAGGTCAGCTACACGAAGAAATCCCTGCGCGCCGCGGCCGAGCTGTCGGATCGCTATCTGTCGGATCGCAAGCTGCCGGACAAGGCGATCGATCTGGTCGACGAGGCGGGCGCGATCCTGAAGCTGAAGAAGCGCAAGGAGAACGCCGGCCCGAAGGTCGTCAGGGCGAAGGACATGGAGACCGTGGTGGCGACGATGGCCCGCATCCCGCCGCAGCGGGTGGACTCCGACGACCGGCAGCGCCTGAAGGACCTGGACGTCGAGCTCAAGGCGCGCATCTTCGGCCAGGACGCGGCCGTCGAGCGCGTCGCCCAGGCGATCCGGATGAACCGCGCGGGCCTCGGCTCGCCGCTCAAACCAATAGGCTGCTTCCTGTTTGCGGGGCCAACCGGCGTCGGCAAGACCGAGCTGGCCAAGCAGCTCTCGGAGGTCCTGGGGGTGGGATTCCTGCGCTTCGACATGTCCGAGTACATGGAGCGGCACACGGTGTCGCGCCTCATCGGCGCGCCGCCGGGCTACGTCGGCTTCGATCAGGGTGGCCTCTTGACCGACGCCATCCACAAGACGCCGCACGCGGTGCTGCTGCTCGACGAGATCGAAAAAGCGCACCCCGATCTCTTCAACATCCTGCTGCAGGTGATGGACCACGGGTCGCTCACCGACAACAACGGCCGCAAGAGCGACTTCCGCCACGTGGTGCTGATCATGACCAGCAACGTCGGGGCGCGGGATCTGTCGAAGCGCATGGCCGGCTTCGGCCACGGCGAGCGCTTCGGTGACAGCGACGAGGCGTTCCGGCGGATGTTCTCGCCGGAGTTCCGCAACCGGTTGGACGCCAAGGTGGACTTCGTGCCGCTCGACCCGCGGGTGATGGAGCAGATCGTGGACAAGTTCATCAAGGAGCTGGCCGACCAGCTGGCTGCGCGCAAGGTGACCATCGCGCTCACTCCGGCGGCACGGACGCTTCTGGCGGAAAAGGGTTACGACCCGATGAACGGGGCGCGGCCGCTGGCGCGGGTGATCCAGGACGAGGTGAAACGCCCGCTCACCGACGAGCTGCTGTTCGGGCAGCTCGCCAGCGGCGGCAGCGTCACCGTGGACGCCGCCGACGGCAAGCTCACGTTCCGCTTCGGCGCAGCCTGAGTCATGCGCGCAAAACAGCTTGGCCTCGTGGTCTCCCTGGGCCTGACTTCCTGTGGTGGCGGGTCCGATCCGTCTGACGCATCATTCCACGAGGACGCTCCATCGGCGACCGATGACGGCGGTTCCCATGAGGGCCAGACACCTCCCCAGGGGCGCGCGGCCATGGGGGCCTGGCTCGCCGCCGCGTCGTACAAGAACTGGAAGTGTGAACCGACCGTCATGAATGCGCGTCCCAACGGCGCTCACGGACGGAATCGCATCTGTGCCAACGACCTGATGAGTTCGCATGGCGGCGGTCCGTTTCCGGTCGGCGCGGCGGCCGTGAAGGAACTGTACGGGAGTGGAAACGAGATCATCGGCCACGCCGTGTCCCGCAAGGTCACCTCGGGGACGGGCGGCGATGCCTGGTACTGGTACGAGTTGACCGGAACGTCGGTCCACGCCGATGGCGTCGGGGTGCGGTTATGCACCGGCTGTCATACGCTGGCGGCCGAACGGGGCGGCAATGACTTCGTCTATGTGCAGGTGAAATAGCCGGGCAACGCGACGCATTCAGGACGCAAATGTCGCGATCGCACCAGAGAACTGCGGTCCGCGTGTAAGGTTGCGGCATCCTTGCACACAGACGGTCACGGCACAGTGCGTGCACCTGGCTGCCGATGGAGAAAACCATGATGGGTTCGCCTGCTCGCCTCCTTGCCTTCGCCTTGTGCCTCGTCGCTTGCGGCCGCGGGTCGCTGAACGGCAAGAAGAACAACCCGGATGCCGACGGTAACGGCGGCGGGGGTGGCGCGGGAGCGGGAGGCGGTAGCGGCGGCATCGGGGGCGGCACCGGTGGGGGCGCCGGTGGGGGCAGCGGCGGGGTCGGCGGGAGCGTCGGCGGCTCGGGCGGCGGCATCGGCGGCCGGGGTGGGACTGGCGGGTTCGGTGGTGGCACGGGCGGCTTTGGCGGGGGCATCGGCGGCCGGGGTGGCACGGGCGGTTTCGGCGGTTTCGGCGGTGGTACGGGTGGTTTTGGCGGCGGTATCGGCGGCCGGGGTGGCACGGGCGGCTTCGGCGGTTTCGGTGGTTTCGGTGGTTTCGGGGGCGGCACCGGGGGCGTCGGCGGGCGGCCGGACGGCGGCCCGGGCGGCACCGGCGGCAGTGTCCCCGATGGCGGGGCTGACGTGCCGGTCAACAGTTGCGGCATCGAGGGCAACCGTTGCTGCACGGGCGACACCTGCATGGGCGGTCTCGTCTGCAACGCCTACAAATTCTGTGACGTCTACTGTGGCGGCGAGAACGAGAACTGCTGCGCGGGCGCCAAGTGCACCACCGGGCTGACCTGCATGCCGGGCTCGACCACCTGCGAGCGCTGCGGAGTGGCAGGCACCGCTTGCTGCCCGGAGACCCGGTGCGAAGGCGGAGGGTGCTGTGTCAATGGTCTTTGCGCCGCCAACGGGGGGACCTGCCAGTTCCGCGGCGTCGCTCCGCTCACCTGCACCAACGGCAGTTGCATGGGCTGCGGCGCCGAGGGCCAGCCCTGCTGCCAGAACGCCGGGCGTATCGGCCGCGACGCGGGAGCGCCGCCTCCCGATGCCGGCTTCGGGATTGGCACCTGCACGGGACCGGGCACCAGCTGCAACCGCAACTCGAACACCTGTGTTCCCTGCGGGCGCAAGGCGCAGACGTGCTGCGAGCCGACACAGAACAACGGCTGCGAGTCCATCACGCTGATGTGTGACTACCAGCAGACGGTCACCTGCCAGGACTGCGGGCAGGACGGCCAGCTCTGCTGTTCGTACGGCTGCCGCGGCGACTTCAGCCAGTGCGATCCGGACAACAACCGCTGCGCGCCGTGCGGCGGCCGTGGTCAGATCTGCTGCGACTTCGACGTCGCGCACCGCTGCCAGAATGCCGCCGACGGGTGCGATCCCCAGAACAACCGCTGCCAGACATGTGGCTCGCTGGGCCAGCCGTGTTGCAACAGCCTCGTGTGCAAGGAGGGCGCCTGCTTCCAGGACTTCAACGGGCGCGGGCTCTGCTCGCCGTGCGGAGGGCTGGGGCAGATCTGCTGTGGGCCCACGGGCACCGAGACCGGGACCTGCACCGGCACCCTGCGCTGCCTCGGCCGCGAACCCGATGGCCCGCCAGGCTTCTGCCGCATGTAGCTCACAGCGCCAGCCGGCGACCGCGGGTCAGCAGCAGGAGCAGCGCCACCAGGTCGACGAGGCCGCCAACGACGAAGGCCGGAGCGGCGCTGCCGGCGGCGTCGTAGATGAAGCCCGTTCCCAGCACGCCGACGATGTTGCCGACGCCATAGGCCAGCGTCGTGTACAGCGCCTGGCCGGTGGCACGCAAGGGCGGCGGCACGCACTCGCCCAGCCAGGCCATGGCCGTACACCAGAAGATGCCGAAGGTGCAGGCGTGAAGCGCCTGGAGAGCGACGATGGCGATCGCCGAGTGGGCGTTGGCCAGCAGCAACCAGCGCACCGTCGTAACGGCGAACGAGATGCCGAAGAGGGTGGTCAGACGGAAGCGCGACCGCAGCCGGCTGAAGAAGTAGAGCACCACCAGTTCCCCCAGCACGCTGACGGTGAAGGCGCGGCCGACCACGGCGGGCGAGAGGCCCCGGTCACGAATGAGGATGGCGAGAAAATTGTTGAAGGGCGCCGTGCTGCCCCAGTGGAGCGGTGCCACCAGCAGCAGAAAACGAAACCGTGGATCGGCGAGCAGCAGCTTCACCTCGCGCATGTGCGGCCGGGGATGTCCGACTCCCTGGCTGCGTACGCCGAGTGCGGCCAGTGCCGTCAGCGCCAGCGCACCCACCATGAGCCGGGGCACCAGCATGTCGCTTTCGGGGCCCGCGGCGGCCAGGAGGGTGCCCGCGACGGTGCAGGTGATGGCGAAGCTGGCCGAGCCCCAGACGCGGATGCGGCCGAACTGGCCCGAGAGCCGCGCCTGCTCGAGCGCCAGCGAGTCGGTGATCGGGATGATGCCGACGGCGAACAGCTGCTGCGCGAGGTAGACGAGCGCCAGCGCCGGCATGGTGTTCACGAAGACCAGCGGTACGGCGCCGAGCAGGGTGCCGAAACAGACGATGCGCAGCACCCGGTCGGGCCGATGCCAGCGATCGGCGAGCCAGCCCCAGAAGAGCGGCACGCCGAGGTAGAGCACCGGCGGGATCACGAGAATGAACGACAGCTCCCGGCCGGACAGCCCCAGGCCGCGCAAGTAGGGCGGGAAGAAGGCCAGCTGGAACGCCAGGGCAGTGAAGAAGCAGACGTAGAATGGCCGCAGCATTCACTCGTCCCCATCGCGACGAAACGGCGAAAGCTGAGCGTAAGCGGCCACCTCGGCTCTGACCGCCGCCGCCTCCTCGTCGATGAAGCGCTCGACGGCGACGGCAAGGCCCGGGTGCGCGAACCAGTGGGCGCTGTGGGTCAAGGCCGGTGCCAGACCACGCTTGAGCTTGTGCTCGCCCTGGGCGCCGGCCTCGAAGCGGGTATGTCCCTGGGCGATGGCCCGTTCGATGAGGCGGTAGTAGCAGAGCTCGAAATGCAGGAAGGGATGCTCCTCCAGCGTCCCCCAGTACCGACCATAGAGGTGCTGGCCGCGCTCGAAGTTCAGCGTACCGGCGACGAGCTCATCGCCCCGAAAGGCGAGGGAAGCCACCACCCGCTCGGCCAGCGTCTCGCGCACGAGCCCGAAGAACGCCGGGGTCAGGTACCGCTGCGAGCCGTGCTTGGCGGAGTTGGCCAGGTAGAAATGTTCGAGCGCCTTCCATTCGCGCGCGCCGAGTTCCGGACCCGTGAGCGTGGTCAGCCGCAAGTTGGCGCCGGCTCCGGTTCTTTCCTTGCGCACCTGCTTGCGGCTGCGGGAACGGAACGTCGCCAGGAAGTCGTCGAAGTCCCGGAACGGTGGCTCCCGGTTGGTCCAGTGGAACTGCATCGACAGCCGTGTCTTGTATCCGGCCGCGCCCAGCCTTTGTGTCTCGGCCTCGGTGCAGAACAGCATGTGCACCGATGAGGCGTCCTCGCGCGTGGCGACGGCCTGCACCTCGGCCAGCAGTGTCTCGGTCGCCTGATCGTGATCGGGGCGCACCAGCAGGCGGCGACCGGTGACGGGGGTGAACGGCACCGCGGCCACCAGCTTCGGGTAGTAGCGCAGGCCTGCGCGGTGGGCGCCGTTGGCCCAGCCGAAGTCGAAGATGAACTCGCCGTAGCTGTTGTCCTTGCGGTAGAGCGGCACCGCGCCCACCAGGTCGCCCCCGGATTCGACCAGGACGAAGCGTGGTTCCCAGCCGGAATCGCCGCCCACGCTGCCCGAGCGCTCGAGCGCGTGCAGGAAGCGGTGCTCGAGGAACGGGTCGTCCGGGCTGACGAGGGCGTCCCACGCAGGGGCCGGAACCTCGCCTATGCTGTCGACCACTCGGGCGCGGTACAATGCGGGCCTCGTGCTGCAGTTCTACCGCAGGCTGGCCGAAGAGTACGGCCGGCTCAGCGTCGTCACCAAGATAGGGCTGGTGGTCGGGCTCGCCGTGCTCACCTCGATCCTGGCGGTCGCGGTCGTGGTGTGGCTTCCGGCGGACCACTTCTGCGGCGGGGAGTCCCCGAAGCGAAGCTGGCGCCGGTACGCCGTCGTGCGGTGGGTGGTGATCGGGCTCAAGAACGTCATCGGGGCCGTCCTCCTGCCGCTCGGCATCCTGATGGCATTGCCGCTCGTGCCCGGGCCTGGGTTGGTGTTCATCTTGATCGGGCTGAGCCTGCTGGATTTCCCCGGCAAGCGGAAGTTCGAGCGGCGCCTCTTCGGTATCCCCAGCGTCTCGAAGTTCATCAACGACATGCGCGAACGTTTCGGAAAACCGCCCCTGCGCTTCGAATGAGCGGCCTGCTGGGCATCGTCGTCATCCTGGGGCTCGCATGGGCGCTCTCGGTCGATCGGAAGCGCGCCTGGAACCCCCGGATCTTCGCCTGGGGCCTGGGCCTGCCGGTGCTGATGGCGGTGATCACCCTGCGGACGTCCGTCGGTGCCACGCTGTTCATGGCCGCCAACGGCGCGGCCGACGCCTTCATCGGGTTCACGGACGCCGGCATCCGCATGATGTTCGGCAACTGGCCGGCTCTGACCGTGGTGCAGACCCCTGCGCCGAACGGCGGCACGGTCTCCGTCACCGTGGGATTCCTGTTCGCCGTGAAGGTGTTGCCGATCATCATCTTCATGGCCAGCGTCATGGCCGTCCTCTATTACCTGGGCATCATGCAGAGGGTGGTGGCGCTGCTGGCGCGCGCGCTGTCGAAGGTGATGCACCTGTCCGGGGCCGAGGCGCTGTCGACCGTCGGCGACATCTTCCTGGGGATGACCGAGGCGCCGCTTCTCATCCGCCCCTACGTGGCGCGCATGACCCGCAGCGAGCTGTTCGCCGTGATGACTGCCGGGATGGCGACGATTGCCGGCTCGGTGCTGCTGGCCTACAAGGCGATGGGGATCGACGCCGGTTTCCTGGTGACGGCGTCGTTCATGAATGCCCCGGCGGCCATCCTCCTGGCGAAGATCATGGTGCCCGAGACCGAGCAACCCGAGACCATGGGCAACGTCCGGGTCGATGTGCCGCGCATCGACGTCAACATCTTCGACGCTGCCGCGCGCGGCGCCAGCGAGGGCCTGGGGCTGGCGCTGAACGTCGGGGCGATGATGATCGCCTTCGTGGCGCTGATCTTCATGGTGGACAGCGGCGTCGGCTACCTGGGCGGCCTCTTCGGCTACCCCGATTTGAAGTCTGGCGACATCCTCGGCTACCCGCTGGCGCCGCTGGCGTGGGCGATGGGCGTGCCCTGGCGGGACGCGCCGTTCGTCGGGTCGCTGCTGGGGATGAAGACGGTGCTCAACGAATTTCTCGCCTACCAGCAACTCGCCAGCCACATGCAGACCCTCGACCCGCGCACGGTGCGCATCGCCACCTTCGCGCTGTGTGGCTTCGCCAACTTCGGATCGCTCGCCATCGTGCTCGGGGGGCTCGGCGGCATGGTGCCCGAGCGCCGTCCCGATCTCGCCCGGTTCGGGGTGCGCGCCATCCTCGCCGGGTCGCTTGCGACGTGCCTGACGGGAACCATCGCCGGCATCATCGGCGGTTAGCGGCGCATTCCTCGCACGGACAATTTTTCCGCAGGTCGCGGAAGTTGAAGATGCCGGTGCTGTGGCCGTCGCTCCAGGTGATCGTGATGGCGTACTGGCCGACCAGCTCGATGTGGTTGGCGCGGATGGTGGTCGGCACCGTGGCGGGGTCGAGGAGCAGCTGGCCCGAGGTTTCCTCGACGCAGTTGGCGCATCTGCAGGCCAGGCGCAGGTCGCGCGCCGGGTAGGCGGTGACGTGTCCGTCCGACCACTTGAGGGTGATCTTCGACCTCAGGAGGCCGACGATCTCGTCGGGCATCGGCATGGTCGGACCTTACCCTATAATCCCTCGCCTCATGCCCGACCCCGCCTTCGTCTGTTCCATGTGCCGCAAGCCGATCGCCGTCGGCGCCAAGGTCGTCCGTTGCTCGGTGTCGACCTGCAACAACGGCCGCGTGAAGCTGATGTTCTGCTCGTCTTCGTGCTGGGATTCTCACTTGCCGGGCGCGCGTCACCGCACCGCCTACTTCGTCGAGGAGACGGCTCGGCGCGAATGAAGCTGGACCCCAGCCAGCAGCCGCCGGCCGCCGTCTACCGCCTGATGATAGGCGTCATCACGCCGCGGCCCATCGCCTGGGTGACGACCGTGTCTCCGGCGGGCATCACCAACCTGGCGCCGTTCTCGTTCTTCAACGGCGTCGCCGCGAACCCTCCTACCATCGTTTTTTCGCCCGTGAACCGCCGCGATGGTTCGAAGAAGGACACGGTCCGCAACATCGAGGCCAACGGCGAGTTCGTGGTCAACGTCGTCACCTACGACAGCCGCGCACTCATGAACTGCACCTCCGAGGATCTGCCGTACGAGGTGAGCGAGATCGAACGCTGCGGGGTGCCGACGCTGCCGTCGGAGCGGGTGAAGCCGCCGCGGGTCGCCGTCTCGCCCGTGCAGATGGAGTGCGTGCTCCACCAGATCGTCAACGTCGGCGAGGGCCCGCTGGCCGCGAACCTGGTGATCGGACGGATCCTGCTGATGCACGTCGACGACCGCGTCCTCGATCCCGATGGGCGCGTCGATCCGCGCGCGCTGGACACCATCGGCCGCATCGGCGGTGATGCTTACGCCCGCACCACCGACCTGTTCTCGCTGCCTCGGCCCTAGTCGTGCTCTACCGCCACCGCCTGTTGGTCCTGCTGTTCGCGCTGGGGACGGTGACGTACCTGGATCGCATCTGTATCTCCGTCGCCGGGCCGCGCATCCAGGCCGAGCTCGGGATCTCCCCAAGCAACTGGGGCTGGGTGGTGGCATCGTTCGCCTTCGGCTATGCGCTGTTCGAGATCCCGGGCGGGGTCATGGCCGACAGGTTCGGCGCGCGGCGGGTGCTCACCCGGATCGTCATCTGGTGGTCGGCCTTCACCAGCCTGACCGGCATGGTGTCCGGACTGGGTGGGCTCCTCGTGGTGCGATTCCTGTTTGGTGCCGGCGAGGCAGGAGCGTTCCCGGGCGCCACCTCGGCGATCGCCCGCTGGTTCCCCGGCAACGAGCGCAGCCGCGCGCAGGGCGTGCTGTGGATGTCCAGCCGCGTCGGCGCTGTGCTGTCACCCATCCTCGTCGTGCCCCTCCAGAGGGCCTACGGGTGGCGCGTCAGCTTTCACGTCTTCGCGCTCCTCGGCATCGTCTGGTGCGTGGTCTGGTTCATCTGGTACCGCGACCGCCCCGAGCAGAAACGCGGGATCACCCCCGAGGAGCTGGCGACGATCGGCGCTGGCGCTCCCGCTCCCGAGCACGCGGGGATGCCGTGGCGCGCGGCGATGCGCAAGGCGACGTTCTGGAAGCTGCTGTTCATGTTCCACGCCTACGCCTGGGCGGCGTACTTCTACCTGTCCTGGCTGCACACCTACCTGCAGAAGGGCTGGGGGATGAGCGAGGACCAGATGAGGGTCTGGTCCAGCCTGCCGTTCGTGCTGGGCGCGATCGGCAACATCGCGGGCGGCGTGCTGAGCGATCGGCTGACGGCGCGCCACGGGCCGCGCATCGGACGCCACGCCGTCGGTGCCACCGGGCTGTTCATTGGCGCGGCCAGCCTGCTGGTGGTGGCGCTGGCGAAGACGCCGACCGTCGCTGCCGTCGCGCTCTGCATCGGGTTCGCGGGGCTCGACTGCTTCTTGCCGGTGGCCTGGGCAATGGCACTGGACCTCGGCGGTCGGAACGCTGGCGCGCTCTCGGGGGCGATGAACATGGCGGGGCAGACCGGCTCGTTCCTGACGTCGGTCCTGTTCGGCTACCTGGTCGAGCACTTCGGCAATTACCAGACGCCACTCTTCCCGCTGGCGTTCATGTGCGCGGTATCGGGGATCGTGATGCTGCGGATCGACCCTACCGCGAAGATCTGAGCAGATAGCGCAAGAGCGGCGCCGCGTGCATGGCCTGGATCATTTCCCCGTCGTCGACGAGCCCTGCCCCTTGGGCCAGCGGCACCAGGTGGACCCGGAGATCCTCCGTGGAATCCGGGGCAGCGTCGCCCATCGGCTCGACTCCCTCGGCGACGAAGGTGTGCACCAGATTCGTCTGCAGCGCCGGGTTCGGCGCCAGGCTGCACAGGAACGACCAGCGCCCGCCGCCGTAGCCTGTCTCCTCGGCGAGCTCGCGACGCGCAGCCGCCTCGAAGTCGCGGTCCTCGGCGTCCGTCACTCCCGCCGGCAGCTCGAAATGGACCTCGCCGATCGCCGGCCGGTACTGCCGGATCAGCACCAGCCGATCGTCGTTCGTCACCGCCACGACGTTCACCCACGGCGGGAACTCCTGGATGAAGTAGTCGGGGATCTCGCTGCCGTTCGGCAGCCGGAGGTGCTCCTGGCGCACCATCAGCCAGGGCGGACGCCGGTGGAGGTACTGCGACGAGACGACGGTCCAGGGCGCCGGATCGTCGGGGAACTTGCGCGGCACGCTCAGTCCGACTCCGAGGATCCGGAGTCGAGCGGGTACCCGGCGTCGCGCCAGGCCTTGATGCCGCCATCCATCGACAGCACCCGGCGGTAGCCCATCGCGCGCAGGCTGTCCGCCGACAGCGCCGATCGAAAGCCGCCGCCGCAGTAAAGGACGATCTCGGCGTCCTTGTCGGCGATCAGCCCCTCGACATCGCGTTCGAGGATGCCCCGGCCCAGGTGGCGGGCTCCCGCGGCGTGGTCGACGGCGTACTCGTGGTCCTCGCGCACGTCGATGAAGTGGAACCGCTCGCCGCGGTCGAGTCGCGCTTTCACGTCGGACACCGTGCACTCCTTGATGCGCGTCCTGGCGTCGCTGACCAGCGCGAGGAATCCGGGGCTGTGCTTCACGGCCCGTCCTCTCTTGTCGTCGCATCGGGCGCCGCATCCGGCCCGGCGTCGGGGCGGGTGTCCGGCTGCGAGTCCGTGCGCGCCGCATCGGGGGCCGGGGGAATTCTCGGTCCGGCGTCGCGCGCCAGGGTCTGGCAACGCTCGGGCTGCACGCACGCGTGGGCCTTTCCGTAGTCCTTGCCGTGGATCGCCACCGGGCAACAGATGGTGTCCTCGACGGCGCATGGCTCGCCGCCCGGATCGCAAACCAGCCGGCAGACATAGACCTTGTTGACGCCCCCGTCGTAGCGGCGCGCCTGTTCGGGGTTCGTCACCGGCACGCTGTAGCTACTGGCGCAGACCAGATCCTGAGTCGGCGAGCAGACCCGCTCGGGGTCGTCGTCCGAAGTGGTGCTGCACGCCTGCCCCTCGTAGGCCCGGATCTTCGACTTGCAGCCAGCAGCCAGCCCGGCAGCGACGAGAAAACAGATGACAACACGCGCCATAAAGGGAGTATCTAGCCCACCTTCTCGACCCACAAGGGGCCGCGGGAGGCAGTTGCGCTATTGTAGGCATCTCACCGTGAGCGACAGCAAACGCGATTACTACGAGGTCCTGGGTGTGTCGCGCGAGGCGGATGGCGCAGAGCTCAAACGCGCCTACCGGAAGCTTGCTCTCGAACTGCACCCTGACCGCAACCCCGGCAACAAGGACGCCGAGGCGAAGTTCAAGGAGGCGTCCGAGGCGTACCAGGTCCTCTCCGACGCCGAGAAGCGCGCGCTTTACGATCGCTTCGGCCACGATGCCCCGCGCGCCGGCGGTTTCAGCGGCGGCTTCCGCGACGTCAACGATGTCTTCTCGGCCTTCGGCGACATCTTCGGGGACATCTTCGGTGGAGGCGGCGGCGGTGGTGGCGGTCGGGGCTCGGACCTCGAGACCGAACTCCAGATGACCCTGGCCGAGGTGGCAGCCGGCGTCACCAAGGAGATCAAGATCCGCCGACGGGCGCCGTGCAAGGACTGCAGCGGCTCGGGCGCGGCGCCTGGCGCTGGCCGCGAGCGGTGCCCCCAGTGCCGCGGACGCGGCCAGGTGGTGCACTCGCAAGGATTCCTGATGATCTCCACCGCCTGCCCCCAGTGCCGCGGCGAGGGCGAGATCGTCCGCTCGCCATGCAAGAGCTGTGAAGGCAGCGGCGTCGAGGCCGTCGAGGAGGCGTTGCAGGTGGCGATCCCCGCTGGCGTCGAGGACGGCGCCACCTTGCGCCTGTCCGGCCGGGGAGAAGCCGGGCGAAGCGGTCGCCCCGGGAACCTCTACGTCGTTCTGCGCGTGGCCGACGATCCGCGCTTCGAGCGCGACGGCGCCGATCTGCACGTCGGCGCGGCGATCACCTTCCCGCAGGCCGCTCTCGGGGATTCCGTCAAGGTGCCCACCATCGACGGCGATGCGGAGGTGACCATTGCGCCGGGTGCCCAGCCTGGCGACACCATCGTTCTGCGGGGCAAGGGCCTGCCACGCGTCCAGCAGCGCGGCACCGGCGATCTGATCGTGCACCTGAAACTGGTGGTGCCCACTTCCTTGACCAAGGAACAGGAGGCGGCCGTGCGCGCGTTCGCGGCGGCCGACGGGCAGAAGGTCGAACGTCCGTCGGAAAAAAGCGGCTTCTTCAAGCGCAGAAAAAAGGGCTAGCGGCGGCGGGGCGCGGGGCGACCGGCACGGGTCGGAGAAGCGTTGTTGAGCTTGAACGAGAGCTGCGGCACGGGGCGATCGGGGAAGTAGAGCCACGAGTACGCTGCGTACGAGGCCAGCACGCGCTTGGTGTAGTTGCGGGTCTCGTCGTAGGGAATGGTCTCGATGAACTCGTCGAGCTCGAGGTTGCCGCGCTCGCGCAGCCAGCGATCGACGGCGGCCTCGCCCGCGTTGTACCCGGAGATCGCCAACGGCGCGGCGCCCTTGAAGTGCTCGAGCAGGAAGCCGAGAAACTTCGACCCGAGCTCGACGTTGTGCGCCGGATCGAGGAGCGTGTCGCGCGTGATCTTGCTGGCGGCGAAGCGCTGGGCGGTGCGCACCAGCATTTGCGTCAGACCGAGCGCGTTCGCGAACGACTCGATCCGCGGCGAGAAGCCACTCTCCTCGCGCATGATCGCCAGCTGCAGCGCCTCGGGCACCTTGTTCTTGAGGCTGTGGCTCGCCACCAGTTCGGGGAAGGCGCGCGGGTAGGCCAGGCGCCACTCGTCGGCGCCGCGCCCCGTCGGATACGCCAGGCGGTAGCCGTTCAGCGTGTAGCGAGGGATCGCGTGCGACGCACTCCAGAGCCTCCCGCGATCGAGCAAGATCGCCGTCATCCAGTAGACGTCCTGGCGGTCGTCAGTCGTCGGCCCCGCCTTCCGGGCGGAGTCGCGTCCCTCGGGCGCCGACAGCCCCAGCTTGCCGAGCTCGCGCCGCGCCTCCGCGCCCATCCCCATGCGCGCCAGCTCGACCGCGCGCTTGAACCCTGGCTCGCCGAAGGCTGGCCGCGGCGCGAAGGTCCAGGACGCATTTCCTTCGCTCCGTCGCAGATCGGTCATCAGGGCCCGGCGCGCCTCGGGGAATGCGGTCCGCATCCGCTCCAGCGACATCAGCGCGTAGACCGACAGCGGGTACTCACGCACGGCTTTCTCGTAAGCCGCGCGCGCATCCGACCGCGCGCCCTGCTTTTCATGGATGCGCGCCTTCCAGTAGTGGGCGCGGCCCTCGGCGTACCAGATCTCCTCGCGCGTGATGCGGCGCAGGTTCTCGTCGAGAAACGCCAGCGCCTCGTCCCAGTGGGCGGCCCTGTAGGCGGCAAACGCCAGCCGCCAGAGCGACTCGCCCAGAAGGTCTCCCCTGGGGTAGCGGGTGGGGATCTCCTTGAGCAGGAGTTCCGCAGCGGCATCATCACCTTCGTCGGTCTTCACCTCGGCCGCGCGAAGGCGGGCGTCGTCGGCATAGCTGTGCTCGGGGTGCTCGGCCTCGATCTTCGCGTACAGAGCCACGGCGCCGGCGCGGTCACCGGCGCTGGCCAGGCAGCGCGCCCCCTGGTACAGCGCCTTCACCCGCAGGTCCGTGTCACCGGCATCCCGGCACGCGGTCTCCGCCTCGACGAACAGCGGCGCCGCTCGTGGCCGTTGCCGCTGCTTCCAGACCGATTGCGCGCGATGGAACTTTGCCTTGCACGTCAGCGCCGGATCCAGCCCGGTGGCCGCCAGCGCCGCGCCGAACGCCTGCTCCGAGTCCGTGTTCTGGTTGCGGTCGAACTGGATCATGCCGCGTGTGATCCAGTCGCCGGCCGCGCGGGTCCGTAGCCGCATGGCCTCGTCGGGTAAAGCCGCTTGCGCCAGCGCCTCCAGACGTTCAGCCGCCCGGGTGGACCAGGTTTCGCCCGGCGTCTCGGCCCAGATGCGGATGTACAGAGGCGGCGCTTCGCCCGCCCGTCCCAGCGCTTCCAGGGCCTCGGCGCGGCGGAAGAGCACCTCCGCCCGTCGCGGTCCGCCTGCAAATCGCTCCATGAACCGCGCCGTCGCCGTCTCGATCTCCGCCCAGCGTCGTTCCATCACCAGGGCGTCCAGCTTCACCAGCGCTGCGTCCGCCTCCGGCACCGAACCTTCGGGCACGCGCGCCGCCCATTCGATGGCGCCGGCCGTGTCCCCGCGGCGCGCCCGGCATCGCGCGGCATGGGCGGCGTGGTAGGGCCGCAGCAGAGGGTAGCTGTCCCATAGCTCCTCGAAGATCGGGCCCGCCAGGTCGCACTGCCCGGCGTTCTCCCGCGCCACCGCCAGCAGGAAGCGCGCCGGCAACTTCTCGGCGCCGACCCCCTTGGCGCGGGTCAGACCGTCGACCGCGCCGGTCCAGTCATCGAGGCGGAACCGTTCCACGGCCGCCTGCAGCGGCCCCTTGCGGAAATACGGCTCGAGCCACTGCGCATCGAACGGGACCGGCTTCTCACCGGCTGCCAGCAGGCAATACAGGACCAGGTGCATCGCCGTTCAGCCTACGAAGGAGTGCCGAAGGACGCTACTTCTTGTGCCACAGCGTGACGCGGTTGCGCCCAGCGCGTTTCGATTCGTAGAGCATCTGGTCGGCGGCGCTGATGAACTCCATCGCGTCTCGGATGTCCGGGTTCGGCACCCCGGACACACCCACGCTGATGGTCACCGGGATCTGCTTGCCCTCGAAGACGAACTGCTTCATCTCCACCGAACGGCGCAGGCGCTCGGCCACCACGCGCCCTTGTTGAAGGTCGGCGCCCCGGCAGATGACCGAGAACTCCTCGCCCCCGACGCGCGCGAAGACATCCTCGACGCGGATCGAATTGTTCACGACGGTTGCCAGCTCGACCAGGATGTAGTCGCCCGCCGGGTGGCCGTGGGTGTCGTTGATGTTCTTGAAGTGATCGATGTCGAACCCGCACAGCGACAGGGGCATGCCATGCCTGATGGCATAAGCGAACTCGCTCTCGACTCTGTCCGTGAAGTATTTCTTGTTGAACGCCTTGGTCAGGTCGTCGCGCAGCGCCGATTCGTACATCTGCCGCTGGAACACCTCGTCGAGCTTGTCGTGGTAGGTGAATTTCAGCACCGTGCCCGAGCCGATGAGGATCTTGTCGCCGTCGGCCAGTTCGTGGCGGTCGGTGCGGATCCCGCGGCAGTAGGTTCCGTTCGTCGACCCCAGGTCGTGCAGCATGATCTTCGAACCCTCGATCAGCAGCTCGCAGTGCTCGCGCGAGATGCCATCGTCGGTGACGCGGATATCCGCTTTCTGTCCGCGGCCGATGATGGTCCGATCGCGGTTGATCTTGTACATCTCGCCCATCGCGCCGCCCGCCAGGACCACCAGGTAGGCCTGATCGCGCTTGGCAGGTGCCTTCACCGCACTCGGCGGTGCCTGGATGTTCGTCTGCTCGTCCCAGCTGACGTTCTTGTCAGACTTGTCGTCCATCCCGCCCCGGACCTCCTTAATTAGCCCCGTGCCGCTTTCGCAGCAAGCGCCTTCGCCAGCGCTCGCAACGGGGCCGCCCTGTCGCCGAGCCCGTCGAGCGCGCCCTCCGCCTCGGCCAGTAGCGTCAAGAGCCGGCCCTGGGCCTCTTTGGCCAGGCCTCCGTGTTCGGCGTCATCCTGGTCGTCGGCGTGCTGGAAGGCGATCCCGTAAGCCCGTCCGAAGCGACCCAGTGCCTCGCTGTGGGCTGCCGAAGCGCCGGCCGCGCATGCGCCAACCTCCACCGCGGCCCGGAAGAGAGCCGCCGTCTTCTCGCCGTGCAGCCGTTCGAGTTCGTCCATCGAAGCCGGTGCCGGTTCAGCCAGATCCCGCGCCTGCCCCCGTACCATTCCCCACACGCCGGCCCCCCGGGCCAGCGCCGCGGAAGCGCCGAGATAGTCGCCACGACCTCGCTTTCCCGCCTCGGCGATCCACTCGAACGCCAGCGTCAGCAGGCCGTCCCCGGCCAGGATGGCG
>JANPFD010000269.1:0-8610 GCA_031423255.1 Myxococcales bacterium | reverse complement strand
CTGCCACGAATAGAACGCGCCCGATTTCTCGATGATGCCGGCGGCCGAGCCGAGATCGACAAGCTCGCCAGCGGCGTTGATGCCGGCGCCGTAGACGATCTCGAACTCACACTCGCGGAATGGCGGCGCCATCTTGTTCTTGACCACCTTGACCCGGGTCTTGTTGCCGATGACGGCCTCGCCCTCTTTGATCTGGCCTACCTTGCGAATGTCGAGCCGTACGCTGGCGTAAAACTTCAGTGCGTTGCCGCCGGTGGTGGTCTCGGGGTTGCCGTACACCACGCCGATCTTCTGGCGCAGCTGGTTCCAGCTCCGTACACCTTCACAAACACCCCAACCCTTGGATTTCTCTGGAGTGCCACGCAGCTGGCGAGCAGTTCCTGACCATCCCCGAAGCGGCCAGGCGCCTAGGATTGGACCGAACGTGGGTGCACCGCCTCTGCCGGCGCGGTGACATCCCTGTCGTCAAGAAGGTGAGCGGCCTTCGGATCCCGCTCCAAGAGTTCGAGGCGATCGTCGCACGGGGTCCTGGCTCATTGTCGCGACTCGCGAAGGCAGCCGGCGGGCGCTTCTGCCGTCGAGCCTCGGTGCCGGGTTTCTCGCGTTGAACGCACGGTCACCTGGTCCAGCGTCACGACATCGCCAAAGCCTCTGGTTGAGTGTCGGCGCCCCAAGTTCAGGAACCGAGCCCCGGCCGGCCAACTGCTCGACCAGGGGCAAGACCTGTGGTCGATCCGAAGCAGGTAGGGGGTAGCTCGCGGACAGCGAGGTGGTCTGCGAGCGCCGGTGGCCGGTCTATCCTCGCGTCACGTCGGGCATCCTCGATGCCTATCGCGGATCTTTGCGGATGCGCATGATGGCGTTCTTGCGGGTCTTGGGGTTGAAGTCCTGCGATGACCAGTAGAAGTACGTCTCGTCTTGTGCGTTGTAGTAGATGTGATTGGCTCCGCTGATAGCCAACCGCTCGATGCGGCCCGAGGATAGCGAGTAGGACATGATGTTCTCGAAGCTGGCTGTCCAGTAGAGGGTGTTGCGGGTCAGGTCGTAGTGCATGCTGGCCACGGGGCCCATGGTCTTGCCGAGGTCCTTCATGCTGAAATCCGGAAGGCCAAGAACGGCGAGGTTTTCCTGGCGACTGCCCAGCCCGGGCAGGTTGTTCACCGCGTAGATTTCGTCTCCAATGCGTTCCATCGGGCCCACGGCGTTGAATCCGACGGCCAGCTGGTCTGCCTTCTGGCTCTGCTTTTCGAACCGAAAGAACACAGAAACATTGCCACAGTAAATGAATTTTTCGTCCTGAGCAGTGCACGTGCCACCACCAAACCGGTACGGATCCTTGTCGTGCACCTTGGTGATGCTGACCTCGCCGGTCGCCTTGTCGATGCGCGCGACACGCGCGCAGCCGAACTGAACAACCCAGAGAAGGTTGCCGTCGCCGAGCAAGTTCGGCAGCCACTCGATCTTGGCGACCTCGATCTCGCGGGGGTCCGACCCGTCCTTGCGAATGCTCTTGACGGACAGCAGGTCGGGTTCGTCGTTCGCCCAGTAGATGCGCTCGCCATCGACGACGAACATCCGATATGGCGCGAGTCCTCCACCCCAGGTTCCTATCTTGGTCACGGGCCCGCGACCGTCCTTGGGGGCGCTGTGGATCCTAGCGCCACCGCCCTGCTCGGCCCAGTAAAGGGTGTCACCATCCACCTCCAGCGCGTAGGACTCGACATTCCCAAGAGCGTAGACAACCTCGGGGCACCGACCGACGGGGTCTGTACACTTGAGCCCCGCTTCCGGCGCGGACGCGCGCAAGGCATCCAAAGCCGGCGCCGCGTCCCGTGATGGGGAGCCGCCCCGCCCGTCGGAGCGGCAAGACGGCGCGCACGAGGCGAGCAGGAGCATGAAAGCACCGGACAGCGACCGCGACAGGTCGGGCATCTTCGATGCGCTATCGCGGGTCCTTGCGGATGCGCATGATGGCGTTCTTGCGGGTCTTGGGGTTGAAATCCTGCGACGACCAGTAGAAGTACGTCTCGTCTTGCGCGTTGTAGTAGATGTGACTGGCTGGACTGACGGCCAATCGCTCGATGCGGCCCGAGGTCAACGAATAGGACATGACGTTCTCGAAGCTGGATGTCCAGTACAGGGTGTTCCTGGCCACGTCGTGGTGCATGTTGGCCACGGGGCCGATAGTCTTGCCGAGATCCCTCATGCTGAAATCCGGGAGGCTAAGAACAGCCAGGTTTTCCTGGCGACTGCCGAGCGCGGTTCGGTTGTTCACTACGTAGATTTCGTCGCCAATGCGTTCCATCGGGCCCACCGCGTTGAACCCGACCGCCACCTGCTCGGCCTTCCCGGTCAGCTTTTCGAATCGATGGAAGTCCGGGAGGTTGCCACAGTAGACGTACTTTTCGTCCTGAGCGACCTGCGTAGCGCCCCCGAGCCGGAACGGATCCTTGTCGTGCACCTTTGAGATGCTCACCTCGCTGGTAGTCTTGTCGATACGGGCGACCCGCGCACAGCCGAACTGAATCACCCACAAGAGGTTGCCGTCGCCGAGGAGGTTCGCAAGCCACTCGACCTTGGCGACCTCGATCTCGCGCGGGTCCGAGCCGTCCTTGCGAATGCTCTTGACGGACAGCAGGTCGGGCTCGTCGTTCACCCAGTAGATACGCTCGCCATCGACGACGAACATCCGGGGCGGAGCCCCTCCCCCAGCCCAGGTTCCTATCTTGGTGACGGGACCGCGTCCGTCCTTGGGGGCGCGAAGCACTTCCAGACCGACTGAGGACTCAGCCCAATAAATGTAGCCGTCGCTCACCTCCAGTGCGTGAGGCCTAAAATACCTCGCGTAGGCGACCTCAGCGCACCGCCCCGCCGGGTCCAAACACTCGGGCCCGGCGATTGGCGCGGGCGTGGCATCGGGTGCAGGGGCTCGGTCCGGTGGGGGGGCTGAGGGTTCGCCGCCTCCCCCTGTGGATCGGCACGATTGCGCGCACGGGGAGAGCAGGACCACAAGCGCCGCAGACGCCCACCGTAGCAGCATCGACGCTTCATGTTGACACAGTCGCCAGCCGACGACTAATGTTCGCGCCGTGTTCCTGAGGCGGCGGGTTTCGTGGCTATTGGTGGCTGGCTCGGCGCTGATCGGCGCGGCGATTCCAGCGAACGCCGCCGACATTGCGCCCGACGGCAGCGTGACCCTGCACCTCAATTTTCAGGTGCCACCCTCCGCGGAGGACGTGGCCGAGTTGCAAGCTCAGGTCGGACGGGCGCAGATGGTTCTCTGCGACTCCACCGACGCGCAGATCAGGCTCAGCAAAGTGCGCATCACCGTCGGCGACGGCTCACAAGAGAAGGCAGACGTGCTCCTTATCCCAGTACTCGGGCGATCCTATGTTCCCGGGGCCGCGGACAAGGTGGTGATGAAGCCGTCGCACGCCAGGGCGACGGCTGGTGCGCCCGCGCTGGTGTACCAGGGACAGACCCTGGCGCACGAGTTGGGACACTTCCTGTTTGCTCCGCTCAAGGACTCCTACCGAGAGCAATTCCCGTTTGGTTCGGCTTGCGGGTGGGGCCCGTCCTTCGATTCTGATCTCGTTGCGCTGGCAGATCGATCGCGCCGCAACTCGATCATGCAGGTCAGTACGCAGGTCTGCACCCACGGTCCCACGGGCATGACCCTCTCGGAGTTCAACCCGACATGGCCAAACGAGGGTTGTGCGCGCGACGAGGACTGCCGGCCCATCGCTTGCCCAGGCTGCGCGGGCGCGCCGAAGCCCGACGAGTGGTTCTGCGGCGGACCGACCCAGGCGCCGCTGTTCGCCAGCGAGATGAGCACCCAGGTGACCCATGATCGGCGGCGGACCACGATCGCCGATCGTGGCTGGCCCGAAGCCGTCTGTCCCGGCGCGACGAGTCTCCGGCCCGGGAATCTCCTGGTGTTGAACGCGAACATGGACCCTGGCGAGCAGGCGATTTTCCCCGTGCCAGGACAGCCGGGTTTTCTTTGTGGTAACGGCGTCGTCGACGACGGCGAACAGTGCGACATGGGCAGGGCGGGCAATACCGTGTTCACACGCGTCACCAGGTACCGATGCGCTGACTTCGCAGTGGACGTGAATCCCAACGGGACCTGCAAACGGGATCTTGCTTGCACCGATTTCGGCATTCAGGACTTCGTGCGATTCCCGTCGTGCAGCAGCAACTGCACGTTCAACAAGGTATTGTGTTTTCAGCCCGGCATTCCAGGGAACCCGACCCCCCAGGATCTGCTGGTGGCGTGTGAGAAAGTCGCAACCACCCGGGAGGCGTGCGTGTTTGACGGGACCAACCCCGTGCCTCCTTCCGGCGCGGTTTGCAGCAGCGTCGCGGGCGGCCTCACGGCTGGGTCGCTTTCGTGCCACACCTTCAATTGCACGCTCGACGCGAGCCAGTGTGCCGGACGACTGCGGCCGCCGGTCGTCACCGACACCTTCGGCACCGCCGCGGCGACGGCACAGGCGAGTGCGACCGTGCAGCTCATGGATGCCAAGGGCCTTGCCAGGTCAAGCTCGCCCAAGGCAGCGACCTCCCTACATGAGCTGGGACTGCATTTGATTCGCCTCAGCCAGGACGACTGGCTGCTCTACGTGCTGGGTCGTGGCGAGGAGTACGTGGGCGGGACGACGAACAAGGCCGTCGCCATCCGGACCATGAAGCTCGGGTTCAACGGCTTGGTGGTGGATCGGATCGACGGCGCGCCGATCACGGGTCCGGTGACGTTGGTGGTCGGCCAAGGCGACCCCCAGAATGCAAACAACGGTGCCTTCAAGAATGGCGCTCCCCCTGCGACGCTCACGCTGCAACTTGACGGGGCTCGACGGGAAAAATGGCTCACGCCTCGCGATGGTTCCACCGCGAGCGGCACCACCACGTTCCGGCCCGGTACGGGGGTGCTCTGGGTCCAGAACGGCAGCCCGCCCGGCGACCAGGTTGGTCTGTGCGAAGAACAAATCGAGTGCAAGAACGGATGGAACGCGGCGACCGGCCGCTTCGAGGCCACAAGCGAGACGTACCAGGGCCTGCGGGACGGAAACCCTCCAACCGAGATCTCGGACTGGGACACGGTTCGAGTGGCGATGACGGCCAAGGGTGTGAAACTTGAGGTTCCTCCGACCGGCCTCCCCGCCGCCGACACACCCTCCCTTGCCGCCTGCGGCGGCGCGATCGCATTCCCGGCGGTATCTGCCACGGGCCTGGACCAAACCATCCTCGTCATCGATCGCTCGGCCAGCATGGGCACGAAGGCGACCCCACAAACATCGAGCGAGCTGCCTCTGCTCTCCCGTGCCAAGGCAGGGCTGCCTGACCGGTTCGGTGGTCTCCTGGAACGCCTCCGCGGGCTCAGCGAAAAACCGCTCGACCGGCTCGATCAAGCCAAGGCCGCCGCCCGCGGTTATCTGGATTTGCAGACTCTTCGCGGCCACAAGGTCGGGCTGGTGTCCTTCGCTGGCCAGGTCACCCAGGATCAAGTTCTTGCGCAGGTGATTCCGGCGGCGCCGGTTGGGGCGGATCAGGTCCTCAAGGAGACGGTGAGGCAGAAGATCGACGCCCTTGCCCTCGGCTCTGGCACCAACCTGGGCACTGCGCTTGCCACCGCCCGACAGAGCCTCGCGACCGCGGACGCGAGCCGAGCCCGAACCATCGTCCTCATCTCGGACGGCGGCGATCCGATCCACGGTGTGTCGAGCGGCACCCCATCATTCATCCGGAGGCTGCTACTCAACCTTCTCGGCATCCTCGAAACCAACATGGGCCCAGACCCGCTCGTCGTGGCCGACGTGCTCGCCAAGGAGGGCATCGTTGTGCACACAATCAATGTGGGCCAGGCAGCGGGCCGCCAGTTGTTGGCGAATATCGCCGCCAAGACCGGCGGCCGCACGCTGGACCTGCCGGAGACCGACCTCATACCCGCCGCGCTCATGGCCATGTTCGCCCAGGGGCGCGGCGAAACTCCAATCATCGACGGTGCGCCCTCAGCGGTCGAAAAGGTCGAAAGCTTTCTGCAGACGTGCTACCCGGATACCGAAACTCCCTGTGGCCCCTACGACGACGCATTCGACACCGGGCACGGCTGCTTCTGCCTTGCCGAGAGCGACGCGATCCCCGCGGGCGGTCAGCAAGAGAGCTTCGAGATCCCGGTCGAGGCAGGCGCGGATCGCCTGAATGTTCTCCTGGCGGCCGCGCAACCAGATCCATCGAAGTGGAATCCGAGGTTCCGGCTCATTGACCCCAGCGGCGCCACGACTGTCACCGACGCGTCGGCAACAGTTGTCGTGGATCCGGTATACCGGCTGGTCTCCGTGCCCGTGCCAGCGCAGGGAAAGTGGCGACTGGAGATCGAGGCTCGCGACGTAGCGGTGCCCCTGTTCAGTCACGTCTCGGCGCACGTTGAGAACTCTCACCCCGACCTTCTTTCCGGCTCACCCGTCACGGTCAAGGACGGCACCGACACGGAGGTTTCGTTTTCGCCGCAGTTCGACTGGCAACACATCATGACCGGCGCCACGTGCTCGGCCGCACTCCACACCCCCGACGGGAAAGACAGGCCACTGGCCGTGGCCGCAGACGCCAGCCGGCCGGGCGCGCTGTTTGCGCGGGTGACGGCAGACAGTTACGTGGGGCGCGGCGTGTACCGGGTCGATGCCCTTTGCCGCGTGGAAGATGACGCCCGCCCGCTGCCCGGCGAGGCGCTGGGGCCCGAACTGCCCGCAGATGCGCCGCCTGACATCAAGGCCTTCGATCGCCACGTCAGACGCTCGTTCTACGTCGATTCCACGGTCCCGCCGCCCGTGACCGGGGTCGGCGATTGTGATGGCAATGGCGTTCCCGACGAGCAGGAGGCGGCAGGCGACACCGACTTCGACGGCCTCCCCGACGTCTGCGACGACGATGACGACAACGACGACGTCCCGGATGCGCGCGATGGAGCACCGAAAAACGCTGGGTGCCAAGTGGCCTCGGGTTGCCCGGTCGCCGATGCGGGACCTGACCAGCTTCTCGAGTGCGTCTCCGACGGCAGCGCGCCTGCAACGCTCGACGGCCGGCGATCATCGAATCCCCAAGGGGGCGCGCTGACGTACGTATGGTCAGCGGAGCCGGTCGTCCTGACGAAGGCGACGACCGCCGTGGCCACTGGTCGATTTTCTCTCGGAACCACGACCGCCACTCTGGTCGCTGGAAACGCCACGGGCCGCGCGGGCGACACCGTGAACCTCACGGTCATGGACACCCGGCCTCCGCGGTTGATGGCACCCAGGGACATCACGATTTCGTCGTGCGTGACGGCCGACATCGGGACGGCCACGGCGAGCGACGCCTGCGGTGGCGCGGTGACGATCATCAGCAACGCCGCGCCCAAGTTCGAGGTCGGGGTCACGGTCGTCACCTGGCGGGCGGTGGATCGCTTCGGGAACGTTGCGACCGCGAGCCAGCGCGTGACGGTTGAGTTGGGCGACGACCCGAGTTGCTGCCCGGCAGGAAGCCACGTGGTGGTGGGTACGCCTCGTAACGACGTCCTGATTGGAACCCCCGGCGACGACTGCATCCTCGGCGGGGGCGGCAACGACGTGCTCATCGGCGAGGGCGGCAATGACTTCCTGTCCGGCGGCGCTGGCAACGACCTTCTCTCCGGCGGCAAAGGCAACGACATCCTTCGGGGCGGCCCTGGCTTCAACCTGCTCGAGGGCGGAGAAGGGGACGACACGCTGGTCGGCGGCGATGATCGGGACGTGCTCCACGGTGACGGCGGAAATGACCGTCTGTTCTGCGGTGGCGGAGACGACATCTGCCTCGGTGGTACCGAGGACGACGTGATCGCCGGCGGCGGCGGTCGCGATCTGCTGGGTGGTGGCACGGGCAACGACCAGATTCAGGGCGACGACGGCGACGACGTTATCCTGGGTGGCGCGGGCGACGATCGTCTCGATGGCGGGCGCGGCACGGACATCTGCGTGGGCGCACCTGGCAAGGACACGTTGGTCGCGTGCGAGAAATTCACGTGCAGCCCGGAACTGGCGCAAGCCGCAAGGTAATCGCGCTGACCGGCGCGGGTCTCGTCATCGTGATGGCGGGAGCGGTCGTGGCGGTAAGGGTCGGTTTTGGTAAACGGGTCCCCGCCATCGCGGAGACCGAGCCCTCGCAGCAAAGTCCCGGGGAGGCAGGCTTTGCGACCAAGGAGCAGGCGCGGCGCTACTACGGGAGCGTTGTGGAGGGCGAGCGGAGGGCACTCGAAGTGGTCGAGCAAGCACTGGAGAGATCTCACGCCACAGGCGGCAGCGCGGCCGAGATAGGGAGGCTGGAATCGCTCAAGGTCGAGTACGTGGCCCGGCTGCACCGGCATCAGGCCGAATTGGGGCGTTGAACCGCGATAGCGGGGTCTTCTCGCATACAGATGTACTCGGTTTCGCACAGCCGGCGCACGCAGCGGCGGATTTCGCCGTCGACGCGGCCGCCGATAGACGGAAGAGTACGGGAGGGTGGCGCGGGGCGACCCTGATACACGCCTCGCGATTTGCACGAGTTCTCGCCCGTGAACTCGCGAGGCGTGCGCTCGCCTCAGGCGGCAGCCGCTTC
>JANPFD010000268.1:0-9023 GCA_031423255.1 Myxococcales bacterium | reverse complement strand
CCTCGGGCTGGCGATCAGCCGGTCCATCGTGGAGAGCTACGGCGGGACGCTAGACATCGAGGCGGGCGGCGGATCGGGGGCGACGTTCGTGGTGACTCTCCCGGTTGCGGTTGGGTAGGGTGCGACCGCGGCTGCATCGGGGTCGTGAGGGTCCGTTTGCGCCGACCGGTCGGCGTTCCTGGCTCCCTTTCCTCGCCTGGCATCCCGGCCTTCGGCCGGGAGCGGCTGCGGCGTCGGCGCAAACGGACCCTCACGACCCCGGCGCGCCGCTCTGCCCCAATTCAATAGATGGCCCCTTTGATGCGGTCTATTGGATGGAAGCAGAGCGGCGCGCAGGGTGTTCTTGTGTCCCGGGGCGCCGGACGGCCGCAGCCGCTCCTCGCCGCTTCGGCGAGGTTGCCAGGCGAGGAACGAGGGAGCCCTGAGCGCCGAAGGCGCTCGAAGGCGACCGGTCGGCGCCACGGGACACAAGAATACCCGTCGCAGCCGCGGTCGCACCCCTACAACGGCGACCTCTACAACCACGCTCGAAACGCGTACGCCACCCGTTCCAGTACCTTCGTCGCCCACGATCGCTGCTCGAAACTCTCGAGTTTCAGTTCCTCGGCCTCGCGCATGTCGCTCTCGAGCATCTCCGCGACCTGCCGGGCGACTGTGGGGTCGACGGTGTTCACCACCATCTCCAGGTTGTAGGCCAAGGAACGGCGGTCGAGGTTGTAGCTGCCTATGGAGACGAAGTGCTCGTCGACGAGCAGGGCCTTGGTGTGCACCACGGCCCGGTGCTGGAAAAGGCGGACACCTGCGGTCAGTAGACCGCGGAAGGTGGCTCGCGCCGCGAGGTCCAGGATGGGGATGTCACTGTGTGTCGGGACCAGCAGGCGCACGTCGACGCCCCGCGCTGCCGCCTGACAGAGCGTCCGCAGGAATCCTCGATCCGGCGCGAAGTAAGGGTTGGCCAGGAAGGCGCGCGACGCGCTTTCCCGCAGGGCGTGGATGGCGGCGCGCCGGATGGCGAAACGGTCGAGCAGCTCCGAGTTCGCCACCACGGCAAGCCGAGTGTCGCCGGCCGCCGCCGGAATGCGCAGCCCGCGCGGGTCGAGCCGCAGTTTTTGCGGCGCGCGCCGGTTCCAGGTGTGCAGGAACGAGGACTCGATCTCTGGTACCGCCGGTCCGCGCACCTCGAGAGCCGCGTCGTGCCACCCGCCGCCGCCTTCCTCGAGGGGCAACCAGTCGTCCGCGATGTTCAGCCCGCCGGCGAAGGCCACCTCGCCGTCGCAGACCAGGGTCTTGCGGTGGTTCCGGCGGAACAACGCCCAGAACCGGGGCCGCCAGAAGCGGTACGCGTGATACACGATGGTGTGTACCCCCGCGCGGCGCAACCGCGCGAAGAAAGCAGGCGAGGTGAAGCGGCACCCCACGTAGTCGTAGAGCAGCCGCACGGTCACCCCTCTGCGCGCCGCCCGGCAAAGCGCGTCGCCGAACCGCTCCCCGATCCTGTCGTCCATGAAGATGTACATCTCCAGCGAGACGCGGTCGTGTGCGCGGTCGATGGCCTCCAGCCAGGCCGGGAACGCCTCGCGGCCATCTCGCTGCAGGCTGACGCTGTTGCCGACGACGACATCGCGTGGGTCGTCGATGTATCGGACGAGTGCGGTCTCCGACACCGGCCGCAGTCTAAACGTTGACCCCAGCGAGTCGAGGAAGTAGTTTCCTGTCCGCGCATGGGTCGTGAAGAGCACATCGAGTTCCAGGGTCGGGTGATTGAAGTCTTGCCGGCCGGCAATTTTCGCATCGAGCTCGAGAACGGCCACCAGGTGCTGGCGCACCTCGGGGGCAAGCTGCGCAAGCACCGCATTCGCGTCGTCCTGGGTGACAAGGTCACCGTGGCGCTGACGCCCTACGATCCCAAGCGCGGGATCGTCGTTTACCGAGGGTAAGGGCAATGCATCCGTTCGCCGTGGTGCTGGCTGTGGGCCTGGCGCAGACGGCGGTCCCCACGCCCGCCGACAACAGCCGCTCGGTGGCGCCGCTCGTCGATCGGGTCAAGGCCTCGGTCGTCACCATCCACAGCACCAAGGTCATCCAGCGCGTGCAGCGCCAGGACCCGATCAGCGAGTACCTGCGCGAGCAGTTCGGCATCGGCGGTGGCGGGCGCACCCGGCGCGAGACCGAGCAAAGCCTGGGCTCGGGATTCATCCTCGACCGCAGCGGCACCATCCTGACCAACAACCACGTCATTGCCGGGGCCGACGAGGTGGCGGTGCAGCTGTCCGACAACCGCCGTTTCACTGCCAAGGTGCTGGGCAGCGATCCCGACACCGACGTGGCGGTGGTGCAAATCGCTCGACCGCCGGCCGATTTACGGCCGGTGACGCTGGGCGACTCGGACCGGGTCAGGGTGGGGGACTACGTGCTGGCGATCGGCAACCCGCTGGGGCTCGGCCAGACCGTCACCATGGGGATCGTCAGCGCCAAGAACCGGGCGCTCGGCGGCAAGATCATCAAGTTCGCCGACTTCATCCAGACCGACGCTGCCATCAACCAGGGCAACTCGGGCGGTCCGCTGTTCAACTTTGGCGGCGAGGTCATCGGGATCAACTCGGCGATCCTGAATCCCGCGATGGCCATGAACGTCGGGTTCGCCATCCCGATCAATCTCGCGCGCCGCATCGCTGACCAGATCAAGAGCCACGGCCGCGTCGCCCGTGGCTTCCTGGGCATCCAGACCAGCGACTTCAGCCCCGACCTGGCCCAGCGGATCGGAGCGCCGTTCGCCACCGGTGCCTTGATCAATGTCGTCGATCCGAAGTCTCCGGCGGACAGTGCCGGTTTGCGTCCCAACGACGTCGTCACCCAGGTGGGCAGCGTCCCGGTCGAATCGGCGCAGCAGATGCTCGCCATCATCGGGTCGCACGCGCCCGGCGAGAAGATCGCGCTGCACGTACAGCGGGGAGGCAAGGCTCTCCAGATTGTCGCGGTGGTCGGCGATCGCGCGAAGGCTGCGGGTGGCGAAGCGCAATTCCTGGGCGCGAGCCTGTCGCCGATCACCGCGCGTGAGGCGAAGGAGATCGGCGCGCCCGCGTTGCGCGTCGTCGCTGTCTCGGCCGGAAGTCCCGCCAGTGGCGCCTTGCAGGAAGGCGACCTCATCGTCGGCGTCGTCATCGGTCAGCAGCGCATGGCCGTGGCGACGGTGGCCGCGTTGAAGAAGCTCGAGGACGAGCTTGCGCGCGGCGGATGGGGACGTCTGCGCCTCGTGCGCGCGGGCTACGAGATCTGGATCAACGTGGGGTGACATTGCGCGTGTGGTAGATTTCGAGCCATGAGCGTGGAAGCGGTGAGAGTGGAAAACCACGAACCTGCCGCGCTCAGCCACCGCGAGCTCGTCGACGGACCCTTCTGGCAGAAGATCCCGGCTTACGCCGCGATCACCCAGGCCGAGTTCCTCGACCACAAGTGGCAGGCGAAGAACTCGATCACAAACGTGGCCAAGCTCCTGGCCACCGTGAAGGGCATGGCGCCCGACGACTTCTTCCGTGACGCGGAGGAGGGCTTCCGCGCCTCGCCGATGTCGGTGCGCGTCTCGCCTTATCTGCTGTCGCTCGTCGACTGGACCCGGCCGTACGAGGATCCGCTGCGCATCCAGTTCATCCCGCTCGCGTCGAGGCGGCTGCCCGATCACCCGAAGCTGGACATGGACTCGCTTCACGAGCGGCAGGACATGACGGTCCCGGGGCTGACCCACCGCTATCCGGACAAGGCGCTGTTCCTGGCGCTCGACACCTGCCCCGTCTACTGCCGCTTTTGCACCCGCAGCTACGCCGTGGGCCTGGATACCGAGCAAGTGGAGAAGTTCCAGCTGAAAGTGAATGTGGACCGCTGGGAGAAGACGTTCGCGTACATCGCGTCGCGCCCCGAGCTGGAGGACATCGTGGTGTCAGGCGGCGACTCGTACCAGCTGCGCGCCGAGCAGGTCAGCCAGATCGGCAACGCGCTGCTGGCGATCCCGCACGTCTACCGGATCCGTTTTGCCACCAAGGGGCCGGCAGTGATGCCGCAGAAGATCCTCACCGACGATGCCTGGACGGACGCGCTGACGAAGGTCGTCGAAAAGGGCAGGGCGATGCACAAAGAGGTGGTGCTGCACACCCATTTCAATCACCCGAACGAGATCACCGCCATCACCAAGGCGGCCATGGATCGCCTGTTCGAGCGTGGCATCACCGTGCGCAATCAGACGGTGCTGGTGCGCGGCGTGAACGACACGGCCGAGGTGATGGGTCTGCTGGTGAAGCGACTCAGCTTCGTGAACGTCCATCCGTACTACGTCTACGTGCACGATCTCGTGAAGGGGGTCGAGGATCTGCGGACGACCATCCAGACCGCGATCGACATCGAGAAGCACGTGCGCGGCCTGACCGCTGGCTTCAACACGCCCCAGGTGGTGGTCGACACGCCGGGGGGCGGCGGTAAGCGCGACGTTCATTCTTACGAGCACTACGACCGCGAGACCGGCATCTCGGTCTACACGGCGCCGTCGGTGCGGCCAGGCCAGCGTTTTTGCTACTTCGATCCGATCGATCGCTTGCCGCCGTCGGGCCAGGCCCGCTGGGCCGACCCCGCGCAGCACCAGAAGATGATCGACGAGGCTCTCGCAGCCACCCGATGAGCTGTACCGATTGCGGTCGCAAGGGCGGATGCGATCACCGCAAGGGGTCCATGTTTGCCGCCATCGACGAGACGCTGGCGCGTTTGTATCCAACGCGGTGCTGGGGCGACCGGGATGACACGAGCGCCTTTCGCGCTACCACGAGCCTGGGGCCGCTTGCCGCCGAGCGCCTGGCTCCGAAGCTCGACGCGCTGACCCTGTTCCGGCCGGGTCGGCCCGAGGAGACCTGCGACTACGTCTACGTCCTGTGCTTCGGTCGGCCGCCGTCGATCATCCAGATCCGGGAGGGCATCGTGCCCCCGGAAAAGACCGATCTCGAGGAGCTTTACCTGCGCGTGGCGCTCTCGACCCTGGCGCCCTTTGCGGCGGTGCAGCAGGTGGCCATGACCCTGAAATCGTCGGGCGATGACCTGATCATCTGCGAGGCGCCCCGGACCGGCGTCTTCGATCCCATCTTGCTGCCCAGGATGAAAAAGCTGGTGGCGGTGCTTTCCGAGCTGGACCTCCTTCACCTCGACTTTGGCGACTTGACGCAGCCGCCGCAGGGGTTCGACCCTGGGGACTACGGCGCCCGTTTCGGGGGTGAACCGACCGTGGCCAACTATTTGTTCTTCCCTCAGCCGGCGGCGGCCGTTTCCACGACGGTGACAGGCTTTCCTTCCCGGTAGACGCCCGCACCATAATGAGTATGCTCGGTCGCATGTCCGATCGCGCGAAGCTCGAAGTCGAAGGCAAGACGCTGGAGCTGCCGATCATCGTCGGTACCGAGAACGAGAAGGCCTTCGACATCCGCAACCTGCGCGCGCAGACGGGCCTCGTCACCCTGGACCAGGGGTACATGAACACGGGGTCGACGACGAGCTCGATCACCTACCTCGACGGCGAGAAGGGCGTGCTCCGCTACCGGGGCATCCCGATCGAGGAACTGGCCGAGAAGTCCACCTTCGTCGAGACGTCGTACCTGCTGATCCACGGCAAGCTGCCGAACCAGACCGAGCTGCAGGATTTTTCGCGCTTGCTGACGCGCCACTCGATGCTCCACGAGGACATGAAGCGCTTCTTCGACGGTTACCCGTCGACGGCGCACCCGATGGCGATCCTGTCGGCGATGGTCTGCTCGCTGTCCAGCTTCTATCCCGAAGCCTTGAACGTGAAGAACAAGGCCGAGTTCGACATCACCACGGCGCGCCTTCTGGCGAAGATGCGGACCATCGCTGCCTACTCGTTCAAGAAATCCGTCGGGCAGCCCTTCGTCTACCCGAAGAACAACCTCAGCTACTGCGCCAACTTCATGAACATGATGTTCTCGATCCCGGCCGAGCCGTACGAGATCGACGAGGAGATCGTGCGTGTCCTGAACATGATCTTCATCCTGCACGCCGATCACGAGCAGAACTGCTCGACGTCGACGGTGCGCATGGTGGGCAGCGCGCAGTCGAACCTGTTCGCGGCGGTGTCGGCCGGCATCCTGGCGCTGTGGGGTCCGCTTCACGGCGGCGCCAACCAGGAAGTGCTGCAGATGCTGGAAGAGATCCGCAAGGACGGCGGTGACGCCGACAAGTTCATGAACCTGGCCAAGCAGAAGGACTCGGGCTTCCGCCTGATGGGCTTCGGCCACCGCGTCTACAAGAACTACGACCCGCGCGCCAAGATCATCAAGGCGGCCTGCGACAAGGTCTTGCCGCGCATCAACAAGAAGGATCCGCTGCTGGACATTGCCCGCAAGCTGGAAGAGGTGGCGCTGAAGGATCCGTACTTCGTCGACCGCAAGCTGTACCCGAATGTCGATTTTTACAGCGGCATCATCATGCGGGCCATCGGCATCCCCACCAACATGTTCACGGTGATGTTCGCCATCGGGCGCCTTCCGGGGTGGATCGCCCACTGGCGCGAGATGATGGACGACCCGAACACGAAGATCGCGCGGCCGCGGCAAATTTACACCGGCCCGACGATGCAGCACTACACGCCGATCGAGCAGCGCAAGTAGCGCGTGCGGCCTGCCGACGAGTTGCCCTTGCTCCTGCGCCCGGCGGGCGGAGGTTTGCACACTGTATCAACCGGGCGCGCAGAGCAGCTCGCTCTGCAAAAGGCACTTTACGGAGATGACGTGGACGGCGCCTGGAAGAACGCGCTCGAGCGCGTGGCCTCGGCGAAGGTCGCCATCCTGGGCATCCCTTCGGACTGTGGTGCCGGGTTGATCCGGGGGGCAGCGTTCGGGCCGCAGGCGTTGCGGCCGGCGCTGCTGGCATCGGGGCCGCTCGGCGAAGGGGTCGTCGACGTGGGGGATGTGGTCGTGGTTCCACACCTGCTGCACGACGAGATGGTGAACGAGCGGCAGAAGGCTGCCTGCCGGACCGCGCTGGGGTTGCCGATCGGGTTCCCGGTGTCACCGCTCTCCATCGCCGAGAGGGTGATAGACCAACTTTTCATCCTGAACCCGACGCTGAAGCTGCTGGTGATCGGAGGCGACCACAGCACGGCCTGGCCGGTGGTGGCGGCCCTCGACCGGCACCTGAATGAGCCCTGGGCCATCGTGCAACCGGACGCCCACACCGATCTGTTGCCCGAGCGCCTGGGGGTGAAGTACTGCTTTGCCACCTGGGCGTACCACGCCAACGAGTTGCTCGGCCGCGGAGGCCGGCTGGTGCAGGTGGGCATCCGGGCGTCGCGCCACGATCGCGCGCACTGGGAACGGACCACCGGCGTCAAGCAGATCTGGGCCGACGAGGTGCGCACCCGCGGCGAGGCTGCGGTGATCGAGGAGATCGTGGGTCACCTGCGAAGCCTGGGGATCAAGGCGGTCTATTTCTCGAACGATATCGACGCCACCGACGCAGCGCTGGCGCCGTCGACGGGCGCGGCCGAATCCGGCGGCCTGTCGGAGGGCTTCATACGCGCGCTGGTGGCACAGCTGGGGCAGAGCTTCCGCCTGGTGGCCGCGGACCTGATGGAGGTCGCGCCGCCCATCGGCTCACCCGAGGACAGCCGGCGCACGGTGGCCGTCGGCGCCTCGTATCTACGTGCGTCGCTGGAGGCGCTCCTCGCATGACGATGGAAAAGGAGCTCGAACGCGCGTGGACGGATCTGCAGAGCGGGGAGGTGGCGGCGGCTCGCAAGCGCGCCGGGATCCTGGCCAGCGACGCACCCGACGACCCAGAAGTGCTGCTGCTGCTTGGCGCGTGCGCGCGCGAGGCCGGCGAGGACGAGGAGGCGCTGGCGCTGTTCGCCCAGGCAGCGAGCATCGATCCCGAGTGGGGCACCCCCGAGTTGTGGGCCTCCGAGCTGCTGGCCGCCGATCCCGATCGCATGAGCGAGGCGCTGGAGCACGTCACACGGGCCGTCGAACTGGCCGAGGAAGAGGACGAGTACCTCGAGGCCCTGGCGCTCAAGGCGGGACTGGAGATTGATCTCGGCAAGAAGGGGCAGGCGCGCAAGACGCTGGACGAATTGCCGCCGGCGGGGCAGGGCGACATCCCGCCTCCGCTGGCGGTCGAGTTCGGGCACCTGTTCCTGGCGCTCGAGGACGCGGCCGAGGCGCGGCAGCGCTTCCAGGCGGCGGCAGACGCCGAGCCGGACCTGGCCGATGCCTGGTATGGCCTCGGCCTGGCGTGCGAGGTCGAGGATGACGAGTCGGGGAAACGGCAGGCGTGGCTACGCACCCTCGACCTCGATACCAAGACCCCGCTCGCCGGCGCGCGGCTCGACGAGGACGAGGCCGTCGAGGCGGCCGAGCAGGCGCTAGGCGAACTGTCCGAGCGTGCGCGCACCCTCATCCGCAATGTCCCGATCGTCGTCGCCGATCTGCCGGCGAAGGCCGACGTGGACAAGGGGCTCGATCCGCGTTTGCTAGGCGTTTTCGAGGGTCAGGCGCTGCCCGACGTCTCGACCGTCGGCGGCACGCCCCAGCTCACGCAGATCGTGCTCTTCCGCAAGAACCTCGAGCGCGTCGCTGGCGACGAGGCTCAGCTGCGCGAGGAGATCCGCACGACGCTGCTGCACGAGACCGGCCACTTCTTCGGAATGAGCGAAGAGGACCTGGAAAACGTGGGCTTGGATTAGGACGACCGTTGTAGGGGCGCGACCGCGGCTGCATCGGGGACGTGAGGGTCCGTTTGTGCCGATCGGTCGCTCACGGCTCCTTCGGAGCCTGGCTCCCTCGTTCCTCGCCTGGCATCCTCGCCGATGACGGCGTGGAGCGGCTCCGGCCGTCCGGCGCCCCGGGACACAAGAACACCCTGCGCGCCGCTCTTCTCCCATTCAATAGAAGGCCCCATTGGTGCGAAGTCTTGAATTGGGGAGGAGCGGCGCGCCGGGGACGTGAGGGTCCGGTTGTGCCGACGGCCGCAGCCGCTCC
>JANPFD010000267.1:0-12327 GCA_031423255.1 Myxococcales bacterium | reverse complement strand
CGAAGAAAGCGAGGGACAAGGTGCCCTTGCGGCGGGTCTTGCGATCGGTGCTGTGGTTCTCGCCAAGGCTCTGGTTTTCAAGCTCATTCTAGGAAGGCTTCCCGAGTGGAACGGCTCCATGTTTCTCCCGGTCGACGCGATTTGGTTTGGCCTCGCCACGATAACTGCCTACAAGATCGGCGTTGGTACCTACGGCGCGGACTGAGCCGTGGTCAATCGTGCCTGGCCCTGATTAACTTCTCGCGCCGATGATCCCGTACGGTAGCCGGCCGAGACACCAGTCGGCCGCTACCGCGTGCGGTGGACCGACGACTCGGCGAACTCCTCAAGCGAGGTGTGCGTCAGATGGAATCCGTCGCAGATCGTGCAGTGGTAGACGCGCAACTCCCCCGGTCTCGCCACCCTCTTCCGTTCGAATCTTGGCTATCTGACCGGCGTGCTCCAGGGTGTGGTACCGCTTCTTCTTGGTACAGAGACGACGCAGGGACTCGACATCCACCCTGCCCTTCGCGCGGGGAATCAGCACGTCGCCTTCCGGCGCGACGGGGATTGGGCCGCACTTGCCGACCCTGGCCCTGAAGGCAGCGAGCTTCTCGGTCATCACCTTCAAGGATTCATCTGCGACCCCGAACTTCTGCACGTCGGTCTGGAACTTCGAGAGAGCAGCCTCGAAGTCGTCCACGAGCTGCAGTAGCTGTCGTTTTTCCTCCGCGGTCATGCTTCTCAATAATATTCGGTCCGCGCGATCTCGACCACGTCGGCGGTCCGAGCTCTCGAGGAAACTCAGGGCCGAAGCACCGTCGCGCCATGGATCAGATTCACGGTGGCGCTCAATCCCAGGTGCCGAGGGCGCGGCGAAGGCGGACCAGGGCCCGGGTGACTCTGTCGCGGTTCATCGTGTAGTAGACCATCGCTGACAGGATGGCGATGCCGGCGATGGAGAGAACGAGGAATCCGAGCCGCTGATCACGCAGACTGGCGCGCACGAGCAGCGTCCCGAGATCGAGCACGAGGAAGGCAAGACCCAGCGCCAAATAGGCCCGAATGTGGAACCACATGCCGGCACCGATCCCCACGATACAAGCCGCGGCAAACCCGAGCGGATAGTAGTCGCTCCTTGCATTCCCCACCTGGAACACGATCGCCAGAGCGGCGGGCGCATACGTCAACCCGGTCCCGGCAGAGAGCAATGCAAAGCGAGCGTCCTTGCTCATGCCCCCCGCGAACAGATGGACCACGATCAGCGCGCAGAGGCCGAGGGGTGCGAGATAGACGTCGAGGCCCGTCAGGCCCTCGCTGAGGAACAGCACCAGCAAGGCGAGGTTGGCCGCCACGGCGCCGAGAGTTCCGAGGATCCGGCTGCGCTCGACCCAGCCAAGGAGGCCATAGAACAGACTCGCGCCCAGGGAGAAGAGTGCGTTCTCGGGCGTCGCCTGCCACGGCAGGAGGAACGCCACGAGAAGTGGCAGCAAGGCCGCGAACCGAGACGCCGCACTGGCCACGACGTCCTCGCGGCTGCGTCGAGCGAGCACGGTGACGCCGACGAGGAGGAAGTCCAGAGACAGCAGGACCAACGCATCCTCCTCGGGCCGCATCGATTGCCACCATGTCGCTCGCATGAACCCGTACGTGCCCACGAGCGCGCACTGAAGGAAGTACGCATGGCGCGCCGTCCGCTCGGCGACGAGCGCGTGAAACGGCACGGCCAGTACCACGGTGAGAGTGACGAGCGTCAACAACGGCGTGGCGGCAGAGACCGGGAACGGCAACAGGGCACGGGACAGCGCCAGTAGCCCTCCGATGACGATCAGGAGACCATCGCGAGTCACCCGGCTTCCGTGCACGAGGTCCTCGAACCTCTGACCGAGCCGGATGCTCACGATGTGCAAGCCGACCACCACGAACGCACCAGCCGACGCCACGAGAATCACCGTCTCGTCTCCGGAAGCGCGGACCAGCCAGACGACCAGCACGGATAGAGCCGCCACCGTCAGCATGGCCGACGCGACCACGCACGCCTGCGTGGGCGAACGCCTCACGAGGGCGTTCTGGGAAACGGCCGCAACGAAAAATGCGCCGCCGCCGAGCCCGAGTGGGAGCGCGGGCACCCAGGTCGTGTCCCATGTCCCGAGACCCTTGATCGCGTTGAAGACCACCGTCCAGCCTTCGGTCAGCTCGCCGTTGGCTGCGCCGGAGGCAAGGCCGTAGCACACGCCGAGTCCGACCAGGATTCCGACGACAGCGTGTCCCACACGCAGGTGTCGCCGACGATCACCTGCCCGCTCCAGGAGCCGGTGAGTGGCGACCGCAACGACCAAAGCCAGCGCGGCCAGGAGCGCCCCCGGCCAGACCCCGACCGAGCCAGTCGCCTGGGCGACTGCATGGACGACCAGTGCGAGTGCTGAAGCGCTCGGGATGAGGGTCCGCATCGCGGGGCTCCGCCCTGGAATGGCAACCGCCGCAGCCAGCGCCGCGCCCAGCGCCAGAACCGCCGACGGGATCGTCGTCACCCAGAATCCAAACGCACTCATCAGCACCGCGACCGCACCAGCCGCCCAGCCGAGCCAGACGCGGAGCCGATCATCGGCAGCGGGGACGCGCCAGAGCAGCACGGCGAGTCGATCGCCGACAGACCGCCCGCGCCCCACGGCGAAAGCCATCCCACCGAACACTGCTCCTGCGACGCCAACGCCCAGAAGCGCACCCCGGTAGAGTCCAGTGAGGCCCACCATCCCCCCGTAGCGGAACGGTGAAGACGGATCTCCCCCCAGAGACGCCGTGTCCGCAGGGACCCACGCGCCGCCTGGACCACCCAGCGCCACGAGCGCAGGTCCGAGCAGATGGCGTTGCGCTCCCAGGAGTGCAGCGCCAGCGACGACGAGGGCGGCCGCTGCCCACGACAGACGCTGCAATCCGGACGAGCGGCCCACGAGAAGGAGCAGCAGCGCCGGCCCGATCAACATCGTCGGTGGCACGACCGCGAGCGCCCGATAGAGCGGAAATGCTCCAAGCAACCAGGCTTTGACGAATAGCACGGCGCCGAGAGCGACCACTCCCGCGTGGGGCACGAGATGGTAGCGACGCCCGGAACTCACCGGAGCGGCGAGCCTGTCGGCCAGCCAGGGCCCAGCTTTCACGAACCCCCGAGCCGCAATCCACAACCCAAGACCGATGAGGGTCAGATTCCGGCCCATGATCTGTGGTGGAAGCGGGCGCCCGATGCGGTTCGTGATCCCAATCAAAGCAACCGCCAGCCCGAACGCCCACAGCAGGCCGGAACGACCGCGCAAGCCCCATGACTGCCCCGCCCGCGTCGCGAACGCACTCACGAGCGCGAGGGCCACCCCCGCCCCTCCCGCCATGACGAACGTCCGGTCGATCGTGATGGCCGAAAACCACGTCACGTTCGCCCATGCCGCCAGTGCAGCGAGCACAACCGTGGCCACGCCGAATCCCTGCGCCACGGCCGCACCGCCCGTCCAGGACCACGGTAGCTCGAACGCCCCGAGCAAGACCCGCCCGACAGTCGCCGGGCGGTCTTTCGGTGTGAAGGTCGCAGCAACGAGAACTGCACCCACTGCGAGGCTTCCGATGACAAGCCCGATGGAGTCGGGAGTCCGCGCTCCAGCGGCCGTCACTATCGCAGCAGCCAGACCGAGCGCGCCGAGCGCCGAGGGCAACGCGCTGGCGTCCACCAGACTTCGCAGAAGCAGTCCGGCGCTGGCGGCCAGCAGAGGCAGCAACCGCGCCACCACCACTGGCTCGAGACTGAAGCTCCCATCGGGACTCCAGGCGAACGAGGTCGCCGCCTGGACACCTCCCATAGCCACGGCCGCGGCCGTGACAAACAGCAGAAGGGAAGCGTCGTCGAGCGAACCATGCACCGTCGCATCGAAGCGTCGGGCCGTGATCCGGGCAGCAACCCCGTAGACGGTCGCGAGCACCACGAGCGCGTAGGGCATCCAGCGAGAATCCGCCGCCGCGGACGTGGCCACGATGACGACCAGCAAGGCCGCCAGCGCGCCCACCCGGTGCCACGTCACCCCGCCCTGCCGATGAAGGCAAGCCGCGACCGCGAGCCCCGCCGCCAGACTGACCGGATAGACACCCGCACGCGCCGGTTCGAACGACCATGCCAAATACAGGAGCACAGCCGCCCACAGAGCCGCGCCGCGGTTGACCGTGGGAGGAGCCGGTGCGAGACGGGCGTCCGCGAGGCGCAACAGAGGCGGCGCCAGGGCTGCCAAGGCCCACCACTGGCGCGCGTCCGCTCCGGGAAGGACGAGTCGGCACATCAGAGCGGTGACCAGCGATTCCAGCGCCAGCATCAGGTAAAAGGCGGCTGCCCTGCCGCTCACAAGATGCCGCGTCTGGAACGTCGCGACGACGACCGCGAGCAGTGTCGCTACCAACGAGTTGGCGGAAGCCGCAGGTCCCGTCGTTCGTAACGCAGTCATCCCCGCGAGAGCACTCGCCCCGACCGTCAACACGAAGCCGAACCAGGCGGCAGAAACCAGGACCCGCCTCTTCAGATCCGTGTCCGGCCTGATGGTGCGACCGGCGAAGAGCACCATTCCGAACGCCGTCAGGTACACGCCCAACCACGCCCCGAACGTCGGTCCATTGGTCCGCCAGACGAGCGGAACGACCCCACCCTCCCCCAGCGCATTCGACGACAGCGCGAATATCTCCGAGACCAGGGCCGCATAGAGCGCCAGGCCGAACACGCCCGGAGAGGTGCTGGTCCGTCGATCCTTCGTCGTCCACCAAGGGGCGACGAGAGCGGCCATCGGCAAGAGGAAGCGCAAGACGGACGCCGAAGGCAGATGGGGATACGCGAGCAAGGTCAATGCCGGCGGGAGCACCCCCGCCGCCAACCAGTACCCGGCCTGGAAACGCTGCCCCACGCTCCCCAGTGTGCGGAGCGCTCCTGCGGACAGCACGACCGCCGCCACCATTCCGTAAAGCAGATTCGCGGCGGACAGGTTGGCCGCGCCGACGTAGCACAGGGGTACGAGACACGTGGCGAGCCCCCCGAGAAACTGCCCGGCCCGCGCCGAGCGACGGGCCAGCACGGCGCTGACCATCACGAAGATCGCGTGGTAGACGAACAGCCCACCGGTGACCGTCGCCCATCGCCCGGCCGCATCGAAGGAGATCCAGGCCTCGCGCAGCCCATAGACCGATCCACCGAGGACGAGCAGCATGCCGACGAGCCAACCGATGTTCTCGTAGACCAGAGGCAGGACATGACCGTCGTCGTGAGCGTCCGCGCCCTCCTCGACCGGAGCCACGAGCGCCGCCAACGCTCCGATCTCCGCGGATGCCTGCCGGGTCCGCTCCTCGCGCCGTTCCCGCTCCTGCGTCTCCGCCGCTTCGCGAGCCGCCCGCAACGCCTGCTGCTCGCGCACGAAGCGCTGACGTTCTTCTAGCGAACGGACTTCCCGGAGACGGCGCCCCTCGTCTTCAACTGGAGGCGGTGCCGCGGGCTGTTGTTCGACGGCCAGGGCGCGGAGCTTGTCGGCGATGCCCTCATCGATCACTCCGCGCTCGACCGCCACCGCCAGCGTCGCCTCCAGATCACGCCCCTTCGTCACCAACCTCCATCATGCCCGAGCCTCAGTATTCGATCGAGTCGCTGTCCGCCGAAACCCACCAACCTGGCGTGGCTACCTCGCCGGCGGCCGCAACCCGACCTTGAACTTGAAGGCCCATAGCGAGATGCCGTCGAAGCTTGGCTTCTTGATGCGCGGGTCGTTGTGGAAGTAGCCGTCTGACGTGTAGATGCCAACGTGGCAGGTCCCACCGCCGGTGCATGATCGATTGGCGTTGCCCTTGGTGCGGCTCGTCCACACCACCACATCGCCGGGCTTCAGATCGTCCGAATCTCCGATCCTCTTCCACGTCTTGAGCGAGCGCTCGATCCCGCCCACGCCGAGCTGGAGGTCCATCTTCACGCCGGCCTTTCGAAGAACGATCGAGACCACCTTGGCGCATGCCCACTGTCCGTACTTGGTGTCCGATCCGTTCGTGCGCTGGCCGTAGAGCAGGATCTTGCTCTCATTGGTCTGAAGATTCTCAAGCTTCTTCGTGGCGAGGGCAGCGCGCTCGATGTCAGCGGCACCCGCGCCAGCGGCGGTCCGGCTCACGAGCAGCAGCGCACCCATGACAGCCGCGCGCCTCACGACGATCCTCTAGACACCGCCAAATGCTACCAGAGCGCCGGTAGAGCAATGTACGACGACGTAGGCGACCCAACGCGACCGTGCGCAGCGCCTCTGGGGGCCGTCCGTGGGGTGCACAGGCATCATGGCACTCTTGTCGATGGCCGTTGGCCAAGGTGTCTCTTCCTGTGAGGAGGAACCACCGATGCTGGTGATTGTCAGATCTTTTCGCAGCCAGGCCCGTTGATACAACTCGGATAGTTCGCCAGGAAACGTCTGCTCGTTCGCACAAACTGCCGTCGCTACCGGGACGGTTCCGGTTGTCAGTATTCCTCTTGGTCTGGCGGGCACATCACATGCAGGAGAATCAGCGCGCCTTGAGAACTGACGACAACGCCGGACAGGTGGAGGTGCAACGCCGATGAGAGGGTTTCACGTGATACCTCGCGAACGCCTCGCGGATCCGTCGCGAAGGCGCCTCATCATCGGCACCGGCGTGGCTTTGCTCGTCGCCCTCATCCTCTCCCGGGTCGTCTGCTTCCCGGCCTGGATCAGGTACGGCGTGCTCGTCGGGCGCTGTCCCGACGGAAAGTTGCAGCAGACCGTGTCCTTCAAGTGCCAGGGTCTTCGACGCGGCTCCGAGGGAACCGTCTGGATCGGAGCCATCGCCAACTACACCACCGCGGAAGCGGACGTCCATCTCACCGCCAACGTCCGTCGTTTCGATCCAACCCTCGTCCTCGTCAAGCCCAAGGGCGAGGAGGTGCTGCTCACGCCCAAGAAGGGATGGCAGGGGACCCCGGACGATGGTCGAACCGGCCCGATCGAGCTCGACCCGAACCTGCCCGACGGCGACTACGTGCTGCGCGCGAAGGTGCACTCTCAACTCGGAGACAGCAGCACCGATCTGGCGCTTCCGATCTACGCACCCGCCCGGATCCATGTGATCACCGATCGCCCTCTGTACGAACCGGGCAACACGGTGCAGTTCCGGGCCGTCGTCCTTAAGGCCACCGATTTCAGCCCGATCGACGGTCGACCTGGCAGGTGGATCGTCGAGGATCCCTCCGGCGAGGTGGTCCTCGAGGAGAAGGCTCAGGCCGGGGAGTTCGGGGTCGTGGCCGGCAGCTTCCCGATCGATGCCGGCGCCCGGACCGGAGACTGGAAGGTGAAGTGGAGGTCCGGCACCGCCGAGGACGTCGTCACCTTCCACGTCGAGCCGTTCACCGTGCCCCGCTTCCGCGTCGAAGCCTCGGCGTCGAAACCATTCTACGCGCCGGGTGACCGGCCCGTGATGCGCGGCAAGGTCGTCTATAGCTCGGGCGCCCCCGTAAGAGGGGCGAACGTCGAGATCACCTGGTCGGTCCAGGGCGACTGGCCGGCGCCGACCGAATGGCAGGAAGGGGAGCTCCCCAAGACGGCTCGCCCGGGAGCTAACGGTGCCTTCGAGCTGTCCCTCCCGGTGATCCCCAAAGATCTCCGCGGCCGCGTCACCCTCCACGCGAACCTGGCGGCGATCGATCCAGCTGGAGATCGCGTCGAAGGCCGAGCCTCGGCCCTGCTCTCGGAGCACGCCATCGAGGTGTCCGCCGTGACCGAACTCGACGACGGACTCGTCCAGTCCTTCAACAACCGCCTTTACCTGCGCGCCACCACCGCCGCTGGTACGGTGCTCGCCAAGACCGAGCTCCTCGTGAAGAGGGCCTGGGAACCCAACGACAAGGGCATCGCCACCACGACCGACGAGGACGGTGTCGCCTCGCTCCAGATCGACCCCGGCCCCCCCGCGAACGTCATCGTCCCGCCGATGCCGGTGCGCCGGCCCCCGCGCGAGCCGGCCATCACCCGCGGCGATACCGAGGAGCTGATCAGCGGCGGCGAGGCGTCGCTCGGCGACCAGCTGACGATGGACCGCTGGAACACGACGCTGGCTCCCTGCGCTCGCTTCGTCGATGACCCATCCGAGGATGTCACCATCGGCCTCCGTGTCAGCCCTGCTGGTGCCATAACCGCAAAGGCGACTGATGACGAGGCGCTGCCCCTGTGCCTGGCGCGGGCTCTGACCTCGCTGCGCCTCCCGCCCGGCCGCGAGCGCCTCTACAGGATCGCGTACTCGCTCCAATCCGACATGCCGCGGATCACGACAAATGCCGAGGCCACACAGGAGGTGCCTCAGGACTTCGCCGCGGCCATCGCCACGGCGGCGCTCGATGCCCGGAGCTGCCTGCCTCGAACCGTCGAGCCGGCCAGGTTGCCTCGCGTACTCCTCTGGACCGCGAAGCCCCCCAAGCACCGCATGACCATCTCCTTCGCTCCGGATCCGGAGAAGGAAGGGAAGCCAATCGCCTCCTCCATCGTCGGCTGCGTCGAGCGTGTCTTCGCGCGGCAGAGCTGGCCGGCCGCGGAGCTGGCAACGAGCACCGAGTTCCTCGGCGCGGTTCATCTCGCAGTCCGGCCGAACGCGACCGACGAGAAGGCCGATCCCCAGGCGACCACCCTAATCGGCTACGAGCTCAACGTCTCGGCTCACGCTCCGGGCGCGCCGAAGCAGATCGGCTCCACGAACCTCGTCGTTCGCCCGGGCAAGGTGCCTCCCGCTCGCCTGCGGGCCTCGCCGGTGCTGGCCGAGGCCGGCCGACAGATCGAGGTCAGCCTCCTCCGGGGACCGGGGTTCGAGGGCAAGTTGCCCAAGAGCCTCTGGATGACCCACCCGAACATGAAGAATCTGGAAGGGCCTGTGGACGAGGCGACCCACGTCGCCCGTTTCACACTACCCGCTGACGCCAAGGGATGGTTCCAGGTGACCTGGAACGACGCCCGGGCCCTGGTGTACGCCCGTCCGAAGACAGAGCTGACCGTGTCGATCCAGTCCGACGCCGAGCGGTACGCCCCCGGCAAGACGGCCACGCTGAAACTCCGGACCTCGGAAGGGAGCCACGGCATCCGCGCCGCCGTGGGCCTCTTCGGCGTCGACACCAGCCTCGAGCAACTCGCGCCGCTGCCCGGCCCCGACGACATGGCCCGGGTCCGCCCGAGACCGCAGATGCGCTCACCCGCCTTCGGCGCCCTCGACGTCGCAGCCGTAGAGATGGGACGCATCCGGGGCGTTCACGCTGCCACCGCCACCATCCTCCGGGTCAGCACCCTGCCGGACGCCACCACCACCGACGCAACGGTCAGCGCCGAGACGGCGGCGGCGTTCGACCCGCTGGAAGCTTTGACCGATCACTTCTACGCCATCCTCGGCGAGCTGCACGCGCGCGTGCGGGCCTGGGAGACGAGCGCCCCCAAGGGCGAGCAGATGAAGCCAGCCACCATGGCCAAGCTGTGGACGCAGGCGCTGGAGGAGTGCGACAAGCGCAAGGAACCGGTCACCGACGCGTACGGCCGGAGGCTACAGCTTCACCGCCTCCCTCGCGACTTGCTGGCGCTCACCGATCCGCGTGCTGTGGTGGCAAACGGCACGCGCCTTCCGGAAGACGTCGAGAGCTGGTCAGCCTGGGTCGACAAGGAGAAGCCATGAAGCGGCACCGGCACATCTGGGTTGCCATCGCCATGCTCGTCGCGTCGGGCACGTGCAATCGGTCCGACAAGTCGGAACTGAAGCAGTTCATTCCACCCGCGAAGCGGGAAATTGGAGGATTTGCCGGTGAAGAGGCGGCCCCAGCACGGCGCGCCCCCGCCGCACCTGCGCCAGCAGCGGCACGTGCGCGTCAGCAGGGGTTGCTCAAGCTCCTGGGCGACTCGGGCGACTCTGCCAACCTGGCCGAGATTGCCGGAGTCGGGGGGCTGGGGACGCTTGAGACCTTGGGAGCGGTCGCGAGGTCCAGACGCAAAGCCGCCGCCCCAGATGACAAGGAGAGCAACGGCGACGACGAGGCCGCCCCTACCCGCGCCTGGTTCCCCGAAACGTTCCTCTTCAATCCGCTGGTCGTCACGGACGCTTCCGGTAACGCGACCATTCCGGTGCGGGTGCCCGATCGCCTGACGGGCTGGCGCGTCCTCGCCCTCGCCCACTCCCGAGTGGGCGCCCAGGCCGGTGCCGAAACCCGGTTCCAGGGGACCCTGCCGGCCTACGTCGATCCCATCGTGCCGAGCTTCCTGATGGCCGGGGACGAGGTGTCCCTGCCCATCCAGATCGTGAACACGACCGATCGTCCGCTCACGGCCGCCCTCCGCGTCGAGCTGGTTGGCGCCGCGCTCGCTCGTGCCATGGGGTCAGTGAAGGTGGACGCCGAGAGCAACCTCGTCACCTATGCCCCCGTCCGTGCCAACCGCCCGGGCACCGTTACACTCCGCGCCTCCCTCGGTGACATGGACGCAGTCGAACGGACCTTTCCCGTCCATCCCACCGGCCGTCCGATCACGGAGACCCGCAGCGGCACTCTCGCATCCGCCCGCACCTTCGAGGCTTCCCTGCCCGCCAGCAGCGATCGCGAAAGCGCGAAGGCCCGCCTGCTCGTCTTTCCGGGAGCGCTGGCGATCTTGCGCGCCGAGCTAGCGGCTGCTTCCACTCGCGGCACCCTCGAAGGCGACGCCTACGCGCTCCTGCTCGCCGGCCGGGGCGAGACTCTCCTTCGCAAGATCGGCGGCGAGTCCGACACCAAGGCTCTACACGCCCTCGCCATGACCGCCGGCCAGCGCGCGATTCGCGCGGGCCGGACACCCGACGTGATCACCGCAGCGCTCTTCACCGAGGCCACCCTCGCCCACCCCACCAACCCGATCCTGACGAGACTCGGCGAGCGCCTCGCCGACACCGCCGCCAACGGCCAGCGTCCGGACGGAACCTGCGCCGGCGCCGACGGTTGGACCCTGCAACGGCTGCTCGTCGCCACCGCCGATTGCGTTCGCGCCGTCCGCGCCGCATCCGGCACCGCGCTCGCCCGCCAGCGAGCCAGCCGCGTGACCCTGAGCGCGGCCCGGGCTTTCGAGCGGAACATCGAGCGGGTCGAGGACGCCTACACAGCAGCCGCCATCGCCTCCAGCGGCACCGTGGAAGGCGCAATCGGCGAACGGCTGCGCAAGCGGATCCGAGACGCCGTCAAGCAGGAGACCGACGGCACCCGGTACTTGCCCGTTCCGACCGGCGTCGTGCGTATCGACGGGTCGACTCCCTCGGTGGTCGAGGCCACCGCGCTCGCTGTTCTCGCGCTCCGCGACGACCCGGCCGCGACCGCGCTCCTTCCCGACCTCGGGTCCCGGTTGCTTGCCGCCTACGATCCCGCTCGCGGCTTCGGGGACGGCCGGACCAACCTGGTCGCCCTGACGGCGGTGCTGTCCCTGTTCTCGGAGAAGCTCCCCGAACGCGTGACGATCACCTTCACCCAGGACGGCCGGACCATCGCCGAGCAGACCCTCGAAGGCACGAAGCTCCGCGAGATCGCAGCGGTGGAGGTCCCGCTGTCCGAGCCCGGCAAGAAGCACACCTACGAGCTACGAGCCGAGCCCCCGGTCCCCGGACTCGGTTACTCCGTGGCGCTCAAGGGCTACGTCCCCTGGACCACCGAGCGGAGTCACCAGGGTCTCGAGCTCTCCATCGATACACCCCGAACGGTACGCCTCGGCCAGCCCGTCGACATATCCATGCGCGCCGCCGCTCCCACCGGCGTCGAGCTGACCATCCGCCATGCCCTCCCCGCCAGCGTCCAGATCGACACCCCCAGCCTCGAAGCCCTCGTCGCCGACAACACTATCCGTAGCTACGACAAGGAAGACGGCGCCCTGATCCTGAAGGTTGCGCCCCGCGCACCGGGCCAGGTCTTCACGGCGCACTACCGCGTGATCCCGACCCTCGCGGGGAAGCTACACACGGGAGCGTCGACGATCGGGGGCGCGGAGATCGAGCACCATGTGCCGCCGACGGTGTGGACTGTGCGGTAGGCGCAGGGCTTTCCCGCGACGAGCCACAGCAATGAAGCAGTGCTTGCCCTCTGTCGACGCTGGCAAAACGTGGCCGGCGGTTGTTAGCATCCGGCAAAGGGGGGAGAAGAGGATGGCAGCACGGTATGGGCCCTAAGCGCAATGCCGTTCGGTTAAGTTAAGACGACGCATGGGCAGGGCGCTTGCGGGCGTAGTTGCTCATCTTGATCTTCACGGCACGGGGGTAGCGACGTGATGTCCGACGTGGAGGCAAGACGAGGCGGGTGAAGAATTCGCGCAT
>JANPFD010000266.1:0-64276 GCA_031423255.1 Myxococcales bacterium | reverse complement strand
ATGCGCGAATTCTTCACCCGCCTCGTCTTGCCTCCACGTCGGACATCACGTCGCTACCCCCGTGCCGTGAAGATCAAGATGAGCAACTACGCCCGCAAGCGCCCTGCCCATGCGTCGTCTTAACTTAACCGAACGGCATTGGGCCTAGCCCCACACAACCCCCGAACTGCACGACCCCGATGACCAGCGTCTTGCCGCCGAGCCGCGCGATCTCAGACAGATTGATCTCGAGGCCAATGATGAAAAGAAGGAAGATCAGCCCCATCTCGGAGATCAGCTCCACGCTCTCCGGGTCGGACACGAGCCCGATGCCGAGCGGTGCCCCGAGCAGCACACCTCCGAGCACGTAACCCAGAATCATGGGCTGCTTCGCCAGGCGGGCCAGATGCCCCGCCACTGCCGCGAACATGATGCTGAGGGCGATGTCGTTCAGCAGGCTAAAGCGCGCGTGCTCCACTTGCGGCAGCATACGATGGATGGGTGCAACCTTCGCTAGTCTGGAAGCATCGAAGAGAACCCATCCATGCTCATCGCTGAAATCGCCATCGTCCTGGGCGCGGCCGTAGTCGCCGTGCCCTTGTTCAAACGACTCGGGCTCGGCTCCGTCCTGGGCTACCTTGCAGCCGGCGCGGTGATCGGACCCTCCGGGTTGGGGCTCATCGGAGGAGTCGAGGACAAGCTGCACATCGCCGAGTTCGGTGTGGTCCTGCTCCTCTTCCTGATCGGGCTCGAACTGGCCCCAGCCCGCTTGTGGAAGATGAAGGGCGCCGTTTTTGGGGTGGGCGCCGCGCAGCTCTTCGGGACTGGAGCGGTGCTTGCCGCCGTCGCTCTTGCTCTCGGCCTGGATCCGGTCTCAGCGCTCGTCGTGGGCGTGGCGCTGTCTCTCTCGTCGACTGCTTTCGTGATGCAACTTCTAGCCGAGAGGAACGAACTGGCCAGCCCTCACGGACGTTCGGCGTTTGGCATTCTGCTGTTTCAGGATCTGGCGGCCATCCCCATGCTCGCCATCGTTCCGCTGCTCGGCGCGCCGGTGCTCGGCGCGGTCCCCGGTGCCGCGGGGGGCAACATAGGCAGCCGAGTGGCCGTGGTCGTCGCCGCCTTTGGCGGTCTGATCCTGGCCGGGCGGTTCCTGATGCGTCCGCTCTTTCGTCTCGTGGCTTCCGCGCGTACCCAGGAGCTCTCGACCGCATTCGCCCTGCTGGTGGTGATCGGCACGGCGCTCTTGATGCAGAAGGTCGGTCTCTCGATGGCGCTGGGCTCGTTCCTCGCCGGTGTTCTCCTCGCCGAGTCCGAATATAGACACGAACTGGAGGCGGACATCGAACCGTTCAAGGGCCTCTTGCTCGGCTTCTTTTTCACCGCCGTGGGCATGTCGGCCGATCTTGGCATCATTCGCAGCCAGCCAGGCGTCGTCCTCGCCGTCGTCGGCGCACTCACCGTCGCCAAGATCGCCGTCCTCTACGGAGTCGCCCGTTTGGCCCGGCATACATCGGCCGCGGCCGTCCGCCTGGCGATCGTTCTCTCCCAAGGTGGCGAGTTCGCGTTCGTGATCTTCGGCGTCGCCGAGCAGTCGCATGTCGTCCCCAAGGTGATCGCCGATCTGCTGGTCGTGACGGTGAGCCTGTCGATGGCTCTCACGCCGCTCCTGCTCCTGGCACACGACCGCTGGCGTGCCCGGCTTCCGTCAGCCCCTGCGGTTTACGACGAGATACAAGGGGAGGACGGGCACGTGATCATCGCCGGATTTGGCCGCTTTGGGCAGATCGTCGCGCGGCTGTTGCGGGCAAACCGAATCCCTTTCACGGCACTCGAAGCGAACATGACCCAGGTCGATTTCGTCCGGAGGTTCGGCAACCACGTGTATTACGGCGACGCTTCGCGCGTGGACCTACTCCGCGCTGCCAAGGTGGACCGGGCGCGCCTTTTCGTGCTGGCCATCGATGATCCCGAGGCATCGGTGCGAACGGCAAAGGAGGTGCTGCATCACTTCCCGGGTACCAAGATCATCGCCCGCGCGCGCAACCGGCAGCACGCGTACGCGTTGATGGATCTCGGGATTCAGCAGATCGTCCGCGAGGCTTTCCACTCCAGCCTGGAAACCGCAAGGCTAGCGCTCGAGGAACTCGGCCTGACCCAGGCCGAAGCGCGCGAAGCGACCCGCAAGTTCCAGGAGTACGACGAACGGCAACTCGAAGAGCAATTCCAGGTGCGCGACAACGAGGCTGCCCTGGTCGCCACAGCGAAAAAGGCGGCGCAAGATCTGGAGAAGATCTTCGAGCAGGATTCGCGCGCAAGGATTTGACGCCTTCGGCAAGGCGGATTCCTCGGATATGAGTTGGTGGGGGTCAGCCGCATCCGCGGCGAGGCCCCAACTTCTCTAGGCGAACGCGACCGGCCAGCATCCGACGAGTGATTCGGCAGGGAGTCGCGAGAGCCGATGGCTCGAAGGGTCTGAATCCACAAGTCTCGTTTGTCCTTTAGCCTGGAAGTGCGATTCCCTGTGTCAGCGTCCACGCCCCGCCTCGGTTCAGGGAGGGTGCGCCCTGCGTGCTGTTCCAGCAGGGTTCCGGTAAGTTCGACATGAAGCCGGTCCGCGACAAGCCCGCCAAGAAATAGCGCCCCGTCGCTGCGTCGGTGTCGTTGTCCCGCGACACCGCCCCCAGCAACTTCGGAAAATTTATTGGATGACGACCGTGCAGAGGCCGCCCGAGCACGTCAGAGAGTTGCAGCACTGATCGGTCGTCGTGCACACTTGACCGTAGGCGGAGCACGAAGGCGAGCCGCCTCCCGTTCCTCCTGCGCCACCCGATCCCCCGGTCCCACCCTTGCCCCCGGCCCCACCCGTGCCCCCGGCGCCACCGGACCCTGGCGGCGGTGTGTTCACTGCGCAGGTTCCCCGGCTCGATCCCGCAGACAACGCGCAGCTTGTCCCGGGGCAACAGTCGGCCGTGGTGCTGCAGGCTCCGCCGGTGGCAACGCATCTTGCTGACCCGCACACGAAGGCCGGCATGCCAGACGGGTTCGGGACGCACGGTGTGTTGCAACAGTCCACGCTCGACGCGCACGGTGTTCCAGCCGGGGGGGGACCCTTGGCCTTGCAATCGTAGTCCGTCACGGCCGTGCAGCGGGGTATTCCCAGCGTGTCCTGCTTGCAGTTGAGGGGATACTGTTGCACGGTGCCCGCGCAGCACCGATCGGTGGCATTGCAGGACTGACTGGCGAGGCGGCAAATCGCACCGGCGGGGCTACACGAGTTTCCATTGTCGCAGCGGCCTATCGTCGCTCCGGGTGCTTTGCTGCAAAGCACATTCGTCATCTGGCCGCCAGGAACCTTGATCGATCCCGGCGATCCGGGAGAGCCGCAGCAGTCCGCGTCCGTCTGACACAACTCGCCCGTGGGACGGCACCCGCTGGGAGGCTGACAGATGAGCACCCCAGTCGGCGCGTAGGGGCGGCACGATCGGCTACAGCACTCGCCCCCGCACAACGGGAGCGGTCCACCCATGTAGGTCGCGCCCCCGGCGCAGACCTGCCCGGCTGGCGTGCAGGAGCCTGACCCCTCTGCGAGGCCGCACACGCCGACCGTGGCGCCCGTAGCTTTCTTGCAAGAGCCGCCGCAGCAGTCGAGGTCTCGCGCGCAGGCGTCGCCATTCTGTTTGCAGAACGACGGCGCCGAACAGACGCGGTTGGCGCAGTACTTCGAACAGCAGTCGCCATTGACCGCGCAAGGATTGCCCGACGTTTTGCAGGACGTATTCAGGGGCGCACAGGCGCCGTTCGAGCATTGGCCACCACAGCACTCGCCCGCGGAGGTGCACTTCTGCCCGTCCGGAACGCAGGCCGTCGTGGTGCAGGCCCCGTTGACACAGGCGCCAGTGGAACAGTCCGGGCCCGCGCCGCATTTGGAGCCGGGCGGCAACGTCTGGCCGGAGGTGCAAAGGCTGGCTTCACACGCTCCGGAGCAGCAATCGCCCGCCTTAGCACACGGATCTCCCGCGCGTCCGCAGAAACCACCCCCTGTGCCGCCGGTGCGTGAGCCGCCGGTGCCGGACCCGCCGTTCCCATTCCCGCCGCTGCCCCCCCCTCCTCCATCACCACCACCCCCGTAGAGGCCGGTACCTTTGCCTCCGCAGCTGAGACCGACGACCATGCCGACGAGAAAAACGGGAATGACCACCGCGTAGAGGCGCATTAATTAATTAGAGCATCGATTCGTTGCAGCTCGTCATTATTATCGGTTGGCTGACCCGTAGAACCGGTGCGTGGTGGCGGGACCTACCCATTTCGAATGTTCACGACGCGGTACGATACGGAATGCGATCATCGTGTCAACGCGCCGCCGTGGGTCAAGCGCCCGCGTTTTTCTGCCGATGCTCGTCGACGATGCCGACCACGCGCCGACGTCGTTCGGTGAGTAGGTTACCCACGGTCTTCTTCCTTCTTTGCGCGCTGCTCGGTTGCGGCGGGACCGGCACCGGCAGGAAGCATCTGGGCTCCGACGCGACGACAGACGGGGAATGGACGGCGGAGGAAGACGGAGGAATCGGCGGCGCGCCGGGACCGGCCGCTGATGGGCAAGCGGGCGGTGCGTCCGGTACCGAGGACGCCTTTTCATCCGACGACGACGCCGGCGGCAACGGCGGGACTTTCGATGCGGGCGAGATGGAACCCGGACCGGCAGACGGAGGCGGCGGCGCCGGCGGGAGCAGCGGTCTGGGCGGTGGAGGCGGCGGTGGCGGCGTTGGCGGCGCCGGTGGTGTCGGCGGCACGGGTGGCGCCGTCGTGGATGCTGCCGTGGATGCGCCCGTCGGACAGGATCCAGGCACTGGTGAGAACGATGGCGGCGGTGCCGCCCCGGACGCCGCCCAGCCAGGGAATGACGTCGCTGCGGATTCGGCGGCCAAGGACATGGCCGCTTCCAGCCCCGACAGCGCCACGGGGGGCAGTGATACGGCCTCGAATCCCCCCCCGGACGCGACCTCCTGCCTTGCCAACGATCAAACGTGCATGAGCAATGCGACCTGCTGCTCCGGGATCTGCGACATCTCGACGAGCAAGTGCAAGTCCAACGCCGCCCAATGCAAAGCCAGCGGCCAGACGTGCATGGTGAGCACCGACTGTTGCAACCTCTCGTGCGTGGGCGGTTCTTGCGCTGTCGCCACCACTTGCACCTCCGACAACGCCGCCTGCCAGATGTCGAGCCAGTGCTGCAGCGGCACCTGCACGAACGGCGCCTGTCAGGCGCTCAACAACTCATGCAAGACCGCCGGGAACCCCTGTGCTTCCGGCACCGAATGCTGCTCGAAGTTCTGCAATAGCGGGACCTGCGCGCTTGGCGCCTCGTATTGCATCCAGCCGGGTGACGTCTGCTACCGCTCGACCGACTGCTGCACCGGCCTGTGCAACATGGCTGCCGGCGCTAGCGCGGGTACGTGCGGCGATCTCGCGACCGGCGGTGCCGGCAACTGCGTCAAGGACGGTGTCACCTGTGGCGATTGCACTCACTGCTGCAGCCTGGTGTGCGGCCCCTACGCCTTGTCCGGCGTCAAGATCTGTCAGCCGGCGAGCGGTTGTCGCGTGACCAACAACCTGTGCCAGAAGGACAGCGATTGCTGCGGTGGCACCGGTTCGGCTGGCAACGAAGGCAGCGTGACCTGCGACATCGCATCGGGCGTCACCCCCCCCGTCGGCGCGTGTTCGAACCCGATGGGGTGTCAGGTGCGCGGGAACGTCTGCGGCCTGAGCACCAACGCCTGCGGAAACGCGCGCTCGGCTTGCTGCGACTGCCAATCGCCCAAGTGGCAGTGTTGCAAGGCCGACGAGATCGGCGTCCCCCGCTGCCACGGTGGGTCCACGACTCAATGCCCGACCGGCTACACCGGGAAGGATCCGTGCTGCATCAAGGCAGGCAACACCTGTTCCTTTTCCTCGGAGTGCTGCGGCGGCGTTCCCTGTGTCCCCGATGCCGTGGGGATGTTGCGTTGCTTGGCAGCGACGTGCGTGCCAACTGGCGGGGCCTGCACGAATACCGGAGACTGCTGCACAGGTTCGGTTTGCAACATAGCCCCCGGCCAACCCTCGGGGACTTGCGGTTCGACGTCCGCGACCTGCGCGCTCTACGGCCAGAGCTGCTCGTCCACAGTTGCCTGCTGTGGCACCGTCCCCTGCTCGGCGGGTGACGGCAGCGGAGCTGCTTGCGCCCCTGGCGCGACCGATTGCTCCTGTTATCGGCCGGACTGAGCCGTTCGGCGCGGCGCAACGTCCGATTTCGCACGAACAGCGTGTGTGAAACGGAGCCCCCGATGTCCCCTAAGAGCGTGGCGTTGATGGCTCTGACTGCGTCGTGCATCGGTCGGCATCGAAACGCCGTTCACTTTGGAAACCCCTGGGCCTGCGGCGAGAAACTGGGGACGCGATAGGAGACCCCGCCGATTCTCCGTCGGCTGACTCATGGCGAGTACGACAATACCGTCGCCGATCTCATCGGTGATCGCACGGCCTCATCGGTGATCGCACGGCGCCCGCTTCCAAGTTTGCCGAATCCGTTGCCGCCGAATTTTCTAACGATGCGCCGTCTCTCTGACCGTGAGTGGGGTGCTGGCCGCGAACTACCTCGACGCGGCACGCAATCAGGCAGCCACCGCCGTCAGGAACCTGGATCGACTTCTCGGCTGCAGCATGGCCATCCGGGTAAAAGGAGCTGCATCGAGGCACCATCCGGGGGCTTGAGTTGCCCGTCCCGGTTCAGGGCGACGTCGTCGAGAAGCAGAACTCGCTCGCCATCCAACTGGGGCTCGTCAGCGCCACGAACGATGAGCGCTCCGTAGAGACGCTAGCGATTCGACACTGCTACCGGCCACGTTTGTCTTGAACGGGAAGTTTCCACCCGTGGACGGCGCCGCGCTCAGCCTGCGGGTAGCAAGCGCCGTCCTTCCTCTCCCAACCCCGCCCAGCGCATGTGGCGAGGATGCGGATGCTGCCTGCCTTCGCCAAGTCGTATGCGAGTTCACCATCAGGTGTATTCGCCCACGACGCTGCGGCCTTCTCATCGGCGGCGCTCCGGTATCCCTCTCCCCATCCGCGAGAGTGCCCTCCAGCTGCACCGTGGCGGTACGCCAGGTAGCCCACCAGGGCAATCGCGATCGCGGCCGTGGCGATGCATCCGGCGGCCCATCTGAGCATCCCCCGCGCAGCCGTATGTCTTGCCACCTCATCTGCAGTGCGCGCCACGGCCTCGGAGAGGTCGCGCTTGGTGATCTCGGCCGCCGCTCTCATCTGGGCTTCTGCGACGGCCTTTGCCTCCGCCATGGTGCCGCTCGCTGCCTCCCTGATTAGTCCGGGGAACTGGCCATACAGGGTCTCGTAGTGGCCCAGCGCCATCAGTAGCAACCACACGGCGTCGTTGTTTTTCAGATGCAGGGCATCCCGGGCGCGATAGAGATTCTGCTTCTCCTTGTCCGTTGGCTGCTGTCCGAGAAGCGTTGTGAATGACTCTTCGAGCCCGTTCACCGGACGATCTCTGCCAGCATCATCTTGTATTCGCCCTGCCACCTCTGGAGCTCGATCCGGGATCCGAAGGACAGCTCCGCGACCGCCTTGTGGATGGGTAGCCGGTCCTTGTTGATTGCCTCCGACACCCGGTCCGCCACGTCCGGAAAGTTCAGTGTCTTGCCTCCGCGACCCTCGATCTCCTTCCGCAGTTCCGACCCGTTGTACATGTCGAACTTCCCCTCCTCGCCCCAGTACAGATTCCGGACGACGTGGACCTGAATCCGTTCGTCTGTCCCCAGCGTCTCGACGAAGCTCGCCAGGAGTTCCAGGCCGTCCCGCTTCCGATCGATCACCCACAGGACGACGAGCTTTCGCTTCTGCTCCTTGAGTGCCTCCATCAGCATCCCCCCGAACTTGCGGAGGCCGGCCTGGTTCGCCGCCTTCGAGTTGATCACCATCTTCGTGTCCGGCTTGCGTCCGATGAGGTCCAGCAACTCCAGCCATCCGTCCTTCTGCTCCAGGTCCACGCAGAGGCTCTCGACCTCCGTCCGGTACGCCTTCCAGACGTCCGGCGCGGACGTGTCGGTCTCGACCAGGAAGACCTCCTGCCCGGTGCCCCGGAGGTAATCCAGGAGTGCCATCGAGGTCATGCTCTTGCCGACCCCGCCCTTGCCTCCGCCCACCAGGAAGATCGTCTCGCTCGTCATCGTCATCCCTCCAGTCCATCAAAGGCGTTTGCGGTCTGTGCTGAGAAATTCATCGTTCGTCGTCTTGGGAGCGCCGCGCGGCTGTTCGCCGTTCGTCGCCTTCGGAGCTGGCACCGATGCGTCGGCCGTTGCAGCGACTTGCGGCTGCGCGGGCGCTGGGCCGGATGACGGCCCCGGTGACTTTCGCTTCTTGCGTGCCACCTTTTCGTCCTTTTCCTTCGCTCGCTGCAGGTAGCTCTTCAGCGTCGGCGTGCTGAGATCCAGGCCGACGCCGCGCAAGCTGTCGGCGATGTCCTCGATTGTGTAATCGCGCTCCTGCAACGTGGCGATCGCCTTGGCAAGGCGGATGACCGCGCCCTGTTTGTTCCGCTTCCGCTTCGCCGCCTCGATGGGCGGCAAGGCCAGAAGCTTCTGCTCCATCACTGCAAGCTCCTCTTCTGTGTACTCGGTCCGGGCCTTGGGGCTCGGGGCCGCTTCGATCTTGGGCTCCTCTTCTGAACGCTTCATCACTTGCCTCCTGCTTCTCCTTCGACCGCCGATGCCAAAAGTTGCGCGCGAAAATTTCGGCGCAACTTTTTCCGCCGCCGGTCGAAGTGACCGGCGTGGAAACCGATGCGTTCACCGCCGCCCCCGAGACGACCTTCAGCCGATCGGAAATCCGCCCGCTCTTTTCACCCCCGTTATCGACGAGCCGCTTCCAGGAGTTGCCTCCCGCTGGAAACTTTTTGCCCTTCCTCGTCGATAAGGGTGGGGTGAGGGACAGGTCTTCGCTGCCGTTGTCATGTGCGTTCGCGGCTGCCACCGTCAGGCCGGTCGCAGCCACCGACAGTCAGAGGCATCCGGGTGTCGCCCGCTTGCGACTGCACCTGTTCTCACCTGCGTCCGAATCAGCGTCCGATCGACATGACGATGCGAAGACACCTGCGTCCGAATCTGCCAGCACCAGACGTCGGAGGGGAATAACAGGATGGGGCCTTGTCCGGACACATGCGGCTGACGCCGCACGTGTCCTCCCAAGGCCCGCTACGCCATGCCCGCTCGGCGCTTCGCTTCTCGCAGGCAAGGCTTCGCCAGACGGACGGATGCTCGGCGCTTCGCTTCTCGCACACGGGGGTACGAATGCCGTTCCGTAGGAAGAACCGCGCCGGCCTCACCGAGCGCCTCGATGTCCGCATCTCGCCCGCCGAGAAGGAGCAGCTGCGCGCCATCGCGCGTTCTACCGGCGGCATACCGGTTGCCGAGTTGGTGCGCCTGCGTTCCCTCGGCGCGCCCGTCGTGCCCCGTACCGACGCCACGACCATCCGCGAGCTACGGCGCCTCGGCGGCCTGCTCAAGAGGGTCCACGTCGACAGCCGCGGCGCCTACAGCGAGGCCACGGCCGGCGCCCTGGCCGCGCTCGCGACCGCCATCCAGGTCCTGGCCGCAGGGCGATAGCAGGGGCGGCATGTGATCATCAAGAAGGTCGCCCTCAACAAGTCAGCCGCGACGAAGGCCAAGGCGCTCCACGTACGGGACCTCTGCGACTACATCGCCGGGCCGGAAGCGGGCGACAAGGACGAGAAGATCGAGCATCGAGCGACGCTGAACCTGCTCAACATCGACCATGCCGCCCAGGTGCAGGAGATGGCTGACCTCGCCGATGCTGGCCAGCGTTCGCCGCAGCCAGTTCAGCACTGGATCATCAGCTGGCATCAGGGGGAACAGCCGACGCCGGCGCAGGCTGACCAAGCCGTCCGCATCTTCACCAAAGAGATGGGTCTCCCGGATCACCAGGCCATCTATGCGCTTCACCGGAACACGGACAACTTCCACCTGCACATCGCCGTCAATCGCGTCCACCCCGAGACCGAGCAGGTCATCACCGTGAACAAGGGTTTCGACATCGAGATCGCCCACCGCGTCATCGCCCGCATCGAGCACGAACAGGGGTGGCGGCAGGAGCTGGGCGGTCGCTATCAGGTCCGGGAAGACGGGCAGACAATCCGCATCGAGAAGGCCCCCGCTATTGAGCGCGAGGGCGAGCGCGAGCCGAGTACCCCTGCCCGGGACTTCGAAAACCTCACCGGACAGAAGTCAGCCCAACGCATTGCCATCGAGGAGGGCGCCGAGGTGATGCGCCAAGCGCGGAGCTGGCCCGAACTGCACGAGCAGCTCGCCGAGCACGGCATCCGGTTCGAGAAGAAGGGCAGCGGGGCTATCCTGTGGGTGGGCGAGACCGCCGTCAAAGCGTCGACCGCCGGGCGGGACTGCAGCATGTCGGCACTGGAGAAGCGCCTCGGGGAGTTCCCCGAGAAGCTCGACGTGCCAATGGTACGACCACGAACCCCTGAGCCGGTCGCGCCAGCGGCGCTGGGCTGGGGCATGTACAAAGAGCAGAAGCAGTCCCACTACGCCGCGAGAACGCACGACCGGAGGCAAGTCGGAGAACGCCTGCAGAAAGAGTGGGGGCAGATGCTGAAGCGGCAGCGCGAGGAGCGTCAGCAGGCCCTTGGAGGCAACTGGCGCGGCAGGGGCGAACTCCTCAATGCCCTGAGGAGCACGATGGCAGCCCGGCAAGCCCAGGAGAAGGCCGCGCTGAGGGAGCGCCACCAGTTGGAGCGGGTCGTCTCACGCGAGCGCTCGCGGGCATGGCCGACGTTCGAGGAGTGGCTGCGGGAGAACGGCTCGCCCAGCCTCGCCGAGGAGTGGCGGCATCGTGATCGGACGCCCGCGTACAACATGGGGGACCGGCCCGACCCTGCGAAAATGCGTGACATCCGGTCCTTCGAGGCGACCGCACGAGGGTGGGAGGTGACGTACAAGCGGATCGGGGGGCGCGGGAACGGCCCGTGCTTCTCCGACCGCGGGCGGGAGATCCGGATCCACGACCTCAAGCGGGACAGCGTGCTGGCCGCGCTCCAGCTGTCGGCTCAGAAATGGGGGGAGTTCAAGGTGTTTGGCTCGAAGCGGTACAAGCGCATGTGCGTGGAGTTGGCCGCCGAGCATGGCTTTCGGATTACGAACCCGGAGCTACAGAAGGGCATCGAAGCCGAGCGGGACCGGCAACGGCTGGCGCGGAAAGGAATCAGTCGCAAGCCCGAGTCGCGTCTCCCCGAGCGGCCTGAGGTTCGCGGGTTGGTCGAAACTTACGAGCGTCACTTCGAGGGCGTTCGCAGCGAAGCCCGGAACCCGCGGGCAGACGTATCGCGCCTGGATGCACATGTCGCCGTTCGCATGCGCGTCACCGACCACAGCCGGGCCGACGTGGAACATGCGATCCGGCAAGGCGCCGCCAAGAGGCGCCCGGAAGAACGCCGAGACTGGAGGGAGTATGCAAAGCGGGCGGCAGATCACGCCTTCGGGATCTCGGGCGAGAAGGCATTTCAGACGCTACAGCCGCAGGTCGACCGGCTGCTCGCAGTCGAAGGTCGGTCGCGAGACAGAGACCTTGGGTTGGAACGCCGATTCCGACGCGACCGCGAACCGGATCTAGGGCGATGAGTTCAGGTCCACGAGGGTCACGACCACTCCAAGTACAGCGACCTGCGGCGGGTGGCCGCACGTGAGATGGCGATGGGTGGGCGGCGATGGCGGCTTGCGAATCACCGCTCCGCCGGCCTGCGCGCCCTTTGGGGGGCGCGCGGTCGGCCGGCTCCGCACTCGCCGCTCTTGTCGGCGGTCTTGTGTAATGCCGGGAAGCAAGACAACGGGGCGGCAACCGGTTCGCACGCAACTTTCTGAATGTCGGACCGATAAAACAGGGGAGAAGTTGCCGGTGAACCGATCGTCGTGCAGGGCAGGGCGTGAGGGCCGGGGTAGGCATTCGGTGTATCGGACAGGTCCGCGATCAGTTGCGACGATGGGTGCAACGCGCGGCGTAGTCACGATCTCGCAGCGAACGCACGAACGAAGAAGGAGAACGACCACATGAACAGGCCGCATCGGTTGCGCGACGACGACACCACCCGAATCTTCGTGCGAACACGCACGGGCTTGCAGCCCGTTTCAGAGACGCCCTCCACACGGCGACCACCACCACAGGCCGCGTCGGCTCCTGCAGACGCCGAAACGCTCTGGGATGCGAACGACGTCGCCCGCTACCTGAAGGTCAGTCGGTCGTGGGTGTACCACCGCGCCGAAGCTGGTCTGATGCCGCATCTGCGCGTCGGTGGCCTCCTGCGCTTCGATGCCGATGTCGTCCGGGCTTTCGCACGCAAGAAGTGACGCCTTCGTCATATCCAACCGTCAGAAAACACCGCTATGCTTCTGGAGATCCAACATGACAGCTGAATTCATCGGGAGCCGCTCGTAGCCGTGGCTTCCGTCTATCTGAAACGGGAAGTCTGGTACCTCCAGGTCGTGGATGCCGGCGGACGCAGGCGCCTCGTCGCCTCCAGTGCGGAAACGAAGACGGAGGCGAAGCGCCTCGCTGCCGAGTTGGAGAAGCGCTACGAGCGCCAGCGCCTAGGTCTCGAGGTGGCGGACCTGCCGGATGGCGGCGGCACGGTCGCTGAACTCATGGAGTGGTGGATCGATGGCTTCGTCCGGCGTTCCGCCGGCCACGAGGGTGCGATCTGCAGCGTTCGGAAGCACGTCATCGGCTCCGCCCTCGGCGCCATCAGACTCGCCGGGGTGACACCCGGGAAGATCGACGTCTTCCTCACCGAGAAGGAGCAGGTCCTCAGCCCCAAGAGCGTCAACCACCTCCGCGGCTACCTGAGCCGCGCCTTCAACGTGGCTCGGCGCATGGAGCGGTTCCCGCGCCCAAACCCCGTCGCCGACGTACCGAAGCGCAAGGTGGCCAAGCATCTGCCCGACTACCTACGGCCGCACGAGGTCCAGCCGGTGCTGACGGCCCTGGCGACGAAGTGGCAGCCGCTTTTCGCCACGGCCATCTACACGGGCATGCGCAAGGGGGAGCTGTTCGCCCTCAAGAAGTCGGACGTCGACTTCGCGGTCGGGATCATCACCGTGAACGGCTCCCACGATCGGGACATCCCGAAGAGCGGTCGGGCCGAGGCGATTCCGATCAACACCGAGCTTCGCGTGTACCTGGAGCGCGCGCAGGACGCCTCACGGTCCGAACTGGTGTTCCCCGGTGCGGACGGGGAGATGCTCCCGAGGGGCACCAAGCTCGAGCACGTGCTTCGCCGGGCGATGCGCCGGGCCTGCGTCGTGACGGGCTACGATCACAAGTGCCGACGCCAGGGCTGTGGGCACGCCGAGGCTCATCCCGATGCGGATCTGCGTCGCTGCCCCCGGTGCAACTTCAAGCTCTTCCCCGTCGGTCAGGTTCGGAAAATCCGGTTCCACCATCTGCGCCACACGACGGCTTCGCTCCTGCTCATGAGCGGCGCGGATCTGGCGGCCGTTCAGCGGATCATGCGCCATCAGGATCCGCGCCTGACGACGGAGGTGTACGCGCACCTCGCCACCCATTACCTGAAGAAGGAGATCGATCGTCTCAGCTTCGGTCCGCCCGTCGCTGTGCCGGCGGACGCTAGCCTGAACTCTTCTGAGGCCGCCGGCGCCGAAGAGGCATCCGCAATGGGCGCCGGCACGGCTCCATTTACTACCCGGTTACTACCCGACTCCGATCACCCGCCTGGAAGCACTTCGAGAGGGAGTCGGAAAAGGCGGGAGTTTCAGAAGCTTAGAGTTGTCGGGGCGACAGGATTCGAACCTGCGGCCTTTCGGTCCCGAACCGAACGCGCTACCAGGCTGCGCCACGCCCCGAAGTTACGAGCGGGGAAATTTAACACGGCGAAGCGCGAGGTCCGCAAGAAAAAGGACCAGTGCCGCGAGTAGCAGGGGCGTGCGGAGCGAGCGCGTAGACGATGAGCGGTCGCGTCCCGCCGCTAGCACAGCCTCGGCCGTCGCGGCCTCGGCGCCGCCCGTCCGGTCGGCAAGGGCCTGCAACAGCGTGCGCCCCGAGGTCGTGGGGTCGTCCGGTGCCGGGGGGAGGATCTCCCTGCCGAACGGCAGTGCCAGGCGCCCGTGCCCGTCGGCGACCGGCGTGCCGGCGACCGGGGCGACGAGGTGCGCTGTCAGCAAGAGGGCGCCCGGTTCCCCGATAGGGAAGTCGGCCTCGTAGCGGCCAGGCAGACCCTCCGCCAGTTCCACCTCGTGTCGGTTGCTCGCGGTCTTTCCGGCCGCGACGGAGAACGCCATCACCTCGAGTCGTCCCACCAACCCGGTCAGCGGGCGGTCGTCGCCACCAACCGCATCCATGGTGGCCACGACCCGTCCTCCCTGGATGCGGGCACGGATCGGAAAATGGCTGGCCGCGCCCCGGCGCATCGTGCTGCGGGCGATCTGCCCCCAGAGCTTGGGGAACGACGACCATCGCGCCAGGTCCGCGGACCAGCGAGCGGAGAGATCGCTGGTCCACGCCACCACCTGGCCCAGTCCCACCTGCCAGCGCGCCAGCAGCGGATCGCCTTCACCGGTTGCCAGGAGCATGTCCGCCTCCTTGCGTGCCTTCGTGCGGGTGTAACCACGTAGCGGCGGCGCCGCGTCGAAGCTCAGTCCGGCGAGCATCTCGGCCGCCTTGGTCTGACGCAAGCGGGTGGGGCGTTCGACGACGGACGAGCGGCTGATCTCGGCGGTCTCCCGGGTGAAGATCTGAGGGATGCTCGCCGGATCGCGCGTGTGATAGAAGCGCCCGCCGCCCCGGGTGGCGATCATCTGTAACAGCGTCTGGTCCGCGCCTTCGCCGACGCCGACCGCCGATACGGTGATGCGCGCCGCCACCGCATCGTCGATGAGTTCGGGGATCCCTTCGTAAGGCGATTGCCCGTCGGACAGCAGGATCACGTGCTTCTTTCGCGCCCGCGCGTTGACCAGCTGATCGAACGCCTCGCGCAGGCCGGGGAGGATGTTGGTGCCGCCGCTGGCGCGAATCTGGGCGATGTCGTTCAGGATGCGCTGACGATTCGATGCGGTCTGCAGCCGCACCACGGAGTGGGACTGGCTGTCGAAGACGACGACCGAGATCAGATCCTCCGGTGCCAGCATCTGGGCGGTCCCGCGGGCGGCCTCCTTGGTCAGCTCCATCTTGGGGCCGCTCATCGAACCGGAGCGATCGATCACCAGCGCCAGGGCAAGGGACGCCTCCTGCCTCTGATCGTTGGGGTCGTGGCGCACGGGCAAGAGCGCCTGGATCCGGGTGTTCGCATAGCCGCCCGAGCCGAAGCTGTCCGGGCCGCCGGCCACCAGCATGCCACCGCCTTGCCGCACGAATCGCTCGATCAGCTCCTGCTGAACCGCCGAGAGGCCGCTGCGTGGCACGTCGGAGAGCACCAGCAGATCGATGCCGGCAAGCGCCGTCTCCCCGAGCGTGTGGGGCGGCCGGGCCTCGACGTCGAACCCTTCGGCCGTCCAGGCGCGACGGACCGGCAGCGCCCCTGGGCCTGACGCTTCGAGGACCAGGACGCGCGGCTTGGGGCGCGGAACCACCGCCAGCACGCCGACGTCGTTGTCGGCGCGCGTGTTCCGGTCCGCCGTCAGTACCTCGGCGCGGTAGACGACGGTGCCCGGGCGATCGATTCGCCGCGGCCAGCGCACGGTGTTCAACCCTGGCTGCAGTGCCACGGTCTGCTCGGCCGAAGTCGTTCGCTCCTCTTCGAGGCGCAGACGGGCGCTTCCCGCGTGCGTCGCCAGGAGGCGCATCTCCAGATCGAAGGTTGCGTGGGGCTGGACCTCGTCAGGGGCGGTCAGATCGAGCACCGCCACATCGGGAGGCGCATCTCCTGTGGGAAGCCGGTAGAAGAGGCGTGCGCCTCGTTCGGCTGCTCGCGTGGCCTCGGCCATGGCGTCTCCGCTGGTGGCGCGTCCGTCGCTGAGCACCAGCAGCCGTGGCACGCGCCCGGGTTCGAGGAGCCCGAGCCCCAGTGACAGGGCGAGGCCAACGTCGGTCCCGTCGGATCCGGGGATCCTCGCCGGATGGGTCACCTCCTCGGGCGTGGCTGCGAACTGCACGACGCGCACGGTGGTGGTCGGCAGCGCTATCCGGGTGACGGACTCGAGGAACCGCGTCTCGTCCGCGAGTTGCGCGTCGGTCACGCTCGCAGAAACGTCGACGAGCGCCACCAGTGAGACGGCCGTGTCTTCGCGGCGTAGCGCTGGGCGGGCGAGCACGGCCGCCAGCAAGCCGAGAAAGAGGAGCCGCACCGCCCCCTGCAGCCCACGTCTGGCCGGGCCGTGATCCGTCAGCGAAAGCGCCGCCGCGACGAAGACGTAGGGCGCGCAAGCCAGGATGGCGAGCCAGCGGGGATTCTCGAACCGGAGCGCGGAGGTGCCAAGACGGAACTCCACGATCGGGGTGTGGCGGCCGAGCCAGCGCCACAGCACACCCATCAGGGCGGCGCTCGCGAGCACCGTCCCGATCGCCAGCGCCATGCGTGCCCTACGCCCTAGACGGTCCATCGCCGATGGTGGCTCCACCATTCACACAAGGAAAGCGCGGCTGTCGCCAGCAGTGCCCACAATGCCCAGGACTGCGCGCGCGACCGGCCCGGCAACGTCACCTCGGTGGCGGCCAGTCCGGGTCTGGCGCGCGTATCCGACTCGGTTGCATCGGCGAGGTTGGCCACGACGAGTCGTTCGGCGCTGCGCCCTCCGTCGTCGACCGCCGAGATTCGGTACAGGCCCTGTTCGGGCAGGGCCAGCTCGACAAAGCCATCAATCGTGCCGTGGCGGGAAGCCGAGCCGTTCGGCCCGCGCACCGCGACCGCGCGCCCTGGCACAGGGATGCGCACCACCTGGCCGGTTCGGGCCGCCGTCGTCTCCTCGGCAGCACGGGTGTCCAGCCACTCGAAGGCGTTCGCCAGCAGCAGCGGAAAGATCGGACGGAGCGGCAGGTCCGAGCGCCGCACGTCGAAGGATAGTGCGATCATCTTCAGATCCGGCCGCTCGCGCGTCAGGATCAGGGGCGCACCGAAGGAGCTGGCCACCGCCCGATCACCCTTTTCCAGAGCCAACCGTCGCGCCTCCCGGATGTTCAGATCCGCGAGAGACACGTGCATCAACAACGGGTGTCGGCGGTCGATGTTCGAAGGGATGGGAGCCCGGACGACGCCGCGCTCGGGAAACGGGCTGCCCGGGCCGCTCGGATCGAAGTAAATGAAGCGTCCGGTCGTAGGAACCGACGGCGGGGTCACGCCATCGAACACCACCACGTCGTATGACGGCCAGTCGGCGCGCATGGTCTCGGCGGCGGTGAGTGTGACTCTCGTGGCGACCACGGCATCTCCGAAGCTGAGGACGGCGCCGTCGAGGTACAGGTTGGAGCCGCCGACGATGAGGACCTTCCGCCGCGGACGTGGCGGCACCACTGCGTAAGCCCGGTCGTCCAGAGGAAGAAGGTCGGGCTCGCCGACGAGGCGCGCCTCGATCTCCGCCTGACGGGTGAAGACCTGAGCTACCGTGCGCGCCACGCGCTCTCCGGCCGCGAGTGTGAGAGGAAGGCGCTCGATCGGCCGCCCCTCGCTGCCAGCAAGAATCTCGATGGCCAGCGATCGCGCCGTCGTGCCGAAGTTGTGCACGACGAATCCGATGTCCACGGTGCCAGGATCCAGCAGGCGGCGCCGTGCCGACAGCGACACGAAGGCCACGTTGTCCCCCGGTGTTCCGACTGTCAGCGTGCGGAGTTCGACACCTTGCAGGTCTACCGCTGTTTTCTCGTGAGCTCCGTCGCCGACCACGACCACCGTGGGACGTAGGCGTCCGCGCAAGACCGCTGCGGCGAAGGTGAGCGCTCGGCCGAGATCGCCCCGTTCGTGCGAAGGACGGATCCGTTCCAGCGCCGCCTCGAGACGTTTCGCATCGGTCTCGAATCCCGACTCCGCGGTCACGCCTCTGGCAAAGCTGACAATCATGACAGTGTCGTTTCCGCCCAGGGTGGCCACCAGGTCGCTGGCACGCTGCCGCGCGGACTCCAGCCGATCGCTGTCGCCATGGCGCGCCGACATCGAGGCCGAACGGTCCACGAGCACCACCCAGGTCCGCGCTCCTTCCGCCGTCGCCGCCGGCCGCGGATCGGCCAGCGCCAGCAACAGCAGCCACAGCATCACCAGCTGTAGCAGCAGTGAGAGCCAGCGTCGCAGCCGCCGCCCGACGCGCTCGATGCGCCGGCTTCCCGTGCCCGGCTGCCACAGCGGCAGGAATGCCACCCGCACCCGGCGCTGATGCTCGCGCAGAAGGTAGAGCGCCACCAGAGCCGCGCTCCCCGCGACCGCCAGCCCGGCCGTGAACATCGGGGAAAGCCCTGTGAAGATCTGTCCGAACATGGCGCAGGGCTCAGGTCAGGATGCCGCCCAGGCGGAACAGGTGCAGGACGAGATCCTCGAGGGGGTGGTCCGATCGCACCTGCACGCAGGGGATGGCGTGCTGGCGGCAAAAACGTTCCAGAGCCTGCAGCCGGGCCACGAAGCGCTTCCGGTACGCCTCGGCCACCGCCGAGCTGACGGTCACCGGCCGCTCCTCGCCGGTCTCCGCATCGATCAAGAGCAATTCGCCGCGCAGATCGGGCTGGGCCTCGTCAGGAGCGGTGATCTGCACGGCGATGGGGGCGAAGCGCGCATAGCGCAGCCGGTCCAGTGCCTCCTCGACGCCCTGGGGATCGAAGTAATCAGACAGCACCACCACCACGCCCTTGCGCCGGTGACGCTGCACCAGCCCCGTCGCCGAGGCCCGCAGGTCGGTCTGGCCCGCCGGTCGTACCGATGACAGCAGATCGAGCAGCGGATGAATCTGCGCCTTGCCCCGCATCAGCCCGAGCCCGGTGCCCAGCCCGCCGGCGATTGGATACAGCGCCACGCGGTCGAGGTTGCCGAGCGCGACGTATGCCAGCGCCGCCGCCGTCTCCAGCGCCAGTCGCAGTTTCGGCGGACGTCCGAGACCCATCGAGGCGCTCGTGTCCACCAGCAGGTAGACCGGCAGATCCTCGTCCTCGTCGTACATGCGGACGAACGGACGTTCGAGCCGGCCGTACAGGTTCCAGTCCAGGTGCCGCAGGTCGTCGCCCGGCACGTAGTCGCGGTGGTCGGCGAACTCGATCCCGGCGCCCGCGCGGCGGGTGTGCCGCTCGCCCCGGCGCTGACGAGCCGCAACCTGCTTTGCCACCACCGCCAGGCGCTCGAGCTTTCGCAGGAAAGCCTCGTCGAACCGGGGGAGCGCGGCCTCCGCCTCCGTCACCTAGGTCTCCGGCAGGCTCGCGAGCAGCCGCTCTATCAGCTGGTCCGTCGACACCCCGTCCGCCTCACCCTCGAAGTTCAGCAGCACCCGGTGGCGCAGCGCCGCCGGAACCGCCTGGCGGACGTCATCGAACGAGGGGGAGAAGCGCCCCGCGCGCAACGCGCCCACCTTCGCCGCCAGCAGCACCGCTTGCGCCCCGCGGGGTGAGCTGCCGAAGCGCACGAACTTCTTGATCTCCGTCGAGGAGCTCCGGTCGGGGTGGGTGCTCTCGATCAGCCGCACCACGTAGTCCTGGATCGGCCGGGCCACCGGCACCTGCCGTATCAGCATGCGCATCTCCAACAGCCGTTCGCGCGTCAGCACGGATCTCACGGCCGGCGTCGCGGCACCCGTGGTGCGGTCCAGGATCGCGTGCAGGTCCTCGCGCCCGGGCGAGGTGACGCGCAGCTTGAAGAAGAAGCGGTCCAGCTGCGCTTCGGGCAGCGGGTAGGTCCCCTCCATCTCGATCGGGTTCTGCGTGGCCAGCACGAAGAAAGGCGAGGGGAGCTCCCAGCTCTGCCGCCCGATGGTGACCGCTTGCTCCTGCATGGCTTCCAGCAAGGCGCTCTGGGTCTTGGGGGTGGCGCGGTTGATCTCATCGGCCAGCAGCAGGTGCGAGAAGATCGGCCCCTTCTGGAACTCGAACTTCCGCTGGCCCCCCGACTCGACGATGAGGTTGGTGCCGGTGATGTCCGACGGCATCAGGTCCGGCGTGAACTGGATGCGCGCGAAGCTGAGGTCGAGCACGTCGGCGAGCGTGCGGACCAGCAACGTCTTGCCCAGACCCGGCACGCCCTCCAGCAGCACGTGTCCCCCGGCCAGCAGCGCCGTCGCCACGCCCTCGACAATCGGCCGGTGCCCGACGATGCGTCGCCCGATCTCCTCCAGCAAGGTGGCCAGGTCCTTGTTGAACTGGGCAGCGGCGGCTTCGACGTTCACGGGGTCGCTCGTGGTCGGATCAGCTGGAAGTAGCGGCGCACGATGTATCTCCTACCGGCGGGGACCGCCGTGGTGTCCAGAGTCTCCTCCACGGCGGCGTTGTACTCGTCGAAGACCCGCTGGTAGTCGGTGTGCGCGAAGCCGCGCTTGGCGCCTGACTCGATCACCTCGGCGCGGATCGGCCCTGCACCACTGCGCACGTGGGACTCGTGGATCTCGCCGCGGGTCCCCATCCCGCCGCGCGCACCCAGGGGATCGCCGCCGGGGTCCTTTCCCGCCCCTTCTCCGCCGCTCGTCGCCCGGCTCGCCGCTGTGCTCTGGGCCGTTGCGCTTCCCGAGGCAGTCGGCGTGCCGTCGCCGCCGGTCTTGCCCGGGCCACCATGCTGGGGCCGGGCTCCTGTCTGACCGGGCGTCATCTCCCCATCGCCGCCGGGCCCCTGTGATGCTTGTGATCCTTGCTGCTGCCCCTCGGCTGCGCGCTCGAAGCTACGCTCCCCCTGCCGCTGTCCCTGACCGCCGCCGTGGTCCATCCGTTGCAGCCGTTCGCGCAGCTGCCCCATGGACCTGCCGAGCCCCTCGCGCGCCGCCGAGCGCTGCGCCTGCTGGGCCATGTCCGGCAGATCGGACGCGGTCTCGTCGAGCGCGCCCTTGCACGCCTCGGGATCGTCCCGGCAGCGATCCGCGCTCTCGTCGAGGTCGCGTTCCAGTCGCTTGAGTTGCCGATCGTTCTCGCGCGTCGCCGCCTCGCTCCCGCTCTGTTGATCCTGGTTTCTTTCTTTCTCCTCGTTACGAGAGAGGCGCCGCTTCTCTTGCTTGCTCGCGCCGTCCTCGCCGGGTTGATGGCTTCCCGCCGCCGCCGCCGACTGGCCCGCGCGCTCCAGCGACTTGGCCATGCGCTCGCGTTCGCCCTTGGTCATCTCGCCCGCGCGGGCCGCAAGGTGCTCCATCGCTTCCCGGGCGGCCGCGCCATCCAGCTTCTCCATCGCTTCCCCCGCCGCCCGCGTCTGCGGATCGGCGCTCATCGTCTCACCCGCGGCTCGCATCCCGCGTGCGAGAGCCTGCGCCTCGTCGGCCGCCGCGCGCGCCCGGCGTTCCAGCGCCGCCAGTCGGTCGAGCGCCTCGCCCGGCTCCAGCCCCTCGGCGGCCAGAGCCGTCAGCATCTTGCGGTACTCGTTCGCCAGCTGCTCGAGCGTGCCGTCGTGCAGAGCCGCGGCCTTCTTCGCGGCCAGCGCCGCAGCCTCGCGGTCCGGCTCCAGCATCGCCTCGTCCAGTCGGGTGCGTGTGGCCCCGGACACCTCGCCTGGCCGCATCGCCTGCGCCACCCGCGCCTGCCGCGGCACCAGGGCCAGCAGCAAAGTGCTGGCCGCCAGCGCGGCGACGGCGACGATGCCCCGTGGCCGCCTCACCGGGGCCGCTTTCGCCAGCCTCACCCGCCCCGCCGCCCGCACCGCATCGCCCATGGCCGCGTTCACGAACGGCCCCTCGTGCGCGCCGTCCGAGAATCCCAGCGCGATCAGTGTCCGGTCGGCGTTTCCCTGGACCGCCTCGTCGACGGCGCGGGCACAGCGCGCAAGGGGGATGCGCCGCGCAGCCGCGACGAGAGCCCCTGCCAGCACCAGCGTTGCGAGCCACAGCTTCGAAGGCACCGCGGCTCCCACACCCAGGCGAAGGGCGCAGATCCCGAACGCCACACCGAGACCCGCAAAGCCACCCTGAAGCGCCGCCAACGCACGCATTCGCCTTCGAACCCGGCGGAGCAAGTGCAGGAGGGTGGCGCGGTCCGACACGCCTTCAGTTTATCAGTGTTTCCCGTCAGATCCGCCGTCCCCGTCACCACCGTCCTCGACCTCGTCGACCGGACGGCCTATCCGGTAGCGCCCCTCCAGCCACCCCCCCAGATCGATCGTCTTGCAGCGCTCCGAGCAGAAAGGCCGGTGCGGCGCATCGGCATCCAGCACGGGAATCTCCTTGCGGCAGATCGGACAGTTCGTCGGTCGCGCCATGGCGCCCCGAAGAATGCCGCAATCCGGAGGTGCGTGCTACCGTGTGGCCCAGTGAAGCTGGCCCGCGCCTGCTGCGCCCTCCTGTTCGTCGCCGCCTGTGCGGGTCCTGCCAGCATCCGCCAGCTCCCGCCCGCACCGCATGTGGTCTGGGCGCCGCCCGCGCCTCCGTCCTCGCCCCCGAAGGAGAAGAAACCCCGCGTGACATTTCGCCTCGACAACGGCCTCGAAGTGGTGCTCGAAGAGAATCATGCTGCTCCGGTGGTTGCGTTCCAGGCCTGGGTGAAGATCGGCTCCGCCGACGAGCCGCCCCAGCTGGCCGGCATCGCCCACGTCTTCGAGCACATGCTGTTCAAGGGAACGAAGAAGCGCGGCGTCGGCCAGATCGCCCAGGAGGTGGAGGCCGCCGGCGGCGAGATCAACGCCTGGACCAGCTACGACGAGACCGTCTACCACCTGGTCCTCGCAGGCCCGTTCTTCGACACCGGCCTCGACATCCTCGCCGACACCCTCCAGAATTCCACCTTCGACGCCGGCGAGTTCGAGCGCGAGCGAAAGGTCGTGCTCGAGGAGATCAAGCAAGGCCTCGACGACCCCGATCGCGTGGCTGCCCAGGCGCTCTTCAAGACCGCCTTCGACGCCCACCCCTACGGCCGTCCGATCATCGGCACCGAGCAGGCTGTTCGCCGCATGAGCCGCAAGGATCTGCTGTCCTTCTTCGCCAAGCATTACGGCGCCAGCAACGTGACGCTCGTGGTGGTGGGCGACTTCGACGCCGAGACCGCCCGCGCCAAGATCACCGCCGCCTTCAAGCGCATGTCGCCCGGCACGGCACCCGGAGCCCGCACCGTCCAGCCGCCGCAGAGGGCCGTCCGGGTCGACACGGGCAGCCGCGACGTGAAGGAGACCCAGCTTCTTTTCGGGTTCCATACCCCGGCCATCAACGACGCCGACATCCCCGCGCTCGACCTGCTGGCCGTCGTCCTGGGGCAGGGGGACAGCTCGCGTCTCAACCTCGAGGTCGTGCGCAACCGCCAGTTCGCCACCACGGCCTCGGCCTACGTCTTCTCGGCGCGCGATCCCGGCGTGCTGGTGGTCGGCGTCTCGCTGCCGCCCGGGAAGGTCGACGACGCCGCCCGCACGGCGCTGGACGAGGTGCTGCGCCTGGGCCGCGAGAACCTCAGTCCCGAGGAGATCGCCAAGGCCCGGACCATTCTGGAGAGCGACCGCGTCTACGACAAGGAGACGGTGCAAGGCTACGCCCGCAAGCTCGGGTTCATCGCCAGCATCGCGGGCGACCTCGGCTTCGAGGAGCGCTACTTCGAGCGCCTGCACAAGATCACCGCCCCCGATCTCCGCCGCGTGGCCGCCCAGTATCTGCGCGTCTCCAACATGACCCTCTTCGCGCAGATCCCCGAGGCTCGCGCCGACCGTCAGCGTGACAAGGCGGACAAGGCCGCGACAAAGCTGCGCACCATAGTCGAAGCGGCCGAAGCTCGCGCCGACGCCCGCGTCGGCAAGAGCGCTACCCCGGTTGCCGCCGAGAAGGTCGTTCGTCACGTGTTTCCGTCGGGGCTGAAGCTTCTGGTGATGCGCGACGCCTCGGTTCCCATCGTTGCTCTGCGCGCCACCTGGGTCGGCGGCCTCCGCTACGAAGAAGCGCACACGAACGGGATCTCGAACATGGTGGCGGCGCTCCTCACCCGCGGCACCAAGACGCGCAGCGCCGAGCAGATCATGCACGAGGTGGAGGGCATGGCGGGCGGCCTGTCCGGCTACTCGGGCCGCAACAGCCTGGGCCTGCAGGCCGAGTTTCTGGCCCGCCACTTCGACCGCGGCCTCGATCTCGTCGCTGACTGTCTCCTCAATGCCTCCTTTTCCGACGACGAGCTGGAGAAGGAACGACGAATCATCCTCGATGAGATTCGCGCCCAGGAAGACAACCTCGGTCAGGTCGCCTTCCGCCTGTTCCACGCGGCCATGTGGAAGAAGCACCCCTACCGCCTCGATCCCATGGGGACGGCCGAATCGATATCGGCGCTCACCCGCCGAAAGCTGCTCACCCACTACCGGCGCAGCTACGGCATCGGCAACCTGACGTTGGCTGTCGTCGGGGACGTCGATCCCGATCGGCTCATCGCCCGGATCGGCTCGCTGTTCCAGGGCGCCGCCGCAGACGAGCTGACGAAGATCGCCGTCCTCGACGAGCCACCGCCCGACGAGAGCAATCAGGTCTTCAAGCTCATGGCCAAGGAGCAGGCACATCTCGTCGTCGGCTTTCGCGGCACCACCTTCGACAGCCCCGATCGGTTCCCCCTCGAGGTGCTCTCGCAGGTGCTCTCCGGCCAGGGCGGGCGCCTCTTCGCCGAGATCCGCGAGAAGCGCGCGCTCGCCTACCGGATCAGCGCGTTTTCCGTCGAGGGACTGGACCCCGGTTACTTCGCCGTCTACGTGGCGACCAGCCCCGAGAATCTCGAACAGGCGCGCACCGCGATCAACGACGAGCTGCGCAGCCTTGCTGAAAATGGCATCACCGCCGAGGAACTGGCCCGGGCCCAGCGCTATCTGGTCGGCACGCACGCCATCGGTCTTCAGCGCAAGAGCGCGCTGGCCGCCGCGCTCGCTTTCCACGAGGCCTACGGCCAGGGCTGGCGCGCGTACCGCCAGTACACCGACGGGATCATGAAAGTGAAGGCGCAGGACGTGCTCCGCATCGCGCGCAAGTACCTGGACCCTCAGCGCGAGGTGGACGCCTTCGTGAAGCCAGACGTGGCCACGCCCGCCGCTGCAGCCCGCGCTGCGGCTGCCCGAGCCCCTTCGCGCTAGAGCCCATGCCCCCGCGCGCCGACAATCCGCGGAATCTGCTCACCAGCCTGATCCTGGTGTTTCCGCTCCTGGCCATCTACCAGGTGGGCGTGCTGTTCACCCTGCCGATGCTGAACGGCGCCGACTTCCTGACCACGCTCCTGTTCCACACGTTCGGTCTGACCGTCCGCGGTTATCTGGTCTTCCTTGGCGTCGTCACCGCGTTGTTTTTCGTGGCTGTCGCTATCTTGCGCCGCAAGCAGCGCTTCAACGGCAAGATCGTCATCCCGGTCATTCTAGAAAGCTCGATCTACGCGCTGACGATGGGCTCGCTCATCATCCTCATCATGACCAAGGTGCTGCACCTGTCACCAAAGCTGGCAGCCGGCGTGGCAGAGCAGGGGATCGTCACCCGCCTGGTCATGTCCATCGGCGCCGGCGTCTACGAGGAGACGGTGTTCCGACTCGGCCTGCTGGGCGGTCTTGCCGCGCTGTTCGGCAAGGCCTTTCGCGCCCGCAACTGGCTTGCGGTCCCCGCCGCGTTCCTGATCTCCGCGGTGCTGTTCTCGGCGATGCACCACATCCCGCCGTACGGCGACCCGTTCGGCCTGGGCATCTTCACCTTCCGGTTGCTGGCCGGCGTCTTCTTCGGGGTGCTGTTCTGGTTCCGCGGCTTCGCCGTCGCGGTGTACACGCACGCCCTCTACGACATCTACGTGCTGTTGATCCGGTAGCGGAACCTACTTCTTGCGTGCCGCGACCTTCTTCTTCGGGGCGCTGCGGGCAACCGCCCGGGCCGGCTTGGCTGCAGCCTTGGCCTTCGGGCGTGCGGCTGGCTTCTGGGCGGGCGGCTTTCGCTCGGGCGGGCGGGCGGCCGGCTTCACGGGAGCCGCGACCTTGGCGACGACGGGTGCCACTTTGGCCGCAACCGCCTTGCCCTTGGCTCCTTTGCCCTTGGCTCGCGGCGTCGGCGTTCCGTCGCCCTCGGCCGCCAGCGGCATGCCTGGGATGTCTTTGCGGTTGTGTACCAGGATCCGGCGTCCGTCCTGAAAGGTCAGCTCCACCTTGCTGTCCGAGACCACCTCGGAGACGAACCCCTTGCCGAACTTCGGGTGGGAGACGATCTGGTTGTCCTTGTAATGCTCCCGGAATTCGTAGGCCTTGCCGTCCTTGTCCTTGTGCTTGTCGAAGAACTCCTGCCAGGTCAGCTTCTTCAGCAAGGCGCGTTTACGCGCTGCGATAGGCTCCGGAACGTCGTCCTCGGCGTCCCCCCGCGGCTTCCGGTACGAGTGGACGTCCCCGCAAGGATTGCACTGCACCCGGCGGATCTCGTCCTCGTACTTCGAAATCACGACGTGGGTCGTGTCTCCCTTGCACTTCGGGCAATAGGCTTCTACGTCCGACCCGACCTCGTCTACTTCGTCTTCGAACATTAGGTTCATCCTGCTCGCCTCGAGAGGCCCTTTAACTCGTGCAGTAACACATGAATTTCGGGCCTGCAAGGAAATGCGGAGGAGCGGCCTGGTTCCCGTCCCGGCGTCGTCGCCCGTGCGCGATCCCAAGAGATTTCCAGCTGATCGCTACACAAACTCAACCACTACGCGAATGGACGTCTGCACCATGGCGGACGAAGGGCGAAGTCGTGTAAAAGAACGTCGGCAAAGTACAGATGCGCTACTTCGACGCCCGTGTCATCGAGAACCGGCACCTCGGAGGTGGGTACTTCGTGTTGCGCCTCGGCGGATGCGACTCGCTCGAGAGCAGCCGCCCCGGCCAGTTCGTGATGGTGCGTGGTGACTGGGGCCGCGACCCGCTCTTGCCCCGCGCCTTCTCGCTACTCTCGGTCGCGCAGCAGCAGGGCCGCGCCGACGTCCTCGCCAAGACCGTGGGGACCGGGACGTCACTCCTCGAGCGCTCGCTGCCGGGCACGACGCTCTCCGTCCTGGGCCCGCTCGGTAACTCGTTCCCCGCACCGTCGCGCGAGGTGACCGATCTGCTCGTCGCCGGCGGAGTCGGCCTGCCGCCCCTCTACATGCAGGCGGAACTGGCCGCGCGCCAGGGCCTGGTTTCGCATAGCGAGATGCTGTACGGCGGCCGCACCACCAAGGACGTGGTGCTTCTCGGCGAGATGCGCGCCTTCGGCGTTCCGCTGCACCTGGCGACCGAGGACGGATCGCTCGGCCGTCGCGGTCGGGTCACCGCCGCCCTCGAGGCGCGCATCGATCACCATCGCGCCTCTACCCCCGGTCGCAAGCTGCGCATCCTCTCGTGCGGCCCGAATGCCATGCTCTGGGCCGTCGCCCGCATCGCCAAGCAGCACGATGTCGAGTGTTACCTCTCCCTCGAGGAGCAGATGGCGTGCGGCATCGGCGTCTGCCTGGGCTGCGCGATCCCCGCGCGCTCGCGGCCTTTTCGCTACGTCTGCAAGGACGGCCCGGTGTTCAACGCCGCCGATGTCCTCGACGTGCCTGCTGCCGGCGCGCCGGTCGCGCCAGCGCTCTGTTCGTCATGAGCGACGTCTCTCTCTCCATCACCACCGGCGGCGTCGCGTTCCGCAACCCGGTCCTCACCGCCTCGGGCACCTTCGGCTACGGCCAGGAGTTCGAGGGCCTCACCGACCTGCGCTCCATCGGCGGCCTGGTCACGAAGGGCATCTCCCCCAAGCCCCGCTTCGGCAACTCCACGCCCCGTATCTGCGAGACCGCCGCCGGGATGCTCAACTCCATCGGCCTCGAGAACGTCGGTGTCGAGGGCTTCGAGAACGACAAGCTCCCTTATCTGCGCGCGTGCGGCACCAAGGTGCTGGTGAATTTCTTCGGCGCCACGTTCGACGAGTACGTCGACTGTGGCGCGCGCCTGGCCCTCCTCGACGGCGTCGACGTCCTGGAGATGAACGTCTCCTGCCCCAACATCAAGGCCGGCGGGATCGAGTTTGGCACCGACCCGCGCGTCCTCGGCGATCTGGTGCGTGCCTGCCGCGCCGTCGTAAAGAAGCCGCTATGGGTGAAGCTCACACCCAACACCTCGGACATCGTGTCACTCGCCAAGGCGTGCGCCGACGGCCTCTCGATCATGAACACCATCACGGGCATGGCCATCGACGCCCGCAAGCGCAAGCCGAAGATTGCCACCACCTTCGGCGGTCTTTCGGGGCCCGCCATCAAGCCGATCGCGCTCCGCATGGTCTACCAGGTGCACCGCGCCGGCGTACCGCTGCCGATCTCGGGCATCGGTGGCATCCAGAACGGCCTGGACGCCGTGGAGTTTTTCCTCGCTGGCGCGTCGACGGTTCAGGTGGGCACCCAGAGCTTCGTCGACCCGGCGGCCTCCGAAAGGATCGTTCGCGAGATCGCAGAATTTTGTCGAGCCGATGGCATCTCCGACGTGCAAGAGCTCGTGGGCGCTCTGCAAACCTGATTTCATCGGAAATTAACCAAGACGAAATATTTCAGAAACAAATGGGCGCTAAGGTGAGCCCCGGGTGAACCACACATGAAAAAGATTGAAGCGATCATCAAGCCTTTCAAGCTGGACGACGTGAAGGACCGCCTGCGCGAGGTGGGTGTCCAGGGTATGACCGTCTCCGAGGTGAAGGGCTTCGGCCGCACGGGGGGCAAGAAAGAGGTGTACCGGGGTTCGGCCTACGTGGTCGACTTCGTCCCCAAGGTCCGCGTCCAGATCGTCGTCAAGGACGAGATGGTCAAGGATGTGGTAGAGGCGCTGATGTCGGTGGCCCGGACCGGGCACATCGGTGACGGCAAGATCTTCGTCGAGCCGGTCGAGGAGGTCATCCGCATTCGTACCGGTGAGCGCGGCGAAGACGCGCTATAAGCAGCTTTCTTTTTGAACGAGATCGGCGCAGGAGGGAGAACAATGAACGCAGCAGAGGTCCTGAAGTACGCAGAGAAGCACGGCGTGAAGATGGTCGACTACAAGTTCGTCGACCTGCTGGGTCAGTGGCAGCACACCACGATGCCCTTCCACCGTCTGAAGGAAGACTCGTTCACCGAGGGCTTCAGCTTCGACGGCAGCTCCATCCGCGGATGGAAGGCGATCAACGAGTCGGACATGACCTTCATCCCCGACGCGTCGACCGCCGTCATCGATCCGTTCTGCAAGGAAACCACGCTGTCTCTCATCTGCGACATCGCCGACGCCGTCACCCACCAGGCGTACAGCCGCGACCCGCGCCACATCGCCAAGAAGGCCGAGGCCTACGTGAAGTCGACCGGCATCGGCGACACCATCTTCTTCGGCCCCGAGCCGGAGTTCTTCGTGTTCGACGCCATCCGCTTCGGCGAGGGCCCGAACAAGTCGTTCTACGAGATCGAGTCGTCGGAAGGCCGCTGGAACGCCAACCGCGACGAAGGCGGCGCCAACCTCGGCTTCAAGGTCGACTACAAGCGCGGCTACTTCCCCGTGCCGCCGATCGACACCCTGCACGACCTGCGCGCCGAGATGGCCATGACCCTGGAGGCGCTCGGCATCCCGGTCGAGGTGTTCCACCACGAGGTGGCCACCGCCGGTCAGTGCGAGCTGTCGATGAAGTTCAACACCCTGACGAAGATGGCCGACCAGACCATGTGGTACAAGCACGTGGTCAAGAACGTCGCGCGCCGCAACGGCAAGACGGCGACCTTCATGCCGAAGCCGATCTTCGGTGACAACGGCTCGGGCATGCACTGCCACCAGTCGATCTGGAAGGACGAGAAACCGCTGTTTGCTGGCGACAAGTACGCCGGCCTTTCGGAGATGGCGCTCTACTACATCGGCGGCCTTCTCAAGCACGCACCGGCGATCCTCGCCATCACCAACCCGGGGCTCAACAGCTACCGCCGGCTGGTGCCGGGCTTCGAGGCGCCGGTCAACCTGGCGTACTCGTCGCGCAACCGGTCCGCGTCGATCCGCATCCCGGTGGTGAACTCGCCCAAGGCCAAGCGCCTCGAGTTCCGCTGCCCGGACCCGACGACCAATCCGTACATCGCCTTCGCGGCCATGATGATGGCCGGCCTCGACGGCATCCAGAACAAGATCAAGCCCGGCGAGCCCCTGGACAAGGACATCTACGCCCTGTCCCCCGAGGAGCTGAAGGACATCCCCAAGGCCCCCGGGTCGCTCGAGGAGTCGATCAACAACCTCAAGAAGGACCACGCCTTCCTTCTCAAGGGCGATGTCTTCACGCCCGACGTCATCAACGAGTGGATCACCTGGAAAGAGGAAAACGAGATCAAGCCGAACCGCCTGCGCCCCACGGCGCTCGAGTTCGCCCTCTACTACGACAACTAGTCCCGGCTGATCGGGGGCAGGGGAAGGGGGCGGGCGGCTTCGGGCTGACCCGCCCTTTTTCTTTGCAGTGCTTTTGACGAAATCCGAGTCCTGGCCTACAGTTACCGGACGCCGCATGTCCACCCTTTCGTTCGGCGAGCGGGTCGCTCGTTCGGCCTGGCGCGTGACACCCTCGCGGACTCTCTCGAACATCATCGGGTGGTATGCACGCCGCCATGTGCCCTCCTCGTTTCTGCGCTCCTTCGCCCGCAAATACGGCATCGACGTCGACGAGGCCGAGAAGGCGATCGAGGAGTATGACGGCCTGCAGGATTTCTTCACGCGTCGGCTCCGCCCCGGCGCGCGGCCCGTGGACGCCACACCCGGCGTGGTGGTCTGCCCCGCCGACGGCAAGGTCGTCGACTGTGGCATCGTCGCGGCCGGGCAGCGGATCGAGGCCAAAGGCATCGCCTTCACACTCGGCGAGTTGCTGGGCGACGCCGACCTGGCCCGCTCCTTCGAAGGCGGAGCGTTCCAGGTGACGTACCTGTCTCCACGCGACTATCACCGTGTACACGCGCCCGTGGCCGGCAAGATCACCGCCTGGCACTACATGCCGGGTACGCTGTTTCCCGTCAACGACGCCAGCGTACGCCGTGAGCCGGGCCTGTTCGCCAAGAACGAGCGCTTCGTCACCGTCATCGACAGCAAGGCCGACAGCGAGGCCGGTCTCTGTGCCGTGGTGATGGTAGCCGCCGTGGGCGTCGGGCACATCACAGCGACCTACGACGTCGATGTTGCCACCCACGCCTCGGGCTTCGGCAGCCGCAAGATGCGCCACAAGCGCATGCCGACGCCAGTGCCGATAGCCCGCGGCGGTGAGGTCGGCATCTTCAACCTCGGCTCGACGACCATCGTCCTGTTCGAGGCCGGTCGCGTGCGCCTGGACGAGGCCGCACCGGGGACCGCGGTCCGGATGGGACAGCCGTTGGGCCGGGTCGCCGCATGAGCAAGCCCGAGGACGCTCCTCCCGCCGACACGAAGCCCGCAACGGGAACGCCCATGCCCGAGGTGATCGTCGAGGAACTGGCGCCAGACGCCGATCCGACGCTGGAGTGGCCTCTGGGCGAGATGGACGGCCAGCCTCCTTCCGCCGACGGTGCCGCAAAGGCGGGTGACCCAGGCAATGGCGAGAAACCGCCGTTGCGGAAGGAATCGGTCACCCAGGAGATCCCGTCGGTGGCCTTCGAGCCGACTCCGGTGCCGGAAGCGGTGAGGGACAACAGTCGGAACACTCCGCCGCCTGTGCCGGTGCACGCGATCACGCCGCCGCCGGAGGGAAGTAGACCGGGGGCCGAAGCGCCCATGGTCGGTTCCGACGAGGTCTTGATCGTCGAGGCGCCCGCGAGCGCGCCAGTGGTCACATCGCCTGGCAAGGCGCCGCCCCCGTTGCCCGTCATCCCCGTCGCCGCCACGGCCCCGCTGCTGGTACCTGAACTGCCCGCCGATCTCGGCGCCGGAGCCCCTCCGGGCATCTGGAGCGAAGCGCTCAGCCAGCGGCCGCGCCGCAAGCGCCTCAAGCCCTGGTACGAGGAGGTATTCGACGAGGACTACCTGCGCACGCTGCCGTTCATGACGGCGGATCAGACCCTGCGCGAAGTGGGCTTCATCAAGCGCGCGCTGGCGGCTCCTCCCGACGGGCACATGCTGGACGTCGCGTGCGGCTACGGTCGCCACGCCATCGAGTTGGCGCAACAGGGCTTGCGCGTCACCGGTCTCGACCTGTCGCTGCCGCTCCTGATCCGTGCCGCCGACGAATCACAGCGCCGCGGACTGGCGGTCAACTTCGTGCATGCCGACATGCGCGAGATGGGTTTCGACGCCCAGTTCGACGGCTCGTATTGCGTGCTCTCCTCGTTCGGCTACTTCGACGAGGAGACCAACCTCAAGGTCGCGACGTCCACTTGCAAGGCGCTCAAGCCCGGCGGACGGTTCTTGATCGAGTGCATGAACCGCGACTACGTCGTTGGCGATCTGCCCACGCGCGTCTGGTGGGAAGGCAACGGTTGTGTCGTCCTCGAAGAGGTCGACTTCAACTTCCACACCAGCCGCGTCGTGATCCGCCGCTCGGTGGTTTTCCAGGACGGCCGGCAACTCGAGCAGGACATCTCCATCCGCGCCTACAGCCTCCACGAACTGGGCAAGCTGATGCGCCAGGCGGGGTTTCGGGTCCTCGATGTCTCCGGCAGCCTGGCCACCCCCGGCAACTTTTTCGGGGCCACCTCTCGGAACATCATCATGGTCTGCGAGCGCCCTCTAGCCTGAGACGCGCTGCGGCAGGCGGGTCGCGTCACCGATGATTGCGGCGCGGCTCGACGAGCTTAGATCGTTATCGGGTGCGACCGATCTTCAGGTCGAAGCATCTAGCTTACTGAGTGGGTATTGCGGAGCCAGGAATATTTCATGGCCTGTGACCGTATTACCAAGTGAAGGGTCCAAGGAACCAGATGAACCGCACAGTGGCAAAGGCGAACAGCAACGTGAAGACGACGACTCAGAAGCCGCGGCGCGCCGGTCAGATGGCCAAGGACGCCGGGCGTCTGGTGCCGCGCCCTGCCAATGACACGGAATTCGAAGGCGCCGTGCCCGAGGCGCCCTTCGATGAGGAACTGGCCATGACTGGCGAGGTGGAGGTGGGGGTCGGCGAGCCAGTGGACGACGCTGCCGAGACGCCGGCGGTCGAGGCCACCGCGACCCCGGAGGCCGCGCAGGAAGAGGACGAGGAGGAGGAAGAGGAGACCGAGGAAACGACGACGAAGAAGGTCGCCGCGCGTCGTGAGGAGGAGCCGCAGAGCTTCCTGGCGATGTATTTCCGCGACATGGCGGAGCTGGACGTCCTGCGTCCCGAACAGGAGTTCGAGACCGCCCGCGAGATCGAGGACCTGGAACTCGGCCTCTGGCGCGTCGTGCTCGGTTACGCCGTGGCGGGCTCGTGGCTGGCGGACACCATCGAGCGCGTCGTCGGTCAGCCCGTGCCGGATCTCAAGGCCTACCGCGCGATGGCGGAGCGTGTGCGCGGCAACGGAAAGATCTCGGGCGCGGTGCGTACGCGGTTCGAGAAGGCGAACGCCGAGATTGCTCGGACACTGAAGGAGCGGGACATCGACCGTCTGTTCGTCGACGCGGTACTCAACGAGATCGCGCGCGTCGACGAGGCGGCCCGGCTCGGGGTCGCCAGCGGGGTCTCCGTGACCACCACCACCAAGGCCTGGCGAGATTTCGTCAACACGGCGAACCGGAAGGCCGCACGAGTGAAGCAGGCGAAGAACGAGTTCGTGAAGGCGAACTTGCGCCTCGTGGTGTCCATTGCCCGGCGTTTCAACCATGGCCGCCTGCCGCTGCCCGACCTCATCCAGGAGGGCAACATCGGCCTCATGAAGGCCGTCGAGCGGTACGACTACCGCCGAGGATTCCGCTTCTCGACCTACGCGAGCTGGTGGATCCGGCACGCGATCAGCCGCGCGTTGGCCGACAAGGGGCGCGCCGTGCGCCTGCCGGTGCACATGATCGACGCCTACCACCGGATCGCGAAGTCCGAGCGCGAACTGCAGTCGAAGCTCGAGCGCCCGGCGACCACCGAGGAGATTGCCGGCGCAACTGGCATCGAGACCGAGAAGCTCGAGAAGATGAAGATCTTCCTGGCCGAGACGCCGGTGTCTCTGGACCGGCCAATCTCCGACGAGGATGGCCGCCGGCTCATCGATGTGCTGGTCGACCCGAACGAGGGTCCGAGCCCGCCCGACGCGATGATGACGACCGAGACCCAGGGCGAGATGCTGAAGCTGCTGGGTGGGCTCAAGCCGATCGAGGCGGACATCCTGCGCAAGCGGTTCGGCCTGCTGAACGACCGCGAGCAGACGCTGAAGGAGATCGGCGACGAGTATCACCTGTCGCGTGAGCGCGTGCGCCAGTTGCAGGAGCAGGCGCTGGGCAAGATGCGCAAGGCGATGTCACGACGCGAGATCCTGTAGTATTCGCCAGTGACGGATTGGCTCGAGGAGTCGCTTGCGGAAGCCCGCAGAGGCGAGGGGCCCTTCATTCGTCGGTGGAATGCTGCTGGAAGAAAGCTCGGTGCCTCGGCGGACGACGGCCGCGCGCGGCTTTTGCGTGCCGCTCTCGAGGTGCTGCCGGCGGATGAACACGTCCGCCTCGTCGAGGAGCTGTACCGCACCGGCGAGCTTCGCGAGCGCGTCGCCCTGTTGAAGGCGCTGCCGCTGTTGCCTGCGCCCGAGCGCTTCGTCGAGGTCGGCGTCGAGGCCGTGCGCAGCAACGCCGTGGCGCTGATCGAGGCTGTCGCCTGTGACAATCCCTACCCGGGGCGACATTTCTCGGAGGAGGCGTTCAACCAGATGGTGCTGAAGTGCCTGTTCAACGACCTTGCCCTGGGACGCATCCAGGGCTTGCCGGATCGTCGCACGGCCGAGCTACGGCGCATGGTCGCGGCCTACGCCAGCGAGAGGCGGGCAGCGGGCCGTTCGGTACCCGACGATGCGAAGCTCGTGCTGGAGGAAAACTGATGAAGCTGTTCGATCCTCACATTCACATGACCTCGCGGACCACCGACGACTACCAGGCGATGGCCGCGGCCGGGATCGCGGCCGTGGTCGAGCCGGCGTTCTGGGTCGGGCAGCCGCGCACGCACGTGGGCACCTTCGAGGACTACTTCCTGTCGCTGCTGGGGTGGGAGCGGTTCCGGGCCTCGCAGTTCGGGATTCGCCACTTCTGCACGTTGGCGCTCAACCCCAAGGAAGCGAACAGCGCTCGCCTGGCCGACGACGTGGTGGCGTTGCTCCGGCGCTATCTGGACAAGGACGGGGTGGTCGCCGTCGGTGAGATCGGGTACGACGACCAGACACCGGCAGAGGAACGGATCTTCGCGGCGCAGATCGAGCTGGCGCGGGAGTTCGAGCTGCCGATCCTGATTCATACCCCCCATCGCGACAAGAAGCGTGGCACCGAGCGGACCTTGGCTCTGGTGAAGGAGACGAAGTTCCCCCCCGCGCTGACGCTCGTGGACCACAACACCGAGGAGACGCTGCCACTGGTGCTGGACAGTGGCTGCTGGGCTGGCCACTCGATCTATCCGCAGACGAAGATGGACGAGGTGCGGATGGTGGCGCTGGTCAAGCAGTACGGCAGCGAGCGGATCATCGTCAACAGCGCCGCGGACTGGGGCGTGAGCGATCCGCTGAAGGTACCCAAGACGGCCCAGGGGCTGCGCGAGGCTGGCGTCGACGAGGCGGCGATCGAGACCATCTGCTGGAGCAACCCTGTCCGGTTCTTCGCCCAGAGCGGACGGCTGGACCTGGAGGCGCCGTTGAGCATCGACCAGCGGCGGTTGTGGGAGGGGAACTCGGTGCTGCGCGGCCAGACCCCACGCGTCGACTGACGTGCGCCGTACTCTGGTTCTCGACGTCGTGGGCCTGACACCCCGCATGGTGGGAGAGCACACGCCAAACATCGCCGCGCTTGTCAGGAAGGGGGCGATGCGGTCGTTGCGCACGATCGTCCCGGCTGTGACCTGTTCGGTGCAATCGACCTTCACCACGGGGCTTCCGCCGAGCGGTCACGGCTGCGTGGCCAACGGGTGGTACTTCCGCGACCTGTCCGAGGTCTGGCTGTGGCGGCAGTCGAACAAGCTCGTCGCCGGTGAGAAGATCTGGGAGGCGGCGAAACGGAGCGATCCCAGCTTCACCTGCGCCAATCTCTTCTGGTGGTACAACATGTACTCGACCGCGGACCTCTCGGTGACGCCGCGGCCGCAGTACCCGGCGGACGGGCGCAAGCTGCCGGACGTCTACACGGATCCGGCTTCGCTGCGTGACGAGTTGGTCGCCGAACTGGGGGAGTTCCCGCTGTTCCGCTTCTGGGGCCCGATGGCAGACATCACCTGCTCCCAGTGGATCGGTCGTTCCGCGCAGCACGTGATGAAGACGAGGCAGCCGACGCTGACGCTCGTCTACCTGCCGCACCTGGACTACAACCTGCAACGGTTGGGGCCGAATCATCCGGAGATCGCCCGCGATCTGCGCGCCGTGGATGCCGTCGCCGGCGAGCTGATCGAGCAGGCGGAGCGATCGGGCATGGCGGTCGTCGTGCTCTCGGAGTACGGGATCACCGAGGTGAACGGCGCCGTGCCGATCAACCAGGCGTTGCGACGGGTGGGCCTGCTGGCCGTGAGGCAGGAGCGAGCGGGAGAGCAGTTCGACGCGGGCGCCTCGGAGGCGTTTGCCGTCGTCGATCATCAGGTGGCACACGTCTACGTCAAGCGCCCGGAACGGCTTGCCGAGGTGGCGGCGCTGCTGCGGGCCCAGCCTGGCATCGAGGCGGTGTGGGACGAGGAGGGCAAGCGTGCGCACGGACTCGACCATCCGCGTTCGGGTGAACTGGTCGCTGTCAGCGCGCCCGACAAGTGGTTCAGCTACTACCACTGGCTGGACGAGGACCGGGCGCCGGATTTCGCACGGACCGTCGACATTCATCGCAAGCCAGGCTACGACCCCGTCGAGCTGTTCCTCGATCCTGAACTCAGCGCGCCGAAGGTGAGGATCGCCTGGCGGCTTTTACAAAAGGGTCTCGGGTTTCGCACGCTGATGGACGTGATCTCGCTGGACCCGTCGCTGGTACGCGGCTCACATGGGCGTCTGACCGATTCTGCCGACGAGGGGCCGCTGTTCATCAGCAGCGAGCCCGAGCGTGTGCCGGGCGAGGTGGCGGCGATGGACGTCAAGGCGATCCTCCTCGACCACCTCTTCGGTTAGGTTCCGGCGATCCGGCGCTGCAGGCGGCGGGTCAGCAGGAACGCCACCACGGCGGCGGCGGCCCAGGGCCACTGCTGCAGCAGCGCAAGGACCGCGGCGTCGAGCAGGCTGATCCCGGCGATGAGCTGACCGACGAGCTTCGGCAGGCGTGGGTGCTTGGTCTCGTTCTTCGCGATCGCCGTCAGGGCGACGAGGTAGAGGAGCAGGGCAGCGCCGCCGGCGTAGAGGCGCGCGGGTGGTTGAGCGGACACGGTCAACGCGGCCATCGCATACAGGGAGACGCGGCACAGCGCCATGAGCAGCGGCGCCACCGGATTGGCCTTGTGAGACAGGTCGTACAGGACGATCAGCCCCGCCAGCACGAGGCCGGCGATGATCGGGGCGAGGGAACTGGTCACGGCCGCCAGGAGCGCCAGGCCCGCGGCCAGCATGCCGAAGCCAGCGGCCAACACCGTCCGGACGGAGACTTCGCCCGAGGGGATCGGGCGTTCCGGGCGATGCTGCGCGTCCCAGCGGTGATCGAAGGCGTCGTTCAGATACATACCGCCCACGTAGAAGAGAGAACCGACGAGCCCGAGCGGCAGCGCCATCCGCGCCGAGCCACCACCGAGGGCCAATCCGGCGAGGATGTTCGTCCACACGGTGGGCAGGTTCGAGACCCGGCCGAGGCGGAGCGCGGTCGCGAGTTTCATGCGAGGTGGTCGCGCGCCCACGTCAGCTCGCGGGCGATCGCTTCATCGACTGGCTCGCGGCGATGTTCCTCGGGCAGGACATCCCAGGTGTAGGTCTCGACTTCCAGATGAGGAGTGACACCGCCGCGGCTGACCTGTGCCAGGAGCGGTGCCAGGAAGCTCTGCGTATTCTGGAAAGGGCCGAGGTGCTCGCGGAAGAGCGGCACGTGAAAATGCACGCGCCACTCGTCGCCGGGCGGCGCCTCGGCGAGCGCGGCAGGGAGATCCAGGTAGCGCCGGAGGCGGTCTCCGTCGCGAATCACGACCTGGTGCAGGTAGACGCCCTCGGCGAAGCGTCGGAGAGCGGCGAGGGCGTCGGCGTCGGGCCGGGGAATGCGCAGGCCGGCGCTCACCTGGATCTTGTGGATGGCGATGCCGCTCGCCTGCAGGCGGGACACGGCGTCGGCCGGCTCCTCGAATTCGACCGCCGCGTGGCACGCGTCGAGGCACACGCCGAGGTGGCGGCGGAGGGTCTCCTCGGCGGCTGCCGGCGGAAGACCGGTCAGCGACGCGAACGAGGCGATTGATCCGGCCGAAAAAAGGTGGCGTTCGAAAAATGTCACCGCGTCGGAGGTTGTCTCCATCACGCATTCGGGCTCGGGCTCGAGCGCCAGCGCGACGGTCCGGCCCGTGCTTTCCCGCAAGCGCCACAGCGAAGCGGCGTGGCGACGAAGCTGGTCGGCGATGCGCGGCCCGGCGGTACCCAGATCGCCGCGGGCCTTGAAGCAGCCGGGAACGGTGCTCACGGATCCCACCAGATCGTCAGGAAGCAACTCGGCCATGATGTGCGCCAGTTCGTCGGTGTAGGTCAGGCGTTCATCCTCGAGCCAGTCGGGCCGGTAGACGCGCTCTTTGACCGCCGTGCCGTGGAACGCGCCGTAAGGGAAGCCATTGATGGTGAAAAGGTACAGATCGTGGCGGCGGAGGAAGTCGCGGAAGACTTCCAGGACCTCAGGCGTGGCGAGGCGCTGCGCCGCCTGCGCCGACAGCCGCAACCCCAGCCCGAACGGGGTGTGGGGCGCGACCTTCTGTTTCACCGCGAGCCCATGCGTCGACACATTGTGGAAAACCTCGTCCCAGGTCTCGCCAGGGTGGATGTTGCTGCAGTAGGTGAGGTGCAGCCCGGGCGCGACGATCATCGGTGGGCGCGCATCCAGCCGAGCGCCTTCTCGACGAGCGCCGGCTGGATCTCGTTGACCTCGACACCGTGGCCGATCCCGCGCAGCAAGGTGACGGTGAGGTCGCCGCCCAGGTGCTCGCGGAAGTCGTCGAGGCCGCCCAGCACCGCCAGGCGGCCACCGATGTTCAGGTCGAGGGCGTCGTGCCAGCGCGGCAGCCCGAGGCGCCCGATGAGGTCGAAGATGCGCGTGAACTCCACCTCTGACAACATCCCCGCCTCGACGGAGTAGCGGCTGTCGAGCACCAGGCCGATGGAAACGGCCTCGCCATGGCGGACGCCGTGCGATGTCATCGACTCCAGCTTGTGCGCAGCCCAATGGCCGAAGTCCAGCGGCCGAGCGCTGCCGCGTTCGAAGGGATCGCCACTGCCGCCGATGTGGCGCAGATGCAGCTCGGCGCAGCGGCGGATCAGCGTCGCCAGCGCGTTGCGATCGAAAAGCGCGAGATCCGTGGAATGCCCGTCGAGCCAGGCGAAGAACGAGGCGTCACGGATGAGCGACACCTTCACCGCCTCGGCCATGCCCGCCACCCGTTCGCGCGTGGGGAGGCGCTCGAGGAAGCGGAAGTCGTTGATCACCGCGTACGGCGGGACGAAGGTGCCGACGAAGTTCTTGGCGCCGAAGGCGTTGATGCCGTTCTTCACGCCGACGCCGGAGTCGTTCTGGCCGAGCACGGTCGTCGGCATGCGCACCGTGCGGATGCCCCGGTGGGCGGTGGCTGATGCGTACCCGACGGCGTCCTGCACCCCTCCGCCTCCAATGATGACGATGTAAGAGTGACGGTCGATGCCGTGCTGGTGGATCAGCGTGTGCAGCCGGGTGATGAGCGCCGGATCGTTCTTCGCCGCCTCGCCGCCGACGACGCCGATGGGGGCGGCCGCCAGCGCGATCCGGCCCGCGTGGTGCGCAAAGTAGCCGGTGACCCAGCCGCGGAGCTCCGGCCAGGCCGCCTCCAGCCCTTCGTCGATCACCACCAGGACGCGGTGCTGGCGGGCCGGGTCAGCCGCGGTCAAGGCATCCACCAGGACCGGATTGCCGGCATCGAGGGCGTCCCGGGTGAACACCACGTCGTATGCGAATGGCACCGAGAACGCCTGGCGGATCACCAAAGCCGACGCGGCGGACGGGTGCAGCGACGTCGGGGCGGAGTCTTTGGCGGGTTTGACCACAGCTGCCTCCGCGCGGAGGATCACAAAGTTAGCGCATCCCGGGCCCAGGCCCAAGCCGTGCGCAACGTGACGCGCCTGCGACCGAAAAGAGCGCATGGTGCTGGCTCTTTGGGCCGTGGCGTACGCGGCAGGTGTCGCGGTAGCGCTGCTGACGCCGCTTGGCGCGGCGGCTGTCTGCACCGGGGTGGCGCTGGTGGCCGTCGGGGGCGCGCTGGTCCGACGGTCACCGGTGCTGGCGGTGGCGGCGCTGTGCGTGGCAGCGGGGATTGCCCGGACCAGGGCGGCCTGGCCGGACGACGCCCCCGCCCGCGCGGGTCCGGTGGCCATCACCGGCCGGATTGTCCGCGGCCCTGATCTGGATGAAGCCCGCGAAACGAGCCGCGTCCGGCTGGATCTACAGCAGGTGGATGGCCTGGCGGCCGGCGGCACGGTGGCCCTCTCGTTTCGCGGCGCGGTACCGGACATCGGACCCGGCGACGTGATCGCCGTGCAGGCGGTCTTGCGATCGCCCGAGGGACTGGCAAATCCTGGCCTCCCAGATGCCCGCCTGCTGGCGGCGGCTAGACAGGTCGACTACATGGCGGGCGCTCAGGCGGCGGAAGTCAAGGTCGTCGCGCGCGGAAATTCCCTGGCACCAAGGCGGATCGCCTGGCGGCTGAGACAGGCCCTCGAGGGGGCGATTGCACGGGGCGTCGCCAATCCGGCAGCGGCGTTGCTGCGGACACTGGTGCTCGGCGCTCGCAGCGGCGTCGCCCCCGAGGTGGAGGAGGGGTTCCGGGCGGCCGGGGCGACGCACGTGCTCTCCGTATCGGGCCTGCACCTCGCGGCGGTCGCGGCCATTGTCTTCGGTCTGCTGCGTGCGGCAGCGGCGGCGGTGCCCGCGGTCGCCTTGCGGGTGGCGCCGGCGCGGCTGGCGGCGGGCCTGGCCTTGCCTGCCGTCGGCATGTACACGTTGCTCACCGGCGAGGCGGTGGCAACCGAGCGCGCCGCGCTGATGGCCGCGCTCGCGCTGGGGGCGGTGCTCGTCGGCCGTCGGTTCTCGATCGCAGCAGCGCTGGGCGGAGCGTCGCTGTGGTTGCTGATGCGTTCGCCGTTTCTGCTGCTGGATGTTTCGTTCCAGCTGTCGTTTGCATCGGTGGCAGCGCTGGCATTGTTCGCAGGGGCGCTGGCCCCGGCGTCGCCTTCCCCGGATGACGGACGTGCCCGTCGTGTGGGCGTCTGGATCGGGCGGATGGGTGCGGCCAGCATCGCCGCGGGGTTGGTGACGGCACCCATGGTTGCCCATCACTTCGGCGAGGTCACGCCAGCGGCCCCGCTCGGCAACCTGATCCTGGTTCCGCTCGTCGAGATGCTGGTCTTGCCGCTGGGGCTCGGGGGAGCCGTGCTCGGCGCCATTCAGGGGTATCTCGGAGCCGCGCCTCTGTGGCTGGCAGAGATGGCGGCCAGGGTGGCGCTGGGAGTCGCGGAGCTGTTCCGGCGGTGTGCGCCTGTGCTTCTGGTGCGATCGCCCGATGCGAGCGAGACGGCCACGCTCGTCGCCGGCTGCGGCCTGTTTCTCGCCGGGCTCGGCCGGATGGGGAACCGGCGACGGAGCTGGTGGGCCGGCGCGGCTGTCTGCGTGACGATGGCGTCCGGAAGCCTGGGAATGCGCGAGTGGCTCCGGCGCACCAGCGACCAGGTGCGGGTGACGTTCCTGGATGTGGGGCAGGGGGATGCCGCGGTGGTGGAGGGACCACGTGGCTTCGTGGCGCTGATAGACGGAGGCGGGAGCTACGACGGTTCCTTCGATCCGGGCGCTCGGGTCATCGAGCCGTACCTGCGGCGTCGGGGGATCCCCAGTCTGGATCTGGTCGTCCTCTCCCATCCTCACCCCGACCACCTCAACGGTCTCCTGCGCGTCATTTCGCGCTTCGAGGTGAAGACGCTCTGGACCAGCGGAGACGATGGACGGAACCCCGTGTACCGGCAGTTCATCGAGCTGGCGCGGCAGCGGGGCGTTGCCATGCCGACCCCTCACCCGTTGTTTCGTGACGGCCTGGCGATGGTCCCGGTGGCACCCTGGGTCGATGACCGGATCGCGGCGCCACCGGACACGGGCGTCAATGATGCGTCCCTCGTCGTCCATGTGAGCTTCGGGGAGCGGGCGGTGCTGTTCAGCGGGGACATCGAGGAGGACGGCGAGGCCGAGTTGCTGGGCCGGGCGCGGCTCGGGGTCCCGGTCGCCGCCGAGATCATCAAGGTCCCTCATCATGGAAGTCGCACCTCTTCCTCGGCGGAGCTGCTTGCGGCCGTCCGGCCCCGCCTGGCAGTGATATCGCTGGGGCGAGGGAACCGTTTCGGCTTTCCCCGGCCCGAGGTGCTGGCCCGTTATGCAGGGGGCGGTGTACGGGTGCTGCGCACGGACCAGGTAGGGGCAGTGACCGTGTTTCTGGGCCCCGCCCCCGGGGACGCAACTTGTGTCCGGGGGTGCCGATGACCATCCATGCTGCCAAGACTGCTCCTCGTCGTCTCACTGCTGCTCGCTGCTCTCGGTTGCGCGACGGCTCCCCGCCGGATGAACGCCCGGGCGATCGAATTTCAGGCTTCTGGCGCCCGATCGCTCGCGCGCAGTGACCTCGACCGGGCTGCCGGGCAGTTCTCGCTGGCCCTGGACTACGAACCGAAGATGGCGGAGGCCCGCAACGGTCTTGGCCTGGTTGCGCTGGCGCGGGGGGACCAGGGGCTGGCGGAGTCGCACTTCCGCGCAGCGCTGGCGCTCAACGAGGAACTGGCGGAGGCCCATCTCAACCTGGGCTTCATCCTCCTCGGTCGGGACGAAGAGGAGGAGGCGCTCGATCGGTTCCGGAAGGCCCTGGCGATCGATCCCGGCTACGGCCCGGCTCGCCTCGCGGCTGGGGAGGCGTTGGCGCGGCTCGGGCGTCTGGAAGACGCGCGGTGGGAGCTTGCGAAGCTGTGCGAGGTCGACCCTGGCAACCCGCGGGCGCACGCCGCGCACGCGAGGGTGCTGGCGCGGCTCGGCCGGATCGCCGGTGCCCAGACCGCAGCCCAGCGGGCGCTCGACCTCGATCCGCGCCTGGCGTCCGCTCATCGCGCCCGTGCGGAGATCCTCAGGCGCCGAGGCGACGCGGCGGCGGCGCTCGTCGAGATCAAGGCTGCGTTGCAGGAAGAGCCCGGCTCGATCGACGATCGATTGTCGCTCGTCACGTTGCTCGTCGCCACGGGCGAGACCGAAGCTGCGTCTCGAGAAGCGCGTCTTCTGGAAGAAGCGGCGCCCCGGCGGCCGGAGGTCCCGTTCGTGCGAGCGTTCGTCGAGTTGCGGCGCGATCGCGCGCCGGTGGCGACCGTGGCGGCACGTCGGGCGCTGGCGCTGAGGACGAAATACCCGGAGGCGCGCCTGCTGCTCGCCGAGGCGTTGCTCCAGCAGGGCCAGACGGCAGACGGGCGGCGGGAACTGGCGGCCTTCGTGCGTGAAGCACCGGGTCACCTGGAGCGGGAGAAAGAAGCGGCGCGGCGATTTCTCGACGAGACCCCGGCGCCCTGAGCCGCGTCGCGATAGCGCGCCTGGCTCACATGTAGCGGCAGAAGCACACCTGACAAAAGCGGCACGGTACGGTGACGTTCTTAGGCGGGAATTGCGCGGTCGAGACTCTAACTCCTGGGAATGACCTCGGCCGTCTCTGGCACGGTGCTTGAAGCATCCAGACGACAGGAGAAGGGGGTACGCGATGCGTCGCCGCTCTCAGGGAACTGCCCGTCGGTCAGTGCAGCAACAGCCCGGTGACAAAGATGCCTCGAGCTGTGTTGCGGAGGTCATGGGGACCGAACTGTTCACGTTGACGCCGGACACCGTCGTCGGCTCGGCGCTGCGCCTGGCCGCCACGAAGCGGATCCGGCACTTCCTCGTGATCGACGATGGGAGCCTGACGGGCATCGTCTGTCAGGATGATCTTCGCGTCGCGCGGCAAGGCGCGCTGGTCGGCGAGTGCATGACCACTCCGGTGCTCTGCATCGGTCCCGACACCACGATTGGCGACGCGGCCGACATCATGGCCGAGAACTCGGTCGGATGTCTGCCGGTGGTGACCGGCACCTTCCTGGTTGGCGTCGTCACCAAGGATCGCCTGGCGCGCATCGGACACACGCCAGCCCAAGCCGCGACCGACGAGGCTGTCGAGCCCGCGGTCTGCACGTCGTGCGGTGGCTCGAACCTGGTCCGGCGCGAGCCACGAGCGAGCCTGATGCCGCTATGTGCGGAGTGCGCCGCTACCATCCCGATGCCCGATTCGCTTCGCGGCAACTAGGCGCAAGAAACCGACAGCCCGAGACGTCGGGCGGTGGCCACGAACAGGGTGCGGATGCTATCGCTGTAGGCGCCTTCGCCACGGCCGCGGATGCCGAAGCGTGGGTCGTACAGCTTGCCGCCGCGTGTCTCCCGGATGCGGTGGAGGATGCGATCGGCGGAGAGGGGCAGCGCCGTGCGCACCCGTTCCTCGAACACTTGCTTCACCGAGCCCGGTAGCCTCAGGAGCACGAACCCGGCGCTGCTGGCGCCAGCCTCGCGCGCGGCAGCGAGGATGCGTGGGATCTCCTCGTCGTTGAGGCCCGGGATGACCGGGGCGACGTTCACGCCCGTCGGGATCCCGCGCCGGACGAGCGCCTCGATGGTGCGGATCCGCCGCGCAGGAGTGGCGACGTACGGCTCGATGGCGCGCGCCTTGTCGGCGTCCCAGAACGGGATGCTGAGCGTGACGTGCACGTCCGTCACGGCGGCGAGACTCTCGATGACGTCCAGGTCGCGCTCGATGAGCGGCGCCTTGGTGATGATGCCCACCGGGTTGGCAAAGTCGCGGCACACCTCCAGGCAGCCGCGCGTCAGGCGGTAGCAGGCTTCGAGCGGCTGGTAACAGTCGGTGACGCCGCTGAAGACCACCGTCTCGCGTTTCCAGTTCGGCTTGCTGAAGGCTGCGCGCAGCAGTTCGGGCGCGCGCGGCTTGATCACGATCTTGCGGTCGAAGTCGGTGCCCGCGCCGAAGCTCAGGTACTCGTGCGAGGGGCGGGCGTAGCAGTAGGCGCAGGCGTGGAAGCAGCCGCGGTAGGGGTTCACGCTCCACTTGAAGCCGACGTCGGGGCTGTCGTTGGTGGAGAGAATCTTGCGCGACTGATCCTCGTAGACGGTCAGCCTGATCTCGGGCGGTGGCTCGTCGAGGTAATCGACAGCCGTGCTGGACCATGGGTTCGGCGGGTTGGAGATCGGCACCGGGCGCATCGGCCCAGTGTAACTGAACAAATGTTCAGATCAAGTCATGCCGCGGGGGTCGAGCAAGCGGTCGAGCTCATCGGGCGGCAGCACGTTCTTCTCGAGGCACAGCTCGCGGATGGTCTTGCCCGTGGCGACCGCCTCGCGGGCCAGGGCCGCGGCGGCATCGTAGCCGATGCGCGGGTTCAGCGCCGTCACCAGCGCCAGGCTCTGCTCGACCAACTCGGCGCTGCGGGCGGCGTTCGCCTCCAGACCGGCGACGCAGCGGTCCGCGAACAGCCGGCAGGAGCGCGCGAGGATCTCGATCGACTGCAGCAGGTTGAAGGCCATGACCGGGATCATGGCGTTCAGCTCGAAGTTGCCGGCCGCCCCGCCAGCCGCCACCGTGGCGTCGTTTCCCAGCACCTGCGCACAGACCATCAGCAGCATCTCCGCCATCACCGGGTTCACCTTGCCCGGCATGATCGAGCTACCCGGCTGCAGATCCGGGAGCCGGATCTCTCCGATCCCGCAGCGCGGCCCGGAGCCGAGCCACCGGATGTCGTTCGCCACCTTGGTGAGGCTGACTGCCGTGCCCCGTAGCGCTCCCGAAGCCTCGACCACCCCGTCGCGCGCGGCGAGCGCCTCGAACAGGTTGGGTGCCTGGCGGAACGGCAACCCGGTGGCCTGCGCCAGCCGGGCGATCACCTTGGGCGCGAACTGCGGATCCGCGCCCAATCCCGTCCCCACGGCCGTTCCTCCCAGCGCCAGCTCACACAGCGTCGCGCGTGTTCCCTCGACGCGGCGGACGCTCGCCGCCAGCTGCGCGGCGTAGCCGGAGAATTCCTGGCCGAGCCGGATCGGTACGGCGTCCATCAGATGCGTGCGGCCGACCTTCACGATGGGATCGAACTGCCGGGTCTTCGCCGCCAGCGCCGCCTCGAGGTGGCACAGCGCTGGCAGCAGATCGCGCTCCACCGATTCGGCGGCGGCCAGGTGGACGGCGGTGGGGAACACGTCGTTGGACGACTGTCCGCGGTTCACATGGTCGTTGGGGTGGACCGGCGTCTTGGTGCCGACCGTCCCGCCGAGGAGCTGGATCGCCCGGTTGGCGATCACCTCGTTGGCGTTCATGTTGCTGGAGGTGCCGGAGCCGGTCTGGAAGACGTCCACGGGAAACTGATCATCGTGGCGACCGTCGGCGACCTCGGTGGCGGCCGTGATGATGGCGTCGGCGAGCCGCGGTTCGAGGAGGCCGGACTCCTTGTTCACCTCGGCGGCGGCCTTCTTCACCAGCGCCAGTGCGCGGATCAGTCGCCGTGGCAGGCGCAGGCCGCTCACGGGGAAGTTCTCGATCGCCCGCTGGGTCTGGGCGCCCCAGAGCGCCGCCGACGGAACGCGCACGGGCCCGAGCGAGTCGGTCTCGACGCGTTCACTCATCGAACAGGACGTCGTGCGACGGGTCCGCCGCTGTGGCCTCCTGGCGTGCGCCGGAGAGGTCGGCGGTGGTCTTGCGCAGGCGATCGCCCAGCACCTGCACGAAGCTCCAGAGCAGCTTCACGGATAGCGGCGGATCCTTACGGATGATCTCGTAGAACTCGCGGCGCCGCATGATGAGGACGCGGGAGCGTTCCTCGGCGGTGGCGCTCACCGAACGCGGACTGCGATCGATGAGGGCCATCTCGCCCAGGTGGGCGCCGGGCAGCACGTGGGTGATGAAGGCGCCGTCCTTGTGCAGGCGGATCTTGCCCTTGAGCAGGATGTACATCTCGTCGCCGCTGTCGCCCTCGTGGATCAGTTCCTCGCCGGTGTTGTAGTCGGCGACCTCGGTCATGTTGAGGACGCGCAGGATTTCCTTGTACGTCAGGTGACGGAAGAGCGGCATCTGCTTGAGGACGTCGACCTTGCGGGTGATCTCCTCGCTGCGCACATCGCCGACCTCGGCATCCGGGGCCTGGATTCGCAGCACCAGCGCCGTGATGTTGTCCTGACCGCCGCGCTCGTTCGCCAGGTCCACGAACTGCTGGGGAACGGTGGTGATGTGGGGGCCGGCAACGATGGCCGCCAGTTGAGGCTCGTCCAGGTAGGTGTGCAGGCCGTCCGAGCAGAGCAGGAACTGGTCGCCAGGCAGCGCCTCGAAGTCCATGGTGTCGACCTGCACGGTCTCGTACACCCCCAGCGCGCGGGTGACCGCATTCTTGTAGGCGCTGTACGGCGACTTGGCGAGCGTCTCTCGCGTGACCTTGCCGCGGCGGATGAGCTCGTTGACCAGCGAGTGGTCCTCGGTGAGCTGGACCACCTGCCCCTGGCGGATCATGTAGATGCGGCTGTCCCCCACGTGTGCGATGAAACCGCGCTCGCCGACGACCAGCATCGCCGAGATGGTGGTCCCCATGCCGCGCTTGTCGGGCTCGTGTCGGCCGCGGTTGAAGATGGCGTGGCCGGCGGTCTGCACCGCCTGCTCCAGCAGCGCCAGCACGTCCTGGACCGTGGCTCCGTCGCCGCTCGCGAAGCCCGACAGGACCTCACGCTTCGCGTCGATCGACTTGCGGAACTCGTGGACCGCTATGTGGGAGGCCACCTCACCAGAGGCGTGTCCGCCCATTCCGTCCGCCACCACGAAGAGGGACAGCTTCTTGTCGATCAAGAAGTTGTCCTCGTTGTGCTCGCGCTTCCTGCCGACGTCGGTCGCAGCCCAGAAGCTCAGCTCCATCGTGCACCGTCCCTAACATCGATCCTAACACCCGGCAAGCTTGACACTCATGGCGCGATTGCTAGAAATAGCGGACCTTTTTCGGGGATCGTCTAACGGCAGGACGGCAGATTCTGGATCTGCCTATCTAGGTTCGAATCCTAGTCCCCGAACCACCAGGGGCCTAAGGGCCGAGCGACAGGTCGAAGCTGACGTCGCTGCTGGTCCGTTGGCCTGGTGGACCCCTGGCGCGTGTGAAAGATGGCCCCGTGACTCCCAGGGAGATCACCCGCTGGAAGCAGAAGCTGACCGCCCTCAGGACCGAGATCGTCGGTGGTGGCGACGTGCCGATCGATCAGACCGGCGCCGACGAGGACGCGCAGCCGCTGACGGAGATGAGCCAGGTCATCGCCTCGACCCGCAACAGTGAGCGCACGGCGGTCCTGGCGCGCGTCGTGGGGGCGCTGAAGCGTCTCGAGGAGACTCCGGAAGACTTCGGCCTGTGCGCCGAATGTGGCGACCCGATAGGGCGCCGCCTGGAGGCGATGCCCTACGTCGAATGCTGCGTGGAGTGTCAGCAAGAGCGGGACGGTAGCCCCAGGCGGGGGCGCCGGCGTCATCTGACCGATTTTCGCTGATGGCTGACGCGCTGCGCCCGTAACGTTTCGATCGAGGTGGACCAGATCGACGCATGAAGCGAGCGTTGTCGGTCTGGCTTGTCTGCGCCGCTGGATGTCTGGGGTCGATTGGCGAGGAGGATGGAGCTGGCGACGACGAGAGCGGTGCCGGCGGAGAAGGAGTCGTCCCGGGGGGCGGCGGCACCGGAGGCGGAACAGGCATCGGACCGGTCGTGCCCGCGGCAGCTTGCGCAGGCAAGACCCCCGACGTGGCTTACTTCCCGATGAGGCGGCTGACCCGGCAACAGTACCAGAGGGTGACCGCCGACTTGTTGAAGGTGACCACCACCGTGCCGGCGGTCGACCTGCCGTCGGACGAGCTGATCGGCTCGTACGTGTCGAACGCTCGCTCGCCGCTGACCGAGCTTCACGTCCAGCAGTACATGGACGCGGCCGAACTGCTGGCCTCGGCGGCCGTGGCGAAGGTGGACGCGCTGGTCGGCTGTTCGGCGGGGACGGCGTCGTGCGCGCGCGACTTCGTGGTGAAGTTCGGCGAGCGCGCCTTCCGGCGGTCTCTCACCGACGCCGAGGTGAACCAGTTCGCGACGCTGCATGGGCAGATCGCCGCCAGTCAGACGTTCGCCGACGGTATTCGCGTCGTCATCCAGGCGATGCTCCAGTCGCCCCAGTTCCTGTACCGCATGGAGCTGGGCGACGGCAGCGGTGAGGTGGTGGCCTTGAACGACCGGGAGCTGGCGCACCGGCTGTCGTTCTTCCTGTGGGACGGCCTGCCGGACTCGGCGCTCCTCGCGGACGCGACCCTGGGCAAGCTGAAGGTGCCGGGGACGCTGGCCACCCACGCCCGCCGGATGCTGAAGGACGGCAAGGCCCACAGCGTGATGAAGCGCTTCGCGGCGCAGTGGCTGAACGTGAGCGATCTGCCGGGGGTCACGAAGGACAAGAAGATCTATCCCGCGTACACGCAGTCGTTGATGGAAACGATGGTCGAGGAGACTTCACGGTTCTTCGAGCAGGTCCTGTATGTGGACGATGGTCGGCTGCAGACGCTGCTGACGGCGCCGTACTCGATGCTGAGCGGCGGTCTGCACGCGCATTACGGCTTGCCGGCGCCGGCGGGCGGGACCACGGCCTGGACGAAGACCGACCTGAATCCCGCCCAGCGCGCGGGTGTCTTGACCCAAGGGAGCGTGCTGTCGATGCACGCCCACATCGATCAGACGTCGCCGGTGCATCGCGGAGTGCTGGTGAGGACAGAGTTTCTCTGCCAGCAGCTGACCCCGCCGCCACCGACGGTCGACGATACGCCGCCACCGCTCGAGGCCGGGCTGACCACGCGGCAGCGCCTCGAGCGCAAGACGGCGCCCGGTGAATGCGCCGGATGCCACCGCCTCATCAACCCGGTGGGCTTCGGGCTCGAGAACTACGACGGGATCGGGAAGTACCGGACCAAGGAAGAGGGCCAGACGGTGGACGCCAGCGGCGAGCTGGTGGGCACCCAGGGCATCGACGGCCGTTTCACGGGAGGAGTCGAGCTGGCCAAGCGGCTGGCGGGCAGCATCGAGGTTCACCAGTGCGTTGCCACCCAGGTGTTCCGGTTCGCGATGGGTCGCCTCGAGGCGGCGCAGGATGCCTGCTCGGTGGATGCGCTGCGGGTCGCGCTCGGACCGCAGGGTGACGTCAAGGAGCTGATGGTGGCCATCGCCAGCATGGACGCGTTCCGACTACGGAGGGTGCAATGAAGTTCTCGCGACGAACGCTCCTGCGCGGCACGGCTCTCGCTCCGTTCGTGCCGTTGCTGGCCGACGACGTCGAGGCAGCCGAGCCGCGCCGCCGGCTGGTGCTGATCTGGTCGCCCGACGCGCCCGTGCCGAGCCTGTGGGACCCGACGGGGACCGAGACGAACTTCACGCTGGCCCCGGCGATGGAGGCACTCGAGCCGTTCAAGTCGCAGCTGACGATCATCAAGGGGCTCGACAAGACACCGGGCCGGTACGCGCCCGGGCCAGGCAGCGGGCACGCCAAGGCGATCGCCAGTTCGTTCACCGCGATGGCGTTGCCACGCGGCGACTTCGACGACTTCGGGTTGGGCGGCTCCAAGGTGCTGGGGTGGATGGACTCCGCCTCGGTCGATCAGCTGATCGCGCAGCGGATCCACCCGAAGGTGCAGACGCCGTTCAAGTCGATCGCGCTCGGGGCGTTCAACGGCACGCCGAATCCCACTCGCCGCATCTCGTACCAGGCACCTGGACAGCCGGTTGACCCGTTCCAGGATCCCTACAAGGCGTTCAAGGCGATCTTCGCGAATGCCGGCGTCAAGGGGCCCGAGTTCGAGCGGCTGCGGGCCGAGCGTCGAAGCGTGCTGGACCTGGTGCAGGGACAACTGGGCGCCGTGTCGACGAAGGTCGGCCGCGACGACCAGGAGAAGATCAAGGCGCACCTCGAGGCGGTGCGTGCGGTGGAAAGACGGATCCAGGCCGGCGCGGCCGCGGCGACCTGCGAGGTCAACCTGCCGTCAGGCACGCTCGACCCGACCAAGGACGCGAACTATCCCAAGATCGTCGATCTGCACATGGACATCATCGCGGCGGTGTTCGCCTGCGACCTGACGCGCGTCATGACCTTGCAGCTGTCGCGCGCGGGAGGGCGGATCATCCACAGCTGGCTGGGACAGACCGAGGAGGCGCACCAGGACGGGCACTCCTCGGACGCGGCGGCGAACGATCGCCGGCACCAGCGCACGAAGTGGTACGTCTCGCGCTTCGCGTACCTGCTGAACAAGCTCAAGCAGATCCCCGAGGCGGGCGGCTCGGTGCTGAGCAACAGCGTCGTCGCATGGAACTGGGAACTTTCGGGACTGCCCGGCGCGCACCAGACCATGGACAACCCCTGGTTGCTGGCCGGAAGTGCCGGTGGCCAGCTGAACACCGGACGGTTCCTCCAGTTCCAGAATTACCCGCACAGCCCGCTTCTCGTGTCACTGTGCAACGCGATGGGGCTCGACGACGTGCAGACGTTCGGTCGCACCGACGTGCCACTCCAGAGTGGCAAGATCATCCCGGCGGACGCAGGGGGGCTGCCCGGGCTGCGCTCGTGACCGACGGCGAGTTCATGAAGCTCCTGGTCGCGTACCAGGATCGCGTCCGCTGCTATGTGGCCGGGACGGGGGTGCTTCTGGGGGATGTGGACGACATCGCCCAGGAGGTGTTCCTGACTTATCACCGCGAGTCCGAGCGCCGGCCCGCGGAGGTGGAGCCGCTGGCGTGGTTGCGCGGCATCGCCCGCAACATGTGCAACAACTACTTCCGCACCAAGGGACGGATGCTGCGGCACTGGGAGGAACTGGGACGCGCCCTGGACCGCGAGTCCTCGGCGCTGGAGCAACCTGCCACCGACGAGATGCTGCTGGCGGCGCTCGGCCGCTGCATCGAGAGCCTGCCGGACCGCTACAAGGAGATGCTGCGCTGGTATTACCAGGATGACGAATCGGCCGAGGAGATCGGAAAGCGGCTCCGCCGATCCTCGGGGGCGATCCGCGTGGCGATGCTGCGTCTGCGCGAGACGCTGCGCGGGTGCATGGCGCGCAGCCTGCCGCAGGAGCTGACCCAGTGAAGCCACACCGGCGCTTGCTGGCAAGGCTGCTCGACCACGGCCGGGAGTGGGACGAGGCCGAGGCCGACTCGTTGCTCGAGGCGCTGCGGACGGACCCGGAAGCGGCGCGGCTCGTCAAGGACCAGTTGCTGCTCGACAACCTGCTCAGCCGGACCTTCTCGCCCGAGCGCCGGGATTTCACCAACCGCGTGCTCCAGCAGCTGCGCGGCGCACGGGAGGCCAACCGTTTCATCGAGAAGACCATGTCGCGCACCAAGCGCGTCGAGGCGGGGCGGTCCTGGCGGCCAGCCCACTGGGCGCTGGCGGCCGCGGTGGTTGTCGGCGTCGGTGTCACGGGGCTCCTGGTGCGGGACAGACAGCTGGCGCGGGCGCCGGAGCGCCGGAACTCCTCGACGGGCGTTGCCTCGGACGAGCCGCGGGAACTCGATCGTCCCAGGCGGCAGCCGGAAGCGAAGGTCGACGAGCGCGGTCCACGCATCGAGAAGGTCGAAGGCGCAGCGTTCGTCGTCGGCAAGCCGGGCGTCACGGCCCGGCCCGGGGCGGTCATCCAGATCGGCCAGGCGCTGGTCACCACCGGCGGCGACAGCGCGGTCACGCTGACCTACGGCGAGGCGACCCGCGTGCGGATGCGCGGCAACTCCTCGCTGGTGCCCCTGGCCGCGAACCAGATCTTCATCACGCGCGGTCGGGTCGAGGCCGATGTTGCGCCTCCCGATTCGCCCATGATCGTGTCGACGCCGCACGGAGAGGTGGTCGCGCGGGTCTCGCGGTTCGCCCTGTCGGTGATGGACAGGACCACCCGTCTCGACGTCGAGCGGGGTTCGGTGCGCTTCGGTTCCCATCGAGGCGGGTCGGCCCAGGAGGTCGCAGCCGGGCGTTACGCGCAGACCACGAACGGAGCCGAGCCCGTCGGCGGCGCCCGGGCGCCGGGTGGGCGTGTCGCGCTATTGACCGGCAGTGACAACGAGACGAACGTCGATGGCGCCGGCATGAACGGCTCGGACCGGGCGATGAAGGCACGCCTCGAGAAGCTGGGCTTCGAGGTGGCGGTGCTCAAGCAAGGGCCCCAGGTCGAGGCCGAGGCGCGGCAGAGCGACCTCGTCGTCGTCTCGGACAGCGTCAGCTCGCAGGACTTCACCGACAACTGGCTGCGTACGCTGCCGGTGCCGCTGGTGGTGATGGAGTGGTTCCTGTTCGACGACGTGGGGATGAGCGGGCCCTGCGGCAACAACGAGGAGTGCGGCTTCTACGTCAGCCCGCCCGGACACCTGTTCATCAAGGACTCTCATCATCCACTGGCCGCTGGCCTCGCCGGCACGGTGAAGTTCACGGGCAAATGGGTGCAGCTGAACTGGGGCACGCCGAACCTGAACGCAGCCTGGGTGGCGAATGTGCCGGGCTTTCCGACGCGCGCGACCATCTTTGCTTACGAGGGCGGGGCCGAGATGTTCGGGCTGTCCGCGCCGGCCCGGCGGGTGGCGCTCCCGATGCGCGGCAACGCGTCCGCCATGATGACCGACGAGGGATGGATGCTGTTCGACGCCGCCGTTCAGTGGTGCGCCGATCCGGCGGCTCCCTAGACGTGTATGGTCGCGGGTGATGGCAACCAAATTGACGAGGCGTGATCTCCTGGGCTCCGCGGCGGCATTGGCGCTCGCGCCACGCGTGTCACGCGCCGCCATGCCCCGTTTCGGCGACGGTCGGGACTGGTTCTTCGAAAAGCGTTTCGGGATGTTCGTCCATTGGGGCCTGTATGCCATCCCCGCCTGGCACGAGCAGTCCCAGTGGCGCGCCCGGGTGCCACGCGCCGAGTACGAGACCCTGACGAAGAAGTGGAATCCGATCCGGTTCGATCCCAACGCATGGCTCGACCTGGCGCTGGCGACCGGCATGAAATATCTGTGCTTCACCACCAAGCACCACGACGGCTTCTGCCTATGGGACACGAAGCAGACCGCCTACAACACCATGAACACGCCCTACGGCAAGGACGTGCTCGCCCAGCTGGCGGCCGCCTGCCACAAGCGCGGGGTGCCCTTGTGCCTCTACTACTCGGTCGTGGACTGGCATCACCGCAGCTACCCCAACCAGGGCCGCCACCACGAGCTACCGCCGCAGCCGGGCGACAAGCCGGACTGGGCGCGGTACCTCGAGTTCCTGAAGGCGCAGGTTCGTGAGCTGTGCACGAACTACGGCGAGATCCACGGCTTCTGGTGGGACATGAATGTTCCGAAGCATCAGGACCCGAGCATCAACCAGATGATCCGCAAGCTTCAGCCCAAGGCGGTGATCAACAACCGCGGCTTCGACGAGGGTGACTTCGGCACACCCGAGCGCGACTTCGAGAAGGACGACGCGGTGGCCCTGGAACGGCCGACCGAGGCGTGCCAGGCCGTCGGCACCGAGAGCTGGGGCTTTCGCAAGGACGAGGACTACTACGGCGACCGGCACCTCATCCGCAGCATCGATCGCTACCTGGCGCGCGACGCGAACTACCTTCTGAATGTCGGCCCGCGCGCTGACGGCACGATCGGTCCGGACGAGACGGCGATCCTGGGACGCATCGGCCGCTGGTACAGCGCGGTCGAGGAGTCGGTGCGCGGGGTCGAGCCGGCGTCGCGCATGACATCCAACCGCGGCGTGCTGCTCACCCGGCGCGGTACCACGATCTACGTGCACCTGAACGACGTTCCGACCTCGGAGGGAGTGAAGCTGGCGCCCATCGCCGTGGCGCCGAAGCGAGCGACCCTGCTCAACACCGGGCGGCCCGTCGAGTTCGCGGTCGACGTGGTGCCGAGCGGTCACGCCGAGCGCAAGCCGTACCTGCGCCTGCGCAAGCTTCCCATCGCCGAACTGGCGAACAGCGTGCCGGTGGTCAAGCTGGAGTTCGACCGCCTCTAGCCCGAAACGTCACCCTGTATACGTGTCACCAGGTGACAGGTCGCAGAGTCAGGAGCGCGCGGTGCGACTGGCCCGGCGGGGGTACGACGTTTGCAATACGAGTACGCGACACCGCATGTTGCGCACTCCGTTCTGGCTGGTGGTTGCCCTCGTCGCCTGCGCGGACGGTCGCCGGGCGCCGCCGGTGGTGATCTCCGAGATCATGTACCACCCGGCACAGGAGGGGGCGGAGGACCTGCACGAGTTCGTCGAGGTCCACAATCGCTCGGACAGCGCCGTGTCGCTCGGCGGATGGAACCTGAAGGGCGAGATCGACTACCGCTTTCCCGACGGCTACGTCCTTCCCGGCGGCGCCTTCGCCGTGGTGGCCCGGTCGCCGCGGGACCTGGCGAAGGTGTACGGCCTCGACCCGGCGACGGTGCTAGGTCCCTACGAAGGGCAGCTCGACAACGGCGGCGGGCAGATCACTCTGGCCGACGAGCTCGGCCAGCAGGTCGAGTCCGCGCTGTACGACGACGCCTTCCCCTGGCCGATCGGCGCCGACGCGCTCGGTGCGGGCGAGGCATGGCTCCCGCCCGACTGGAGGGGCAATCATCAGTCCAAGGGGCGATCCTTGGAGCGAGTCAGCTTCGACGCCTCGGGCGCGCAGCCCTCGACGTGGACCGCCTCGCCCATCGACGGCGCCACGCCCGGAGCGGCGAACTCGGTCCGGGGTGAACCGCTTCGCATCGTCGAGAGGCTGGAGGTCACGGACGGACTGGTGCGCGTCGAGCTGTCACGGCCCGGCCCCGCGACGCTCGAATACTTCGTCGACGACATCGAGAAGGAGGACGAGCCGCGCAGCCGACTGCCGCTGCCGGCCCAGCTGCCCACCGAGACAACCAACGCGATCATCCGCTTCCGGATCCTCGGTGAGGAGGGCAAGGTGATCTCGCCGCGCGAGTCCGACCCGTACCGCTGGCACGCGACCTTCGTCAGTCCCGAACTCCCCGGACGAACCCGCGCCTACCAGATCTTCATCTCGCGAGCGAACTGGGGCCGCATGGAGGGCTTCATCGCCGCAGGACGCGTGCCGGCCAACCAGTGCCAGGTCAACCCGGCCTGGAACGATCGCGTCCCGGCCGTGTTCGTCGTCGACGGCAAGGTGTACGACGTGATGACGCGCTACCAGGGCAGCTGGTTCAACCGGGGCGGCGGCGCCACCTTGACGAATGAGATGTGGCCTGTCGCGGAGCAGCCCACGCCGCGGCCCCGCCAGATGCGCGCGCTCGGCTGGCGCCTGTACTTTCCGCGCTACCAGCCGTTCGAGGGCAAGCGCGACGTCATCCTGAACAAGCTCGGCCAGGCCTGCCAGGGGTTCATCACCGCCGCTGGCGGCCGCATGTACGAACTGGCCGGTGTCCCGGCGAGCCGTGTCTCCTACGCCCGTGTCTACCTGAACGGCCGCTACTACCACTACATGGCCGAGTACGAGCGCGTCGGCGAGGAAATGCTGAAGCGGTTCTTCGGCAAGAAGCACGTGATCGGCGATCTCTTCAAGTCGGTCGGCTCCTGGTACGACATCGGCCCGTACGGTTATGGCGACGAGCGGCCGCTCGAACCTGCGTGCGGCTACAGCGTCGAGCAACGGATCACGTACACCTACGACCGGAAGACGCTGGACTGGAAGAGCACCTCCGCCGAGATGTCGGCGCTGACAGGGCAGCTCGCCGCCGCGCGCGCGAGCCGCATGCTGCGACCTTTCTTCGAGACCCACTTCGACCTGCCGGCGCTGCACCACTACATGGCGGTGCTCAGCTGGATGGGGCCGTGGGACGATTTCTACCAGAACCACTATCTGTACCGGCGCGCCGACGGGCGCTGGATGATGATCCCCTGGGACATGGATCTGCAGATGGGCGGCATGACGGCGCTGTTCGGCCTGCCCACGTGGACCAACTCGTTCTACGTCGGCGAGGAGGGCAACCGGAACAACCGCGACGATGGCCCGAACAAGAAGATGTGGAACCACCTGAAGGACGCCTACTACAAGACCTACCGGGATGAGCTGAAGCGGAACATCGTCGAGCTGAGCGCGCCCGGCAAGCCGCTGCACCCCGAGGTGGTGGCTCGTCTCGTGGACGAGGCGGCGGCGGGGTATGTCCGCGAGGAGGTCGCACAGTCGGCGGTGGCGCGCTCGGACCCCAAGTACATCGATTTCTGTGGTGGCGCGGCCAACCTCGCCAGCTCGATCAACAAGTTTGCACGCGAGCGCCACGCCAGGGTGATGGCCGGCGCCTGGGACTGACGTTACCGCGCGAACCGCTTCCGGTACTGACCCGGGGTCAGGCCGAGCTTCCTGCGGAACACCACACCCATGTACTCGAGGTGGCGGAAGCCTGCCTTCTCGGCGACGGCGAGGGTCTTCAACTGCGTCTGGGCCAGAAGATCGCAGGCGCGCTCCAGCTTCACGCGCAGGATCTCGTCGTGAGGCGTGCGGCCGAGCGCTTGCCGGAACCGCAGATCCAGCGTCGTTCGCGAGACATGGACCTGGGGCAGGAGGTCACGCACCTGGATTCCCCCGGAGGCGTTCTCGCGGATGAAGCGGAGCGCCTGAGCCACCAGAGGATCGGTGTGCGCCTGCACGTCGGTCGATTGCCGGGTGGCGACCGAGAGCGGGACGAAGGTCAGCACGTGTTTTCCCGGGGGAGCGGTGCGGGCCATCAGCTGGTCCAGCAGACGTGCCGCCTCGTACCCGACGAGGGTGGTGTTCGGCACCACGCTGGACAGCGGCGGTGTCGCCAGCGTGCAGACCAGTTCGTCGTTCTCGTAGCCGAGGACCGCCACCTCGTCGGGGACGGCCACATCCAGGCGGCGGCAGGCGGCCAGCAGGCGTTCGCCACGCGCGTCGTTGACGGCGAGCACGGCGATCGGCTTCGGCAGCGAGGCGACCCAGCGACCGAGAGCGCCCTGGTCGCGGTGCCACGAGCGGTTCATGCTGCCCCGGAACAACTCGCAGCGGTAGCCGGTGGCCCGGACTGCGCGCAGGAAGCTGCGCCCCATCCGCCGGGACCAGGCCGGGAAGCTGGCGGTGTCACCCAGAAACCCGAATCGTCGAAACCCCCGCTCGACCAGATGGCTCAGAGCAAGGTCGGCGACGGCGTCGGTGTCGGCCTCCAGGCGAGGGACGTCCAGGGCCGGCAAGGCCGAGCTGAGGTTGACCACCGGCACGCCGAGGCGGAGCACCGCGCGCGCCAACGTGGGAGTCGACAGGCGCGCGATGATGCCGTCGCCTCTCCACGTCCGGAGCCAGGCCGGCGGCGAGCTGAAGAGATCTCTCGGTTCGAAGGTCAGCGACCAGGGCCCGTTCTCGACCACGTACTGGCCGATGCCTTGCAGCAGGCCGCGCCCGTACCCCTTCGAGGTCTCGATCAGGAGGGCGACGTGGGGCGTCCGGGTCACCACCAAAAATCTACGAATTTTGTGTGTTTTTTACAACGAAGGGCTCTTACGATCGGTCCTTCATGACGTGGATGGTTGCGCTCGCCGCGCTATTGGCCGCCGCAGGCCCCGCGCCGCCGGCGGCGCAGGTCTCCTTCCTGATCGCCGACGAGGAGTACAAGACCGCCGAGACGCTGCCTGTCTTCGCGAAGCGCGACCTGGAGCCACTGGGCATCAAGAGCACGTTCATCCTGGCGCCACCACGCGACCCGAACGGGTTCCCGGGCCTGGAAAAAGCCCGGGACGCGGATCTCCTGTTCATCAGCGTCTGGCGCCACACGCCGACGCCGGCGCAGCTGGACGTGATTCGACGGCACCTGGCGGCGGGCAAGCCGATCGTCGGGATCCGCACCGCTAGCCACGCCTTCTCCCTGCGCAGCGGGACGCCGCGCCCTGGCTTCGCCGAGTGGCGGACATGGGACATGGACGTGCTAGGCGCCCACTACACCGGGCACTACGGCAACAAGGACGGCACGGATGTGTTCGTTCCCGATGGCAGGGCGCCGCATCCGATTCTTGGACCCGAGCGATTGAAGTTCCACAGCGGGGGAACCTTGTATCGGTTCCCGGATCAGGCGCCGGGCATCGACATCCTGCTGCGTGGTCGGGCCGTCGAGAACGGCAAGGCGATCGAGCAACCGGTCGCCTGGACCCACATGGTGGGTGGGAGCCGCGTCTTCTTCACTTCGCTCGGCTTTCCCACCGACTTCGAGAATCCGGGGTTCCGGCAGTTCGTGGCGCGCGGGGTGCAGTGGGCGCTGGGGCGGATCGGCGAGACGACCTTCGCCGACTTCGCCGAGCCGGACCTGCCGTATCTGGCATCGACGGTGGACGGGCGGGCGAGCGGGATCTTCTCGCCAGCGGACAATCTGACCGTCCGCGGGAATTGCCTGAAGCTGGGCGGTGACACGAACGCCTGCTTCGACAGTGACTTGCTGCGCCTGTCGGTGGCGTGGCGCGGTGGCTTTCTGACCGAGCGAGGGATCGCCCCGCTGTCCTACAAGAACCCGCACACCAAGGCGCCCGAGGGGCAGCGTGATGCCCCGAAGCCGCAGGGCGAGGCGCTGTTCGGCAACGGCATCTATCCCGGGTGGGTGGGGGAAGGGCAGCGGATCGAGGATCCGCGGACGCCGGCGCCGAATCCGAAGGAGGTGGGGCGGGGGCCGCTGCCGGAGGCGATGGGACGGTGGACGGGCCTCTACCTCGACGGGCCGCGAACGACGGTGGCCTACACGGCGCTCGGCGCCGAGGTACGCGAGCAGCTGTCCGCGGTGGCCGGCGGCGTGGCGCGCACCATCCGCGTGTCGAACCTCGAGACGCAGCGCCGGCTCGTGCTCGCGCAGCTCCCCGACGGCGCTCGGGTGGCGACGAAGGCCGCCGCGAAGCTGGTCGTCGAGGCAGGTGGAGAGCGCCTCACCGCCACCACCAGCGGCGCTCCTGCTGGCGCGGCGCTGTCGGTGGAGGAGGGACGTTACCTGACGCTTGCGCTGCCGAAGCGCGCGGCAGGCGCCACCTTCCGCGTCTCGCTCCAGCGTGGCGAGGCCGCCATCCCGAAGGGCCGGGTGGCGCTCGAGCCGTTCGGGCGGGGAGGGCCTCGGCGCTGGACAGCCACCGCGGTCACCACGGGCCGCGAGTTGTGGGGTGGGGCGTTTGCCGTCGACGACCTGACGCTGCCCGAGCCGAATCCCTGGCGCCGGCGCGTGCGCCTGTCGGGGATCACGTTTCTGCCGGACGGGCGGGGCGTGGTGGCCACCATCGACGGGGACATCTGGATCGTCTCGGGCATCGATCGTGGGCTTGCCCGACTGGAGTGGCGCCGCTTTGCCTCGGGGCTGAACGAGCCGCAGAGCGTGGTCGTGCGCAACGGCGCCATCTTCACCTTCACCCGCAACGGCGTCGTGCAGCTGCACGACCTGAACAATGATGGCGAGGCCGACTACTACGAGAACTTCTCGGACCTGCCGGCGCAGACCGCGGAGACGCGCGAGTTTCCGATGGACATGGTGCTGCGGCCCGACGGCGGCTTCTACCTGGCCAAGGGAGGCCAGCAGAAGGACTCGCTGGGCAAGCTGAACGGCACGGTGGTCGGACTGTCGCCCGACGGCCGCAGGATGGAATTGGTGGCCACCGGCCTGCGCCAGCCGTACCTGGGCATCAACCCGAAGACGGGCCTCTTGACCGCCAGCGACCAGCAGGGCCAATGGGTGCCCTCGTCGCCGGTGTATGTGGTCCGCCCGGGGTCGTTCTTCGGCTTCCGCGATCCGCGAGCGACCGGTGCCTTTCCGACGGTGCGTGAGCCGGCCACATGGCTCCCGCATCACGTGGTGCAATCGGCGGCGGGGCAGGTCTGGGTGACCGGCGACAAGATGGGGCCGATCAATGGACACCTCCTCTGCCTCGACTACAACGTCGGCGGGCTGGTCAGCATCTTTGTCGACGAGGAACAGGGCGCGGCTCACCGGCTGCAGATCCCGTTCCCGGCCGCGCTGCTCAAGGCGGCCATGAACCCGGTGGATCAGCAGCTGTATGCGGTCGGCTTCCAGCTGTGGGGCGGGACGTCGCAGCGGCTGAGCGGGATGTTCCGGGTTCGGTACACCGGCGCGCCCGACGCCTCGCCGATCGATGTGCGATCGGACAGCAAGGGCGTCCTGATCCGCTTCGCCGAGCCCCTGGATCCGGCGGCCAGCGCGGTGGAACGCTACAACGTCCGGCGATGGAATTACGCGCGGACCGCGAGCTACGGGTCGGGTTTCTACCGGCTCGACGGCAAGGCCGGGCAAGAAGAGCTGTACGTCCACGGCGCCCGTCTGTCCGAGGACCGGAAGTCCGTCTTCGTCATGGTCGACGACATGCGGCCGGCGATGCAGATGCACGTGGTCTACCGCGTGCGCACGGCACGGGGACAGGAGTTCGTCGACGAGGTGTACCTGACCGTCGCGCAGCCGCGCGCCAACGAGGCGCTGAGGGCGGAGTTCCAGGGGCTGGACCTGCCGGTGCCGCCGCGTACGGCGGTCGTGCGCCACGAGGCGATCGCGGTGACCGCCGCCTCCGGCCAGGAGATCGCGTTGCGGCTCGGGTGCGTCTCGTGCCACTCGCCCGACGGCACCACCCAGGGGCGCAACGGCCCGACCTGGAAGGGCCTCTTCGGCTCGAAGCGGCGTTTCGGCGACGGCGGTGAGGTCGTCGCCGACGACTCCTACCTGCACGAGTCGATCTACGATCCCAGCAAGCGGGTCATCCAGGAATTCGTCGGCAAGGACGTCGGCATGCCGTCCTACGTCGGGATCATCGAGGAGGATCAGGTCAAGGCGCTGATCCTCTACATCCGCACCCTGAAGTAACTCAGTGCAGGTGGCGGTGAACGGACTCGAAGAGGTCGTCGAGGCGGAAGGGCTTCGACAGCAGTTCCGTCGCTCCCGAGGGGCGGTTCGCCTGGGCGGCGGTGACCACGATGACGGGCACGTGCAAGAGATCCGGATGCCGTCGCAGCGTGTCCAGGACCTGCCAGCCGGTCACGATCGGCGTCATCAGATCCAGGATCACCAGATCCGGACGCGACTGGCCGTCTTGCAAGTAGTCGAGGGCCTGCTTGCCGTTGGCCGCCGGCACGACGTCGAAGCCTTCGGTCTCGAGAAGATCCTGGATGACGTCGCGAATGGCGAAATCGTCCTCGACGAGGAGGATGGTTTTCGACGTCATGGTGCAATGGTGGGCTCGTCGCGATGTCGGACGCAAGGGTGTGTTGTGACGACAGAACCCCACAATTCGCGCGACTTTCCGTGCACACTTCGTAAGCAGGATGACGCTTGGGGCCGCGCAGGCGACTCCTTGACTGATGCGCGACCGAGAAGTAGTTTCCCGACTCCTTCGGCCCCATGGTCTAGCGGTTAGGACGGCGCCCTCTCACGGCGTAATCCCGGGTTCAATTCCCGGTGGGGTCACAAGTTTTCGCCAACGATTCCTGCCCTTTGCGGCAGTAGTAGCAAACCGGCTCGCCTCTCCGTCGAGGACCGGTGCCTCGCGTAGCTCGATCTGGAGCTTCTGAACCTCCGCGCAGAGCGCCGGCCATGGCTTTCGCCCCGGTCTCGAGACGCACGACAAATCGCCGCGCCTTCACCTCGTCGCCGACACGGTAGGGCGTGGGAGCGTTGGACCACTTCCCGGACTCGTCCTTGTACCGGGCCCAGAGGTTGTTCTGCTTCACCTAGAGGCTGCGCATGTCGTCTCTCCTTTCTGACGTCTATGCGGTGAGGGTCCATTCGCCGTCGCGGCCGAGTCCCACCACCAGGCGCAGGGGTTCCGCCGGGCCCGTGATCTCAACGAGGACCTCGACCGGGAATCACTCGCCATCGAGTCTCTTGAGGGCGAAGACAGTGCGCAGGAGACGGTCCGGAACCGGCCCGATCTGCAGGTGCTGACGCTCCCAACGCGACACGGAGACGTCGGTTACCCCGAGCGTCCGCGCGAGGACCCGCCCACTCATCCCCAGGTATTGCCGCAGGAAGAGCACCTCCGAGCCGGACAAGGCGCCGCGCTTGCGGATGACCTCCCGAGCGATCGTCCGTTTCAGCGCGTTCGGTCGTTCAATCCCGACTTCGGTGTGACCGCACTCGGGACAGCGATTCACGGGCACCGACTTGAGGGTGACGGTCCAGCCGCGCGCGACAGCGTACCGATGTGCTTCACGCGTCGTCTTCATGACCGACCCGCACTCTGTGCAGACGATGCCCTTGCTGGCTCGCTTGCTCATCGTCGCCTCCGGGCCGTGACGACGACGGCTTGGTCGTCACCACGGAAGACTGCGACCACGACCGATCGCGCGACGCGAACGCGGTACCGCCAGGTACCTCTCACCAGTTCGGGTGGTTCCACGACGCCGCTTCGCAGGACGAGGAGTGCCTCGGCTTCGGTGACGTGGTCGTTCTGCATCTCGGCACGAGCGTGATCGGAGAAGAAGACGGTCCCGTGTTCCAGGACGTGGAGGAGCCGCTCCTGTGGCCTGCGGAGGCGGGGGGAGTGGCTCTGCAAACGTCTTTGCCGATTATGACATCAGGTTAAGTTCACCCGCAACGTTAAATGGCCGCGATGGGGGGCCGGGGCGGGCGGTCCGTCAGTGCTTCAGGGTGATGGCCGGCGCCGACGCAGAAACCTGTCGGCCGCTTGCTCGGGTGTGCAGTTGTCGTTCTCGGGGCGGCTGGCGTCGGACACCGGAGTGCGCAGCAGTTGCTCGAGGTCGGCGCGACGGACGCGCAGGTCACGGCCCGCGTGGTAACGCCGGAGGCGACCGGCGGCCATCCAGCTCCGAATGGTCGCCGGAGCGAACGCAGCGATACGAGCCGCCTCGGCGACCGGAAGGTACTCGTCCAGGGAGACCGGCCGGCCCTGGTTGGTTACTGGGAG
>JANPFD010000265.1:0-1666 GCA_031423255.1 Myxococcales bacterium | reverse complement strand
CCGCAAGCGCCTGCTGGCGCTGCGCTACGGGGGGCTGCTCTCGGCGCGCCTCGCGAAGCGCACAGTCTTCATCTCGGACTTCGCGCGTGGGGTCATCGAGCCGCTGCTCGGCGCAGCGAGGACACGCGCACGCCGGATCTACCTGGGCCGCGATCCAGCCTTCAATCCGGCGGCGCGTGCGCGCACGGCCGAGGTGCTACCTCGTCCTGGCCTTGCCGGCCGCTACCTGCTGTGCGTGTCGCAGTTCTACTGCTACAAGAATCTGGTCGAGCTGGTTGTTGGCTTCGCGCGCGCGCTGCCCTCGCTTCCCGAGGATGTCTCGCTGGCCATCGCGGGCGCCGAGCACGAGGCCGACTATGCCGCCGCCGTCCGACGCACCATCGCGCGCGAAGGCGTCGGGGATCGCGTCCGCCTGCTGGGCAGCGTCGCCTATCAGGATCTACCCCCGCTTTATGCGGCCGCCGAGCTGTGCGTGTTCCCGTCGGCGTGCGAGAACTTCCCCAACATTCTCATCGAGGGCATGGCCGCCGGCGCCCCGAACCTGGCCTCGCGGCTGGCGTCGATGCCCGAGCTGGCCGGCGACGGCGCGGTGTACTTCGATCCCTTTGATCCGGACGAGATCGCCGCCGCAATCGTACGGCTGTGGCAAGACGCTCCGGGCCGGGCTGCGCTGCGGGCGCGTGGCATCGCGCAGGCCGGACGCTACACGTGGCAGTCCTGCGCGCGCGACTTGCTGGACGTGCTGGCGGAGGCAGCTGCCTGATGTGCGGCATCGTTGGTCACGCGGGACCGCGACCCCTCGATCTCGGCCCGGCGATCAAGGCGCTGGCCCACCGCGGCCCCGACGATCAGGGCACCTACGCCTGGGCACAGGGCGATCATGCGGTCGATCTTGGCTTCGCCCGGCTGTCGATCCTGGATCTGTCGGCGGCAGGGCATCAGCCCATGACCAACGAGGACGGTACCGTGTGGCTGGTGTTCAACGGCGAGATCTACAACTTCCGCCAGCTGCGCGATGAGCTGATCGGCGCCGGCCACAAATTTCGCTCGTCGTCGGATTCCGAGACCGTCCTGCACGCCTACGAGCAATACGGCGACGGCTTCGTGCACCGGCTGCGCGGCATGTTCGGGCTCGCCATCTGGGACGCGCGGCGTGAGCGCCTGCTGCTGGCACGCGATCGCCTGGGCATCAAGCCGCTCTACTGGTCCAAGGCGAATGGGCGCTTGTGCTTCGCCTCGGAGATCAAGTCGCTGCTCGCGCTTGGTGTGCCACGCGACATCGATCCAGATGGGCTAAACGGCTACCTGCGCTACCTGTACGTGCCACAGCCGCACACCATCTTCCGCCATGTCCATGAGCTGCCGCCGGGCCACCAGCTTAGCTGGGAGAAGGGCCGCAGCACGATCACCAGATACTGGGACATCTCACGGCCGCCCGAGTGCCGGGACGAACGTCTCGTCGTCGAGGAGCTGCGCGAGCTGCTGGACGAAACCGTGCGGCTGCATCTGGAAAGCGACGTGCCGTTGGGCGCGTTCCTGTCGGGCGGACTCGATTCGTCGACGCTGGTGGCGCTGATGGCCCGGCACACGAGCAAACCCGTGCGCACGTTCTGCATGACGTTCGGAGCGGGTGAGAACCTGTACGACGAGCGGCAGTACGCGCAGA
>JANPFD010000264.1:0-5202 GCA_031423255.1 Myxococcales bacterium | reverse complement strand
TAAGTTAGCGAAATCACATGGGGGGAGTGCAACCTTGCCAAGGTGGACGTCGAGGGTTCAAGTCCCTTCTCCCGCTCAACAATTCGCTGACTTAGGACGCCTCAGAGACGCGCATGAGGGAATCGGCGCGCATGAGGGAGGAATGAGGGAATCGGCGGAGGCGTCCGGCGCGGAGGTCGGCCAGATCCGGGCGTTGTAGATGTGGCAGGCCGCTCGGTGATTTGACGTTTTTGACGATTTTGACGTTCAGCTCTGCGGCATTTGACGATTTTGACGTTTTCTTCGGGCCGGCTGGTGGCGACCGCTGATCTGGCACGCGGACGAGCTACGGTCGGTGCGTGGATTCTCCGAGCGACCACGGTTCCTGCTGGGAGCTGATCCGCGGCGCGGACTGCCGGGACGTGCTGCCGGTCCTGCCGGCGGCCGTGTTCGATGCCTGCGTGACCGATCCGCCGTATGGGATCGGAATCGCGGCGTGGGACCGCGAGGTGCCCGGGCCGGACGTGTGGCGCGAGGTGCTGCGGGTGTTGAAGCCGGGCGCGGCCCTGGTCGCGTTCGCGGGGCGCCGGACCTACCATCGGCTCGCGGCGGCGGTAGAAGCCGCAGGCTTTCGCGTGGTGGATCAGGCGCTCTGGCTGTACCTCGGTGGCCGTCCGCCATCGCGGAACCACCTGCGTCCGGCCCATGAGCCGATTCTTATCGCCCGGGCGCCCGGCAAGCCCCTGCCGGTGAACATCGATTCGGCCCGCATCCCGTACCGAGACGCGGAGGATATGGCCCAGGTCAGACGCATCGATAGCCTGCGGCTGGGCGGCGCCAGGCGAGCCGTCTACCGCTCGAGTCTCGATGGGCACGGCCGCGAAGGGTTCCGGCCCGATGGGCGCGGCCGGTGGCCGACGACGGTAGTCGCCACGGACGAGGTGCTCGGCGAGGCGAGCCACGTGTTCCAGGTGCCGAAGGTGCGGAACGTTCGCGGCCATCCCTGCTCGAAGCCGCCGGAGCTCCTGGCGCACCTGGTGAACCTGTTCGTGCCGGAGGGTGGCGTGGTGCTGGATCCGTTCGCCGGGTCGGGGCCGCTGGCCGTGGCCGTGGAGGCGACCGGGCGGAAGGCGGTGCTGGTCGAGGCAGCCGAAGCGGCGTAACTCAAGGTCCCGGCTGGCGCGGGCCCGCCTCCTCCGGACACGACGCCAGGGTGGTCAAGTCTTCGAAAGGGTCCGCCGATTTTGGGCGGTGGAGGTGTGGTGATGCGCGTGGGTTCAATTGTTCTGGGGTCGCTGGTCGCGCTGACGGTGGTGGGCTGCGGAAGCTCAAATGACGGCGGTGGCGGGGGCAACGGGGGTTCAGGCGGCGCGGGCGGCACCGCCGGCACGGGTGGCAACGGCGGCCGCGGTGGCTCGGGTGGCGCTGCAGGTACCAGCGGCATGGGCGGGGGGAGCGGTGGCACGGGCGGCGCGGCTGGTGGCCCTGGCGGATCTGGCGGCCGTGGTGGAATGGGGGGTGCGGGTGGAAGTGGTCCAATGTGCGGAACAGGCGGAAGCGCGACGTGTGGCTTTAGCGCGTGCGGGGGCGATCCGGCCGGCAACTGGAAATTCGTAGACCTGTGCTACGCGTCCGCCATGGCGACGATCGGAAGCTGTACTCAGGTCCAACTCATCGGAGCGATGCCGAGGACTGGTGCTGGTGGTGTTCTGACCATCGGAAGCGATCGCACCTTCAACGACATGGTCCGCATGCCCTCCACGCAGAATTTCAGTTTCCCGGCCGCGTGCATACCGATGGGCCAGACGTGTGAGCAATTCGGGGCGCAGTTGGTGTTCCCCGGCCCGACCACGCAGGCGTGCAGCGGGACGGCGTCGATGGGGTGTTGCTGCACGTCGATGACACCGGAAGGCGTCGCGGCGACGGGCGATGGTCGCCCCGGCACCTGGTCGATCATGGGAACCAACCTTGTATTCCTCCACAAGGGTCCGCCCGACAACACGACCATGCGTCAGTATTGCGTCACGGGCAACATCCTCAAAATGAGATCGGAGTACGGGGAAATCGACACGTACCAACGCATGTAGGGGGCCGCGGCCGAAGCGGCGTGACCTTCGCGCCGCCAGCGCTATGATGCGCGCCCAGGATGGGCGAGAGCGCCGTGAACCGGATCACCTACCGTCGCGCGATGATGAAGGGGCCGCGGGAAGCGGCCGGCGTGCCAGCGACGGTTCTCGAAGGAAGCAGCCTTCCCGCATCTCTGGTCGAGGCGCTTTCGCGGCACGACTACGCCACGCTCGGCGGGAAGTACGGTGAAGCGAGCTGGGGCACGCCGATCGAATACGACCATGTGGTCATCGAACATGCCGGCGGGCGGACCGAGATTGAGGTGTTCAACCGGGGCATCCACAGCGTGCGTAAGGACAGCGCTCAGTTCCGGCGAGTCTTCCGTGTGTGCGAGGCGCTCCGTCGTGCTTGCGAGAAACCCACGAAGGAGGGTCCAGCCGAGGAAATACCACCTGACGAAGTCCGGCGGTTGCTGATCACGGCTGGCGAGAAGCTCAAGCCTTCGTCGAGGGAACAGATACTGAAGGCTGGAGCCTCTGCCGTACCCGCGCTCATCGAGATACTCGTCGACGAGGACCTATCGATGCAGGACGGGCCCGGCGACGGATACGCGTCCATCCATGCTGCCCGCCTGCTTGGTGATCTGGCGGCAGTCGACGCGGTGGAGCCGATGCTCGATGTTCTTGCGGCGACGGACTGGGACACGATCCTGCACGATGCAGTCCTCGTGGCTCTGCCCAAGATCGGAGCGGCTGTGCTTGAACCCGCCTTGATTGACCTCGTCGAGAACGACGACGCCGACTGGAGCGAGGGCCTCCGCGGGGTCATCAGCGAGCTTGGAATTCATGATGACCGTATTCGAAAGATCTTGGTCGCCGAGCTTCGCGACGAGCCGGGCGCCGGCGCCATGCACCTCGGAAACTACGGTGATGCGTCCGCCATTCCGTTGCTGCACGATGCGTTCGACAGCCTCCGTCCACGAGGTGAAGAAGGCTTCCTGGACAACCAGGCGCTCATCGAACTCAAGGAGGCCATCGAGGAGTTGGGCGGCGGTCTCAGCGAAGCCCAGGAGCACAAGATCGAGCGCGCCCTGGAGGCCAGGGTGCAACCGCGGGAAGAAGAAGAAGATGATGAAGATTACGATGCCGACGCCATGACCCCGGTGCGTGCCGAGCCGAAGCCCGGGCGGAACGAACCGTGCTGGTGCGGGAACGGCAAGAAGTACAAGAAGTGTCACCTGGGACAGGACGAGGCCGGCGAGCGATAAGGCGTGGCGTTTGAGAGAGGGCGACGCGCGGCCCTATGGACAGCTCGATCCGCGCGTTCGCATCTTCACCATGTGCATGATGTTTGCGGGCTTCTGACCACGCTGCCAGCAGAAGCGGTTGACCGTCTCGAAGCCGGCGCGGCGGAGCGCCCGGACCGACGGCACGTTGTCGTAGGTGACGTCGGCGGCCAGGACGAGGCACCGGCTGTCGCGGTGGGCGTTCGCCGTCGCTTGCTTGTAGAGCTCGCGGCCGATCCCTCGGCCACGGAGATCCGGACGCACGGCCGCGTTCTTGACGGTGCAGAGGTACCAGTCGTTTTGCTGGTAGCGCATGGCCGCGGTGATGCCCTTCCCGTCGCAGAACGCGGTCCAGTTTCGATGTTCGCCCGTTGCCGTCGCCTTCTTGATGTCGGCCTCGGGGACGCCGTCGCCGTGCTCGCGCAGGAAGCTGGACAGCGCTTCGGTCTTCGCGCGTGACGACGGGAACTTGCACGCCTTTGGAGGCGCACTCACCCCTTCACCACCTTCGGTGGCACCGGGTCGCCGTTCTCGTCCATGTCGCAGGACGGGCCGAGTTGCTTGTGCTTCGACCAGTCGGTCACGTTGGTCGGGTACTGGTAACGTCGGCTGTTGATCGGATCGCCGATGGCGTCGACGTCGAGCGGTGGTTTGGGCGACGGCTTCGGTCCCATGCCCCTAGTGTAGCTCGTGAGCGGCCCACGAGCCCAGACCCTGCCCTCGCCTGTCGGACCTGCTATCGGCCGCGTCGGCTCAGACCCAACCCCGGTCGGCGAGGGACACGAAGCCGTCCACCGCCACGATGATGTGGTCGAGCAAGGTGATTCCGACCAGCTCGCCTACGTCGCGCAGGCGGGCCGTGATCTCGATATCTTGCCGACTCGGAGTCGGGTCTGTCGACGGATGATTGTGCGCGATCAGGATCGCCGCCGCTCGGTTCACGATGGCACCGGCGTAGACCTCCCGTGGATGCACGTCGACCCCGGTAAGGCACCCGATCGCCACTACGCGGCGGGCGATCACGCGGTGGCGGACGTTCAAGTCGAAGCAGACGAAATGTTCACGATCGGCCGCGTGGATGTCCCGCAGAGCCGCGTAGGCGTCGCTCGCGCACCCGAGCCGCGGGCCGAGGCGCGATCCGACGGGCGGTCTGCTCTCGGGTCGGTAGGCGGGCGTCCCCCGTGCGCGGCGGATCGGACGCTCCACCACCAGCGACCCAGGCTCGGGAGCGAGATCGCCCGCGCTGGTGCCCGGCACCTGATCGCGCGCGCTCACGACCGGCCCCGACGCGAAGGGATGATCTGCACGTGCACCAGTTCCGCGCGGTCCAGCGCCTCTCTGGCCGCCCTCGCGGTGAAGTCGACAAACGCGAACAGCCTGCCGATCTCCCGCCGCTTCTCGTGCGGTCCCCCTGGGAGCGCGTCCAGGTGCTCGAAGGCGGCCTGCGCCAGCGCCTCGACGTCGCCCAGGTCGCCGCGGACGTTCTCGAAGGCGGTCACGGCGTCGAAGAAGCTGACGGGGGCGCCTCGCGATCGGGGCGGCGCCGTGGACGATGCGCGCGGACGGGACATACGGATGCGGTTTTGATAGCGTTTGGTCGTCATCGGGATCTCCTTCCTTAACGGGCTGGTGTTCCCGGTGGCCACGGGGCCGGCGTGTTTGCGCACGTGGCAGGCCCCAATATTTGATCCACCGTTTTCGTCGTGCTCGGATGCCCGCCTCGCCGAGCGTCGCGCCTCCTTTCTCGTGGGCTGGCGGTCAGGCCGCCTCGGTCTTTGCGGTCATCCTCGGTTCGTCGGTGGTGGCGGGTTCGCCCTGGGGCGCCGTCGTGGGCCACGGCCGCACGGCCCGGAGCGCCTTCACGGTTTCGC
>JANPFD010000263.1:0-7839 GCA_031423255.1 Myxococcales bacterium | reverse complement strand
GATATCTGGAAGATCCAGATATCCCAGAATCTGACCATGAGCAGCGCCAAGAAAATCCTCCTGACTGGGGGAGCCCTCGCCAAGAATGTCTTCTGGCAGGTCGCCGGTCTGGTGGATCTCGATACGACGGCGCACTTCGAGGGAGTGATTCTCACTCAAACGTCAGTCACGCTGCGGACAGGCGCGTCGATCAAGGGCAGATTGCTGGCGCAGACGGCGGTCACCATCGACAGCAGCACTGTTGCCGAACCCGCCCCGTAGGCGCACAGGACATTCAAGCTGCGCGACCTTCCGCGTCGCAAGCGTCCTGATTCTCATCGGTCTGTTCTGGACTCGTTCGAGCCAGCACGCCCGTTGTGGCCTTCAAGTTCCGTCGGCGGCGCTTCAGGCCGAACACGGCCGCCGCGATGAATGCGAAGAGTGCGACGGACTGAGTGCCGACGCGGCCGGGAGCCGCCGAGCACCCTGTGTTGCCACCTTCAGGGAGGGGCGTGCCTGACAGCCACGATCAGCCACATTGGCTAACCGCTCTCAGTTGATCATCTGTGTCGGGGCCGATCCTCGCAGCAGGTCGTGAAGCTCACGGGGAGCGACGGTGATTCCGCTCGTTCTTAAGTTTCGGTGGTCGCCCACGACGAAGATCGGGATGCCCACAAAGGTGTCATCCGTCTCGACCTGCCGGACCGTCTCGCATTTCGTGGGCGATAGAGGCACGGCTACCAAGACGATGGCGTCAGGGCGTTCTGAATCAGTGATGTGTCGCGCTTGCGACGGGTCTGCCGCTACCCGGACAGTGTGACCATCGTGGCGAAGAAAAGAGGACAGTGCATCCCGAACCTTTTCATCGTCGTCAACGACAAGTATCAACACACGTCGCCCATGATCCCTTTGTCAGGAATGTAAGCACTGCCCAGGTGTGTGCCCGTAGGTAGAGAGAGCAGGATCTGCCTGTCGCGCCCGCGCTCTTGCTCACGGGCGCTTGGATCGCTGGGTCATGATCAGCTCACGTCCCTTGCCACCAAGGTGTTCAGTTTGGCGGGCCCCTACTGCAGGCGAATACGCCCTGAACACGCCACGCAGTCGGCAGTCGCGCCGGGTACCATCCGAACCGAGATCACGCGCCCCATCACAGCCCCCTCATCGCTAGACAGAAGCACTGCTCCCGGTTGCTGCGTGGACCGAGCGTGCTCCTCGCATAGGTCGGCGACGACCTCGCGGGCCCCTTGACCCGTCAGGAGTCCAATCCGATATCGCGTGATCCGCGGAGAAGACGCCATCCGTCAGTCGCTCACGATCTTCAGCCATCTTCTCGCCGATGAACTTCCAGCTCCCATGACGTATCAGTAGTCGCGCATGTGACGGCGGGCTTTGCCCGTCGGCACGTATCGTGGGGGGCAACGGCACCCTGTCAGTCCTGTCAGGGTCCCGTTCCTAGTAGAGAAGCAGCACTCGTTGTGACCCGCAGAGGAGGCACGTATCGCCGCCGCGGTACCAATGGGTGCGAAAAATCCGACAGATCAGGAATCGCAGCATCGGCTCCCCATACATAGCACCTGGTAGGCGGCAGAGAAACCCTGAGACCCGATGGGCCATGACCCTTCCTGGCAGCCGGGAGGCCCCTCCGGCGGGGGGAGCCGTAGTGGGACCCGGAGCCGCCGTTCCCGTGCAACAGGTCGTCCCGACAAGTACGTCGTCTTGGGCAAGGTGCGGATCCGGGGCAACGCACGAAGGACAATCCGCTCCTCAACGTGAACGAGACCGCAGGGCTGTTCGACGACGTCCAGATCTGGGGGCCGTCGCCGACCCGACCTGGCCCTTCTGGTACTCGATCAGCCGCTGCTGGCGCCACCACACCCCGATCCACGCCGCCAAGAACTGCAACGGCGCGCTCGGCTTCGGGTCCACTCCCGTGCCTCTACGATCCCCCACGCCGTCTGTAAAGCTCCTTCCGCACGGCGAACAAGTTCAGGCGATCACCTGGGAATCTCTCGATCGCGTTTTGGCACAGGACGGCCAGAGGCAAAGGCGCAGACCTTGCGTGCCTCCCCAACGGCCCGTGCAGAAACTGCACGCTTCGCCCCGGCTAGGGCACAGCCACAACACTGGCTCGCGCAATGCAGACACTGTCCGCAGCATGCCGCCGACGCCATCTCCTTCGCCGGATCCGAAGCAGCCCGCGCCCACGGATCCACGTCGCTCCTGGCGCATGCTGATTCCGTTGCTGGTGATATCGGCCGCCATGTGGTTCTGGAGATCGAGCACCGAAGACAGCAAGCAACCTGCAGTGGACTATTCGGTCTTTTTCGGCTGGGTAGAAAAGGCGAAGGTCGAGTTGGTTACGTTGGAAGGCGAGCGACTGACTGGAAAGCTCAAAGCGCCGGAGACGGTCCACGACCGTCAGATTGACTCGTTCCACACCTACTTGCCGTCCAGCGACGAAGCCTTGCTCCCGCTCTTGCGAGCCAAGGGCGTGCGCATTGCGGTCACGAGCAAGCGGGAGCCATTCGCCGTTCAGCTGATTCTCAGCCTGCTGCCATGGGCGCTCATCGTGGGCGTGTGGGTGTGGATGTCTCGGCGAGCCCAAAGCATGATGGCCGGTGGCGGACCGCTCGGATCCCTCAAATCGCACGCTCGAAAGTTCGACAAGAACACGGCGGTCGACGTGACGTTCGACGATATCGCGGGCCTGAAGTCGGCCAAGCAGGACCTGCAGGAGATCGTGCAGTTCCTCAAGGAGCCCGCCCGCTTTCGCCGGCTCGGCGGCAAGGCACCTCGGGGTGTGCTGCTCGTGGGTCCACCGGGGACAGGAAAGACGCTGCTCGCGCGCGCCGTCGCCGGTGAATCGGGGGTTCCTTTTTACTCCATCAGCGCTTCTGAGTTCATCGAGATGTTTGTTGGGCTCGGCGCCGCACGGGTGAGGGAGCTGTTCCAAGAGGCCAAGAAGAGCGCCCCAGCGATCGTGTTCATCGACGAGATCGATGCGATAGGGCGCGCCCGTGGCGCGGGACTCGGCGCGGGCCACGATGAGCGAGAACAGACGCTCAACCAGCTCTTATGGGAGATGGACGGTTTCAACCGCAACGATCTCCTGGTGGTCCTGGCGGCCACCAATCGGCCGGACGTGCTCGACCCTGCGCTGCTGCGGCCCGGCCGATTCGATCGGAGGGTCGTCGTGGATCGGCCGGAGCGACCCGCCCGTAAGGCGATTCTGGGTGTTCACACGAAAGGAAAGCCGCTCGCCGCGGATGTGAATCTGGACGCGCTGGCCGAGAGCACACCGGGCTTTTCGGGGGCGGACCTGGCGAACCTCGTGAACGAGGCTGCCCTACATGCCACGCGCAAGGCGCGCGACGCCATCACCACTGCGGACTTTTCCGAGGCGTACGACAAGATCGTGCTCGGCGATCCGCGAGAGACCAAGCTCGGCTCCCGAGAGAAGCGCCGAGTCGCGGTCCACGAGGCCGGCCATGCGGTGTGCGCGCGCTTTTCACCCGATGCGGAACCCCTCCGCCGCGTCACCATCCTGCCGCGCGGACTCACGCTCGGAGCCACCCAGCAGACGCCCGGGCAGGACCGGCATCTGGCAACCCAGCCCGAGCTCACTTCACAGCTGCGCGTGCTGATGGGCGGGTACTCCGCTGAGCGTCTGGTTTTGGGAGACATCTCCAGCGGCGCCGAGAACGATCTGCGCGAAGCGACGGATCTGGCTGCGAAGATGGTCGCTCACTACGGCATGAGCGAGAAGCTCGGACCCGTCTACTACGATTACCGGACCGAGCATCCGTTTCTGGGACAGAAGATCGCCACCGACGGAGGCACCAGCCAGACCACGGTGGCAGCCATCGAAGATGAGGCTCGGAGTCTGCTCAGTGGGGCGATGGAAGAGGCGACTCAGTTGCTGACCCGTCGGCGGACTGAGCTCGATCGGCTCTTTGCTGCGCTCCTCGAACGCGAGACTCTCGAACGAGAGGATCTCGACACCTTGCTCGGGCCAACGACCATGCAAGGAGGCGAGAGCCGCGAATCGTCTGCGCCTGCCATCGCGGTTGCGACGGGCCTACCCTCGACGTGCCCACTGCGAAGTTAAGGTTCTCCGGCGCGCACCCGACGGATTGCGTGGGCAGCACGGACTTCGTTCTTCAGGCGGCCGGCCCTGTTCGAAGGCAGCGATCTTGGCAAGCGTCGTGTCGGCAAGCGAGTAAAGATTGCGTGGGTCATCGTTCTGCGCGCAAGCCTTGCGCACAACCGCGCACAGTGGTCGCCCGGAAAAAGCGTGGCCACCTGGAACGCCTCCTGCACGAGCCTCCCGGAGGAGGAGCGGACTATGAAGATCGTCATCGGGACCGATTTTTCTGCACACGCTGTGCCTGCGGGTGAAGTTGCCCTTGCCCTTGCGCGAAAGCTGGGCGACAGCCTGGTGCTCGCCCATGCCTTCGAGCCGTTCAGAGGTCAATACCCAGAGGGATTGACTCCCGAGATCGTGTCTGCCATGAGGAAGCGCGCCCAGGCCGAACTTGGGGCCGGCGCGGCCGAGTTACGCGCTCAGGGTGTGGCTGTGGACGAGCGCCTCGCCGATGGACCCGCTCCGGATACCCTCGTGACACTGGGACGGGAAGTGGACGCTCGACTCCTCGTCGTCGGGACACACGGGCGCAGCGCGGCGTCGCGACTCCTGTTCGGAAGCGTCGCCGAGCGCAGCGTCCTACTGTCCGACCGCCCGGTGCTCGTAGTTCGCGCCAGAGCTGAAAACGACGAGGACGGCTGGACAAGCGGGCGAAGGAACCTGCGTCTGGTTGTGGGCGTCGACGTGTCATCGGCGAGCCGGGCTGCTATCGCCTGGGTCCGCGGCCTTCGCGCGACTCTGCCCTGCGACGTGACCTTCCTGCACGCATACAATCCGGCCGACGAGCTCGCACGGCTCGGACTGGTGGGAACAGGTGGCTTGGTGGGTACCCACCCCACCGTCACCGAAGCCATCGAACGCGAGCTTGCGCCCTTGATCGACGATCTGCCCGGCGAGGGGCGCACGACTCTTCGGGTCGATCCGAGCTGGGGCTCGACGGGCGAGCGGCTCGCCTCGGACGCCCGACGGCTGGGGGCGGATCTTCTCGTCATCGGCACACACCAACGCCACGCGCTCCGGCGCCTCATGCTGGGCTCGACGGTGCACCAGACGATCAGAGCCGCGGAGTTGCCGGTCCTGTGCGTCCCGTCGCTGCTGGCCGAGGAGGAACCACTTCCTGAAGTTCGGAGCGTCCTTCTGGCCACCGACCTGTCGGACCTATCGAAGCGCGCCATCCCACACGCGTACGGCCTCGTGCGCCCATCGCACGGCATGGTCCACATCTGCTACGTCCATGAGCGGTTCGCTACTACTGTGCCGGTCTATTCCTATGGGCCCGACCCCAAGAGTGGGCTCTCGGCTGACCGCGAACGCGAGATCCGCTCAGCTCTGGAAGCAATGGCCCCTCGGGAAGCACAGGCCGCAGGGATTACGACGAACGTGAGTGTCGTCCAGGCGAGCCATGTCGGTGAGGCGCTCTGCCAGATGGCGTTGCGCCTCGGTGTCGATGCAATCTGTCTCGCTTCGCACAGCCGCTCTCCGGTCGGCAAGGCACTGATTGGATCGGTCGCCCAGGAAGTGCTCGCACATGCCGATCGACCAGTCTTCATCATTCGGGTGCGACCCGAGTAGCTCGGCTCGTTTTCGCCAGTACGACGACGGTGGACATGCGTCCCGAGACACCGGGAACTCAGAACGTCCGCGTCCATCCGACGACGGCGCCGCCCGCCTTCGGCGCAACGAACGCCGCCGTGTACCGCCCGAACAGAAAATACCGGCCATGAGGTTGATAGGCCGGAAACAAGACCGCCTCTGGAGACGGCGAGGAGGGAGGTGCAGTCGGAGGCTGTTCTGCCCGCGCTCCCCGAATGCTGCGCGCTCCGCTTCTTTTCTGCCGTTTGGCTGCCCAAGCGCTTCGGCAAATGCGCTCGTCGCTGCTTCGGTCGCTTCTGCCAGAGCAGCACGTACCCGAGCTGCCCGTTCGCGCGAGTCCTCGGCGACTTTCCGTAGCTCCGCGCGAGTTTCCTTCCCGGAGCTCAATGGCGATGCTGCGACCGCATGGCTCTCTGCTTGTGGCCTCAGGCGACGGCAGCAATGGCTTGCCCATCGCCAAACCAGGCTGCGGGGTCCAAGCGGCTCCGTAACCAGGTCCGGGCCTTATCGTCCTCGAGCGCCTGTAAGAGTCGCTCAGGCGTGCCACAGTCTGACCAGCCGGTGTCGACCATGGTGACGGCACCCAGCCCCCGCGCCTGCTGGAGGACGTCGCGGCTCAGATCCGCCGGGAGCATGGTCGCGTAGATCTCTCGTAGCATCGAACCTGCTTCGGTCCCGCCGATCGCGGCCGTATACGGTCGAAGATCGTTGACTACCTCGGGCAGGTACAGTTCGGCCAGGCCCAAAAGTGCTTGACCACCGGCGGCCACCACGAAGGTGTTCCAAAGCGCTCCGCGGACGTGGAGCTCCGTTGCGAGAGGCGCGGCGGGCTTTTCAACAAAACGGCTGACCTTGCGGACACGGGTTTCGACTGGCCCGGAGGGAGCTTCGAGCTCGATCCACCCGAGATCCGTTGCAGCCGTTTCTGCAGCGGCCCCGATCAGAACAACACCGCTGGCTGTCTTGGTCGTCGCGTGTAGGGCTCTGCGAACCGCATCGAGAAAGGGCTGTTGGCGCCGCACATGGTGATCACAGGGGAAAAGAACGACTCGCGCCCTCGGATCTCTGGCGAGCACGTGCAGGAGGGAGAGCAGGACTCCGGGGCCCGGCCCCCGGTCCTGCGGCTGTTGCACGATCTCGACCCCGCTGTATGGCTCGAGCTGAGCCTCAGCCAGGGGAGCATGGTGCTCGGCCACCACGACAACCGTCCGCTCGGGCGGCACCAGCGGAGCGACGCGGTCCATGGTCATCTGAAGGAACGTCCGGCCCATGCCCAGCGATGCATACTGTTTGGGGACAGCCCGCCCATGAACCGCCTTCGTGAGCGCTGACATTCGATTCCCCTCACCGGCCGCGAGTACGATCGCCCAAAGGTTTCCGGGTTCCATGGCTTGACTGAAGGTCATTTCTGCTCTCCTGTGTCGTGGTTGGTAATGCGAGCGCATGTCCGGGTGCACCGATCGTGCCAGGAGAAGTTCCAATAAGATCCCAAATGCTGCCGAACCGCTGTGAGCTATAGCGGTAGGTTCTGCGCGGAGACGTTTCAGGGGCGCACCTTCTGCGCGAATTGGCCGCAAGCGCCCGCTTGAGCGGGCACCGAGCAGAATGCCGCCGACGCATTTCGACCTCTCGGCTCCGTCAAGGGAGCACGCGGTCCTAACGGCGATTTTTTGGCTCGGCGAACAGCAGGCTTGCGAGAGGCACGCGATTGGTGAGCGCGATAGCGACGAGGGTGGCGATTGTCACATTTGCGGCCCAATTCTCGGCGCTGGAGGGTGCTTGGGATGGATCAGATGCCCATCAGCTCCCCTGCGAACTACTGACTGAGGTTGCGCTCAGCCACCAGCGGCATGCTGGGTACAAGGAGATAACGGAATGGCGCAGCGGTACTCTTTGATGGACGACGAACCTCTGCTCCAGAAGTCGTACCATCGCGCGCTTCAGCGAACCGGGTTCGATAGGGTCCGCGCCGCGGAGATATGGCCGGTTTACAGTTCGGCGACCGTCAGGGGCCGTGTGGTAACTGGTTGATCGTGCGACTCTTCCGCTGGACGCGCTTTCGGGATCGTGAAGAAGAAGGTGCTCCCGCAGCCCGGCGTGCTTTCGACCCAGATGCGACCGCC
>JANPFD010000262.1:0-4528 GCA_031423255.1 Myxococcales bacterium | reverse complement strand
GTGCTTCGTGATCGTCAGGACGTTGCGTTCGTGTGAAGGCTGCTTGCTCGAATACGTCTTGAGCCACCAACGAAGCAGCTCCGCGAACGTCCCCCCACCGTCCTCGGCGGGACGTGCTTCGAGCCCCATGCGCTGGCGCTCCTGCTGGAGACCCAGTTCGGCTGCCATCCGCTTGGCCTCGGTCTTCGTCGCGGCGCCACAGACTTTTGCCCGCCACCTTCCCCGGTTGTCCCGGAAGCGGATGTACCACTTGTCACTGCGGTTGTAGACGGATGCCATGTCAGTTCTCCTGGAAAAGGATAGCGGCTTCTTCGACGAGTGAGGGGGACGTAGACATCACTTTCTGCGAGCGAATACCCGGACGACATCGGGATCGAATCGCAGTAGACCACCGACTCGCAGATGCGGCATCAAGCCAGCTTCCGCGCGGTGGTACACCCATGACCGACTGACCTTCAGGTAGCGGGCGACGTCGTTCGCATCCCAGAGCGTGTCCGCGTTGACCGCGGCAGCCTGAGGCGCCCGACGCGTCGATCCTGCAGGGGTCATGGACCGGGTACCCTCCGGCCTCCGCAGGAAAATGCCTGTGGTGGCCTCGTCGTCGAACACGTGCTGCGGCATGGTGCGGTCTCCTTCATGGGTGGGGCGATGGATGCAAAGCGCCCTCCGGCTTATCGGCAGGCGCATGTGTTTGTTGCGATGGGAGCGGACAGGTAGTCACCAGAAGCTGAAGCCTCGCCCTGGCATGTCGAGTTCCGGTTCCCTGTGGCGGCCCCGACCCTCCAACTCGAGTAAGTAGTCGCGGTCTTTGTCCATCGCCTCCTTGGCTCTCTCTCCCGCGCCTCCGAATGCATACTCGGCCGTGCGTCGCGCGTACTCGGCCCAGTCCCGATTCTCGTCCGGTCGCAGCTTCGGAGCTTCCTCACGGATGGCGCGTTCGATGTCTTCCTGACTGTGATCGGTCATGCGCATCCGCACGGCGACGAAAGCGTCGATCCGCGAGACGTCACGGTCGCCATGGCGGCCAACCACGTCCTCGAAGTGGCGCCGGTAGGCGTCCTGCTCGCCGGTGATTTCGTCGCGCTCAGGCATGTGCGGTAAGTCTTCGATGTCGCGCACGGTGCGCTCCTTCGCCTGCCGGTCCCTCTCAGTGGTGATGGCCTGTTTCAGTTCCGGATTGGAGATCCGGAAGCCGTGCTCCGCGGCCAGTTCCACGCACATGCGCTTGTACCGCTTCGAGCCGAATACCTTGAACTCCCCCCACTTCTGAGCCGACAGCTGGAGCGCGGCCAGGACGCTGTCCCGCTTGAGGTCGTGGATCCGGATCTCCCGGCCGCGGTCGGAAAAGCACGGGTTGCCCCTTCGCCCTCCGATACGCGTGTACCGTACCTCCCACCCCCGTGCATCCGCCTCGAACGATCGGATGTCTCGCGCTTTCGCCTGGTCGGGCCGGTCTCCCATGATGTACGCGGGCGTCCGATCACGATGCCGCCACTCCTCGGCGAGGCTGGGCGAGCCGTGTTCCCGCAGCCACTCCTCGAAGGTCGGCCATGCCCGCAAGCGCTCGCGCGAGGCGATCCGGTCCAGTTGTTGGCGCTCCCGGAGCGCGGCCTTCTCCTGGGCCTGCCGGGCTGCCAGGGTGCTCCTCATGGCATTGAGTAGTTCGCCCCTGCCGCGCCAGTTGCCTCCAAGCGCCTGGCGACGCTCCTGGCGCTGCCGCTCAAGCATCTGTCCCCACTCCTTCTGCAGGCGTTCTCCAACCTGCCTCCGGGCGTGCGTCCTCGCGGCGTAGTGGGACTGCTTCTGCTCTCTGGACTTGTCCCAGCCCAGTGCCGCTGGCGCGACCGGCGCAGGGGTTCGTGGTCGAACCATTGGCACGTCGAGCTTCTCGGGGAACTCCCCGAGGCGCTTCTCCAGTGCGGACATGCTGCAATCCCGCCCGGCGGTAGAGGCCTTGACGGCGGTCTGGCCGACCCAGAGGACGGCGCCGCTGCCCTTCTTCTCGAACCGGATGCCGTGCTCCGCGAGCTGCTGGTGCAGCTCGTGCCAGCTCCGCGCCTGGCGCATCAACTCGGCCGCCTCCTCGATGGCAATGCGCTGGGCGGACTTCTGTCCGGTGAGGTTCTCGAAGTCCCTGGCAGGTGTACTTGGCTCGCGCTCGCATTCGATGACGGGGGCTTTCTCGATGCGGATTGCCTGCCCGTCCTCCCGCACCTGGTAGCGACCTCCCAGCTCGCGCCGCCACCCCTGTTCGTGCTCGATGCGAGCGATGGCGCGGTGGGCGACTTCGAGGTCGAATCGCCCATTCACCGTCACCACCCGCTCGGTCTCGGGGTGTACCCGGTTAACGGCCAAGTGCAGGTGACAGTTGCTGGTGTCTCGGTGGAGGGCATAGATGGCCTGGTGCTCCGAAAGGCCCATCTCCTTGAGCAAGATGCCCACGGCCTGGTCAGCTTGAGCGGTGGTCGGCTGCTCGCCGGGGCGCCAGCTCAAGATCCAGTGCTGGACGGGCTGTGGTGACCGCTTGGCGAGGTCGGCGAGGTCGGCCATCTCCTGGACCTGGGCGGCATGATCGAGGTTGAGGAGGTTCAGGGCACCCCGATGCTGGACCTTCTCGTACTCGTCGCCTGCGTCCGGTCCGGCGATGTAGTTGCAGAGGTCGCGGACGTGGATGGCCTTGGCCTTCACGGCGGCGGATTTGTTGAAAGCGACCTTCTTGATGATCACTGGCCCTCTTGCCCCTACCGCCCGGCCGCCAGGACCGTGATGGCGTCGGCTAGCGCGGCCAGGGCTCTGGCCGTGGCTGCGCTATAGGCGCCCCGGCTGTCGACGTGCACCTTCTTCAGCAAGCCGCCAAGCCGGCGTAGCTCCCGGATGGTGGTGGCGTCGGTGCGGGGGACGACCGGCTGGCCGAGGGAACGCAGCCGGACCAGCTCGGCGACCCGCAGCCCCGCGCTGGCGGCGATGGCACGAAGCTGCGCCTTCTCGCCGGGCGCCACGCGTACGTCGAGGCGCTGGGTCAGGCCAGCAGCGCCCTTCCTACGAAACGGCACGAGCCCCCTGGGCTGCGAGAAGCGAAGCGCCGAACAGCTGCGGAGCCCGGACTGCGACAAGCGAAGCGCGGAGCGGGCTGGGCGGAGCGCGCCTTGGGAGGACACGTGCGGCGCCAGCCGCATGTGTCCGGACAAGGCGCCATCCTGTTATCCCCCTCCGACGTCTGGTGCTGGCAGATTTGGACGCAGGCGTTTTGGCATAGCCATGTCGATCGGACGCTGATTCGGACGCAGGTGAGGACAGGTGCATCCGCGATGGGGGCAGACCGTGTTGTCCCTGACTGTCGGTGGCTGCGACCGGCCTGACGGTGGCAGCCCCGAACGCACATGACGGCGGCGGCAGCGAAGACCTGTCCCTCACCCCACCGTTATCGACCCGGAAGCGCAAAAAGTTTCCAACGGGAGGCAACTTCCAGAACCAGCGTGTCGATAAGGGAGGTGAAACGAGCGGGCAGATTTCCGAGCGGCTGAAGGTCGTCTCGGGGTCGGCGGTGAACACAGAAGCTTCCACGCCGGTCAATTCGACCGGCGGCGGAAAAAGTTGCGTCGCCGCGTTCGCACGCAACTTTTGGGATCGGCGGTCGAAGGAGCACCAGGAGGCAAGTGATGAAGCGTTCAGAAGAAGGGCCCAAGATCGAAGCGTCCCCGGGCCCCAAGGCCCGGAACGAATACACAGAAGAGGAGCTTGCTGTGATGGAGCAGAAGCTCCTCGCGTTGCCGCCCATGGAGGCGTCGAAGCGGAAGCGGAACAAGCAAGGCGCGGTCATCCGGCTCTCCCTCGCGATCTCAACGTTGCAGGAGCGCGGATACACGATCGAGGACATCGCCGACAGCTTGCGTGGCGTTGGTCTGGACCTGAGCACGCCGACGCTCAAGAGCTACATGCAGCGCGCGAAGGAGAAGGACAAAAAGGTGGCACCAAAGAAGCGGAAATCATCGGGGCCGTCATCCGGTCAAGCGCCGGCGCAGCCGCAAGTCCCCGCAACTGCGGACGCATCCGTGCCGGCTTCCAAGACGACCAACGGTGAACAGCCCCGCAGCACTTCCAAGACGAACGATGAGTTTCTTAGCACCGATCGCAAACGCCTTTGATGGACTGGAGAGATGACGATGACGAGCGAGACGATCTTCCTGGTGGGCGGAGGCAAGGGCGGGGTCGGCAAGAGCATGACGTCGATGGCACTCCTGGATTACATCCGGGGCACCGGGCAGGAGGTCTTCCTGGTCGAGACCGACACGTCCGCCCCGGACGTATGGAAGGCGTACCGGACGGAGGTCGAGAGCCTGTGCGTGGACCTGGAACAGAAGGACGGCTGGCTGGAGTTGCTGGACTTGGTCGGACGCAAGCCGGACACGAAGATGGTGATCAACTCGAAGGCGGCGAACCAGGCCGGTCTCAGGAAGTTCGGGGGGATGCTGATGGAGGCACTCAAGGAGCAAAAACGGAAGCTGGTCGTCCTGTGGGTGATCGATCG
>JANPFD010000261.1:0-5191 GCA_031423255.1 Myxococcales bacterium | reverse complement strand
GGATACCACGATACCGTTGAACGGCGCTCGAACTACCCCCTGCTTCAGCCGCCGGTACGAGAGTCGGTACGCTGTCTCCCGTGCAGCCACTTCGGCAGCTGCCGTGGCCACGCGCGCTTCGGCGACTCCACGCGCGTCATCGAGGTCAGCTGCGGCTTTGTCATCGAATGGGCCCTGGTAGGTCGGGCCAGGAGATCCGGCCCTCATCACGCGCGAAAGCGCCACCTCCGCCTCAAACGCCGCTGCCTCGCCTGCGATCAGACGCGCCTCGGCCCGCGCGAATTCGGCTTGAAGCGCCAGCGGATCGAAGCGCGCGAGCACCTGGCCGCTCGTCACCCGATCACCCGCCGACACGCTGATCTCGACGATGCGTCCAGCGATGGGCTGCGATACCGTCACCATCGCTGCGGGCTCGATCGTTCCCGTCGCACGAATAGTACCTGCGATGGCTCCTTTGGTGACCGGCGCCATCATCACCAGGGGCGGCTGGGGCAACCGCGCCCGAAGGGAGTAGTCCACTGCCGTCCCCAATGCGATCACGACGGCACCGACCAGGATAGCAACAGCCCAGACGCGCGTAGGCGTTGGCCACCTTGGACCCCGGTCTTCCGGCGTCGCAGGTGATGGCGTTGACGGAGGAGGCGGTAAAGGCGGTTTTTGGCTTTTGATTAGACGCATGGGTCACTTCACCCTGTGGCGGACCACATAAACTGGCGCCTCTGAGCCGCGCATCACCGACTCGGCCACTGACCCAAGTACCGTGCGCGCAACCCCGCCGCGGCCGTGGGATCCGATAACGATCGCGTCGGCACCAAGGCGTCGTGACGCCTGCAAGATGGTCTCGGCTGGTGCACCACCGTCGACCACGTGGATGCGGGTCGTAATTCCCACGCGCTCGGCGTCCGGCGGGATGAGCGCGCGCAGTCGGCCGTCCAACTCAGCGCGGTGCTCCGGCGAGAGCGCCTGGTTCTTGATGTCGTAGACGTACGCTGGCGATGGAACGGGACGCTCGTACACGTGGCAGAGATCAACTACCCCTCCTGCTCCGCGCAGCAGCGAATAGGCATGCGGCACTGCCCCGTTGCCGATATCCGAGAGATCGGTCGCAGCCACAACGGAGCGTATTGCCGGAATTTCCTCGGCCGAGGCCTTCGTTGTGGCGTCAAGCTTGACCGGCACCGCGAGCACGGGCACGCGTGAGGCACGCAGGGTGCTGATGGCCGAAGATCCCGTCTTCACTCTGTCCCAGCCGTGTGGCTGGTGGGTGCCGACGACAAGCAGGTCCGCACGCTCCGCCTCCGCTTCTAGAGCGAGAAAGTCACCGACCCTTCCCCAAGCGGCCTGGATGCGTAAAGTCGCCTCACCTTCTTTGCCGAGGTCCTCCAGGCTCGCCCGCAGTTCGCGTTCGAGGATGCCTACGACCTCTGGGTCTGTATCGAGTAACTCACGCGGCGTGCGCAGCCCAAGGCGCGTGTACTCAGCCGGAGGCCAGTACTCGTGGACGAGGGTCAGGTGGCAAGAACCGGCCTTCTTGAGCTCGCGAATCCAGGAAAGAGCAGCTGCGGTGGCGGGGCCCCGGTCGATGCCCACGAGCACGCGAAGAGGACGCGTTCCCTTGACCCACTCGTCGAAAGGCGCTGCCCCAACCCGCATCACCAGTACGGGGCAGGGAGCGGCGAGCACCGTTCTCTCAGCGACGCTGCCCAGAAGCACGCGCGCGGATGCGCCTCGGCCGTGGGTCCCCATCACGATGAGGCGAGCCTGCTCCTCCTTTGCGCATGAAGCGATCATCTGATCGGGCACCCCGACCAACAATCGGTGCTCGACCGCGATTCCTTCTTCCTCGAGGAGAGATTTGAGCTTGGCGAGATCGTTCTGGTTCACGGTCCGCAGCGCCGAATCGACGTTTTCGGTATTGGCGAGCGCCATCTCCGGATAGAGCGTCAATGGTGGTTCGAACACCTTCACGAGCAGAAGCGTGTCGCCAAGCTTGCGCGCCAGGCGTGCCGCGCTCCGCGCGGCGTCGAGAGCCGGCGGGGAGAAATCGGTTGCCGCGATGATCTTCATGTTCGGAGTAAAAGCAGGGACCGTGCCAACCAACTCAGCGCCTTGCGGCCGAGGCTCATGACCCGCGTGCCGACGGCTCCGGGGAGCAATCGAACCTCGGCAGCAGCACAGATTGCCTCGGGCGCCCGGCCAATCTCGAGTAGCAACACGAAGCGTGGAAGGTAAAGCGACCGGCCGACTATGGATTTCTCGATTACTCCGATCCAGAGAAGCGCCGGCGTTACTGCGAAGACGAAGGTCGGCCACGACCGGTCGCAGTCAGCCATCGAGAATGCCGTCCATCGAGAATGCGCCGGCCACCAAGCTCGCGATCACCAGTGATGACGGCGAGCACATAGAGCGGACCTCCTTTGGTCAAGACGGGTGATCGGACTGATTGCTCCGGGCGGTTCGACCCTTGTCACGCCGGAGCGAGGCGCCGAAGCACCGCAGTTCTTCCTTGAGGTCGTCGAGTGCGGTCGCTGTCGATTCTCCAAATGCTCGGGCGTCTTCTGCAGAGCGCGCGAGCTTGTCCTCGAGCGCTCGCCACTTGTCGCGGGCCTCGCGCCCGGCGAGGTTGACCTGAAGACGCGTCTCGTCCCGCAGCGTCTTCAGATCTTCCAATGTCCTGCGGACCGCTTCCGCCAAACGCGCACCGTTGATCTTCGTTTTCATTTGCCTACCTCCAATCGGTGCCGCTGCCTTGTCAGGCGCCGCACCAAGGCGGCATTGCCGGTCCGGAACAGCAACCGGCTCACGGCACACGTCGCGAGCAGCGGAGTGCGGCGCGAATCCCGAGTGATCCGGCGGGCGTGGTCGAAGGCGGCGACAACCACGTCTCCCAAGGACACAAGCTTGCGGCTTTCGGTTCTCATAATCATCTCTCCTGGCTCATGTGCGTTGCACTCGTCGTGCCACGTGCGGACGTCAGGGTCGAAAGGGGAGCCTGGCTCGCGTCGCGCAGATCTTGCGACCTGCCGGGGAGCGACACGAAGAATCTACGCGATCGGCTCCCTCAATCGCCGAGGCTCCGGGCACGTCACATGCAGATCCATGCTTCGTGACCATTCCATCGTCGCTGTCCGCGTCCTGCTTGCGCGCGCAGATCCTCTCCCAGCACGCCGCTATCAGAGAGATCCTGGGCCGGCTGAATACAGACGCGATGGATGCGTTTCGCGGGACCGAGAGCGGGGAACTCGCACAGTCGCTTCGCAGCTTTCTGCGGACGCTGCAAGATCACACGGCGTTCGAGGAGGAGACGCTGGTCCCGCTCCTGCGGGAGAGCGATCCCTGGGGCCCGCAGCGCGCGACACGCCTGCTCGAAGAGCACGTTCGGCAGCGCGCCGAGCTCGCGGCCATGGAAAGAGAGGCCGCAGCGGGGCACACACCCGCGACCCTTGCTCTCATGACCCAGACCCTGATCGCAGAAGTGCTCGCCGATATGGAGCACGAGGAACGCAACTACCTGGTGCCAGACGTCCTTCGCGACGACGCCGTTGTCCCCGACCAGGAGTCAGGCTGAGCGCTCGCCGGAATTTGGACTCCGCCGGGCCTGGTTTGGCTCGGCGGTCCCCCTGACGCGGCCTCTATGCTATGTGCGTGTTCCGCTTCATTTTCGCCGGTTGGCTGCCCAAGGCCCGGAACACTGGTGTGTACCTGCTTCTTCTCCACTTCGACCGCCGACGGGCGATCCGCTTTGGCAGGGCCGGCATCAAGGTGATTCGTCCAGGGCCCCTCGTCGCGTACGCGGGAAGCCATCAGCGAGACCTCGCCGGGCGCCTCGCCCGTCACCTGCGCCCAGACAAGACGCTGGCGTTCGCCGATCGACACGAGGTCAAGTGCGACACGTTCCGACGCTGGCTTTATTTATTGAGGGCTGCGAAGGGCGGGCGGCGGTGGCGGACGTCGCGTGGGGGGCGTCGCCGGCCAACGCCGCCGATAGCGCTGTCATTGGTCGAGGTGGCCAGCTGCGCGGTGGCTGAGCGTCAGTTCGAGATCGATTTGGCGCGTGGCCGGCGGCTGCGAGTTCCGTCATCGTTTGACGTGGACGCGCTGCGACGGTTGCTCACGGTTCTCGACGAGACGTCGGCTCAGTGATTCCTGTCGGGGTACGGATCTTTGTCTGCACGGCGCCGGTGGACATGCGGCTCGGGTTTGATCGTCTGGTCCAGGTGGCGCGCGAGCGGATTGGTCAGGACCCCGTGGCGGGCGGCGCGCTGTTCGTGTTCGCGGGCAAGTCGGCGACGCGGGTCAAGGTGCTGTGGTTCGAGGGGCACGGCCTGTGCGTCCTTTACAGGCGCCTGCACCGGGCGGCGCTCGAGGTGCCGCTCGGCACAAAGGGGACGGCATTCGTGCACTTCGATGCGGCGGCGCTCGCCGTACTGCTCGCCGGCGTCGCGCGTGGACGAAAAAGGAACGGCGCCACGCACGCAAATGCTTGACAGATCGATCGCCGAAGATCTTTTGTCGAAAGCGTGATGTCGTCGGTCGAAAGAACTGGCTCTTCGTCGGCAGCGACGACGGCGCCGAGGTCAACACCATCTTCGTCTCGCTCCTTGCCAGCTGCCGCATGCACGACATCGAGCCCCTCGGCTACATGCGCGACCTCCTCTGCCTCCTCCCGCGCTGGCCGAGCCAACGCATCCTCGACCTGGCACCCGTCAACTGGAACGACACCATCGCGCGCCCAGAAGTTCAGCAGGCGCTCGCCGCCAACGTCTTCCGCCGGGTCGTCCTCGAAGCGCGCTCCTGATAACTTCGCGCCGTTATCATGCCAAAACTACGCCAATCAGGCGACGGCTGCGACCGAACGGATACACCAATACGTTCTCGACGATCCAGGTGGACCAGTTCTCTGCGACGACGGCGACCATGACTGGGCGAGGCGGCTTGCGGATGTGCCAACGTCCGTCCGTGGCGATATCCGCACCTCCATGGATCGGATTCGAGTGGCTACCTGCTTCGTAGGGCTCGACATGAGGCGTAGCGACGAACCAGCAGGCGCGCCGGTTTACAGTTCGGCGACCGTCAGGGGCCGTGTGGTAACTGGTTGATCGTGCGACTCTTCCGCTGGACGCGCTTTCGGGATCGTGAAGAAGAAGGTGCTCCCGCAGCCCGGCGTGCTTTCGACCCAGATGCGACCGCC
>JANPFD010000260.1:0-4396 GCA_031423255.1 Myxococcales bacterium | reverse complement strand
AAGGCCGAGAACCGGGCCCTGCACGAGCGGCTTGGAAAGAGGCAACTGCGCCTGACGGTTGTCGAGCGACGACGACTTGCGGTGCTGGCGCAGAAGCTGGGCCGCAAGGTACTTGGCGAGGTCGCCTCGATCGCGAGCCCGGACACTCTGCTGCGATGGTACCGGGAACTTGTCGCGCGCAAGTACGACGGGAGCGACGTGCGGGGACCAGGCCGGCCGCGCAAGCCGGGAGAGATCGTCGAGCTGGTGGTGAAGATGGCCGAGGAGAACCCGACCTGGGGGTATACCCGGATCAAAGGGGCCCTGTGGAACCTTGGCCTGAAGGTCGGGCGGACGACGATCCAGCGGATTCTCGAAGACCGAGGCATCGAGCCGGCGCCCGAGCGCGGCAAGCGGATGAGTTGGAAGACGTTCATCAAGGTGCATCTGGGCGCGATCACGGCGGCGGACTTCTTCACGGTGGAGACGGTGTCGATGTTCGGGATGATCCGGTACTACGTGTTCTTCGTGATCGACATTGGGAGCCGGAAGGTCGAGGTAGCCGGGATCACGCACAGCCCGTGTGGACAATGGATGGAACAGGTCGCCCGGAACCTCCTCGATGCGGAGAGCGGATTCCTGCGCGGGAAGACCTGCATCATTCTCGACCGGGACCCGCTGTACACGAAGGCGTTCCGGGGCGCGCTTGAGGGGGCGGGGGTCAAGGTCAAGCGCATACCGCCGAGAAGTCCCGACTTGAACGCATTCGCGGAGAGATTTGTTCAGACGATCAAGAACGAATGCCTGGACCGGATCGTGCCGCTTGGTGAAGAGCATCTGCGGCAGGTCGTCCGTGAATACATGGTCCACTACCATGGTGAACGGAACCATCAGGGACTCGGCAACGCGCTCATCGAGCCGATGATGCCTGCGAACCTGAACGGCCAGGTGCGACGCCGCAAGCGGCTCGGCGGCCTGCTGAACTTCTACCACCGGGTGGCGGCGTGATTTTTTGGGGCGATCGAGTTTTGGGACAGGGGAGGAAGCGCACCTGGCCGTCAGAAGGTTCCAAATCAGGCGGCGCGGCGACCGGCGGTATCCGGAACTACTCGCCTATCGACGCGAGGAACTTGGACAGGAGATCGGGGTGGTAGTGAATTCCCATAGCCGCCAGCTTCTCCGTCCACGGCCGCACGACCGAGATGAGGCCAAGGTGCTTTGCGCGGCCGAGGAGCCCGAGCGAGCCCGTGACCTTCAGGCCCACGGAGGCCGCAGCTCGGCGGCCACGCCATTCGTCGATGCAAACGCGCTCGATGCTCAACTCCACCGCCAGTTGGATGACCGCCGCTTCTCCTACATCCAGCGTGTTGATGCCCAACGGGCTGAGAGATCCCCTGAGAGCCACGACTTTCACCCACAACGGCATCCCGACAGGATGGCCGCGACGGACCCCTTCCTCGATTTCGTCGGCGACCTGTCGCGGCGCCATGAATTCGATCGGAAGACGGCCGATGATGTCGAGCGCTCCGATCCGGCCAAGCGCAACGAGCGGTCCGGTGTTGACGACCAGCTTCTCAGGAGCCCCGGGCAAACGCTGCCTCGTCGTCGGCATCCTCGGGGCGGAGATTGCTTATCGAGACGCCAACACGTGGCAGAGCCATCAGGAATTCGACACGGCCCATCCCGCAAAGCTCGGCGGCTTTCCCCGACGAGAGCCGTCCCAACTCGAACAGCTTCGCCGCAAGTAGCAGGCGTGCCTCTTTCTCGAATTCGTCGCGGGTCAGACTGGCTTCGAGAAGCACCGAGTCATCGTACGGGATGGTCAGGCTGCGGGTCACGGTTCCAACATCTTAGCGCGGCTGCCCCACCCTCGCCCTGGTCCACTGCACCGCCTGTCCTGTCGCAGCATGAGGGAGAGCGCCGCGCCATGAGGGAGTAATGAGGGAATCCGAGACGTCCTGAGAAGGCCTGAAACGTCCTGAGAAGGCCTGAGAAGGCTCGAAACGTCAAAGCGATCCGCTAAGTTAGCGAAATCACATGGGGGGAGTGCAACCTTGCCAAGGTGGACGTCGAGACGTCCGGCGCTGCGAGCTGGCAGGAGGCGTGCTGCCATGACGACCGCCCCGAGATGTAGCTCCGCCCACGTCTGCCGAACACCTCCCCTGCGTCATGTTCGATAATCCGAGCCCGTACTGTCCGGAAACTCGTCGCGGAGATTTTCCATGAAAACCGCGGGTTTTACACCTTGAATCGCGAACGCCCACCGCGCTACCTTGGCGCAGACCTCGATGCTCCACCTGCCCCTCCAACTCCAGTTCCTCATCGCCATGATCGCCTACGCGATCAACGAGCGCATGGCTCGGAAGATGGAGTACATGCAGGAGGAGATCCGTATCCTCAAGGAGCGTCTCGAAGGTGAGACTGGCAAGAAGCGCATCACCTTCACCCCCGAGCAGCGTCGCCGCCTCGCCCTGAAGGGCAAGGCGCTGACGCCCGAGGAGCGGCTGACCTGTTGTCAGATCGTGAAGCCGGAGACGATCTTGGCCTGGTTCCGCGACCTGGCGGCGAGCAAGTACGACAGCTCGAAGAAACGCACGCCGGGACGGCCGCGCAAACCCAGCGAGATCCGCAACCTGGTGCTGCGCATCGCGGACGACAACCCGACCTGGGGCTACACAAAGATCCGGGACGCCATGCGGAACGGACTGAAGATAATGATCGGCCGGTCGACGGTGTCGGACATCCTGGAGGACGCAGGCATGGTCCCCGCACCTGAGCGGGGCCGGACACGCACGTGGAAGAAGTTCATCAAGATCCACTTGGACACCCTGTACGCCTGCGACTTCTTCGCCGTGGAAGCCCTCGGCGTCTTCGGCACTGTCCGGTACATGGTGTTCTTCGTCATGGAGGTCAAGACCCGCGCCGTCGAGCTTGTCGGCATCTGCGTCGATCCCAACGGCGAGTGGATGGAGCAGATCGCGCGTAACTTGGTCGACCCGGTCGACGGCTTCATCCGTCGAGCGACGCACTTGATCCACGATCGCGACCCGCTGTTTTGCGAAGACTTCACCGACGTGCTCGAGTCCGTGGGCATCGAGTGCGTCAAGATCCCGGCCAGTAGTCCGAACTGCAATCCGCACGCGGAGCGGTTCGTCAGGACAATCAGAAACGAATGCCTCGACCACTTCGTCCTGTTCGGCGAACGGCACCTGCGCCTGGTGCTCAAGGAGTTCGTAGAACACTACCTCGCCGAGCGGTTCCACCAGGGCATCGGCGGGCAACTCATCCGGCCGAACGCCCAAATCGTGAACGACAACGCCGACGTCGGGCCGGTCGCGTGTCGTTCACGTCTGGGTGGTTTGCTGAACTTCTACCATCGGGCGTCTGCATGACGGACCGCGATGGATTTTCGGACACCGCAGTGACGATGTCGCGACCCATGGCGGGTGCGGTGCGCATGGGAGCGTTGCCGTGAGGGGGCGCGCTGACTACCCGATGCCGGTCATGCGCGCGATGAGGCTACCAAAACCACAACTGGCCCAGTGGGAGCGGCACCGCCTCAAACGGCTCTGCCCGAACTTCGACGTCACCCTGGTGCGTGCCCATGAGCTGCCAGTTCTCGCCGACGAGGCGGTACACCTCCAGCGTCTTGAGCACCGGGTTGACGAACCACATGTGCGGCACCCCCTCACGGGCGTAGACGCGTGTTTTCCTCGTGCGATCGACGCTCTCTGTGCTGGGCGAGATGACTTCACACACCCAGTCCGGCCGCACCTCGATGGCGGCCTTCTCTGGCGGCTCGGGCAGACGCTCCCGACGCCAGCCCGCGAGATCCGGAACGACCACCTCGCGCTCGCTGCCCGGGAAGAAGTGCAGTTCAGGCTCCGAAAGGATCACCCAGCCACCGGGACCGTCTTTGCCCCATTGAAATGGTCCTTTCAGCAAGGCGCCAAGAGTCAACTCCGCATTCGAGTGCCGCGACGCGGGCCGCGGAGAGAGCAGCAGGTCGCCGTCGATGATCTCGGCGACCATGTGCGGCGGCGCCTTCACAACGTCGTCGTAGGTGGCGCGGCGCCGATGCTGTACGGGGCGGGACACGTTGTCATCTTAGCGTGGCCACGCCGATACCGCTCGGTCGGCCGCCCGTGTGCCCCATCGCAGCATGAGGGAATCCCTCGCGCGCATGAGGGAGTAATGAGGGAATCCGAGACGTCCCGAGAAGGCCTGAAACGTCCTGAGAAGGCTTGAGAAGGCTCGAAACGTCAAAGCGATCCGCTAAGTTAGCGAAATCACATGGGGGGAGTGCAACCTTGCCAAGGTGGACGTCGAGGGTTCAAGTCCCTTCTCCCGCTCAACAATTCGCTGACTTAGGACGCCTCAGAGACGCGCATGAGGGAATCGGCGCGCATGAGGGAGG
>JANPFD010000259.1:0-1512 GCA_031423255.1 Myxococcales bacterium | reverse complement strand
CCTATGAGACGTCGATGATCCCGCGCTGAGCCGCGACCATGGCGGCCTCGGTCCGATCGGTAACGCCCAGCTTGACGTAGATGCGCTTGAGGTGGTTCTTGACCGTGTATTCCGCAATATACAGCCCGGCGCCGATCTCCTTGTTGCTCATGCCCTTGGCCACAAGCTGCAGAACCTCGACCTCGCGCTCGCTCAACGAGACACTCTGCATGCGGTCGAGCAGGCGCGTAGCGATCTGCGGAGCGATGAGGGTGCCGCCGGCATGCACGCTCCGGATCGCCTCCATGATCGTCTCGGGCAGGGTGCCCTTGAGGAGATACCCGCGCGCCCCCGCTTGCACCGCGCGGAAGACGTCCTCGTCGCCGTCGTAGGTCGTCAGCACGATGACCCGCGCATCCGCGACCTGCTTGCGAAGGCCGATGATGGCGTCGGTCCCGCTCATGTCGGGCATCCTCAGGTCCATCAGAGTGACGTTCGGGCGGAGATCGGTGCACAGGCGGACGGCCTCGGCACCGGCGCCGGCTTGGCCCACGACGTGCAAATCGGGCTCGTCGTCGATCATGGACACGAGACCGCGGCGGACCACGGGATGGTCGTCGACCACGACCACCGAGATGCACCCGTCGGGCTTGTCAGCCATCGCTGAGGCTCCTCCCCGCGGCATGCCAGGTCACCGCGACCGTCGTCCCCGCACCCAGGGCGCTCTCGATCGAGAGCGTCGCGCCGATCCGTTCGGCGCGCTCGCGCAGACCCACAAGTCCGAAGTGTTCCTGCGCCGGGGCGTGGGCCAGGGCCGGATCGAATCCGCTGCCATCGTCTTTGATCACCATGGTTATCGTCCTGTCCCCGTATTCTAGGCGAGCGGCGACCAGACCGGCACCGGCGTGTTTGAGGGCGTTCCGCAATGCCTCCTGAGCGATCCGGTAGAGCTCGCTCGCCACCTGTTGCGGAAGCGTCCAGACCTCTCCCTTCACCTCGACCGTGCAAGGGACGGCCCCTTGGCTCGACAGCCTTTGCGCCAGCAGCGTCAGTGCATGCGCCAGGTCGCCCTTGCCGCTAGCCTGGTCGCGCAGGTCCGCCACGAAGTGGCGGGTGTCCTCGAGACTCTTGGCCACCACATCCGCGACCGCGCGCAGTCGACCGCGCTCTGCCGAGACCACGTCGGGCAGCCGGCGTATGACGGCACCGAGTTCAGCCCACACCGCGCTCATGCTCTGCAGGAGCGTGTCGTGCAGCTCGCGAGCCACGCGCGTGCGTTCGGCGAACACCGCAAAGTACCTGTCCCTCAGGGCGCGCAGCCGCAGGTGGTACGCGAACCAGACCAGGGCCAGTCCGGCGGCCACACACAGAGCGAGGAACAGACCCGTCTGGTGGAACCGGGGCGCCAGCGTCAGCGCGAATGAGGCGCCCTCGGTGTTCCAGACGCCGTCGTTGTTGCTGCCCTGCACCTGGAACCGGTACCGGCCGGGCGGAACGTTCGTGTAGAACGCCGCCCTTCGCACCCCGGCCTCG
>JANPFD010000258.1:0-7193 GCA_031423255.1 Myxococcales bacterium | reverse complement strand
ATATATATATTTATCTCTTAGCGGTCGTCGAAGTGGCTATTGATGGCGCCCACGATCTGGTAGTCCTCGTGCCCCTTGCCGGCGATGAGCACGGTGTCTCCCGGCTCGGCCACGGCGATCGCCTTCTGGATCGCCGCGCGGCGATCCACTTCGACCAGGTACGACTTCGCTCCGCTGCGCTCGACGCCGGGCAGGATCATGTCGATGATCGATCGCGGATCCTCGGTGCGCGGGTTGTCCGAGGTGACGATCACCAGATCCGCCCGTCGCCCCGCCGCCTCGCCCATGATCGCCCGCTTGGTCCGATCGCGATCCCCGCCGCAGCCGAAAACGACGATCAGCCGCTTCTGCGTCAGCGGGCGCACCACCGCCAGCGCTTGCTCCAGCGCGTCCGGCTTGTGCGCGTAATCGACCAGACACAGCACCCCCCGCCGGTTGGCCACCCGCTCCAGCCGCCCCGGCACGCCCGGGAGCGACGCCACGCCCGCCGCGATCGCCGGCCCCGGCAGGCCCAGCCCGATGGCCATCCCTGCGGCCAGCGCGATATTCGCCAGGTTGTAGGCGCCCACCAGCGACGAGGTGATCTCGATGGGTCCGATCGGAGTCACCAGGGTCGCGCGCGTCTGGCCACCGTCGAGGACACACCCGGTGACCGTCACGTCGGCGGCCACGCCGGCGGTGGTGGCCACGCCAAGCACGTTGCCGCGCACCACGGAGCGCATCTTTCGACCGTCGTCTCGATCGACGTGCAGCACCGCCACGCCATCGAGCAATTCGCGGAACAGGATCGCCTTGGCCTCGAAGTAGCGTTCGAGTGTGCCGTGGTAGTCGAGGTGGTCCTGCGTGACGTTGGTCAGCGCCGCCACGCCGAAGCGGCAACCGTGCAGCCGGCCCTGATCCAGCGCGTGCGACGAGGTCTCCAGCACCGCGTCCGTGCAACCGGCGGCCTTCATCTCGGCGAATAGCGCGTGCAGCGCCAGCGCTCCCGGCGTCGTCAGCGGCGCATCCTGCACGCGCCCGGCGTAACGATAATTCACCGTCCCGACGACCCCCGGCCGCCGCCCCGCCGCGGCCAGCATCGATTCCAGCAAGTACGTGGTCGTCGTCTTGCCGCTGGTGCCCGTGACCGCTGCCAGCGTCATCGCCGCGGGGAAGCGATTCGATGCCAGTCGCGCCAGCGCCTGCCGTGCGTTCTCGACGAGAACGAAGGTGGGAGCCTCGGGCGCCGGCGGCTCGGTCACCACGGCGACCGCACCGCGCGCGATCGCTTCCTCGATGAAACGATGGCCGTCCTGCTTGGTTCCGGCGACGGCCACGAACAGGTCACCCGGCTGCACCTTGCGCGAGTCGTCCCGCACCTCGGCGATGGCCACCGTCGGATCGCCCACGACCTTCGCGCCAGGAATCCCCGCGAGCAGATCAGCCAGACGCATCATGGCGGCCGTTCTACCCTCCCGGCCTGAACGACACACGGCACAGCGAGCCACGCGGACCCGGTCCCGGAGCCGGGCTCTGCGCCACCGCCACACCGCTGCCGTCGGGCACCACCTCCACCCCCGCCCGCCGCGCCGCTCGAATGGCCTCGCCGATGCTCATGCCGGCGAAGTTCGGGACCGAGACCTTCTCCTTGGCGTCGTCCTGGGCGATCGCCTCGCCGCCGTCGCCGTCGTCGTGCAGGACCTGCGCCACCTCGAGCGGCAGATCGCTGCCCAGGCCCTCGGCGACGTCTTCCTCGGCGGGCTTCGCCTCGGGCTTCTTCAGGGCCATCGGCACCGACGGCCGCACGCTCAGGTAGCGCAGTCCCGCCTCGCCGATCTCCTTGAACACCGGCGCCGCCACCACGCCGCCATAGTGGATCGGCTGCGGCTCGTCGATCATCACGCCGATTACCAGGCGCGGCCGATCCGCCGGCACGATGCCGATGAACGAGGCGACGTACTTGTCGGGATCGTAGCGGCCGTTCACCACCTTCTGTGCGGTGCCGGTCTTGCCCGCCACCGGGTAACCGTCGATGGCCGCCTTGGTCGCCGTCCCACCCTCGCTGGTCACGCCCTGCATGATCCCCAGCAAGGTGCGCGCCGCCGATTCCGACATCACGCGGGTGGTGCCGCGGCGGGGCTGTTCCTCCTGCTGGCCGCCCGGCTGCACCACACCTGTCACCAGCCGCGGCGGGTGGTACACGCCGCCCGAAGCAATCGCCGCGAACCCTGCCACCAGCTGCAGCGGCGTCACCGTCAGTCCCTGCCCGAAAGCGTGCGTGGCGAACTCGATCTCGCCCCAGCGGCTCACCGGCCGGAGGATCCCCGAGCGCTCGCCCTGAAGGCCGATGCCCGTGCGCTTGCCGAACCCGAACCGCGACAGCGCCTGGAACAATGCCTCCTTGCCGATACGACGCGCGATCTTCACCGAGCCGACATTGCTCGAGTGCTTGAACACCTCGGCCGCCGTCAGGATCCCCTTGGGGTGATCATCGCGGATGGTGTGTTTGCCCACCGTCATGCGACCCATCTGACAATCGAAGTGCTCGTCGGGGCGCACCTTGCCGGCGTCGAGCGCCGCCGCGAAGGTGAAGGTCTTCATCGTCGAGCCCGGCTCGAACTCGTCGGTGATGGCCCGGTTGCGCGCGCCCCGCGCCGAGGCGTCCTTGGGATCGCTCGGGTCGTAGGTCGGCACGCTGGCCAGCGCCAGGATCTCGCCCGTGCGCGGATCCATCACCACCGCCACGCCAGCCTTGGCGCTGTGCTTTTTCACGGCGCCGGCCAGCGCCGCCTCGGTGACGTAGGTCAGGTACTTGTCGACGGACAGCACCACGTCGTGCCCGGCCGCCGCCGCGCTGTCGATCATCCCGTCCACCAGCAGCTCGCGGCCGTAACTGTCGCGCAGACCAACCACCTGCACGCCCGCGCCGCGCAGGAGCTTGTCGTACGCCAGCTCCACGCCCTCGAGACCCTGGCCGTCGATGCTCGCGTGCCCGAGCACCGTCGCCCCCAGCTCCCGGTTCGGATAGACGCGCCCGGGCTCACGCCGCACGCCCACGCCTGGAAGCTTCAGCGCCTGCACGGCCGCGCTCTGCTCGGGCGTCACCCGCCGCCTGAGCCAGGCGAAGTACTTCCGCTGGGCCACGATCTTGTCGACGTCGCCCTGAGCCACGCCGAGCGCCTTCGCCAGCTTCGGCGCCGCATCCGCCGGCAGCTGTCGCGGGTTGCAGTAGACCGAATCGAAGTCGACCGTCGAGGCCAGTTCCGCGCCGTTGCGGTCGAGCACGCGCCCCCGCCGCGGCGCGAGCTCGATCTCCTTGAGGTAGTTGCGCTCGGCCCACTCGCGGAGCTGCGCGCTCTCGTGCACCTGGAGCTGCACCCCGCGGCGCAAGACCAGGCCGCCCAGCGCCAGCAGCACCACGCCGCACAGGGCGATGCGAATCTTGGTCCACTTCGAGATCACTTCGCCACCCCACGCGGTTCCAGCCCCCGGATGGCCGTGGGGGCAGGCAAACCCATCTTCAGCTTGTCGCGCGCCAGCCCCTCGATGCGCGCCGGTTCCTTGAGCCGGGCGACCTCGCTGGTCAGCCGCCGCTTCTCGTCCAGCAGCTCGTGGTGCGCCCTCTGCTCCGTGCCCAGGTCCAGCGCCACCTCGATCTGCTTGGCCTGCGCCGCGACGTGCCCCAGAGCGGCCAGAGTGATCCCCAGCAGCACCAGGCAGGCGACGCCAGTGCCCGTCCCACGCTTGCGCCGCTCCTCGTGAACGACGGTGGCCTTCACGACAACCTCTCCGCGGCCCGCAATTTCGCCGATCGGGATCGCGGGTTGCCCAGCCGCTCCGGCTCGTCCGCGATCACCACGTGCTTGTTCAGGAGCCGCACGGTCTTGTCCTGCGCCAGCGCGCGCAGCCGCTGCTTGACCATCCGGTCCTCGAGCGAATGAAACGAAATCACCACCAGCCGCCCGCCCGGCCGCAGGCAGTCCGGCGCGTCGGCCAGGAAGCGTTCCAGCTCGGCCAGCTCGGAGTTCACGGCGATCCGCAACGCCTGGAACGTGCGCGTCGCCGGATCCTTGTGCCGCTCGTGCCGGGGCACCGTGCGCGCTATCAGCGCCTGCAAGGCCGCCGTGGTGGTCAAGTCCTCGGCCTCGACGATGGCCCGGGCGATCCGGCGCGCATGGCGTTCCTCCCCGAAATCGCGCAGCACGGCCTCCAGCTCCTCGGCCGACAGCCGGCGCACGAGCTCGGCCGCGGTCTCGCCCGTGGTCGGGTCCATCCGCATGTCCAGAGGCCCCGTCTGCCGGAACGAGAACCCGCGCTCGGGCCTGTCGAGCTGGGGTGACGACACCCCGAGATCGACCAGACAGCCATCGACCGGCAGCCCCCCTGTCTCCGCCAGCACCGAACGGAGCCGTGAGAACGGCGCGTGCACCAGGGTCACGCGGGAGCCGTACGAGTGAAGGTCCTGACGGGTCGCCGCGATGGCGTCCGGATCGCGGTCGAGTCCGATCAACCGCCCGTCGGGCCCCGATGCCTCCAGGATTGCCCGGGCATGACCGCCGTAGCCGATTGTCGCATCGCAGTAGATTCCCCCGGCGCGAGGCGCCAAAAAGGAGATGACCTCCTGCAGCAGGACGGGTTGGTGCGGGGTTGTCACGCGACGTGTCGCGACATCCGGAATACCTCGCGTTTGCAGGCAGTTACTCGGAGGGGTCGCGGTCAGCCCATCTTCCCGTGCCGGCAGATTCTGTCAAATTCCCTCAAATGTAGGCCTATGTACCAAACGTCGGACCCCCAAGTTCGCTAACCCTGCTTGACGTAAGGATTCCTATGGTGGATAAGGCAAGACCTAGGGTCGTGTAAGGAGCTGGAATCTCATGGAAGCCAAGTTCTTCGAGCTCGATAGCAAGATGGACGCTCTTCGCGCCCGGATGGCCACGTTCGCCGAGCGCGTACGGAAGGACTACCGGGATCGTCTCGATGTCTCGTGGATCTTCCACGACCACGCGCTCGAAGGTGTCGTCCTCTCCTACTCCGAGCTCAAGGCCGCGATCGACAGCCGGATCATCAGCGACGTGTCGCTGATCCCGATGTACGAAGAGGTGAAGAACCAGAAGATCGCCGTCGACTTCGTCCGCGAAGCCGCCACCAGCAAGAAGCCGCCAACCGTCGACCTGGACCTGGTCCGCAAGCTCTACGGGCTGCTGACCCCCGAGGCGCTGTCCAAGGGCTGCCCCTACCGCAAGGAGAACCCGCTTCACCGGCTCTATTATCATGAGATCGCGCCGCCCGAGAAGATCGGCTACAAGATGCGCAAGATCGCGGATTGGCTGGAGTCTTCGGATTTCACCAACCTCCACCCGATCGTGCAGGGCGCGCGTCTGCAGTTCCGCCTGCTGTCGGCCTACCCCTGGACCAAGAACTCGGGGAAGGTCGCGCGCCTGCTGACGAACTTCATCCTCATCAAGAGCGGCCACCTCCCGGCGGTCGTCCACTCGATCGAGCGGCAGCGCTACTACGAGGTGCTGCGCCACGAGAACGACGGCCTGCTGTCGCTGATCATCGAGTCAATGGAGAACTCCATCGAGACCACCGCCAAGTTCTTCGAGGAACTGCGCGGCCTCCGGGTCATCAAGCGCGCGAGCTGAATCGCGCAACCGGGTAGGCTCGACCGTCACGATGACCGAGAAGAAAGCCGGTGGACGCGGCGCGCGCTTCTCCGGGGCCATGGACCCGGCGGCAGCGGCGCTCAACGCCAGCGTGGCGTTCGACCGGCGCCTCCTGCGCGACGACATCCGGGGCAGTCAGGCGCACGCGCGGATGCTCGCCGCAGTGGGACTGATCTCGGCGGACGACGCGCAGGCAATCGCAAAGGGCCTCGACCAGGCCGGCGACGAGTTCGAGGGCGGCCGGGCGATGGACCCGGCCCTCGAGGACGTGCACATGAACGTCGAGAGCCGTCTCATCGAGCTGGTGGGTGAGCCGGGACGGCGGCTGCACACCGCGCGCAGCCGCAACGATCAGGTCGCGACCGACCTGCGCCTCTACGCATTGCGGGCGATGGCCGAGCTGGTGGCCGGCATCGACAAGGCCCGGGCGGCTCTGTGCCGGCGGGCGCGCGAGCACGCGGCCACGCTGTTGCCGGGCTACACGCACCTGCAGCGTGCGCAGGTGGTGACGCTGGGCCATCACCTGATGGCCTACGCCGAGATGCTGGGGCGCGATCGCGGGCGGCTCGTGGACGCGGCCAGGCGCGCGGCGGAGTGCCCGCTGGGATCGGGCGCGCTGGCCGCCACCAGCCTTCCCATCGACCGAGCAAGGACGTCGACCGATCTCGGCTTCCGCACGCCGACCCGCAACAGTCTGGATGCCGTCTCGGATCGCGACTTCGCCACCGAGCTCGCCTTCTGCTGCGCCCTGATGGCGGTGCACCTGTCGCGTCTGGGCGAGGAGCTGGTGCTGTGGTCGACGACCGAGTTCGGGTTCGTGCGCCTGGGCGAGGGGTACTGCTCGGGCAGCTCGCTCATGCCCCAGAAGCGCAATCCCGACATCGCCGAGCTGCTGCGCGGAAAGCCGGGCCGGCTCATCGGCGATCTGGTGGCGCTGCTGACGGTTCAAAAGGGGCTGACGCTCGCCTACAACAAGGATCTGCAGGAGACGCAGGAACCGTTGTACGACGCGGTGGAGACAGCGCGCCTCATCCTGGGCGTCCTGCCGGGCCTGCTGCTGGGCCTGGAGTTCGACGTCGAGAAGATGCGCGCCGCCGCTGGAGATCCCGCGCTGGGCGCGACCGATCTGGCCGAGCACCTGGTGCGGGGCGGTGTCCCGTTCCGACGCGCGCACGAGATCGTCGGCGCGCTGGTGCGCCACGCCGAGGGCAAGCGGATCTCGCTGCGTGATGTGCCCGCCGCCGAGCTGGCATCCATCGCCCCCGAGCTGAAGCCAGATTCATTGAACGCCCTCGATCCATCACGAGCCGTCGCCGCGCGTGTGCTGCCCGGCGGCCCCGCGCCCACCCAGGTCGAGTCGGAGATCGCCCGGCTGGAGACCGAGCTGCGCGGCCTCGGTTTCGAGGTCTAGACCGCCGTCAGGTTGAAGAGAGCGAGTAGCCCGCATGGAGGGTCCAGGCGCGGATGTCGTCGGGAGAAACGGCATCCAGGGCGGCCGCGACAGCGGCATCGAAGGCTTCGCGTGAAAGTGTCGGCAAGCGGCGAATG
>JANPFD010000257.1:0-22588 GCA_031423255.1 Myxococcales bacterium | reverse complement strand
TCGAGCTGCGCGCCTACACGGCCACCATCACCGACGAGACCGAGACCGGCACCGAGGAGACCGAGGTGAAGATCGACGAGACGCTGGCGCTGGATGGCAAGCCGATCGACGGATGGGCATTGCCGGCCCTGATGCGCCTGGCGCGCGCCCAGTGGACGGCGCTCTGCTGGCTCTGCTGGAGCGCGGGACTCGACGAGGTAGCGCTGCCGGCCGAGCTGCGGCCCCCGGCCAACTTCGGGCAGGCGGCCGGGATGGCGATCAGCCGGCACTGGCGAGCCCAGGACGCGGTGGCGACCGGCGGCCTGCGCGCGCTGACCGCCGGCGTTCCCGGCTTCGCCTGGGAGGAGATGGAGATCGACGCCGTGCCCCGCATGTTCGCGGAGATGGCCTGTGACGAGTACCTGGAGATGCGGTCGGTTTTCCTCTTTCTGGCCAGCCCCGAGAACCTGTCTCCCTTCCAGAACGACCTGCGCCAAGTGTAGGTTCGGGTAGGAGTCAAATTTTGCGAAAGATCACGGTTTCTCGACTGCGTCATGAACTTCGTTTACAAAGGAGCAACAAATGCCGCCGCGTGGCGGTGGACTTCTAGGAGGCTTGTTCATGATGAAGATGTCAGTTGCTGCTCTTGCGTTCGGGGCGATGTTGCCTCTGGCGGCCCAGGCTCAGGAAACGGCCCCGCCGCCTCCTCCTCCGGTTCCCGGGGAGACTGCTCCCGCGACGGCTCCCATGGGTGGGGAGATGGCTCCTGCGGCGCATGCGACTCACGGCGGCATGCCGCCGATCACCGGCGCCCGCGCTGGTGGCGTGGCCATCTGGGGTGACCTCCAGATCAACATGAGCAAGGAATTGGTCGGAAAGCCGTTCTCCATCGCTCCGGACATCATCTACGGCGTCAGCGACGTCCTGTCGGTTGCGCTGATCCACAGCACCTGGGGTTACGCGGGTCTCGCGGGCGGCGTGGGCGACGGCCTGTGCCTCGCCGGCAAGAAGAACGGCTGCGCCAAGGTGTACAACGCCGTGGGCGCCCAGGCGCGTTACGCGTTCACGCCGGAGCTGGCCCTCGACCTCGGCGTGTTCGCCAGCTCGCTCAGTGATCCGATGCTGGCCGACGCCAAGATCGGCATCGCCGGCAAGGTGATGGCCGGGCCGCTGATGCTCATGTTCGAGCCGAACATTCACATTGGCCTCAACAAGCGCGACGCGGGCAACATCAAGCAGCTCGTCGTCGTGCCGGTGTGTGTCGGCCTGCCCCTCAACGAGCAGCTGATGGCGATGTTGCAGACGGGCATCTACGGCATGACGGAGAAGTTCGGCGACAACTACCGGATTCCCCTGTCGCTGGGCGCCATGTTCCACCTCAACCCGAACACGATGCTCGGCGCGATGTTCACCTTCAACAACATCGGCGGCAAGAAGGCGCCGGGTGTTGGCGCGGCTGATGAGCGGGCTCTCGAGCTCGTCGTCGGCTGGATGAACTAACTACAACTCTTAAGCAGTACATAACGCGCCCGCCGCCTTCGCAAGAGGGTGCCGGGCGCGTTTTTATTTTCGCATCCGGTAGAGGTACTCGCCGGCCCTGGGGACGAGCAGGATGCCCTCCGCCTCGCGGTTGGCGAACGTCGACGGGTCGATGGTCTTCGGGTCGCGGTAGCCAAGGTTCACCTGGCGGCACTCGGCCTCGGGGATCCCGGTGGCCAGCGTGACCTGGATGCGCGGTTTCTCCACGCCGTCGACGTAGGTCCCGGCGCCCTTGACGTGCGTCGAGTGGGCCAGCGCCCCCCACGGGATGTCCTTGAACCTGTCCCACTGGGCCAGGAAGTAGTCGCGCACGTGGTAGCCGACCTTCTTGATGCCCTCGCCGTGGACGACCGAGATCTCCTTGATGTGCGGGGCGTAGATGATCACCTCGCCGCCGTCGGCGACCACTGGCTCGGTCTTGTAGACGCCCTTGCCGCCGACCCAGAGCTCGTCGTACATCGCCGGCAATACGGACAGCACCTGCTTGTACTGCCGGTCCGTCCAGACGATGTGCGTCTGCGACGAAAGATCCGCGGAGGCGGACCACGCCTTCTCGGTCGTGTCGACGAAGACGCCGGCGACGCCTTCGTGGGTGATGACCCCGCAGATGGCGTGGCGTGGCTTGGGGATGAACGACGCCGCTCTGTCGATCACCTTGCGGACAGGGGTGTCCTTGGTGCCGATGATCTCGTAGTTGGTGATCAGGGCCGACAGCCAGTGCGTGAAGTTGATGATGTCGGGCCCGGCGATCCCGGGGAAGTAGTACTTGTTGCCGCCCGAGAAGCCGACCACCTCGTGCGGGAAGACCGGGCCGCAGACCAGGAGGTGGTCGTACTCCAGCACGAGCCGGTTGAGGCGCACCGGCACCTCCTGGTTCATGCGGCCGCCGGACAGCGCCTTTATCTCGGCGGCCGGCACGGTGCCGAGCGTGGTCAACGCCGATGGGTTGTCCCACGCGTGATTGAGGACGCGAACGTCCTTGTACTTGCCGGCCTTGTCGGCGGCGCTGATGCCGACGAGCTTGAGCAGCGCCTCCTCGGACATCGCCGGGTGCGTGCCCAGCGCGACCAGGAAATCGATCGCCGCCGCCTTGCCCTGCAGGTGCTCGGTGAGAATCCGGAAGAAGAGCGGCACCGGGAAGGTGCGCGTCCCGTCGGGGATCAGCACCAGGACCCGCTTGCCAGCGAGCCCGAGGGACTCGAGCCCTTTGACTACGATCTCCTCGACTTGCAGATCGGAAAGTACGCTCACGCCGGGATTCTATCGGATCCCAGGAATCAGGACCGTACCCCCTGTGCGCGGGGCAGGTATGGCCCTACTCACCTGTCGCAATGTGCCACAAAACGAATGTCTCATCGAAGCTGATCATGTTGCTCCTCGCCGCCGGTCTCGCCGGTTGCAAGAAGGAGGCGCCACCTGCGCCGCCGCCGCCCGTGGAGGCGCCCGACACCAGGCTCGCGGCCGCCGCACCAGCGGTACCCGAAGGCACCGAGGCGTATGAGCTCGCGCCGGGAGAGCGCTTGTGGGACGGCAAGGCCGAGGACACGCGCACGGTCTGGAAGCCAAAGGACAAGGGCGACATCGAGCTCTACGTCGTCCGCCTCAAGGACGGCGAGGACGGGGATGCCCGCGGGATGTTGCGCGCCCGACATGGGTCCAAGCGGCAAGACGTCTTGGTGCTGGCCTTCGGCAAGGGCACGCCCACGGCCAACCTCAAGACTCTTCCCAGTGGCAGGGCGCTGTTCTGGTACGCGCCGGCGGCGGATCGCAGCGAAAACAACAGTCTGCGCGTGATGCTGCTCGGGTATGACGAGGCCACTGAGCAGGTGCTGGTTTACAAGAGCTGGAGCGGACGCGCCGACGGGAAGATTCCCGCCTGGGCCGAAGGTGGCGAATTCAAGGTCGACGACAAGGCGCTCTCGGCCTGCGAGAAGGTGGCCAAACGCATCGCCAGCTGCGCGAAGGATGCTGGGTTCAAGGAGGCGGTGTTCCGGCGCGAGAGCGCAGACGAGCGCTCGAAAGCGGAGAGCGACCTCGTCGCCCGTAGTGGCAAGTGGAAGGGCGCCAAGGCCCTTCGCGCCCAGTGTCAGGACTGGTCCAGCGACGCGTATCAGGAGACGCACCTTTCGGATCCCGAGGAACTGGCCGAACTGGCCAAGGATACGGCGCTCGACTGCACGCTGTTCGGACGCGAACTGGACGACGAGGGCGGATTGCCGCGGCGATCGCAGCCAGCGGCGAAGGAGAAAAAGTAGATGAAGCTTCAAGTCGCGATCTGCCTGTCGCTGGCACTTGGATTGACTGCCGCCCGACCCGCCTCCGCGCAGCTGGATATTGGGGGCCTCGCGAAGGACGTGGCAGACGCGGCGGGCTCCGCGGGAAGAGACAAGGTTGTGAAAGAGGTGAACGCCAAGCTGAAGGCGGAGGGGCGCAAGAATCAGTGCAGCTTCAAGACCGACAGCGACGAGTTGATGCCGGGGTGTGACAGGAAGGTGAAGAACCTGGCGACCGCACTGACCCTGGTCAAGAAGCGACTCAAGCTCGCCAACGTCACCAACTACAAGTTCGAGGTGTCCGGCCACACCGACAGCCGCGGTACGGCCGATCACAACAAGGCGCTCTCCGCCAAGCGGGCCGCCGTCATGGTGCGGGAGTTGGTGTCACGTGGGATCGACGAGAACGAAATTGTCAGTGTCGGAATGGGGTCGGAGCGGCCCATCGTCGCCCGCGACGACACCCCCGCCAAGCAGGCCAAGAATCGTCGCTACGAGATCCAGCTGCGGTTCTGATGACAAAAATGACGTGGCGTTCTTGACGCGGAGGGGAACTGAACCCACGTTGCGCGGGACGCCCTCCTTCTCGGCGATCTACGTCGCATTGGCTGGCTAGCGACAAGCACAAATAGTCAGCGAGAAACAAAACCGAGGAATGATGAAGACAAGAACTTTTGTAGTTTCGGCATGTGCGTATCTATTGGGAATCACTGGCGTTGCGGTCGCGCAAGACGCGCAGCCAGGTCAGGTAAAAATCGGCGCCGGGCAGCCAAGCGAGGCGCTGCCACCCCCCCAGAGCGATAACGACCCCCAGCCGAAGGCTCCTTCGCCTTTGCTCAACGCCCCCGGTGGCGTGACCGAGCAGGCCGGCGTCGGCGGCACGCAGTCCTACGGTCGGGCGGGCGTTCTCGAACTCGGTGGCTCGGCGGGCTTTCAGGCCAGCGACGGTTTCACTTCCGTCAACGTGTCTCCGTCGATTGGTTGGTTCTTCGCCGACAACATGCAGATCTCCTTCATCACCGGGTTGGCCTACAACAAGGCCGCCGGTGTGGATGCGGTCACCTTCTTCAAGGCAGTCATCGAGCCCAGCTTCCACGTTCCGTTCACCGACACGATCTTCGGGTTCGTCGGTTTGGGCGTGGGAACAGCCTACAACGGCAACAAGTTCGGCTTCGACATTGCTCCCCGCATCGGTGCCAACTTCCTGGTCGGAAGGTCGGGCATCTTGACCCCGGCGTTCGTGGTCGACTACTCGACGGTGCAAGTCGTGAATACCGCGCAGGGATCACTGCTCGCCGTGAAGACCGCATTCGGTCTGCAAATCGGCTACACAGTCATGTGGTAGACGGCCTAACGCCGTTTGGCCGAGTCACGAAATGTTTCGTGGCTCGGCTTTTTTCGTTTCAGCGGATGAGGGTGCGCTTGCCGCTGCGCTTGCGCGCCGCCAGATGCTTGCCGCCGCCGCGCGAGAAAATGTCGTCGTGGTGGCCGCACGAGGGGCAGACGTACCCGCTCATGTTCTCGACGAGGCCCAGCGGCTCGAGCCCGCGAATGGCCGTACTATAGTCCACCCGGTGCTGCTGCGAACGCTGGTCATCTCGATCCTGGTCTTCAGTCCGCTTGCGGCCAGGGCCGAGGACGCCTATCGGGCCTATCAGAGCCGCGTGCAAGCCGTTCGACGGACGCCGGGCCTGGTCGCGTTCTGGGATTTCGTGCAGCGGGAGGACGCGGCCGATGGGAATGGCCGATTTGTCGCTCACGCGGCGCGACGAGGCGAGACGGTCTTCGCGCTGGACGCGCGCAACATCGCGTTCGACTACTGGCGTGCGGGCCGGCAGGCGACGTACGCGGATTTCACGCTGACGGCGCGCGGCCCGTTCGGCCAAGGGGTGCGGTTCGCTCCGCTGCGCGAAAAGGACTTTCGCCCCGTCCTGCTGGTGCCGCGCGAGCGTTTTCACGGCACCGGCCTGGACATCAAGGGGCCACGCCGCAGCGGCTCGATGGTGGCCTGGGTGGTGCGCGAGGCGGGCAATCATGCGATCGCCGGCATCTGGCACGAGGGAACCGATCTCAGCCCGCCGGACGATCGCGCGGCGGTGATCCAGACCGGGCGCCGCCAGTATGCGCTGTTCGCCGGCCTGGCTGGCAACCCGGGGGGCGCCGCCGTCCACGTCTCGGAGAACGGCACCTCGTCGTTCGGAGACAAGTACGCGCGGCACATGGCGGTCACTCCCGAGCAGATCCCGCAGGTGCCGCCGGACGCACCGGCCGAGGCACGCGACGCTGGGTGGACGGTCGTCGGGTTCGTCTTCGACAACGCCCGGGACCGTGTCACCGCGTACATCGACGGACAGGCCACCCTGCACTGGGTGGACGAACCCGCGAAGCATCCTTTCTACAAGTGGCCGTACAAGGCCTGGCTGCAGGCTCAACTCGCCAAGGAGCCGGGGCTGCAGCCCGGCGAGGAGCCGGAGTTTCCCAGGGACCAGTTCTACGATCCGCCACAGCACGGACGGGTGGCCGAGACCGTTTCCTCGCAGACGGAGGACGAACGGATCGTGGTGCGCACCCATGAATTCACCAGGGTGCGGGTGACGTTGCGAAAAGACGCGCGGGGGCGTTTCACGGTGGTTGCGGCGCGCGAGCTGGTTGCCCTCAAGGTGAATCCTTTCTGGTTCCCTGCCGATCTGTACGCTCCGAAGACCACCGCCGAGGCGGGGCCGTTCACCGTGGGCCGTGTGATTCATGGCCGGCGCGGCGCGGGCATGGACGGATACCTGGGTGGTCTCGCCGTCTTCGATCGAGCCCTCGGAGCGCGCGAGATGAAGAGACTGGCGGACATCGGGCGCGCCAGGACCAAGGGGACGGGTCGCCGTCTGATGCTCCTCGATCTACCGGCGATCCTGGGCGCCCGACCGCGCTAGGGCTGCACCAGGGTGCGCACGAAGCGCTCCAGGTCGTGGGGTTCGGCCGAGACCACCTGCGGCTCGTTGCGGCCGAGGTCGACCAGTGCCACGATCACCGACGGGCCGTCCACCCGGCCCAGCCCTGGCGCAAGCCGTGGGCCACAGCGCGGAGCGAAGTCGGCCTCGGCGATCACCACCAGGATCACGGTCCCGTCCGTGTGTGCATCGGACGCGGTTCGTGCCACGAGGGTGATGGCGATCGGCTCCACCATCGCCCGCGCGGTCGAGCCCTCGAGTCGTGCCGCCTCGACGGCATAAACCTGGAGAGGCTGGCGCAGGGGTCCGCCCTTGCGGCTCGCCGCCAGGCACACCGGGAGCCGCCCGAGCAACTGCGATCCGGTTGTCAGCTCGAACCCTTGGTGAACGAGCCGTTCTCGAAGGCGGCCGAGATAGGTGGCGATGTCGCCGGCGGGCCTGTCGATGTCGTACCCCTTGACGGCGCGGAGTGCTTGCCGAGCGTCGGCAAGCCGGTGACGCGGATCCGGCTCCGCCATCGATTCGAGCAGCGGCACGAGCGGGTCGTCGGCCAGGAGCGCGCGCACGTCGACCCGGATGCCGTCGATCGGCATCTGTTCCGGTTCAAGTCCCGATGCCACCGCCAGGTACGTCATCGCCAGTCCGTAGAGATCGCTCGCCGGGGTGGCCCGCCCCACGAACTGCTCGAAGGGCGCGTAGCCGAAGGTTCCCGCCGCCGTCGAGGAGACAGACTCGGCCGAATGCAGCGCCGCTTGTACGTTGCCGAAGTCGATCAGCATCGCCCGTCCGTCCGGATTCAGGATCACGTTCGCAGGTGTCAGATCGCGATGGATCACCGGCGGCGACAGGCCGTGCAGGTACACCAGCGTCTCGAGAACGTCGCCGAGCCACGCCAGCATCTGCTGGCGGGTGAGCCGCGCGCCCGTGCGTACCAGCTCGCGCAGGGTGCAGCCCGGGACGAACTCGGTGACCAGAACGAACCCGGCATCGTCGAGAGCGAAATCATCGATCCAGGCCGGGATCGACGGGTGGGCCAGGGCGCGCAGCACCTGCGCCTCGCGTTCGAACAGCTCCAGTGCCTTCCAGCTCTGCAGGCGATCGATCCGCAACACCTTGACCACCACCTCGCGTCCGTCGGCCTCGCGCCTGGCGCGATGGATGACACCGAAGCCACCGCGGCCCTGCTCGGCGAGGAGCTGGTATGTCCCGCGCGGCCCGCGCAGCACTCCCATCAGGCGCCGTCGAGCTTCATGGGTTATGACTGTAACCTGGACATGGTCAGACAGATCACCGCCGCCGAGCTGAAGGCCATGCTGGACAGCAAGATCTCGCTGCAGCTCCTCGACGTCCGGACCGACGCGGAACGGGCCATCGCCCGGATCGAGGGAGCCCGCCATCTCGATCAGGAAGCCGTGGAGCACCTGGAGGGATTGCCCCGGGACACCCTGCTGGTCTTCCAGTGCCACCACGGGGTCCGCAGCCACACCGCCGCCCGGCACTTCGTGGCACAGGGCTTCACGAACGTTTGCAACCTCATTGGCGGAATCGAGGCCTGGTCCGTCGAGATCGACCCCTCGGTCCGCCGCTACTGACCCGGTTGCTCGCGCGAGTAGCCGGTGGCGCGGCACGTGCATTGTCCCGCGGCAAAGACGTTCGGAGGACCGAGATGAAGCGAGTTTGGGCGCTCTCGCTGATGTTTCTTTTCACAGTGGGATGTGTCGCCACGACCACGCACTCGAGGGTCTGGCACGGACGTCCGTCGTATCAGGCGGCGCCGCGTCCCGGATACGTCGAGTGGATCCGCGAGGTGATCCACCGGCAGCACGGTGACCCGGCCGGTGGCGCGCTGGCGGGCGCGATCATCGGCGGGATCCTCGGCGGCCGGGGCGCAGGCGCTCTCTTCGGCGCGGCCGGCGGCGCGATGATCGGCGCGGCGGCGAGCCAGGGCCACGCCGAAAGGCGCGCTTACGAGGTGGCGGTCCGCTTCCACGACGGCGGCTTCCACGTGTTCGTCTACGACGGCTGGTCGCCGTTCGGACCCGGTGAGCCGGTGATGATGACGCCCGGCGGTCTGGCCAGGATGTGAGTAAGCTCCCGGCGTGCGCACAATCGGACTGTTCCTCCTCGCCGGCCTCTGCGAGATCGGTGGCGGCTATCTGGTCTGGCTCTGGCTCCGCGAGCACCGGCCGGTCTGGCTCGGGCTGGCGGGGATGCTCGTGCTGGCCGCCTATGGCGTCATACCAACCTTCCAGCCGGTCGAGCATCCCTTCGGCCGCGTGTATGCCGCGTACGGCGCCGTCTTCATCGTCCTGGCGGCCGCGTGGGGCTGGGCCGTCGACGGCCGGCGCCTCGACACCCAGGATCTCGTCGGTCTGGCGGTCTGCCTGACCGGGACGGTCGTTGTGATGTGGCCCCGAGGCGTGACGGCGGGATGAGGTATGGTCCGGGACATGGAGCGAGAGCAGGCGGGTGACTACGACCAGGAGCTTCTGAACCTCTTCGACCAGTACGTTCACGGCGCCATCGATCGCCGCGGTTTTCTGGACGGCGCCGCGAAGTTTGCCGTGAGTGGGGTGAGCGCGGCGATGCTCCTGGACGCGTTGAGTCCGCGCTTCGCCGAGGCGCAGCAGGTCCCGAAGGACGACAAGCGCCTCAAGACGGAGTACGTCGAGCACGAGTCACCGCAGGGCAACGGCAAGATGCGCGGGTACCTCGCGCGGCCGGCCAGCAAGAAAGGCAAGTTGCCCGCCGTCCTGGTGGTGCACGAGAACCGCGGCCTGAACCCACACATCGAGGACATCGCCCGTCGTCTCGCGCTCGAGAACTTCCTGGCGTTCGCGCCCGATGCGCTGGCCCCGCTCGGCGGCTATCCGGGGGACGAGGACAAGGCGCGCGCGCTGTTTGCCAAGCTCGATCAGGCCAAGACCCGCGAGGACTTCGTCGCCGCGGCGGGCTTCCTGAAGAAGCACCCCGAGAGCACCGCCAAGGTCGGTGTGGTCGGTTTTTGCTACGGAGGCGGTATCGCCAACATGCTCGCGACCCGCTTGCCCGATCTCGGCGCGGCGGTGCCGTTCTACGGCGGCCAACCCAAGCCCGAGGAAGTCGCCACGATCAAGGCGCCGCTGCTCATCCACTACGCCGAGAACGACGAGCGGATCAACGCGGGGATCGCGGCGTACGAGGAGGCGCTCAAGGCGAATCACGTCAAGTACCAGATCTTCAAGTACGCCGGTGCCCAGCACGGGTTCAACAACGACACGACCCCGCGCTACGACAAGGCCTCGGCCACGCTGGCCTGGCAGAGGACCGTCGAGTTCTTCAAGAAAAACCTGCGCGGATAGTTCTATGCTAGGCGGCATGCGAAGGAACGTGCTCGTCTGTACAGGGTTGCTTCTGGGTTGCTCGTCGGGTGGAGGAGGCGGCCCCGAAACTTTGGCGACCGTCCAGCAGCGCATCCCTGTCGCCACCTTTCAGGAAGCCGTGGCCAGCGATCCTGCCCTCGCGAAGGCGGTCGATCTGGCCAAGACCAGCGCGGGAGTCACGACCGTGGCGCGTGCGGGAAGACTCGAGGACGCCGCCGGGGTGACTCTTCTTTACGGGGCGATGACCGGTCCTGGAGGGGAGGCCGTCGTCGTCCGCCACTGCGACGGCAAGGATTGCATCTCCGTGGTCCAGCGGCTCACCGCGGACGGCGGCGACGTCACCTGGCGCACTGACACCGGGCCGGTGCCGGTGCGGACGGTGCGGATGCCGCTCCAGCTCCGCATCATCGATGAAGCCGATCCTGACGCGACCGCGGTGCTCGGGACACGCACCAGCGCGCTCATGCAGGCACAGACGGCCGACGACACGACGCCGCGGCGGCTGCGCGTGCTCTCGGCGTTCAACCAGTACATGACGTTCACCGGCCCGAACTTCAATGACACGCTCGCGTCGATGAAGAAGGGTGGCTTCCCCGATTCGACCGGCAGATACGGCGTCAAGGCCGGCGACTTCGACAGCGCTCTATCGACCCTGGGTCCGAGGGACGCGGTGATGCTTCTCGCGCATGGCGACCAGAGCAAGTCCAAGGGCCGCGTGGTTGGCATGAGCGTGAACGCAGACTGGTGGGGCGCCGAGCATTACAGCGAATCGCGAATCGCCGCCCAGCTGGCCAAGAACACCAGCGGCGGACCGGGCATCATCTTTCTCGCGGGGTGCAAGACCGCCGACATGCTCGACACTCTGGACAGCGGATCGCGTGTCGTCCTGGGCTTCGAAGGGAAGATCGAACCCGGCCTCGGGTCCAAGATCATGAAGCAGGTGTTCGACGAGCTGGGGAAGGGAAAGACGCTGAAAGAGGCGCTCGAGGAGGTGAACGGTGTTCTCGTCCCGCGCGGACTCGGCCTTCGCGCCAACAAGAGCGCGAACCTCGACATCAAGCTCGTCAACGTCGGGGCCGCCGGTAGCTGCGACAAGGGCCTCGCCGGCAGCTACTCGGGCACTCTCGTCGTCACCAAGGGGACGGCGAGGGTCATGGCCGGCCTCACGCAGCGGCTGGACTGCGGGATGTTCGTGACGAAACTGGGCGACGACGCTGGCGGGACCTGCAAGGGCTGCTTCGTGGACGCCACCTACGTCGCGCGGAAGCTCGCCGGGTGCGCGAGCACCACGACCGCATCGCTCACCCAGTTCGACCAGGGCGCGAGCATCTCGATGGAGCTGAATCTGGTGACCAGCAGCCAGCTCTCGGTCACCATCATCGGCGACGACAGCGACAAGGCGTCCTTCACCCGCTCGGGCACGCTTTCGCGGTGCCCTTGAGCACCCGGGGAACCTTGCGGCGTTCTCGGTCGTCCAACCAGCCACATGAGCCACCCGCTCCTGCTGTCGCGACGCATCAAGCCCCTGGCGTCCCTGACCCTTGCCGCACTACTCGCCGTTGGCTGTTCGACCCCGATCGTCGCGGTAGCACCTGAGCCGGCTGCTGCCCCTGCCGCGCCGCTGCGTGCCTCGAACCGGTCGTCGGTCGTGCAGGCGGCCGAGCAGCTGGACGCCATCGTGCTGGCGGGCCTGACGAAGGCCGGGCAGACCGCGAACCCCTCGGCGACCGACCAGCAATTCGTCCGGAGGATCTACCTCGACGCCATCGGCCGCATCCCGACGCGGGCGGAGGTCGAGGCGTTCCTGGCGGACGCGGCCCCGGATCGCCGCGGCCGGCTCGTCGATCGCTTGCTGAGCAGCCCCGGGTACACGATGCAGATGTTCAACTGGCTCGCCGACACGCTGCGGGTCAAGGACCGCATCGGCAAGCGACAGGCCATGAGCTTTCTGTTCCAGGACTGGCTGGAAACCCAGCTGACCGCGAATCGCCCCTGGGACCAGATGGTGCGCGCCATGCTGACTGCCGACGGTTCTCTGGCGGATAGCGGCGCGGCTGGGTTCCTGCTGCGCGACGCCCAGATGCCGCTCGACGGTGTCTCGAATCTGCTGACCACCTTCCTGGGCGCCGATGTCGGGTGCGCGCAGTGCCACGACCACCCGCGCGGTGAATGGTCACAGAAAAATTTCTACGAGATGGCCGCCTTCTTCGGCGCCAGCGACGGCTATCACGAAGAGTACAAGTCGCAGCTGAAGAAGATGGCGCGCAAGGAGCAGATCCCGGCGAACACGAAGGATGCCCAGCGCGCGCTGTATCCGCTGCTGTACCGGATGGTGGACCTGCGGCGGAACGACCTGACCTATCCCGAGGACTACAAGTACGAAAACGCGAAGGCCGGCGCGTCGGTGCGGCCGGCGCTGATCGCGTGGCGCCCCGAGGACCGCCGTCAGACGGCGTACCAGATCGAGATCTCGGATCCCGGTCACCTCCGTGACGCATTCGCGCGCTGGCTGACCCATCCGGACAATCCACGCTTCGCGGCCGCGATCGCCAATCGGCTGTGGAAGAAAGCCTTCGGCATCGCCGTGCAGGAACCGGTGACCAATCTCGATGACCCGGCGGAGGCCAGCAACCCCGAGTTGCTGTCGGCGCTGGCGGCGCGCATGAAACACGTCGGGTTCGACCTCCGCGAGTTCCAGCGCGTGCTGTTCAACACCGCCGCCTACCAGCGCGGGGCCAGCGTGACTCCGGATCCCGCGCAAGGTCCGTATCTATTCGCCGGGCCGATCGTGCGCCGGATGACCGCGGAGCAGGCGTGGGACTCGATCCTCACGCTGGCGGTGGGGCCGCGGATCGACGGCATCTTCCTTCGGCGAGGAGACGAGATGCGGAAGTACGCGCTCGAAGGCGACGAGCTGTCGCCCGAGGCGGTACGCGCCGTCCTCGCGCGGTTGCAGGCCGACGGGGGCTACGGAAAGAAGGCAGCCAAACGCGGCAAGACGTTGCACTACATCGGTGGGACGCCCGAAACACGGGGTCGCCTGGTGCTGGCGCGTGCCTCCGAGCTGCCACAGCCGGCGCCCGAGACGCACTTCTTGCGCGAGTTCGGCCAGAGCGATCGGATGGTGTCCAACGACAGCACCACCGACGGCAGCGTGCCTCAGGTCATGTCGCTGATGAACGGGCCCATCCAGGAACTGGTCACGGATCGGCGCAACTACGTGCTGTCCGACGCCGCGAAGGCAGCCGGCGACGAAGCCCGCTTGCGGGCGCTGTGGCTCAGCTTCTTCGGTCGCGCTCCCCACCGCGACGAGCAGGCGCAGGCGGCGGCGGGGCTACGCGCGGGCCTGGGGGTCGCGGATCTGGCCTGGGTGTTGCTGAATCACCGCGAGTTCCTGTTCGTTCACTGACCAGGAGGAGACACACGATGCGATCCGAGTTGCTTCGTCTCGAGGATCCCGGCCGTCGAGCGTTCGTCGAGCGTTTGGCGAAGACGGCGTTCGGCCTGACCGTGCTGCCCTGGCTGCCAGGCACCGCGCGGGCCTCGGTCGCGCCGGCGGCGCGCGGGCATGGCTCGGCGCGCGCGGTGATCATGTTGCAGCTCAAGGGCGGGATGAGCCACATCGACACCTTCGATCCCAAGGAGGGCCCGTCGAAGGGCCCGCGAGGCGTGCTGCGTACGAAGGCGGGCTTCCAGGTGACGGAGTTCTTGCCGGAGACTGCAAAGATCGCCGACAGGCTGTGCGTGGTCCGGTCCATGACCGCCAAGGTGGGCGTGCACGAATCGGCCCAGTACCTGATGCGCACGGGGTACGAGAAGCGCGGCACGGTGGTGCACCCGGCACTGGGGCCGTGGCTGCAGCAGTATCTGGGGTCGAGCCATCCGACGCTGCCCTCGAGTGTGTGCGTGAACCGCAGCGCGGGGCATGGCAACGGCTTCTTCCCTGCCGCCACGAGCCCGTTGCCGATCCTCGATCCCGACGAGGGGCTCCAGCACGCGCGGCCCGCTGCGCGGGATGCCGTCATGGACCGGCGACTCGGGCTGCTGCGCGCGCTCGAGCAGCACGCCACCGGCGCCATGGCCGACGACAACGCGAAGGCGTACGGCGAATTCTACGAAAGTGCGCTACGCCTGATGAAGGGGAAGGACCTCGACGCGTTCGACATCGGCGGCGAGCCCGCGAACGTGCGGGCCAGCTACGGTGACTCGAAATTCGGGCGCGGGTGCCTGCTGGCGCGACGCCTGGTGGAGCGCGGGGTGCGCTTCGTCGAGGTCGAGAGCGGTGGGTGGGATCACCACAAGGAACTGGAGGACGGGATGGAGGAGGAAGGAACCCAGTTCGACACGGCGTTCGCGGCGCTGCTGCGCGATCTCGAGGCGCGGTCGCTGCTGTCGAGCACGCTGGTGGTCGTCGCGACCGAGTTCGGGCGCGATCCGCGAATCAACGGCAGCGGGCGCGGGCACTACCCGAAGGCATTCTCGTGCGTGCTGGCGGGCGCGGGCGTCAAGCGTGGACACGTCCACGGTGCCACGGACGCGCGCGGCGCTGAACCGACGGACCGTCCGGTCACCGTGCCCGAGCTGCACGCGACAATCGGGTGGGCTGCGGGCGTGCCGCTGGACAAGGAGCTGGTGAGCCCGAGCGGACGGCCATTCACCATCGGCAACAAGGCGAAACCGGTGATGGAGGTGTTTGGCTGATGACCGGACATCGTACGATGAGAGCATCTTGGGCGGGCCGTTCGCGACCGAGGACCTCGTGCGCCGCGCGCAGCGGGGCGACACGCGTGCGTTCGAGATGCTGGTCGAACGCCACCTCGGACAGGTCCGCCGGCTCGCGCGTGCGTTCGCGCGGGACGGGCTCGAGGCTGACGACATCGCGCAGGAGGCGCTCATCAAGGTCTACCGCTCGATCGGGCGGTACCGGTTCGAGGCGTCGTTCTCGACGTGGCTGTTCACCGTGATCCGCAGCAGCTTCCTGGACGCTCGCAAGACCCGGCAACGCCGCGAACGTGCGGTGGCTGACGTGGGCGCTCCGCTGGCCCCCGCTTCGCCGGACGAGGCCTTGCAGCGGCAGCAAGAGCGCCAGACCCTCTGGGATGCGATCGCACAGGTGCCGCCCGAGCTGCGCACGACGATGGTGCTCTTCGACGTGGAGGGGATGTCGTACGAGGAGGTGGCCGCCATCGAACGCGTGCCGCTCGGGACCGTGAAGTCCCGCCTGCACCGTGGCCGCGAGCATCTGCGCCGGCTGTTGCGCGGGACTTCGTCGTGACGGACCGCGCGCTGCGCGAGCGCCTCGCCGGCTTGCGCGAGGAGGCGGCGAACGAGGAGTTTCTGGCGGCTCTCCGCCTGCGGCTGTCCGAGGAGGAACCTCCCGCCGTGTCGATGCCCTGGGGTGAGCGGGCGCGAGAGGCGCTGGGCCGCTGGCGGACGCTCGCCTGGCCGCTCGCTGGCGCTCTGGCGGGCGTTGCCACATTCGCGGTGCTCACGCTCGTGACCGAGCACCCCGTGGCGGCGCCATCGCCCGCCGCATCGCCACCTGCCGCGCCCGTCCCGGCCCTGGCAAGCGGGGACGTATCGCCCCGTTACCTCGTGCCCGCGTCCAAGGTGGCGGTGATCCGACTGACCTTCAATGCCTCGGTGGCGGTCGAGGGCGCAAGCTTCGACGTCACGCTGCCACAGGGTCTGTCGTTCTGGAGCGAAGGCGTGCGGTTGGCGGACCGAACCGCAAGATGGCAGGACGACCTCGACGCCGGAGACAACATCGTGCCCATCGCCGTGCGCGCCGATCGTCCGGGGCGGTATCGAATCACGGCCCGGGTGGACGCCGACGGCGAGACGATCGAGCACGAGATCATCCTCGAAGCCGAGGGGCCGTCGTGATCGCCAGCTTGCTGCTGATCGTGGCTGTGTCGACCGCCGAGGAGCGCCCGCGGCGTGTCCGCGTCGGAAACACGCAGGTCACAGTGGTCGACGAGCCGAAATCGCGCCAGGTGGACGAGGTGTTCTCGCGGCTGCGGCACAAGAAGTTGAAGCGGCAGCAGAAGCAGCAGATCCGAGAACAGCGCCTGAGCGAAAAGGCCGAACGCCAGGCGGCGAAGCAACGCGCTCGAACGGCAAAAGCCGCGCGGAGGAAGTGAGGGGGACGTGAGGGTCGTCGCGGTCAGCTCATGAAGAACGTGACGATCAGCGCCGCAAGGACGAACGAGATGCCTTCCTGGATGCCGGCGGCGACGTTCTTTTCCTCGACGATCGCCTTCGACAGGTTGAGCTTCGGAAGCATGATGAAGTCGGTGATGAGGCGGAAGATGTACACCAGAGCCAGGCTCAACCCCAGCGACTTGGCCACCTCCAGGGCTGCCTGACTGGCCGACAGGGATGCCTTGACCGAGACGGCGGCCTCCAAGACCAGGCCCACCGCCAGCAGCACTCCGGCGATCGGGAACCCGGCGGCGAGGTTGTTGCGCTTGATCTCCGCGAGATCGTCGTACGGCGTGAGGCGACAGTAGAGCAGCACCGCCAGCACCATCGCCGCCTGGGCGGCCCCGAACCAGGCGACGCGGACCAGGAGGCCGGCCTCCGGATCGAGCATCGCTCCGCGCAGCACCAGGCCGGTGGCGACGGAGACGGCGCCTTTGCCTACCGCCAGCGCCACATCGAGATCGTCCCCGAGGGCCTTGCCGAAGATCAGCTTGTCGCTGACCAGGTCGGCGACGAGTTGAAGGACGATGGCCACCACGCCGGCCACGGCCACCGCGCCGGCGATGCCGAGGAAGCTCGGATCGTGGCCTTTGCCCGAGATGGCGCCGAGGAAGCCGAGCAGCACCCCGACCAAATATCCGGCCTGGGTGACAGCCGCACCGACGGACTTTTTCTGCGTCACCATCGCGTTGACGTCGTAGCCGCGCGAGAGAAACACGGCGTCGCGCGCGAGCTTTGCGGTGATGAGAAGCAGCAGCGCTTCGGCCATGAAGGCCACAAGGAAATCGAATCTCATGAGGTCCTCCGGTCGGGCGGGGTTGCGCCTGCGACCTTACTACAGCCTTCGCCCGAGCCAGACGCGTTCTGTCATGCGTGTGGCCCCTCGCTCGTGGAAGCGCGGTTCGGCCGCGAGCACGTCGATCTGGTCGAGCGCCTCGAGCGCGAAGCGATGATGCACGAGGGAGGCGAGTTCATCCGCCTCGACCGAGAACGGTGGACCGCTCTTCATGTCATGGTCAATCGTGACGAGCAGAAGGCGCGCGCTGGGCGCTGCAAGCGCGTGCAGGCGGTCCATGTACTCGCGTCGCCGGGCAGGATCGACCGCAATCAAGGCAGCACGATCGAATACCGCCGGGAACGTCCCGAGTGAGTCGCCATCGAGGGCGAAGAAGTCCGCGACCGCGATGGTGACGCGGTCGTGGCGCAGAGCGCGCCAGGGACCGGCGGTCGTTGTTTCGGGCGACACCGCTCGTTCACGGAAGTAAGCGGTCGCAGCCTCCTCGATGAACTCGATTCCGACGACCTCGTGCCCCTGCGCTTCGAGCCAGGCGAGGTCGACCGACTTGCCACATAGAGGGACGAGCACTCGCGTCGGTCCATCGGAGCCGATGAACCGGGCCGCGTGACGAACGAGGTGGGGGTTCACCCCGGGAAGGTGGAATCCGATCTGTCCGGTCCGCCACCGCTCCTGCCAGAACGGCTGGTTCATGGCTCTGATATACCCTCGAGATGGCGAAGAAGCCTCCGCCTGGATTCAACACGCCTTTCGCGAAGCTGCCACCGATCGCGAAGGCGCGCGCGCCTGCGGCATCACCCAGGGTCGCGGCGCCCGCTCCGTCGCGATCGAGCGAGGAGGACGAGCGGCTGTTCGAGCAGGCCATGCGCGGCGTGAAGCCGCTCTCCGAGGTGGAACGCCGGAAACGCTCCACGGCAATAGCCGATCCCCCGGCTGCGATTCCGCGCAGGTCGCGAGCCGCGGCCGATGATGCTCTCGCGCGCGCCGACCTCGCCGATCTCGTGCAGAAGCGTGACCGCTTCGTGATCGAGGAAGTGGGTGAAGCCGTCGCCGGTCTGGGTCCAGGGATCGATCGCAAGCTCCTGCAGCGACTGCGGGCAGGCGACTACCCGATCGACGCCGAGCTGGACTTGCACGGGCGCACGCGTGTCCAGGCTTCGACCGACGTCGAACGCTTCGTCGCGCGCGCGCGAGCCGACGGTCGACGCTGCGTGCTGGTCGTCCACGGCCGCGGGAATCGCTCGGGACCCGACGGTCCCGTTCTCGGCGCGGCTCTGCGTGAGTGGCTATCCGAGGGCGCGATGCGCCGTCATGTTCTGGCGTTCACATCAGCGCCCCCCGATCGCGGTGGCACCGGTGCGATGCTGATCCTGCTGCGGCGAGGCTAGGGCCGCGTGCCTTTGTAGTACTGGGCGATGCTCTTGATGATCGCCACGCCGGAGTCCTCGTTCAGCCTCCGTGTCTGTAGCACCGCGCCCCCCTCACACAGGACACCGGTGATCCCGAACTGTGCGTGAGGTCCTGCCGACCACGTCACGTCCCCATTGTCCGAGTTCTCGACGGCCACCAGTTCTTCGACGAGGCCCAGGCGATCGTTCTTCTTCAGGATGTCGCGGAACTCGGTCCACGGCCCCACCTGCGTCCCGATCTCGCGACCCGGGATCATGCGAGGCTCGACGATGCCACCCCAGGTGTGAATGGCCCAGATGGTCGTGACGGGTGCGTCGGACGCCATCAAAGCCTCCAGATCCTTCTGCCACAGATAGGGCTCGTGGGCCTGCTGCTTGGGGTCGGCGCCCTTGACGCGGTAGCTGCGGTTCATGTCCATGCCCTGCGCGTTCACGCGGTACCAGCCGTGCGATGGTGCATCCGGGCTCATCATCAGGATCACGTGCACGATGTTGCGGCGTCGGAAATCCGCCGCCTCGTCGCCGAGCATCCACTTCACCATTCCCACCAGACGCCACTGCGAGTTGTGCTCGCCCGGGTGCTGGTTCGCGAGGTAGTGGACCCACCGTCGTGCGCGTGGGTGAGGGCTGGCGGGATCGGTGATCTCGATCCGGTGCATGTCGCGCCCGCCCAGGGTCTTGCCGACGACCTGCACGCGCACGTAGGGACTGGACTTCCATCCGTCGATCAGCGACACGGCGTCGTCGTGCGACAGCGGCACCTGGGTGCCGACGAACACCTGATCCTCGCTGAACGCCGGGAACAGCAGCGTGTCACTGAGCGGCGACGCCAGGTGCCCCTTCTCCCAGGCGATGGCGAACCAGCTCTTGCCGTCATAAGAGAACGACTGGTGGTACTCGTTGAAGGCCATGCCTTTTCCCTCTGGGAACACGACGTCGATGCGCAGTTGATTGCCTCGCGCGTGTCGCAGGATGCGGAAGTTCAGTTTGTTCGGCCACTCGACATGGTTGGGGGCGTGGCTCAGGGTCACCCGGAAGTGGTTGCGTCCGACCGGCTCGATGCGGGCACCGTCGGACCCGAGCGGTCCCTGGAAGGTAAAATCGTCGACCGTCAGCGCTTGCACAGTCGAGGGGGAGGGGCCGACGGTCGCGCAACCGCCGAGCGCGATCATGACGGAACAGACGACGTGCGACCACGTCACGGCTGTGCGCTCCTCGCCTTCAACATCCCGGGAGAGTTCCATTTGAAGACATGGTACGTGGCCGGGGTCGTGCCGACGTTGCGGATGCCATGCATCTGATTGGCTGCCTGAAAGATCACCGAGCCGGGGCCCACGCGTCTGGTGTGGCCGTTGACCAGGGTCTCCACTGTGCCCTCCTTGATGACCAGCAACTCCTCGTCGGGATGCTTGTGGGGCGGGTGAGGCGAAGCGCCCGGGTCGAGGGTGGTCACGTGGCTCTCTAGCTCGTCGAGGGTCGCGGTCGGAGCGCGAAAGAACGGACGCGTCGAGCCGGTCTTGGTGGTTCTGGCCTCGATGGCCGTCCAGTCGAACACCGATGATTCCATGATCGGCGCCGCCGAGCGCCCCAGGCGGACGGCCCCCAGAGTGAGCCCGACGGACAGTACGGCGACGACCACGTCCCTGCGCGCGCAGATCTTCATGCCGGGGAGTATTCCACGAGCATGCCTATCTGCCGAGCTTCGCCGGGAGCGCGCCGTCAGCTATGATGAGACATGGCAAACGGAGCCGAGAAGAGAGCCCGGATCATCGCGACGCAGGCCGCTCGTGAGATCCCGTCGAGCAGCGAAGGGAAGGCGGCTCCCCCATCGAAGCGACGCGCACGCTGGGGCGCTTCGTTTTCGTCTGGATTCGGGCGCAAGGGCGGCGCTCCGAAGAAAAACGTCCCGGATGGGTCGCCCTAGGAATTGAGCGCTTTCCGGAGCGCAGCGAGGTGCTTGGGAGCGGCCGTGTACGGATCCTCCGCGGCCTCGTATTCGAGCGCCACGTACCCGCGGTATCCGGCCTTGCGGAGGATCCCAACCACGCGGGCGTAGTCCGTGGGTACGCGATTCTTGCCCGCGGGACGAACCTCGGCCTTGAGCTGCACATTCACCGCGTAAGGCGCGATCTTCTCGATGTCGCGGTAGGGATCCTCGGAATCGAAATTTCCCGTGTCGACGTTGATACCGAACCAGGGCGAATCCATCGCTTCGATGATCGGCAGGATGCGCTCGACGCGGCTCAAGTAGTCGTGATTCTCGAGCGCCACGAAAACACCATGGCGCGCGGCCATGTCACAGGCCTTGCGCAGGGCCGGAATGGCGTTCTTGTGAATGGCTTGCTCGTCGCTGGTGCCTTTCTCGGGAACGCCGGCAAAGAAACGGATCGGACAGGCGCCCAGCTTGGCGTAGATCTTCATCCATTTTTCCACGTACTGGAACTGCTCATCCAGCAGCGGACCCGCGGGAATCGTGAACTTGTTGGCGATGGCGCCACCGCTGATGTCGAGACCGTTGACGTGGCAGCGGCGCTTGAGCTCCATCAGATACTCGTCGGTGACTTCGAGCGGGAAGAAGTAGCTCGTGAGCTCGACCGCATCAACGTCCTGCTTCGCGCACCAATCGATCCAGCTCAGGAGATCCAGTGCTCGTTCCTTGTTCTTGGGTGGCGTCACCTTGCCGTTGCGCGAAGTCGGCAGGTAGTCGCGAAAGGAATAGGCCGCGATGCTGAGACGCATACGGGACGCAGAGGCACGCTTGATTGGCTGCCCGGCGATGGTCAGCGAAGACGCCGCCGTGAAGAGCGAGCGACGGGAGAAAGGTTGGGACATGGGGTTCATAGTAGCCGGACTTCGGCGCGGAGGCGCTGTCACCCCCGCCCGCGCATGCGATCCACTGATGCCGCCCCCGGACCGCGCGCGGCCATCAGCAGGAACACGAAGCAGTAGAGCACCGCGAGTTCGCCCCTGTTGACGACCGGAAGCCACTTCCAGCCGCCGATCTGTAGCTTCCAGTGAAACTGGAAGTAGGCCACCGCCATCATCCCGGCCGCCAGGAACGCAGCCGCCCGTGTGAACAGGCCAATGGTGATGAGCAGGCCGCCTACGAGTTCGATGAGACCGCCGACCCAGATCTGGGTTCCGATCGCCGGCTGCGATCCGGCACCGAACCAGCCGAACAGCTTCTGCATGCCGTGGCACGCGAACATGGAGCCGGCCACGATTCTGAGTGCGGCGTATGCGGGACCTTCCAGGCGACAGAGGGTGTTCTTCATGCAAGGCGCGAATCACGATAGACTAAAACGGCAATGTTCACGTTTCGATTCCGCATGTTTCCTCTGGGGTTTTTCACCGGGCTCTTCAATCCCGATCTGCTGGTCGAGATGTTGCGCGACGGTTGCCGGGACGGATACCGGATCCTCCGTCGAGAGTTCACCATCGAGAAACGGCGAGTGCTTTTCTTCTTTCCGGCGCTCGCTTTCGGCATCGTGTTCCGCCGTGAAGAGAAAGCCCCGGACGTGGAACACGACTACCGCGTGGCCGCATACAAGACCCGGTTCTTCACGCGCACGGTGAATCCGCAGGAGCTGGCCGCGACGCTCAACGCCGCCGCGAGTGGTGGCTACGAGCTCTTGATGGGTGTGAAGTATCCGACGCGCTTTCTGGCGATCTTCCCGCGCGAGTCGTACACCTTCATTTTCCGCAAGCCGTTCGCAGGTGCCGCCAAGCAGGTGGCCTACAAGGTGTTCCAGACGCCTTATCGGTTCTTCACGCGCACCCTGGACGCAGAGGTTTACGAGGCCGACCTCCAGCGGGTGGGGCGAGAGGGCCAGCTCAAGGTGACGTTCCGCGACGAGCGACGGCTTTTCGGGTTGTTCAGGCAGCCGACCGTCGTGGGCATCGCGGAGCTGCCCGCGGCCGCAGCCAGCAGAACGCTTGCGGCCTAGACCGCCGTCAGGTTGAAGAGAGCGAGTAGCCCGCATGGAGGGTCCAGGCGCGGATGTCGTCGGGAGAAACGGCATCCAGGGCGGCCGCGACAGCGGCATCGAAGGCTTCGCGTGAAAGTGTCGGCAAGCGGCGAATG
>JANPFD010000256.1:0-3229 GCA_031423255.1 Myxococcales bacterium | reverse complement strand
CCTGGACAACGTGGACCAGCCCGAGCTGCTGTCAGCGGCCGAGCTGGCGCTGTTGCCTGCGGTCGAGTGGCTGCACGTCTGCGTGACCAGTCGCCTGGATCCGGCCCGCTTCGGCGCCGGCAAAAACAACCTGGCCACCGTGGCGGTCGATGCCCTGCCCGAGGCCGAGGCCCTGGCGCTGCTGCGCGATCTCGCCCCCGAGAAACTGTCGCGTCCCGAGGACGATGCGGCGGCCCGGCAGATCGTACGCGAGCTGGCGGGATTCACGCTGGCGGTCGAGCTGGTCGGCGCGTACTTGCAAGCCCACAAGGACGACACCGCGGTTCGCGCGGCCGGTCTGCTGGACTGGCTGGGAACGGGGGTGGCGGCACAGGCCGACAAGCTGGCCGGCGAGCCCGACGTGGCGACCCGGGTGCGCCACCGCGAGAAGCAACTTGGTGCGATCGTGGCGCGCACCACGGCCGCCCTGTCGGCGGCGGCGCGACGGGCCCTCACGTGTGCCAGCTACCTGGCCGCTGATCACGTGCCCTACCCGTGGCTGCGCGCACTGGTGCAGGATCATCTGCCGCCGCCGCCACCGGGGGCGACCGATGCGTGGCCCGGCGTGCTGCGTGAGCTTGAGGGCCTCCGCCTGCTGACCCCTGGCGACAAGCCCGAGATCGCTCGCATCCACCGGCTGGTGGCGGCGCACCTGGCCGCCGCCGATGCGGGCGGCGAGCACCGTGCTGCGGTGATGGAACTCGTGGCGAGGCGGTGCGATGAGATCTACCGACGGCAAGAGGACCACGCTGGCTGGGAGCTGGACGCGCTGGTCGAGGGCATGGCGGGCTTGCTCGCCGGCGCCGACGCGCGAAGCCTGGCGGCCAAGACGATCTACCTGACCGACAAGGTCAGCACCTACCGCGGCCTGTTGGCTGCCAAGCGCCTCGCGGGTTCGTGTCACCGGGTACTCGCCGACGCCGCCGCCGCAGATGCCTCCAACGCCGGTTGGCAGCGCGACCTCTCCGTCAGCAACTGGAAAGTCGGCGACGTCCAGGTCGCCCAGGGTGACCTCCAAGGCGCTCTGGCCTCCTTCAACCGCTCTTTGGCCGTCAGCGTGCGCCTCGCCGACGCAGATCCCTCCAACGCCGGTTGGCAGCGCGACCTCTCCGTCAGCTACAACAAACTCGGCGACGTCCAGCTCGCCCAGGGTGACCTCCCAGCCGCTCTGGCCTCATTCAACCGCTCCCTGGCCGTGCGCGAGCGCCTCTTCGACGCAGATGGCTGCAACGCCGAATGGCAGCGCGACCTCTCCATCAGCTATCAAAGAGCCGGCAGCGTCCAGTTCGACCAGGGTGACCTCCAAGGCGCTCTGGCCTCCTCCAACCGCTCCTTGGCTGTCAGCGTGCGCCTCGCCGACGCAGATCCCTCCAACGCAGGTTGGCAGCGCGAACTCTCCGTCAGCAACAACAAAGTCGGCGCCGTCCAGCTCGCCCAAAGTGACCTCCAAGGCGCTCTGGCCTCCTTCAACCGCTCCTTGGCCGTCAGGGTGCGCCTGGCCGCCGCAGATGCCTCCAACGCAGGTTGGCAACGCGACCTGTTCGTCAGCAACTGGAAACTCGCGCAGGTAGCTATGCTTGCTGGCCGCCCCGACGATGGACTGACGCACCTCAGGAAGGCCCAGGACATCTTCGCCGGCATGAAGGCCCGCGGAATGCACCTGTCGCCGCAGGACGAACGTGCGTTCGATTACCTGCGTGCGACCCTGGGAGGAACTCGACGATGACCACACCGCCCGTCGCACCGCAGGCGCCCTCATGACGGCGAGCAAGCCGCGGGATCCCGCATGGCTGCGCGAGCAGATCGAGGCGTACCTGGGCATCAGGTCGGCCTCCGAACACTACGCGAGGTTTCTCAAGAGCATCCTCGAGCGCGCCTGCCATCAGATCGACCCGCTGGCGTGGGTTTCAGCGCGCGCCAAGTCGGTGCCCAGCTTCGCCGAGAAATGCGTCCGCCGGGGTTACCAGGCTCCACTGGAGGAGATGTGGGATCTGTGCGGCGCGCGCGTGGTCGTCAACTCGACCGAGACTTTGGCGCACATGAAACAGCTGGCCCTCCCGAACGAGGTGCCACGACGCAGGATTCAAGGCGAAGGTGGCGCTGGCAGCGCCTGACAGCTACTACAACTTCTGGTTCGATCAACCGGCGCAGATCCCTCTCTTAACCAGCCGCGCTCAGCCGCCCTTGCTCACGCGCTTCCCTCGCGCGACACTGCGCCCGTTCCCGTAACCAAGGGAGATGGCGATGGCGGACCAGACGAGCAAGCAGCCCGATCCCGCGCGGCTCCACGAGCAAACCAAGGCGTTCCTCGCTGTCCGCCCCGATTACCAGGCGTATGCGAAGTTCCTGAAGAGCGTCCTCGAACGCGCCTGCCTTCGGATCGACCCGCGGGCATGGGTCCAGTCGCGCGCCAAGACGGCGCCCAGCTTCGCCGAGAAATGCGTCCGCCGCGGTTACGCCGATCCGCTGGAGGAGATGTGGGATCTGTGCGGCGCGCGCGTGGTCGTCAACTCGACGCGCGCGGTAGCGCCCGTGGAACAGGTCATCAAACGCTCCTTCTCGACCTCACACCACGACGACAAGGCCGACGTGCTGGCAGTCGACGGGTTCGGCTACCTGTCCATCCACCTCATCGTTCAGATACCGAACACCTTCGTCCCGCCGTTCCCCCTGACCGACGACGAGCGCGCATGGCTGACGGCGTTCCAGGCGGCACGCACACCCAAGGGTCATCCGGTGCGGGCCGAGGTCCAGGTTCGCACGCTGTTGCAACACGCATGGGCCGACGCCTGCCACGACCGGACGTACAAGACCAAGCTGCGCCTCCCCAGAGACTACCGCCGTGAGGTGGCTCGCCTGGCCGCGGTACTGGAAGAGGCCGATAGCGCGATGGCCCAGGCGACCCGTGCCATCGACGCTTACCAGGTGGATTTCGGCGCCTACATGAACGAAGCCCGCAGCGGCGGCGTTTTCGGGCATCATCTGACGCCGATGACTGCCAGGTTGACGGAACATTCATTCTCGGACACAAAAGGCCCCGACCGAGATCGCCACTTGAATCACCTAGCGCGGCCCTTCGGCCGCAACCAAGGCGGGGCTCCGCCCCGCGCCCCGCAAGGGGCTTCCGCCCCTCGACCCTGACCAGGAGCTTCGCCCCTGGACCCGCGATCCGTCTCGCGTTGCGAGCCGG
>JANPFD010000255.1:0-3978 GCA_031423255.1 Myxococcales bacterium | reverse complement strand
GGTGCCGGTCGCCACTCTTCTGAAGGTCGCAGGGACGCCCACGAAACGGAAGGGGCCGGATAACAAGGCAGTGAACCTGACGGGGCTGGTCGCCCGCACGTCTGGCGGTGACGCTCATGCCGGCGGCGCGGCCGCCGGCGGGCCAGGTGAGCGACCGCCTCGCGGGCGGCCGCTTTGTGCTACGGTCGAGGTGAACTTCGGCCCCGCAGGTTACTGCCAGGGTCGTTAGCCAGACACGGGCCCAGGATGATCGCGGTGTTTCTCAGCATCGGTCCGTGGCTCCTCCCGGCTTGCCAATGCCTGGTTGCGCTGAACCGCACGAATGCGGATGACGATTGAGCTACCGTCGGCCGAGGCGATCGATCTCTAACCGCGCGACCTCGCTGGCAACGTCGGCCACCGCTTTGATCGCCGCCTGGACGCGAGGGTGCGTCTCTACAGCGCGCCTGATTGACTCGACAAAGGCAGCCTGGTCCGCCGCTTCTGCAGCTCCTCGCATGGCGTCCGCGACGGCGGCTTCCACGCTCGCCCCTATGTGCTCAACCTGCTGCATCCCATGAAGGTGATCGGTCCGGCTCTCCGGGATCGTCCCGAGAGCTTCCTCGACGTCGAACTGCGTTGCTGCATCTACTCGCGCATTGAGCGCGTCCTCAAGCGGAGCCACGATCGCTGCGTGAATCCGTTTCGCCGTGTCGTCCATGTAGTTGAATCTAGCATCGCCCGGGGGGCAACTACTATGAAGCCTACCGGGACGGCAGCGGCCAGCCGCTTCCAGTCACCGTCGGATCTTGGTGCATCGGCTCCGGTGGAGCGGGTGCTGGCTAACAAGTCAACGAACCTGCGGGGCCCGTCGGGTCACGCGCCACCATCGGCGTGATGCGAGCGGCGCAGCCGCCTACGGCGTCCGCGTGTGGTACGCTCGACCCTCGGCTTCAGGCCCGGCAGGTTATTCACAGGGTCGTTAGCCAGACACGGGTCATAGTGAGGTGAGCGTGAGCGACGCCGAGAACAAACAACCCTCTACCGCAACGCGAATTGTTGGAATTTTGGTGGCCGCCATGACCGCCTTCGGTGTGAGGGAGGGCATCCGGATCTATCGAGAGCGCCAGGACCACGCCGACCTGGTGAAGCGGATCGGCGGGGATCCTGGTAGTGGGGATCGGATTGCCGCTCTGATGCAGGCGGAGCTTCTCCCCGTCATGAGTAGTCCTGCGTTCAAGGCGTATTTCAATCGCGAGTACGCCGCAGCCAAAGCGAAGAACCCGAGTCTGGACCAGAGAGCGTTCGGTGAGGCCGTCGGCCGGTCGACTGTAGGGCGCGGGATTGCACGTCTCCCCGACGAGGGACTCCAAGCCATTCACAGGCTTAAGACCAAGATGGCCTTTGCGTCGGAGCGCGCCTGCCCCTGCTATTGGGACACCGGGGGGTGCTCCCAAGCCGATATCGTAGACGGGCTGGGTCGGCTATCGACCGACGAGCTCAAAGTATGGATGCGAATGTCGGCGCAGGCCGCTCAGTTGGAGATCGCCGCTGGTTCACCAGTGCCCGACACGTCGAGCGACTTTGAGGATGGCCTCGCCGCCGTTCTGAGGGGACTGACACCGACGAACCGGGAACGCCTGATCAAGACATTTAAGACACAGCCTGCGTCCCGCCTGGATCAGTGCTGGGCCGTCCAGACCCTGTTCCGCGAGGCAGATTCGCTCCCGCCGGAGTCCAATATCAAATTTGTCCGCGCTCTCGCGAACCTCACTGCGTCTTGAGACGTATCGCCACAGAGGCGCGCGTGCTGGCTAACAAGTCAATGAACCTGCGGGGCCCGTCGGGTCACGCGCCACCGTCGGCGTGATGCGAGTGGCGCGGCCGCCTACGGCGTCCGCGTGTGGTACGCTCGACCCTCGGCTTCAGGCCCCGCAGGTTATTGACAGGGTCGTTATCCGGATCCCTCGTCGAAACGCCTCTGATTCCGACGGAGTGGCGACGCGCGGCTTGGCGTGGTGGGCCCGCGGTGCTACCTTCTTGGCGTGACGCTGAAGGCGCGGGTCATGAAGGGCCGCTTGGTCGTGGACGAGCCCACTGATCTGCCTGACGGAACTGAGGTCCAGCTTCTTTCTCTCGATCCGGGCGACTGGCTTGAGGCTGAAGACCGCGCGGCTCTCCACCGCGCGCTGAAGGATTCGGATGCCGATGTAGCGGCTGGCCGGCTAGTCGATGCTGCCGACGTTCTCCGCGAACTCCGTTCGACGTGACGCGGCGCCGCGTTCGATTCGCCGAGACGGCTCGTCGCCAGGTCCGCACCGCGAAGACGTGGTGGCTCGCGAACAGAGACCACCCAGAGATTTTCGCCGAGGATGTTGAGGAGGCCTTGACGGTCATCGCTGTACTGCCTGGCGCAGGTTCCGACTACTCGCAAGGCGATGTCCCCGGACTTCGGCGCGTGTACCTACAGCGGGTTGGTTCGCACATCTACTACACGTTCGACGATGAAGAGGTGGTGATTCGGGCGTTTTGGCACGCGCGTCGGCGCCGAGGACCTAAATTCACACGTTAGCTCTCGGGACCGGATAACAAGCCAATGAACCTGCGGGGCCCGTCGGCCTCCGGGCGAAGGTCGGGTAGTCGGTCGGGTCCCGCTGGCGCGGGCCCTCTCTCCCGGGGTACGCTTGGGACTCGGCTTCGAGCCCCGCAGGTTATTGGCAGGGTCGTTAGCCGGACCCGGCGACGATCGCTCCAGAGGGCCCGGAGTGCTAGGCTACGGTACATGGGGTTGCCGGCGTGGTTTCCACCGGTCGAGTGGGAGGCGTTACATGTGGCGCTCCGCCTTGACGGAGGCGGTCGGCCTCCCCGGCTGCGTCAGCATGCGATCGCGTTTGGTGCTCTGGACCGCAGCTTTCTCAAGAACCTGTGGAATGCGGGTGTGACGTGCGCCTGCGTCGACAGCATCGCTGACGCTGTGTCGCTTCTCGGCACTGAGCCGTGCGATCTGATTCTGGTCGATCCGGCCGCCGCCGGAGCGCTCGCCTTCATCAAGACCGTAAAGGCGGTTCCTGGTGGACTCCCCGTTTTGCCGGGGGATGAAATTGCCATCCTTCGTGACAAGTACCGGCGGACACCGGTGATGGTGCTCCCGTTGGCGAGCGACAAGGAGTACGCGGTCATCTTGAACCCACCGAAGCTAGCCTGGCTCGAGACCATCGACGTGCTGCCGGTGCTTGAGGCGATCAGGCTGATGGACGTCGACGTTCTGGAAGGCGATCGCGACAAGGATCCACGACCATCGTAAGCATCGCATCAACATCACGGATGAACGGACGGCGGCTCCGCACGTCCATCGCCTTGTCAGGATCTCGATCGAAGGTGAGGGAGTATTGGGGCGCGACAGTCGTGGCTGGGGCCGGCTAACAAGTCAATGAACCTGACGGGGCCCGTCGTGGTACGGGCGAAGATGATCGAAGCTGGCGGGTTCCCGCTGGCGCGGGCCCGCCAGCCTGGCGTACGCTCGACGGTAGGCTTCGAGCCCCGCAGGTTATTGACAGGGTCGTTATCCGGACCAGCCACCCCGGATCTGTTCGGACTCCGATTCTTGGTGCCACGGTGTGCACGCCAGCGACGGAAAGTTTTGGCGCAGCGGCGACCGGGGTATGTGGCACGCGTCGGCTCCTGGTTCAGCCCCGGACACTTCCGCGCGGCGGTTTTGGGTGTGCGACGGCCGCCGCGGGCCGTGGTGTGCGGAGGTCGGCAGCGAAGCATCGCGGATGTGTGGTGGAGCGCGCGGCCTTCATTTTTTGACTTTTCCAAGGAAGGGCTGCGCATTCCGGCCATCGTGAACGCCCCGAACGCTTCATCGTGAACGCTCCGATCGGAGCATCGTGAACGGAGCGAAGCGACGCTGGTTGTGGTCAGTTGCCGGTGGCGTCCTCCTTGCCCTTGCGGCGTGAAGGACCGTTTAGCACGACTCTGTGGGCGTTGTGGATGATC
>JANPFD010000254.1:0-5863 GCA_031423255.1 Myxococcales bacterium | reverse complement strand
TTCAACACGAACATGATTCGAAGTAACGTCGTAGCGCGCATGGGGGGGGTGGCTCCGTGGTCGTCAAGAAGCCGCAGAGTACCGCCTCCCTCATGCACATTTTCCAGCCACTTCCGGCGACGCGCCTGCGCGCACCGTCACTGTCGAGAAATCACGCTACCCGTCGCTCTTCACGCACCCACTCGAACGTCAGGAGAGCCATCTTTGGCTTGCACTTGGCATCCTCGCTCCGTTTCTCGATTTTCGAGCGCGTTTCCCGAGGGGGGTATCCGTGCCCTTGAACATGCGCAGAGTTTGACCGTCAGTGTGCGGACGAGCAGTTTTTTTCGAGGAAACTCGATCTTTTCCAAACGTGAGGGGTGGGGCGAACCGCGGAGCCGGCCGAAAAGCGCGAACCCAAAGCTCGCGCAGGCCGGCGCAGCCGTTGCCCATGAGGTTGACCACGCCGCCCTCGGATCGGTCCCATCGGCCCCTGAAGCGCCCATGGCTCCAGCCATTTCGACCAGTCACCGCCCGACTGCTTCCATCGATCACCATCGCGCCGGTGAGATGTATGCCGGACCGCGTCCCGCAAACCACGTGCGCGACGTCCCCTCAAACAACGTGCGCACGCTCAACTCGGCCGGAGGCATCGCTTTGCGCCGCAGACTACCAGAAGCCGGGTCAGGCGCCCCGCCAAACCCGGCCTCGCCAGCGCCAGCGCTCCCTACCACCGCTTGCGATCGAGATCGCTCAAGGCCCGCCGCCTTTCGCTGCCACCAGCGCCGCGTTCCCGTCGCTCGGCCATTCCCCGCGGCCCTCAAGGCTACCCGCCCCCGTTGTCGAGTAGCCCCGAGGGATTGCTCCCCCGGGGCCCTCTCCAGATCCGGACAAGGAGATTTCCACCATCCGGCTCTTCCGTCGATGTGGCTCGTGGCTACGCGCCCCAGATTCGGAGCTCGTTCCACTACCTTCAAAAGTCCCGGTGACATGTTCCCCGACGTCGAAGCGTCGGTCATGGTTCCCTCCTGAAGCTCACATCGACACGGACCGCCTTTGCTCGGCCGGGTCCGGGTGCAACCCCGTTCCCCGACTGTCAACGCTCGTACGCGGCCCTCCGACTCCCTCGTCTCCGTCGGCGACCAACTCCGGTCTCCCCTTGCTGGCCGCCTACCTCGGTGCGGACGCTTGTTCTTTGCCTTTCGGCCGGCAGCTCGTGCGTCCGCGGACGGGCTGCGCGTCGGAGATTGCTGTCCGGCTCCCCGTGACGCCGGTGTCTACCGAGGAGAGACGTGGGCCTCCCAGGTTCCTGGGTCGTCCTCTTCCTGCGTGCCGTGGTCGAACACCCCGCCCGATGCGGCCTGCCCTCGTCTACTTCTCTTGCGGGCAGGTCGCCGTCGCCTTCAGGTAAAACAGCACCCTGGGCATCTGGAATATCGTAAGTTTCGTGGCCGCATCCCACGGCCCACACGCTCGCGTGCCTACGCATCGCCGGCCGCGTCGCCGCGCCCGTCGCAAGGCTCGCTACCGGCTGGGGCGACTGTCCCCCTTCGCCGGACGGGTTTCGCACCCGCTGGACGACGTACCGAATTTCACGGGCTCATCGCATCACCCACTCCCTTCGGACCAGCCTTTCCTGGTCGCACTGTTTCACTTACGAACCGAGCCGAGCCTGCTCCGCCTACGCCATCACCTGACGCAGCGGTATTGCCCAGATCCGGTCCGCGAGTTTCATCGATGTCGGGCCGTTGTACGCAAGGACCGCGGCCCGGCAGCGGGGGGTACTGGCGAGAAATGCGCGCAAACCGCCGAGATCCGTTTCGCTGACACGCGCGGCGGTCTTGACCTCGACCGCCAGACAGTCGCGTCCCACCTCGATCACGAAGTCGACCTCGTGACGACCCTGAACGTTCCAGAACGAGAGGGTCGCTCTCGGCCAGTGCGCCGCCAACAAGGCGGCGAGGTTCTGGGCGACGAAGGTTTCGTACAGTGCCCCGCGCATCGGCTCGTCGGATCGAGGACCGACTTCGTCCACGCCGGCGAGATGCGCGGCAATTCCGGAATCCCCCAGGTAGAGCTTGCTGCCCTTGATCAGGCGGCTGGCGCGGTTGCCGAGGAATGGCGGCACTCGTCGCATGACGAACGAGGCTTCGAGCACGGACAGGTACCGTGTCGCGGTGGCGGTGGACAGCTTGGCGTCGCGCGCGAGATCGCTGATGTTCAAGATCTGGCCTGTGCGAAGGGCTGCCAGCCGCAAGAGATTCCGGAACGGGATCAGGTCGCCGATGCGCGCGAGATCGCGGACGTCGCGTTCGAGATACGTCTGCTCGTAGGCGCGGAACCATGCTTCCCGGTCTTGCACAACACCCAGACATACGGCGGGCATGCCGCCACGCAAGATTTCCTCGGCTGTGACCGGAGCGATGTTGCCTCCGGTGGGTGGCGCGTCGCCCGCGAAAAGCCCGCGCAAAAACAGCGTGTCGTTGCTGCGGCGATGGCGCTCCCGCAAGGTCATCGGATGCAGGTCGAGGTACGCCGCACGCCCCGCCAGCGATTCCGAGACGCCAGCGGCAAGACCAATCTGCGCGGAGCCCGACAGCACGAATTGGCCGGGCTTGCGTCGGCGATCCACGGCGGCCTTGATGGCAAGCAGCAGGTCGGGACAGCGCTGCGCCTCATCGATGGTCAGAGATTCGGCTCCGGCGATGAACCCCGCCGGATCGCTTCGCGCGGCCTGCAACTGTCCCAGGTCGTCCAGGGTGACGTAGGCTCGCTGGGCCAGGACGGGCTCTTCACGGAGCAGTGTCGTCTTCCCGCTCTGTCGAAGGCCCGTGAGCACGACGACGGGAAAGTCATCGACAGCTGCCTTCAGCGCAGCGGTGGCATCCCGGTACACATAGGCGGGGGCAACCTGTGACATCCTTGTGCGATGATAATGCCACGCCAGATGATGTCAAAAAGACACTATGATGTGATTAATACTGACAGGTGGACATGGATTTGCGGCCGAAACGCGAGGGCCTACTCGGGGAACAGGTTGCCGGCCGCGGTCACCCTGGCTCCGGGCTCCGTCGCAGGTGACGTCTGGAGCCGCGGCCCGGTCGATCTCCTGCCGGGCTCGCGCGTTGAAGGAACCCTCTATGCGGAACATGTGATGAGCCGGAAGGGATCGCATGTGGGGAAGGTCGTCACCAACCCGCCGTTCGATCCCGTTAACGCCGTGTCCTGGACCGTGCGCTTTCCAGTGGCAGCCGCAAGGGACGTGACGGTCCGACCGGGAGAAACGATTTCGTTGAAGCCCGGGCGGTTCAGATCCGCGGTTGTTCTTCCACGGGCAACGTTGCGGCTGGCGCAAGGCACGTTCTTTTTCGAGTCGTTGATACTCGACCCTGGCTCGCGACTGGTGCTGGTGGGCGGTCCCGCAATCATCTACGTCAGAAAGTTTATGCGGTGGTCCGGCGAGGTTGAGCCCTCCGTCGTCGGGCCGGCGAGCACCGACCTTCTCGTCGGCTATCTCGGCGCCCCGAAGCTGACTCTGCACTCGGCCTTCCGAGGCGTACTGGTCGCCCCTTCGGCCGAGGTGAAATTGCTAGCCGCGCCCGCCCTCCACCGGGGAGCGTTCTTTGCGAGCGCCATCGAGTTGGGTCCTGGTGCAAAAGTGGAGCATTCCCCGCCCCTGGTGCTCCTGATCGCGGCGCCCCCAACCGAGCCCGGGCTGTGCGCCGATCGGATCCCGTTCCGCGACGACCTGAGCGGACGCGACCGGGATCTCGCCTTCCAGCGCGACGTCGCTCTCTACTGCTCCGCCAAGGATGAGTCGAGCTGCGTTGCCTATCTGGTTGGTCGTGCCAATCTCGATTATTCTGCCGCCGCCGCCCGCGTGGCCTCGGGTCTCTTCAGCCCCGCTCTTTACCTGGCGCTCTCACGCGACCGCACCCGCAAGCTGAACGCTGCACGGGACCAGCCGGGCCAGGCCACCCTGCTCTGCGCCTCAAGAGGCTCCGACGATGACTTCGTGCCCGATCCCATCGATCGCTGCCCGGGCACGATAGACCTCACGGCCACCGACGACTCGGGCTGCACACAGGCCACCCAGCCAGGCGGACCGAGTTCCGCGGACGTCCGCACGCTGCTGGGGATGTGGGGCATGCTGATCAATCCGACGTGCAACGACGCCGAAGTCCCTCAGCAGATCGCCACCGGGGCGTTCTACTACCCCGACAACACCAGCGCCGGAACGTATCTGATCGTAGGACGCGTCTCCAGCCAGCCGACGGGCTGCCCGGTCTGGTACCTGATCGACATCCAGGAGATCGACAAGCTGACGGGAGCCGCGACCGGGGCCCGCTACTCCGTGGTCTTCAAGCAGTCCGACCAGAGCGCCGACCTGATCGGCCTGCCCTCGACGCCCGTTCCCGGTGAGTTCATCCAGTTCAACCCCCACCCCACCGACGTCGGAAATCGGGGCCGCCTCGGTACTCCGAACCCGTCGATCAAGTTGCTGTTCCGCGCGCAGGCCATGAACGCGCGCGGCGAGCGCGGGCAGTGGAGCGACTGGAAACTCACGTCCCAGAGCGACTGCATAGCCCTGGGCTTCACCTGCAGGGAGTAGCAGTATGGAGCCGACCACATGACCAATGCCAGGTTCGTAAGGGCAGCAGCCAAAATTAACTCGTCATCTTCGGGCGATTGTGATCTTATCGCTGCGTGAACAGAAACGAGGAATTGGAGGCAACGGTCGTGGAGAAATATGCAGCGATCGCGCCGGCGCTTGACGAGCGTGCACGCCGCCTTTGGGCGGCCGCCGAATCGCGCGCTGTGGGATATGGTGGCGATGCGCTTGTCTCTGCGGCGACGGGCTTGGCGCGAGATACGATTCGCCTGGGCCGGTTGGAGATCGCGCGGGGTGTCGCCGCGACGGGGCGAATCCGACGTGCTGGTGCTGGACGACCAAGCTTCCAGAAGACTCAGCCGGGCCTGGAGGCAGCGCTGGAGCGCCTCGTGGACCCACTGACCCGTGGCGATCCGATGTCGCCACTGCGATGGACGTGCAAGAGCCGAGCGAAGTTGGCCGCGGCGCTAACGAAGGATGGCTGGCAGGTGAGCTCCACGACCGTGGGACGGCTGCTCAACGGACTCGGCTATCGCCTCCAGGCCGTGCAGAAGACCCGGGAGGGTGCTTCGGATCCGGACCGCAATGCGCAGTTTGAGTACATCAACGCCACCGCGGCCAGGTATCTGCGGCGCAAGCAGCCGGTCGTCTCCGTCGATACCAAGAAAAAGGAACTCGTCGGCGACTTCAAGAATGGCGGACGGGAGTGGCAACCGAAGGGCACGCCCGAGAAGTCGCTGGTGCACGACTTTCCAAGCGACGCGGACGGCAAGGCCATCCCCTACGGCATCTACGACATGGCCCGCAACGAAGCGTGGGTCAGCATCGGCCGCGATCATGACACCCCCGAGTTCGCGGTCGCTTCGATCCGGCGGTGGTGGAAGATGATGGGTAAACGCGCCTACCCGGACGCCAAGGAACTCTTCATCACGGCGGACGCCGGGGGGAGCAACGGGTATCGGGCGCGCGCCTGGAAGGTCGAACTGCAGAAGTTCGCCGACGACGCCCAACTGCGGATTCGCGTGAGCCACTTTCCGCCAGGGACGAGCAAGTGGAACAAGATCGAGCATCGTCTCTTCTGCCACATCACCCAGAACTGGCGCGGCAAGCCGCTTCGGACATTCGAGACAATCGTGGACCTGATTGGCAATACGCGGACCGCGGCCGGGCTGCGGGTCAAGGCCCAGCTCGACACGCGGACCTACAATACCGGCGTGGAAATCACAAAGGCGCAGATGGGCGAATTGGCATTGCGACCGCACACATTTCGTG
>JANPFD010000253.1:0-100440 GCA_031423255.1 Myxococcales bacterium | reverse complement strand
TCGCGGTCAAGGAACTGGATCTGCACATCAACGACCCTGCGTTCGCCGAGGCGGCGGCGCACACGTTGCTCGATCTCATGAAGACGAAGACGAAGACGAAAAGGAAAGGCACATGACCATCGACAATTCGAGACAGGGCATCCTGAAGCGCTTCCGCGAGAAGATCGCGCGCGGCGAGCCGATCATCGGAGGAGGCGCCGGTACCGGCCTTTCAGCCAAGTCCGAGGAGGCGGGCGGGATCGACCTCATCATCGTCTACAACTCGGGCCGCTTCCGCATGGCCGGGCGCGGGTCGTCGGCGGGGCTGATGCCGTACGGGAACGCCAACCAGATCGTCAAGGAGATGGCATTGGAGGTGCTCCCGGTGGTCAAGCACACGCCGGTGCTGGCTGGAGTCTGCGGCACCGACCCGTTCATGATCCCGCGCCTGTTTCTCAAGGAACTGCGCGAGCTCGGCTTCTCGGGCATCCAGAACTTCCCGACCGTGGGCCTCTGGACGGGCGAGATGCGGCAGACGCTGGAGGAGACGGGGATGAGCTACAAGCTGGAGGTGGACTGCGTCGCCCTGGCACGCGAGATGGACATGTTGACCACCCCCTACGTCTTCAACGAGGAGGAGGCGAAGATGATGACCCGCGCGGGGGCAGACATCGTCGTCGCCCACATGGGGGCCACCACCGGCGGCATGATCGGCGCCAAGACCGCCAAGTCGATGGGCAGCTGTGTCGAGCGCATCAAGGGGATCGTCGACGCCTGCAAGAGCGTGCGCGACGAGGTGATCGTGCTGTGTCACGGCGGACCGATCGCCGAGCCCGAGGATGCGCAACAGGTGATGGACCAGGTGGAGGGGATCGATGGCTTCTACGGGGCGAGCTCGATGGAACGGCTGCCGGCCGAGGCGGCCATCACCGCGCAGATCCGCAAGTTCAAGACGATCAGAAAAAACCGCAAGCGCTGATGTGCGCTTTTCACGAGGCCCGGCGCTTCGTGCTCCGAAAGGACGCGCCGGTCGACACGCTGCCCTGGGGACCGCACACCTGGATCTGCAAGCCCGGGCTGGTGGCCACCCAGCAACTGCTGGTGGTGCAGGTGGACATGCCGCCGGGCACCGCGCACCGGTTCCACCGCCACCCGGGGCGCGAGGAAGTGCTGTGGGTGATCGAGGGGCAGGGCGAGCAGTGGGTCGACCGTGACAAGAAGGTGATCGGGCCGGGCGACAGCGCCTTCATCCCGATGGACACGGTCCACGGGATGTACAACGATTCGGACCGCGTACTCCGCTTCATGGCGATCCTGTCGCCCGCCGAGACCGACGGCCCGATCACCATCGAGGTTCACCACGAGCTGCCGTGGGCCTCGTTGCGGTAGTATGCCGCGCATGTCGAACCCCCGAAGGCGAGAGGTGTTGGCGGGTGGACTCGCGGCGCTGCTCCCGTCAGCCGTGCTTGCGGCCAACGAGAAACCGAAGACTCCGGCCAAGGCGAAGCGGAAAGCGCTGTTCGTCTTCGGCGGCTGGCCAGGCCACGAGCCCGGGAAGTGCCGCGACATCTTCGTCCCCTGGCTGGGCAAGGCAGGCTTCGATGTCGTCGTCTCCGAGACGCTCGACCCCTACGCCGACGAACCGCTGATGAAATCCCTCGACCTCGTCGTGCAGATCTGGACCATGGGGACGATCAAGAAGGAGCAGGTCAAGGGACTCCTCAACGCCGTCAAGGTCAACGGTACGGGCCTGGCCGGGTGGCACGGCGGCCTCGGCGACGCCTTCCGCAACGAGACCGAGTACGAGTACATGGTCGGCGGCAACTGGGTGGCTCACCCGGGCAACAAGCGTGAGTACGCCGTCAACATCACCGACCACGAGGATCCGATCACCGCCGGCCTGGCCGACTTCAAGGTGCACACCGAGCAGTACTTCATGCACACCAACCCGAACAACAAGGTGCTGGCCACCACCACCTTCAACGCCGAGCCGGATCCCTGGATCGGTGGCAGCACGATGCCCGTCGTCTGGAAGCGGGCCTACGGCAAGGGCCGCGTCTTCTACACCTCCCTCGGTCACAGCGCCGACGTCTTCGACACGCCCGAGGCGCTGACCCTCACCCAGCGGGGGATCCTCTGGGCGGCGGAGAGCAAGTACGCCTCGACGCCCGATCTGGTGAGTCCGGTCTATCCCGCGCGCTGAGCGGTGATCGCGGCCGGCGCTTCCTCGTCGGGGCGCCGCCGCGACCGGCCGCCTGTGAGCAGCAGGACGAGGTAGCCCACGGCCATCGCCGCCGGCACCAGGGCCGTCCAGCGCAGAGCCATGCGGCTGCCGTGCAGGGCGGCGTCGGACACCAGAGCGCGCTCCTGCTGTTCCCCCGCGGTCAGCGACTCGGGCGCCTTCTCCTTGAGCGCCGCCACCTTGGTGCCGTCGAGGCCGGCGATCGCCGGAAACAGCAGGAAACGCCGCTCATCCGGCGAGGCGTACTTCGTGAAGGCCTCGGGCGAAGATTCGCGAAGCTTCTGCGCCGCATAGTAGTCCTGCTTGTAGCCGATGCCGGGGCCGCCCAGGAGGCCGGCGGAGATCATCCCCACGCCTCCGACCAGCCCCAGCGTCATGGCGCCGCCGCGCGGGAACTTCTCGGACACCACGCCCAGCATCGTCGGCCATAGAAACGTCTTGCCCAGCGCGTAGACGGTGGTGGCCACCACGCAGGCGACCACCGTCGTCGAGCTGCCGAGCAGCATCAGCCCGACGGCACCGAAGATGGAGCTCACCAGCAACAGGCCCAGCGACGAGATCCGGTGCACGATCGGTCCTGCGACGAAGCGCAGTGCGAACATCACCATCGACGTGTAGATGAAGAGCAGGAGACCCTTGCCCCGGTCGGCCATGATCTCGCCGGTCATCGTGGTGATCCAGCTGTCGGTGCCGAGTTCGACGTAGCCGACCATCGCGTGCAGCACCACCAGCGTGATGAACACCGGGTGCAGCAGTGCCTCGGCGGTGTCGCGGAAGCTGAGGCCCTTTTCACGCGCCGGCGTGGGTGGGAAGCGCTGGCCCAGCAGCATCGCCCCGAAGATGACCGTCGGCAGCAGGAACATCGCCCACTGCGCCTCCCAGCGGACCTTGCCCGTCATGAAGACCGACATCGCTGCGCCCAGCACCAGGCCACCCGGCCAGCCGGCGTGCAGGATGTTCAAGTAGTGGGTCTTCTCCTTGTCGTAGAGAGTGGCAGTCAGCGGGTTGATCACCGCCTCGCAGGTGCCGTGGCCCAGCGAGAAGATGAACATCGCCACATACAGGCACCAGTACGCGCCCGTGCGGCCGTAGGCGTGGAAGATCGGCGTCGCCAGCAGGCTGACCAGGGCGGACAGCACCAGGAGCCCGAACGACAGGGCCATCAAGGCGCGGTAGCCGATCCGATCGGTGATCGCCGAGAACAGGATGATGGTGATGCCGAAGCCGACCAGCCCCATGCCGCTGATGCTCCCCAGCTCCGATCGGGTGAAGCCGTATTGCGCCGCCCAGTCGGCCAGGATGGCGCCGCGGATCGAGAAGGCGATCCCGACCGCGATGAGGCTCATGAAGCTGGCTATGAACAGGCGGCGCCGGTTTTCCATGGGGGGCCATAAAAGCACGAACCGTGCCGCCCACGTTTGCGTCATGGGGCGAAAAACTTGAGAAATGTGCCCGAAGCGCTGGTGCGTCTGTAACCAGGTGACGGTTTCGAGTAACCTCGCTGGCTCCGATGGAACTGCGTGAGCGGCTGGTTCGACACGCGCGGCTGGTCGGCGCCGCCGTCGGCTCGGGCATGACAGCGGCGGCCGCGGAGGAGGGCGAGGCGGATTTCGTGGTGGTGCTGTCGGCCGGGCACTTCCGCACGCAGGGCGTCGGCTCGGCGGCCGCGTTGATGCCGTATGGCAACGCGAACGAAGTCACCTGGCAACTCGCGCGCCAGCACGTCATCCCCCGTTTGCGGCGCACGCCGGTTTTCCTGGGCGTGTGCGCGCACGATCCCAGCCTGTCGCTGGAGATGTACCTCGACCGTGCGAGCGAGGCGGGCGTGGTCGGCGTGACCAATTATCCGACGGTGGGGCTGTACGGGGACGGCCGTCAGGTGCTGGAAGAGGACGGGATCACTTTCGCGCAAGAGCAGGAGATGCTCGCGCGGGCCCACGCCAAGGGGCTCCTGACGCTCGGGTTCTGTCTGACGGCGGACGACGCGGCGGCCATGGCGCGGGCGGGCACGGACATCCTCTGTCTCAACCTCGGCACAGCCGAGTGGCGCACGCTGGAAGGGGACGCCCACCAGGCGGCGCTGGATCGGGCCGTGGCCACTCTGTCGCGGATGATCGCGGCGGCCAAGGCGGTGCGTGCGGATGCCTACTGCGTGGCCTCGGGTGGGCCGCTGGTGATGCCGCAGGACGCGGCTTTCATCTTCCAGCGGACGCAGGCGCTCGGGTACCTCGGCGGCAGCTCGATCGAACGCGTGCCGACGGCGCCGACGGTGACGCAGACCGTGCGCGAGTTCAAGCAGGTGACGGCGGCCGTCGGCAAGGAGGAGACGCGCCTGGGCGCGATGATCGGCGTCGGGCCCGCGATGCAGGACGTGTTCGAGTCGGTCCGCGCCGTGGCCGCCTCCGACGCGCCCGTGCTGATCATCGGCGAGAGCGGCACCGGCAAGGAGCTGGCCGCGCGCGAGATCCATCGCCTCTCGCACCTGCATGCGCAGCCGCTGGTCAGCTGGAACTGCGGGGCGATGACCGAGAGCCTGGCCATGTCCGAGCTGTTCGGCCACGAGAAGGGCGCGTTCACCGGCGCCACGCGCACCCACATCGGCAAGTTCGAGCTCGCCACCGGCGGGACGCTGTTCATGGACGAGGTGACCGACCTGCCGCCCTCGGTGCAGGCGGCGCTGCTGCGTGTGTTGCAGCAAAAGGAGATCGTCCGGGTCGGGGGCGAGCGGACGATGCTGGTCGACGTTCGGGTCGTCGCGGCGTCGAACAAGGAGTTCCGCGATCTGATCCCGACGGGACGCTTCCGGCTGGACCTCTACTACCGGCTGTCGACGATCGTCATCCGCATGCCGCCGCTGCGCGAGCGGCCCGAGGACATCCCGCATCTGATCCGCGACGTGGCGCGCGAGCTGGCCCAGCGTTACGGGCGGGCGATGCCGCGCCTGACGGATCCGGTGATGAATGTGCTGGTCCGCCACAACTGGCCGGGCAACATCCGCGAATTGCGCAACGCCGTCGAACGCATGTTCGTGTTCAAGGCCGGCGGGACGCCGTCGCGCGCCTGGCTCGAGGAGATGCTGGCGGGGGATCGCGCGCTCGGTGAGCGGCTGGTGCCGCCGAGTTCGCCTCATCTGTCGCTGACCGCCAAGCGTGAGCGTCTGGAAGAGGTGCTGTCACGCAACGGCGGCAGCAAGACCGCGGCCGCGCGCGAGCTGGGCGTCACGCGCAAGACGATCCACAAATGGCTGCGTAGTTAGCCGAGCCGCTCGACGATTTCGATCTTCCGCGGGACCTTGTGCGGCGCCAGGTTCCGCGTGCAATGCTCGAGCAGTTCCGCCGCAGCCACGCGTCCCACAACCCGCGCCACCAGCTGCGTCACCCCGAATTCATCCGACACCAGACGCGCCTGCGCCTCGCGTACGCGTGCGACGCCCTCCAGGCAGCGTTCGATCTCACCCAGCGCCACCCGGCGGCCCTCGACCTTCACCAGATCGTCCTCCCGGGCCGTCAGCGTCAGCCGGCCGTGGCGGTCGACGAAGCCCAGATCGCCGGTCCGCAGCCAGCCGTCGTTCGACACGCGCCCCGCCGGCACGTGCGATCCGCGCAGCGGGAGCGGCGGCACCACAGTCCGGGTCACTCCCCCGGCACGCACCCAGATCGGCCCCGCCGTTCCGCGCGGCAGCGGCCGGCGATCCGCCGTCGCCACTTCCAGCTCGACGCCGGCGAACGGTTTGCCGACCGTGGCCGGAGCCAGTCCAGCGCGATCCAGTGACACCGGGCCAGCCTCGGTTGCGTGGTAGCAGGAAGTGATCGAGGTCCCGTACCGCTCGGCGAAAGGCTCAACCACCGACGGGGGCAGAGCCGAGCCCGCGCTCAGCACGCGCGCGGGCCGATCGGCGGTCGTCCGCGTCGCCGGGAGCCGGGCCAGAGCCACGCACAGCGCCGGGTCTGCGGGCAGAAGGTCCACATCGCCCGTGCGCAGCGCGCGGGCGATGCCTGGGATCTCGGCCTCCTCGTCGAGGATGAGGGTCGTCCGCCCGGCCAGCCAGCCGAGGATGCCGATGTCGAAGCCATACCCGCGATGCATCGGCACTGGACACAGGATGCGATCGCGCGGCTTCAGCGACAGGGTCTGCCGCAACGAGCTGGCGATCGCCTCCAGCTCCGCGTCTCCGCGCACGACGCCCTTCGGGTCACCGCCGGAGTCCAGCGTGAACAGAACCGCTGCCGGCAGGAGCGACAGATCGATCGGCTCGCGGCGGAACAGGCTGCACGACAGCAGCGTGCCGGGTAGCCGGCGGCGCGTCTCCTCGACCACGACCTTGGTCGGCGCCGGCGTGCCGGGCGTCCGCGGGCGGGTGACCAGCGCCCGCAAAGGTGCCGCTGTCATGATCAGATCCAGATCGCCCTCGGGCGTGGTCGGATCCAGCGGGACGAATACCGCACCCAGCTTCGACGCCGCCAGGCCCAGGATCACCAGTTCGGGCACATTGCCGAGCATGGTGCCGATCCAGCTCCCGCGTGCGATGCCCAGTCCGCGGAGGTCCTGCGCACGCCGATCCACCCGGTGCAGCAGCCCCCGCCACGACAGATAGGTATCGCGATGCACCAGCGCGTGCGCTGACGTCGAACCGCGCTCGGCGACGGCGGCCTGCAACCAATCGTAAAGCAGAGACATGCGGGCGTCAGAGCGCGGAGCCAGTCTAGCCCATCAATACAGAACGGGACGGAGAACCTCTTGGATCTGCTCGTCGCCGATGGCGCCCGAGCCTGTGAAGCGAACGATCCCGAAGATGTCGACCAGCACGTGGATCGGGGTCGTTCCGAGGCCGAGTCCCGCCATGTAACGATTGCCCGGATCCACGAGGACACGCCGGGGCGAGATGCCGTAGGCCCGTGCCCAGGCTGCCGCATCCGCCGGGGTCGCCGTTCTTCCCTGCGGGCCGGCCAGCACGGTCAGAAACGCCACCTGGCTACCCAGTCTCTTTTCCAGCGCGGCCGTACGGCTTGCGTGCGCGCGGCTGCGTTCGCACGACGGCGACGAGAACGTCACCCAGACCGACTGGCGTCCCCGGAACGCGGCCAGGGTCACCGGCTCCCCCGTCGACGTCACCGCCTCGAGCGCCGGTGCCGGGCGGCCGAAGAAGGCGGGATTGCGGAACGAGTGCGCCCACTTGTGTTGTTCCAGGCGGCGCTGTGTCTCGGCCGCGGCTCCGTACAGGTCGCCCAGTATCTTCCAGGGATCGAGCGGGAGAGTTGGCTCCGCCCGTGGCGCCGGCGGTATCTCGGGGGGCTGCTTTCCATCGAGGATGGCGAGGCGCTCTTGCGCCAAGGTGTCTCCGCTGGCTGCAGCCTTGCTGAACCAGCGTCGTGCCTCGGTGAGGTCGCGTGGGACACGGGTGCCGCTGTGGTATTCGCCGGCCAGTGACACCATGGCCGCCGTGTCTCCGCGGTCGGCGGCGCGTCGGAACCAGCGCATCCCCTCGGCGACATCGCCATCGATGGCCACGCCGTTGATGAGGTGCCACCCGACCGTGCGCTCCGCCATGGCGTTTCCGGTGAGCGCCGCGCGGTGAAACCAGCCGAGCCCGTTCCGTATGTCCGCGGGCACCACCTTTCCCCGCCTGAACAGCTCGCCCAGGTGGATCATGGCCTCCGCCGACCCGGCGGCACCCGCCGACTTCAGCCAGTAAAGCCCGCCCGGCACGTCCCGTTTCACGATCAACCCCTGACACAGCAGAGATCCAAGCAGGAACTGATCGCTGGTCTTGCCCTCGCGCGCCCCGCGCTCGATTGCCGCCCATTTCTTCTGGAAATCATGCCTCGAGACGACAGTCTGCTGCGCCAGACGCACGAACCCGATCACCCCGCTCGGCTCCGTGGCAGGATCGACGTCGATGTCGTCGGACCCGGGTGGTTGCCAGCCCGCCGGCGGCGCCGAGGGTGCAGCGCCCGGCACGCTGGGTTCCAAGAACCCGACGGGAACGGTGACCTTGGTGGCAGCGGATCGAGGGCGGGGCTTCATCCAAGCCAGTCCGGCCGCCCCGGCGACGGCGAGCGCCATCACGACGATCGCGAGCTTGCCCCTCGACAACAGGACGATTGTATCAGCGGCTGGCGACGACGCGCGACGCGTGGCTGTCGTGCTCGGTCACCAGGTACTGCGCCACCAGATGCCGCGCCACCAGCGCCGCCCGCAGCCGCCTTCCGGCCTGGTTCCCGAGGACGACTGCGAAGGCGACCCGCGGCTTCTGTGCCGGCGCGAACCCGACGAACCAGCTGTAACCCAGGTAGCCTCCGTCGGGCAGGATCGCCGCCGGAGGCTGCGGGTCGCCCGGGCTGCCGCGGTACGAAAGCGTGCCGGTCTTGCCGGCGACGTCTATCGGCAAGAATGCGTGTCCCCGGCGGTCGTGGAAGCTCCCTTTGGCCGTACCCATTCGCGTGGTGAGCGCCATCATGCGGCTGACCACCAGCGCCGCCCGTGCGTCCACCACCCGGCGGGCGGGTCGTCGCGGGATGGTGATCGCCATGCCGTCGACACCGATCGCCGTTTCGATGAGACGCGGGGAGGGCATCTGGCCGGCGTTGGCCACCGCGGCCGCCAGCAGCGCTCCGTGCATCGGCGACAGTGACGAGTGCCAGAACCCGGCGGCGGCACGTGCGAACTCCAGGCGATCATCTGGCACGTCCACCTCCGAGACCTCGAGTGGTGCCTCGAACGGCAGGGCCTCGCCGAAGCCGAACCTGCCTGCCACGCGGCGGAGCGCCTCGGGGCGCAGGTGCCGCGACGCCAGCTTGGCGATGATCGCGTTCTGCGACTTGCCGACGGCGTAGGCCAGGGTGTCGCAGCGGCGGTCGAGGCGCGGGATGTCCACCAGGTTGTCCGCCAGCACCGCGGAGATCCCGCCGTGGTAGCAGGCGCGGCTGCCGGCGGACAGCCCCGCCTCCTGCACCAGCGCGGCCGCAGCCACGACCTTGAATACCGAGGCGGCCGGTGCCCAGGCACGGAGCGCCAGCTCTGCGGCCCCGATCGACGGATCCAGCGTGGATCGGCCGGCCATCGCCAGCACGCGTCCGTCGGGAATGGAGATCGCCACTGCGGCGGCAAAGGGCGCCTCCGTGCCCGCCAGCAACTGCTCGACGGCGGGCTGGAGGCTGGGGCTGAGGGTCAGCTCGGCGATGCCCCCTCCCTCGAGCGCGGCGATGTAGTGGCGCCCCCGCTTCGTCACGGTCTCGAGCGCCACTTGCGGGTCGCCCCAGGCTGGCGAGGTGGAAAATACGGCCAGCAGAGCGAGGCACCGACGGACCAGAACCATGAATACACGGTCTTACATGTAGGTATAGGTGTCAAAAAACCTATGATCCCTCGCCTTTACGTGCCCCGGATCCTGCCCTAACCTGGGTGCGCTCACTTTGGCCAGCCCGCCCCGGAAACGCAGCGACACGACCGACACGGACCACGTCCGTGCGAAGACCGTCGTCACCAGCATCAACAAGCTCGAGCAGCGGGCCCCCACGAAGGAAGCCTGCCTGGTGGTGATCTATGGCTCGGATCTGGGCCGCAAGTACAACCTCGACGCCGCCACGCTGGTGCTCGGCCGCTCATCGAAGTGCGACATCCAGATCGATCAGGAATCGGTCTCGCGCGCGCACTCGAAGATCGTCAACACCGGCAAGTCCATTCGCATCCGCGATCTGGGCTCGACCAACGGCACCTACGTCAATGACGAGCCGATCGAGGAGCATGTCTTGGCCGATGGCGATCTCATCAAGATCGGTCGCACCATCTTCAAGTTCCTCTCGGGAGGCAACATCGAGCGTGCCTACCACGAGGAAATTTACCGTCTGACGACGATCGACGGGCTCACGCAGATTTACAACAAGCGCTACTTCATGGAGTCGCTGGAGCGGGAGATCGCCCGCTCCAACCGCTACCGGCGCGACATGTCGCTGGTGATGTTCGACCTCGATCACTTCAAGAACATCAACGATGGCTACGGCCACCTCGCGGGCGATCAGGTGCTGAAGGTGCTGGCCAGCACCGTCAAAGGGAAGATCCGGCGCGAGGATCTCTTCGCCCGCTACGGCGGCGAGGAGTTCGCCATCGTGCTGCCCGAAATAGACGGCTACAACTCGCACCAGTTTGCCGAGAAGGTGCGCCGCATCGTCGAGGCCACCGACTTCATGTTCGAGGGCACGAAGATCCCGGTGACCATCTCCATGGGCGTGGCGGTTCTGGACCAGGACACCGCGGACGCTGCTGCGCTCATCAAGCGCGCCGACGAGCGCCTGTACGAGGCTAAGAACGCCGGGCGTAACTGCGTTCGGGGATGAACGAGGCTTCTACCTCGTTGCGGAGGCCAGACGGGCCCCGGCGGCGCCCCGCGAGGCCCCCCCGCGTCGGAAGATGCGCGGCAGCAACACCGCGTCCAGCGACACCTTTCCGGGCCCGAGGAACAGGATGGTCAGGAAGGCGCCGAAGTACAGCGCCGCCAGCTCTTTTTTGTGCCAGGGGGCGGCGCTCTGCTGCACGAAGAGCCCGACGCCCATGATGAACGACAGGACCAGCGCCGCCAGCCGGCTGGCCAGCCCCAGCACCAGGAGGACGGCGCACAGGAGCTCGGCGACCACGCTCAGGATCAGGCTGTTGCGGTGACCCAGGTTCAGCGGATCCGGGAACGAGCCCACTCGCTCGCCGAAATGCCTCAGCTTGTCCGCGCCGTGCAGGGCCGCCATCTGCGCGCCGAAGCCCACCCGCAGCACGAGCAGCCCCAGATTCGAAAAGGATTCCCTGGAAAACAACGCCACCCAGCGAGGGTGCCACCGTCGCCTGGGAGGTCAAATTTCCTAACCGTGCTCGACGGCTTCCCAGACCTCGGCGAGCGACGGCAGCCCCGACTGGGCGCCCAGGCTGCGGCAGGTCAGTCCGGCGGCGGCGTTGGCGAACGGCAGAGCCTTTTCAAGCGGCCAGCGTTGCATCATGCCGTGGGCGAAGGCACCGCAGAAGACATCGCCGGCCCCGGTGGTGTCAGCGACGAAGACGTCGATCGCCTCTTGCTGGACCAGCTTCGTCCCCTCGAGGCCGACCGCGCCCGAATCGCCGAGCGTGATCACGGCGACCCGCGGCCCGATCCGGATGATCTCGCGCAGGCTCTCCTCCACGTCGTCCGACGGCGCGAACTCGCTGGCAAAACGCTCGGACCCGATGACGATGTCCGAAAGCGCCAGGAGCTCGCCCATCCCACCCACCAGGTGGTTGGCGTTCAGCACCACGGTGATCCCCTTGGCGCGCGCCTTCTCGGCGACCACCGCTTGCAACGCCGGCTGGTACCCGTCGATGCACAGGAGCGAGGCTCCATCGAGCAGCCGGCGTGGCAGATCGCGCGGCGACAGCGGCGTGGTGTCGCCGCGGGTGAAAAGGATCTTGCGCCGGCGGGTCAGCTCGTCGATCTGGACCAGTGAGATCGGCGACAGCTTCCCGCGCTCGACGGACGCCATCGAGGTGTCGACATTCATGTCCTTGAGCCCGGCCAGAACGAAGCGGCCGAACTGATCGTCACCCATGCGTCCGAAGAAACGGGTCTTGGCGCCCAGGATCGCCGCTGTCGCCAGCGAGTTCGCGGCAGCGCCGCCCCCCTGCATGCTGAACATCGACAGCTCGACCATCCGTTCGTCCATGCGCGGAGCGACGCTGATGAGGTCGACGGTCGCCAGGCCCACGCCCACGATCACCCCGTTCTTGGGTGGCTTGGGGGGCCGCGCGCGCAGCGGGCTCACCTTGCGGGGGCGGTCTCGTTTTGCCGGTCGGGCCCCGGACTTGGCCATCTCGCCATGCTACCACTGGCCGAGGCCGGCAGCAGCGGCCGTCCGGCGGCGCGCTCCCGCCGCACGAATTCCTCGAGCGCCGGGATTGCCTTCGCGTAGGCCGAGACGGCGAAATGCGAACGTCCCAGGTAGTAGAGGGTGGCCGGCCGGCGCGCGACGAACGCGGGATCCGCCGCCAGCGCCGTCAGCTCGTCCACTGCGTCGGCGAAGAACTGGGACTTGTAGTCCAGGAAACCCGACAGGAGCGCGAAGTCCGGCCCCAGGTTTCCTGCCAGCTCGGCTGGCCAGGCTTCGACGACCTTGAAGGCCTGAGCCGGCCTGTGTGCCTTCAGCAGCGCCACGACCTCGCCGTACTCGCGGGCGATCCGCTCGCGAAGCTCGGCCTTCGTGTCGGGCGGCGGTGTCGGCGGCGTCAGGTCTCCCTCGGGAGCCAGCGGGATCTCGGGGTCGCGCGAATCGCGGGTGGCCACCAGGTTCAGCAGCAGGCGGGCGTGCTCGGCCTCCGCGCCTCCACCGGCGGTCTCGGCGCGGCGAGCCCACAGCTCGGCCTCGCGGCTCCTGCCGTGGGCGAGCAAGGCAACCGAGAGGCCGGCCATCTGCTGGGGCCGTTCGTAGCCGGTGACCACCTCCGTGAGCCGGCCGTAAGGCCACTGCGGGCCGTAGACCTTGGCCAGGTACGGGTCGTACTTCACGTAGCCAAGGAGATCGCGCGGGGCTGCAAATTCGATGAGTGCGTTGTCGTCGGTGTTCAACCGCGCTCCGGCGGTGAACGACTCCAGCTCCTCGGGCGTGAGTAGCAGCTGCGCCAGGATGTCGTGCGCCGAGGCGACCTTGCCCCGCTTCGCTTCCGCCGCCGTTCTCGGATCGCCGAGCGCGCGCTCGAGGAGCCGCAGGTCCAGTGGCAGGGGACGCAGGCTGGCGATCAGGATCGTGTCCGACGAGAGGTCCTCGGCGGCGAACACGTAGGCGTGTGGGAAAACCTCGCGCAGCGTCCGGTAGATCGCCTTGACGTTCCAGGGGGCCATCTCGTACAGCTGCGCCCACTGACAGAAGACGCCGTCGGGCGCCAGGCGCGCCTTGACCGCCTCGAAGTACTCGCGCGTGAACAGGTTCGACACCCCGGTGATCCAGGGGTTCGATGGCTCGCTGACGATCACGTCGAACCGATCCGTCCGCTGGCCCAGGAAGTTGCGCCCGTCGCCCACGCGCGCCGTCACCTTCGAGTTCTCGAGCGGGCGGTGGTTCACGTCCTCGAAGAAACGCGAGGCCCTGTACACCGCGGGCTCGAGCTCCACCACCTCGAGGGATGCGATCGGGAACCTGGTGATGCTCCCCGCGGTGACGCCCGATCCGAACCCGATCAGCGCCACCTTCGGCGGATGCTCGCCCGGGTACAGCAGCAACGGCAGCAATCCCACCGCGATCTGGGTCGGCATGTCGGCGTCGCTCGAGGCATCGACCTTGCCGTTGTTCTTCAGGGAGACGGTTTTCTTCCACTTCTCGACCGAGACGGTGGTGGCGACCCCGTCTTCGTAGAACAGGAGCTCCGGCACGGCCCAGGTCTGGTCGTGTGTCCGGCTGCGGATGTAGTCACGGGCGATCGAGACGCGGAAAAACCCCTGCGAGAAGTTGACCAGGTTCCAGCGCGGCAGGAACAGCCCCGCGCAAGCCATGGCCACGGCGGCCACGATTCCGGCGACCTTCCGGGTGACCCCGAAGAGCAGCGCGGCCAGTCCCAGCCCGACGCAGGCCGTGACGTAGATCCCGCGCTGCAGGCCCAGCATCGGCAACACCACGAATCCCGAGAGGAAGGACCCTGCGATCGCCCCGACAGTGTTCAGCGCATAGGCCGAGCCGACGTCGCGCCCCACGGTGGCGAAGTTGCGCGCCGCCATCCGCACCGAGAACGGGAACACCGCCCCCATGAGGAAGGTGGCCGGCAGCACCGCCACGCAGGCGAGCACGAACTGGCAGGCCAGGACCGCGTCGCTGGTCATGGTGGTCGATCCAAGGAACCAGGCGAACAGGAACGGCAGCTGATCCATCACCAGGTAGGACAGCCCGATGCCGGCCCCGATCCCCAGGTGAACGCCGGCGAGCCACCGCACCGGATCGGCAGTCCGCTGGGCCACGCGCCCGAACGCCGCCGACCCGCCGCCCAGGCCGACCAGGAATGCCAGGAGGATGAGAGTGAAGGAGAAGATCGAGGAGCCGATCACCACCGCGAGCGCGCGCGTCCACAGCCCCTGCATCGTCATCGCCGTCGCGCCCGACACCGCGAACGCGAACAGCACCACGCGCCTCCCTGTCTCGACAGGAAGCGCCCGTGGGTTGGCCTCGGCGTACAGCTCATCGAGCGACGGACCTCGTGTCCTCACGAACCACCGCCGCCCCAGCAGGATGGCCGCCGCCAGCGTCAGATCGAACCCGGCGGCAATCAAGTTGGTGCCGCGCACGCCGACGTTCGGCAGCAACAGGAAGCCGGCGAGGAACGCGCCCGCCACCGCGCCCAGCAGGTTCGCCGCGTAGAGCGTCCCGAGTCGCCGCCCGATGCCGCCCATCTCGTGGGGACGCGCCACGAAGAAGCGCGACAAGAACGGCAGGGTCGCCCCCATCAGGGTGGTGGGAACGATCAGCAGCGCGGATGAGGCGGCGAAGCGCAGCAAGGACAGGACGGCATATCGATCCCCGAATGCCGACCAGAGCCACTGATTGATGCCGGGGTACAGCTCCATGGCCCAGGGCACGGCCAGGGCATAGAGGCCGATGGCAGCCTCGGCCAGGGCATAGGCTCGGACGGGGTCACGCACCCGGTCTGCAATCTTGCCGGCCAGGTACGAGCCGATCCCCAGACCGGCCATGAAGGCCGTCAACACGGTGGAAATGGCCAGGGTCGTCGACCCGAAGACCAGGGTCAGCATGCGGGTCCAGAGCAGCTCGAGAATCAGCCCCGAGGCGCCCGAAAGGAAGAAACAGGCAAGGACCAGCGCCGGCACCGGGGGGATGATATAGTCGACGGTCCACCATGCGGTACGGCATCCTGTCGGACACGCACGCCAACATCGAGGCGCTCGCGACGGTCTTCAAGGCCTTCGAGTCCGAATCGATCGACCGCTACGTGTGCCTCGGTGACACGGTCGGCTACGGCGCCAGCCCGAACGAGGCATGCGCGCTCATGCGTTCCAAGGTCAGCCACACCATCCTCGGCAACCACGACGCCGCGGTCGCGGGGCGGATGGACTACTCGTACTACTACCACGCGGCCCGCCACGCGCTGGACAAGCACGCCCAGGTCCTGGACCGCGAGAACATGGACTGGCTGAAGGCGCTGCCCTACGAGGTGCGCGAGAACGACGTTCTGTTCTGTCACGGCTCTCCGCTGAACATCGAGGAGTTCGACTACATCTTCGCGCGCGATCAGGCGGCCCAGTGCATCTCCATCTGGGACAAACTGCCGCCGCTCACGGTCATCGGGCACTCGCACCTGTGCAAGTCGTTTGCGCTGAACCCCGATCACGGGGGGGGGGCGCAAGAAGTCGTCTCGCTGAAGTTCGAACTGCGGCCGGGCTGGAAGTACATCGTCAGCGTCGGCTCGGTCGGCCAGCCGCGCGACTTCGATCCGCGCGCCAGCTACACCGTCTTCGACACCGAGACCAAGACCTTCGAGTTCAAGCGCGTCGAGTACGACGTCAAGGGCTCGGCAGCGAAGATCCTGGCGTCTGATCTCGAGCCGAACTTCGGCACGCGTCTGTTTCTAGGGATTTGAGTTCGCGACGTCGCCGCCGATGGCGCGCCCGAGAGCGGCCGCGGCGATGTTGAAATCGTAGACCGCCTGCAGGTAGCGAACGCGGAACTGGAAGTAGGCGACCAGCGCGTCGGACAGATCCTTTGTCTCGGCCAGGCCCAGCGCGAACTTCTGCGAGATGGAAGTCATCCAGGTGCGGCCGGCCTTCTCTCCCCCCTTCAGCACCTTCATGCGCTGCTGCGCCTCGATCATGTCGGCGTGGGCGCGCTGCACCTCGAAGGTGATGCCGCCGCGCGCTTCGCGGTGCCGCTGGAAAGCCTCCTCGGCCTCGGCGTTCAGACGCACGGCGCGTGCGTTCTTCACCCCGAGATCCAGCGGCATGCGCACCGCCGCCGCCAGGCCGCCGGAGAGCGCGTTGTACGGATCATTGGCGAAGGCGTTCTTCGGGTTGTCGATCGAACTCGTGAATGCGAAGGTCGCCGTGCCCATCAGGACCAGATCCGGGTATTGCTTGCGCCGTTCGAGATCGGCCAGCGAGCGTTTCGCCTCGACGAGAAAACCCAGCGCCCGTACCTCGGGCCGGTCCCGCTGCGCCTGATCCTCGTACTGCTCCAGCGTGCGCGGCGGCACCTCCAGCGGCGCCAGCGGTTCTGAATCGACGTCGATGTCCTTCGGGGCCTCGGGGCCGATCAGCGCCCGGATGCCTCCGCGGGCCATCTGGGCCAGCTTCGTCGCCTCGAGCACGCGCGAATCCACGTCGGCGCGCACGGTGATCAACCGGTATCGGTCGGCGGGCGTGGCGTTGCCTCCGCCCTCGGCCAGGTCTTTTTCGACCGTTTTTTGGCCCTCGTCGAGGTAGCTGACGCCCTCGTTGATGGTCTCGAGGATCTCGCGCGAAAGCTTGGCGGTCCAGTATGCCCGCCGCACGTTCATCTCCACCTCCGCGGCCACGCCCTGCTCGCGGCTGCGCGAGGCGGCGATGCCCGACTCGGCGGCGCTCACACCGGCGGAGATCTTGCCGAACGTGTAGATCGGCTGCACCAGACGCAGTTCGGTGCGCGTGAAGACGCCGCGCAGGTTCAGCGACGCCTCGTAGACGTTGGTGCGATCGCAGTGCTCCTGCCGCCACTCCTTCTCGCTGGTGCCCGAGGGCAACGGCAAGTCGGTGAGGCAGCGGATCTCGGGCGCGGGCGCCACCATCGACAGCAACTCACCGGTCGGCATCCAGCTCCGGCGAGCTTCGAGCAGCTGCGCCTGCACGGCCGCGGTCTGCTGGACGGCCGCCGCGATCCCCGGGTTGGTCTTCCTGGTGACGGAGATCAGCTCGGGCAGCGTGTAGGTACGAGCGGCCGCGGTCGACGGGATCAGCAGCAGGCAGGCGAGGGCGAGGGGCTTCATGCGACAGAGGGCTATTTATACCCGCATCCGTGCGGCGCGGGGCGGTGATGACGTTCGATCGTGTTAGCGTGGTCGCCGAGTGACCGACCAAGATCTTCCTGTCTTTCCACCTTTCACTCCCCGGGCGTCGCGGGTCGAGACCGCGCAGATCGTTCTTCCCGGCTTGACCAACGCCCACGGTAACATCTTCGGCGGCATCCTGATGCAGTGGATCGACGTGGCCGCTGCGATCGCGGCGGCCCGCCACTCACAGTCCGCGGTGGTGACCGCCTCGATGGACCGGCTGCACTTCCTCCAGCCGGTGCGCCTCGGGGGCGTCGTGATCGTGCAGGCTCAGGTGAACTACGCGGCCCGGACCTCCATGGAGGTGGGTGTCAGGGTGTTCTCCGAGGATCCCCGCACCCGCGAGCGGGTCCAGGCCACGCGCGCCTACGTGACCATGGTCGCCGTCGACGACAAGGGGAAGCCCAGGGTGGTGCCGCCTCTGGAACTGGAGACCGATGAGGATCGGCGCCGCTTTGCCGCGGCCGAGCAGCGTCGCGCCGTGCGTCTGGCGGAACGCGCGGCTATATCCAAGGGTCATGAGTGAGACCGTCGTCGACGTCGGCGCGCTGGAGGTCATCCGCGCGACGGGGGCTGATCGGGTCGCGTTCCTCCACCGACTTTTGACCGGGGACGTCGCGGGCATTGCCGCAGGGGGCGGCGGCCACTCGCTGCTGCTGTCGCTCAAGGGCCAGGTGATCTCGGACATACGCGTCTTCGCGCTCGCCTCCGAGCTGCGGCTGGTGGTGCCACCGGCGCAGGGCGAAGCGACCGCGGCGGCGCTGAACAAGTACGCCGTCATGGATGATTTCACCGCGGCGATCGATCCCGGGCTGCGCGTGCTGGCGATTGCCGGGCCGCGGGCGCTGGAGCTCCTGTCGGTCACGGCGGGACCGCCATGGTCACACGTGGAAGCGGGAGACACCTGGGTGGTGCGCGCGCGTTTCGGCGGCGCCGACGGGGCCTGGGTGTTCGCGGCGGCCGACACGCTGGCTGCCGTCGAGCGCCGGCTGGGCCTGCCGCGCCTGCCGCCCGACGTCGCCGAGGTGAGACGCATCGCCGCCGGCGAGCCACGCTGGGGCGCCGAGATCACCGACGAGTACTTCCCGATGGAAGTGGGGCTCGACGGCGCCATCGACTATGCGAAGGGCTGCTTCCTGGGCCAGGAGCCGATCATCCGCATCCGCGACCGCGGACACATCAACTGGCGGCTCGTCGGGCTGAAGGTGACCGGACCGACGGTGCCTACCGCTGGCGACGCGCTGGAGTCGGACACCAGGCCGCGGGCGGGACGGGTGACCAGTGCGGGGCAGCACGCTGGCGGGCCGCCGGTGGCGCTCGCGCTCCTGCATGTCAGCGTCCCCGTCGGCGCGGAGGTGCGCATCAAGCACGGTGAGGCGGTGCTGCCGGCGGTCGTCGTGCAGCTACCGCCCGCGCCCTGATTCGTTCTATAGTCCGGCGCGACATGGGAAAGCGCGACAACCGCCGTTCGAAGAAGATGCGGAGACGACACCGCCAGAAGAAGCTCAAGGCGCGCCTCAAGCGCCGCAAGGCGCCCAAGGGCACGGCCAAGGCGCCCGCCAAGGGCGGCAAGAAGAAGGCGGCGGCCAAAGAGTGACCCAGGGCGGGGCTCCCGCCACCGCCTTGATGCGGCAGTACCTGGACGTCAAGGCCAGGTATCCCGACGCCATCCTCTTCTTTCGCCTCGGGGACTTCTACGAGATGTTCTACGAGGACGCGACCTACGTGGCGCGCGCCCTCTCCCTGACGCTCACCACGCGGGACAAGGGCAAGGACGATCCCGTACCGATGTGCGGGATTCCGCACCACGCCGCCCGCGCCTATGTGGGCAAGCTGACGGAGCTGGGCCACCGGGTGGCCATCTGCGAGCAGCTCGAGGATCCGAAGCTCACCAAGGGGATCGTTCGCCGCGACGTGGTTCGCGTCGTCACCCCGGGCGTCATCCTGGACGAGGAGTCGCTCGACCCGCGCGCGCCGAACTATGTCGCCGCCGTGTCCGGCGATGGGCGGCAGGGGTTCGGCCTGGCGTTCCTGGACATCACCACCGGCGACTTTCGCGCCACCGAGGCGCCCAGCATCGAGGCCCTGCTCGACGAACTGGCGCGCGCCGAGCCCCGCGAGCTTCTGGTGCCCCGTGGCGACGGCGATCTCGCTGCCGTCATCAAACGCGCCTACCCGCGCCTGGCCCAGACCGCGATCACCGTCGACGGCGAGCCACCGCCGGCAGACGACAGCGACGCGAGGAAGGCGCCGCAGGCCGCGATCGCCGCCGCCCGCGTGCTGCGTTATGCGCGGGCCACCCAGCTATCGGCGTCGCTGCCGCCGCTGCCCCTTCACCTGTTCAGCCGCAATGACTTCCTGGTGATCGACGAGCAGGCCCGCGCGCACCTCGAGCTGACCGAGACGATGCTCGATCGGAAGCGCAAAGGGTCGCTGCTGGACGCGCTGGACGCGACCTGCACGGCGATGGGAGGGCGGCTCATGCGGCGCTGGATGCTGTTTCCGTTGATGGACATCGCCCAGATCCGCCGCCGCCACGACGCCGTCGAACGGCTGGTGGCGCGGCAGTCGGCCCGCGATGCCGCACGCAAAGTGCTGGGGGAACTGGCGGACGTCGAACGCCTCGCCAGCCGCGCCCGGCTGGGGGTAGGCACGCCGCGGGACCTGGTGGCGCTGGGACGCTCGCTGGTGCGTCTGCCGGCGCTGGCGGCGGTGCTGACTCGCGCGGACGACGAACTGGCGTCGACCATGCGCCGCGAGGAGGACCTGCTGGTCATCGACGCGCCCGCCGAGGTGCGGCTGGGTGAGCGGATCCTGGCGACGTTGAAGGAGGAGTCGCCCGCCGCCACCAAGGACGGCAACTACGTGCGGCCCGGAATCTCCGCCGAGCTGGACGAGCTCTCGTCCATCGCTTCGGGGGGTCGGGACCGCATCGTCGCCATCGAGGCGCGCGAGCGGGAGCGCACCGGAATCCCGTCGCTGAAGGTCAAGTACAACAACGTCTTCGGTTACTACATCGAGATCACGCGCTCGCATCTGGCGAACGTCCCTGCCGACTACATCCGCAAGCAGACGGTGGCGAACGCCGAGCGGTTCGTCACCGCCGAGCTGTCGGATTACGAGGCGAAGATCCTCTCGGCCGACGAGCGTCGGATCGCCCTCGAGCTCGAGATCTTCACCGATCTGCGCCAGGAGGTGGGCGACCAGGCGCAGCCGCTGTTCGCGGTCGCGGGTCAGGTGGCGGCCGTCGACACGCTGGCGGCGCTGGCCGAGCAGGCGCATCGCCATGGCTACGTGCGCCCCACGATCGACGACTCGGAGTCCATCGACCTGCAGGAGAGCCGGCACCCCGTCGTCGAGCAACTCGCCGCGGCCGGTGCCTTCGTGCCGAACGACGTGAAAGTCGACACCGCCGCCGAGCAGATCCTCCTCGTCACCGGGCCGAACATGGCGGGCAAGTCGACGTTGATCCGCCAGGTGGCGCTGTCGGTGGTGATGGCGCAGATGGGAGGCTTCGTGCCTGCCCGGGGCGCACGCATCGGTCTTTGCGACCGCGTCTTCACGCGCGTCGGAGCCGGCGACAATCTGGCGCGGGGCGAGTCGACGTTTCTGGTCGAGATGCGGGAGACGGCGCACATCCTGCGGCACGCCACCCGCAAGAGCCTGATCGTTCTCGACGAGATAGGCCGGGGCACCTCGACTTACGACGGCGTCTCGATCGCCTGGGCGGTGGGCGAGCACCTGCACGACCGGCTGGGCGCACGGACGCTGTTCGCCACGCATTACCACGAGCTGTGCGCGCTGGCCGATTCGCACCCGCGCGTGCGCAACGTCAGCGTCACCGCGCGCGAATGGAAAGGGGACATGGTGTTCCTGCGCAAACTGGTGCCGGGCGGGGCCAGCCGCTCGTTCGGCGTGGAGGTTGCCAAGCTGGCGGGCCTGCCGCCCGAGGTGGTGACGCGTGCGCGCGCCATCCTGGAGGCGCTCGAGCGGGACAGCGCGGCACCCGGTGTGCCCAAGCCGATGACGCCGGGGCAGGGCGAGGCGCCGCAGCTGAACCTGTTCGAAAAAGGGCCGCTGCAGGAGATCGCCGACGCCCTGCGCGCCGCCGACCCCGACGAATTGTCACCACGCGCCGCCTGGGAACTCCTGTCCGAACTGCGAAAGAAGTTGACGATCCCTCGCTAGCGAAGACGATCTAGGGGTGGTTCTTCAGGCCGCGATCGCCGCGCTGTTCCTGGCCGTCACGCCCGTCAAGAAAAAGGTCCCGCCGAAGCCCAAGTCGGTGGTCCTCTTCCAGGTGAACCGCCGCGAGTCGATCCGCATGCGCTTCGTGGACGACCGCGGGCGGCCGATCACCGGCGTGCAGAAGCGGCTCGATCGTTTCTTCCGGTGTCATCACTCGAACAATCAGGGGAAGATGAACCCCCGGCTGATGCGCCTCTTGTTTGCTGTCGGTCAGCACTACCCCGGCCGGCGCCTCGAAGTCGTCTCTGGGTACCGCGGCCGTACGGTCGCCAAGAATCCCCGCAGCCCGCACATGAAGGGGCTGGCCGCCGATTTCCGCGTCCACGGCATCGCCAACACCGAGTTGCGCGACTACCTGCGCCGCACGTTCAAGCACGTTGGCGTCGGCTACTACCCCAACTCATCGTTCGTCCACCTGGACGTGCGCAAGGGGGTGTCCGCCTTCTGGATCGACTATTCAGGACCTGGCGAGACGGCACTTTATTCAAACGATCCGAAGGCGGACGTCCTGACCGGGCGCATCGACACGTTCAAGCCGACCAAGAACGACCGCTCCTGGATCGACCGCGAGGGCGAGGAGCCGGCAGACACACCCTGATCGTGGTAAAAATCAGGGATGAAAACCCTGGTTTTCGGGCTGATGCTCGCCGTCGCCGTGATGCCCTCGGGGGCGCGGGCTGCCAAGAAGAAGGTAGCCGCTGCCGGACCGGCGGCCTCCTCGCAGGAGATCGAGAAGCTCAAGGGCCAGTTCAAGTGGGGCATGTCGCCCGACGAGGTGATGGCCAAGGTCGTCGAGAAGCTGGAAGCCACTTACGACGCCCGCCTGAAGGCGACAGCCCAGGACCCGACCAAGTACGACCGCATCCGCAAGGAGATGATGGCGGAGGTCGACCGGGCGCGGAAGCACAGCATCGTGAAGTTCGACGGCAAGAAGACGGGCTACGACGTCTCGATCATCGACCAGGAATTCACCCACAAGGCCGGCGAGTCGATGCTGGCGGCCAAGGAAGAGAGCGCCAGCCGCTACTTCTTCTTCGTCGAGGACAAGCTGTACAAGATGTTCATCGCCTTCGACAAGGAGATGCTGCAGGGCAAGGGCTTCTCCGACTTCGGCAAGATGATGCAGGCACGCTTCGGCAAGGGCCGCGAGGTGAACGTCGAGGTGAAGGTGAAGGGGGGGGCGCACAAGAAACTGGATCACTACGTCTGGGCGGCACGCGGGGATGGCCTGCGCCTCGTCGACCGCTCGGGTTTCTACGACGTCTTCTGCCTCGTGCTGTATGACGGCTCGATCGAGGAGAGGCAGGCGGCGGTGCGCAAGGCGAACGCCAAGGGCGAACGTGCGGACGCGCTGATCGACGCGGTCACCGGCAAGGAGACCAGCACGACGGACGTGAACGACGACGTGATCGATCGCGTGACCGGCAAGTCGGCGCGCAAGCCGGCGGGCGAGGACCCGACCGTCCCCAGCGTCGGCGGCGGCGCGGTGCGCGGTGGTCCGCCGTCCGAGCCAGAGAAGAAGCCCCAGGATTCAAAAGGGAAAGCGAGCAAGGGCCTAGAACTCTAGGGTCTCAAGTTTCGGCCCCGATCCGCGATGAATCCGGGGTCATGGGATGGGGCTCGAAGAAGCCGCAAGGGCGGTCGGCGGATCAGATCGAGAACGTGCTGGGCCGGTCGGCCACGATGCACGGTGACATGAAGGCCGAGGGCGCCTTCCGGATCGACGGCACGGTCGAGGGTTCGCTGGAATCGAAGGCCTCGGTGGTGATCGGGGAATCCGGGGTGGTGAGAGGCGATGTGCGGGGCAACGACGTGGTGATTGCCGGCCAGGTGATCGGCAACGTCTCCTGCACGGGACACCTCGAGATCCTGGCGAGCGGAAAGGTCGAGGGGGACATCGCGGCCAAGAGCCTGCGCATCGAACCCGGGGCGGTGTTCCGTGGCACGAGCCGCATGGGTGACGACGCCGCGAAGCCGCGGCTGACTTCCGTCTCTTAGCCGTCATGGTGCATCCGCGCGACCGGGCGACCGAAGCGCTGGAGCGGATCCGGAAGAAGCAGGCGTCGGCCAGGCACGAGCCGTTCCGCATCGTCATCACCGGCGATCCGAAGCGGCCGGTACGAGCGGTGGTGTTGCCCCGGACATTGCCGGTGGTGGTGGCGGGCGCCGCGATCGTGCTTCTGCTCGTGACGATGGTCATGAGCTTCACCTCGTTCCGGCTCGGGACATCGGTGAATGAGCTGGAGGGGCAGGTGTCGCGGATGGTGGCGGCCGCGGGGACCGTCGCCGCGCACCCGCTTCCCGCGACGGTGGCCCCGGCGGCCACGAACGCGTTCCGCAAGCCCAGCGGCGCGTCCGGTCGCTTCATCATCGAATCTGTGAACACCGGCGAGCAGGTCGAGGTGAAGCTGGATCTCGCAACGGGCGAGGTGGACCCGGCGTCGTACCGTTCATTGCGCCACCTGATGCGTTGCCAGCGCACGGGCGCCGAGACTCCGATGGACCCGCGCCTGGCCGAGCTGCTGTACCGGATCTCTCAGCGCACGAAACAGAAGATCCTGCTGGTGTCGGGCTTCCGCGCGCCGATGTTCTCGGCCGCTGATCTCAGCTACCACACGCGCGGGATGGCGGCAGACATCCGCATCCCGGGGATGACCCCCTTGATGGTGCGCGAGCTGGTGGTGTCGATGGGGGTCAAGGGCGTGGGGTACTACCCCGTGTCGCAGTTCGTACACGTCGATGTGCGTGACGAGCGCTCGTTCTGGACCGATTACGGGCGCGACCGCAGCGACGGTGAGGGCACCGCGCACGGTGCCGACCCGGCCGCGCCGCAGTGAGACCGCTCATCCACCGCGAAGCGCGCGACTGACCGGACGCCGCCGCCGCCCGGGTTCGACTTCGGGCGCGCCGGCGCCTGGCAGGTTCACGCAGTCGGCGTTCACGGCGCGCAGCGGATCCAGGAGGCCGGCCTCCGGCAGACGGTGAAGTTCGTGCAGCGTGGCCACGTACTCGCCGGCTGCCCGGCAGGCGTCTCCGTGACCGTCCAGTGCCCGAGCAAGGTGCCCGGCTGCGGTAGGCAGGTCGCCGGCCAGCCGCGCCAGCACGCCCGCCACGTAGCTGCCGAGCGGCCCGCTGTCGGCAGGCACTTGGGATGACGGCAGGCCGAGAGGAGCGAGCACGGCGAGATCCGGATGCGCTCGCAGGGCCGGCGACAGCTCCGCCAGCGCATCGGCCAGCGCTCCGGCGCCTCCGATGGCGAAGGCGGTGCGTGCGGATAGGACCGCGCTCTCCGGGCCCAGGACAGGCAGTGCCGGCGGGCGCTCGGGTGAGTGTCCGCGTCCCAGGGCCAAGGCCACCTGCGCCCACGCCAGGTTGGGCAACTCGGAACTGGCGAGGGTCGCCGCCTGCCGGGCGAGGCGGTCTGCTTCGTCCACCCGTCCGAGCTGGGCCTGCAGCTGCGCGGTCCGCGCCAGCAGCCGCGCCGAACGGACCTGGGGAGCGAGCTGGGTCGCGTGCGCCAGCGCCGTGTGCATCGCCGCGGGACGCATCGCCATCCGTTCGCGCTCCGCGGCCAGCATCGCGCAACCGGCGGCGACGGTCGATGAGACGGCGCCGTCACGACGGCAGCCCTCCTCCAGCGCAGGCCCATCCTGCGGGCCTCCGAGTGCCAGTTCGGCCTCCGCCAGGAGGAGCCAGCCACGGGTATGGTCGGGCACCGTTGCCAGCAGAGGACGCAGGGTGTCGCGCACCGCACCCGGGTCGCCGAGTTCCAGCCGCAGCTCGGCCCAGGCGACGCGCGGCTCGATCTGGGTCGGCGCCACGATGACGGCGGCGTTCAGGGAGCGTGCAGCGCCGGTGAGATCGCCAGCCGCACTGCGCACTTCCGCCAAAGCCAACAACGGCTCGACGGCGGCCGGGGCTCTGTGCGTGGCAGCGCTCGCGATCCGTTCGGCGGCGGCTCGATCGCCGCGTCGCAGAGCAATCAGGGCGCGGGCGGCCTCACTCTCGGGCCCCCAGCTGGTCGATGCCCGGTCGAGCGCCGCGTGGGCTTCCGCTTCGAGGGGCAGCCCATAAATGTGGGTGAGCAGTGCGTCGATGAAGGCTAGGTGGCCATTGACGGTCGGGTTGCGATCGTCGGCCAGGGTGGCCCGCACGCCGGCCAGGCGGGCGCGCAGCAACGACTGGAGGGACCCATGCTCCATCTCTGCGCGCATGGTCACTTCCAGCCGTTTCCAGCCTGCGCGGCGCTGCCGCTGCAGGGCCCACTCGGTGCCGGCGGCCGCCACGAACAGGATCCCGAGCAGCAGCGCGACCCCCCGCATCGAACCCGAGCTTGACAGGTCCGGCCCCCGACATCAAAATCCGGGCCCTTCGACCCATGGCCAACATTCTCTCAGCACAAAAGAAGAACCGGCAGCGCATCAAGCATGAGGCGCGTAACCGCGCGGACAAATCCGCGATGCGCAACGCCGTGAAGAAGCTCCGGGCCGCCATCGAGGCGAAGAATGCCAAGCAGGCGAAGGACCTGCTGGCATCGGCTTCGCGTCTGGTCGATCGGGCGGGTCAGAAGGGCGTCATCAAGCCGCGCGCCGCTTCGCGGACCGTGTCGCGCCTGACCGTCGCCGTCAACGCCCTCTCGGCCAAGTAGAGGCAGCGGCCGGGGCGGCGTCCTCGGCGAGCTGCCGCACCAGCCGCGAGATCTGGAGCTCCGGCTCGATCCGCGACGATTTGAGGCTCTTGTCCGCCTGGTAAAGGCGCTGGAAGCTGCGGTGGAGCGCGGTCTCGCTCATCCGCCGCGCCGGCGTCAGCACGTCGTCGATGAAGAACGGCGCGATGCCCACGGCGGAGGCAATCTCCTGGCGGCCGGCGCCCGCGGCCTGCAGCTCCTTGGCGCGCCAGATCTGCCTGAGCTGCCGCGCCAGCATGTACTGGATCCGCAGTGGGGGCTCGCGGTTCCGCAGCATGTTTGCCAGCAGAGTCAGCGCCCGCACCGGATCGCCGTCGCCGATCGCCTTGGTCAGCTCGAAGACGCCGCGTTCGCGGGTCTCGGCGATCAGCTCCTCGACGTGGCTGCGGCGGATCTTCTCGCTCGGGCCGACGTAAATGGCGACCTGCTCCAGCGCCTGCGCCAGGCGGCCCAGGTCCGCCCCAGCCGCCTCCGCCAGCGCCTGGGCGCCGTCACCATCGAGGGGGATCTTACGGGCCGCCGCTTCGCGCTGGATCCAGGCTGGCACCTCGCGGTCGCGCAGGCGTGGGAACTCGTGCAAGTAGCCGGCCTTGCGCAGCGCCAGGAACGCCCGGAGCCGGCCGTCGACCTTGTCGCCGATCAGCACCAGGCAGGTGCTGGGGTTCGGGCTGGCCACGTACGCGGGGAGCGGTTCCAGCTCGTCCGCCTTCAGCGTGTCGATCCCGCGGCCCAGCACCAGCCGCCGCTTGGCGAACATCGGCAGCGTCTGCGCCGCGGCAAGCGCTGGCCGTAGCCCCGTTTCTTTCAACTCGAAGGTATCGAAGTTCAGCCCGGCTCCGCTGGCGCCGACCACCGCGGCGCGAAGCGCGTGGACGCAGCGGTCGACCAGGAACCGCTCGGCGCCGTGCAGGCAGTAGACCGGATCGACTTTTCCGCGATCGATGGCGGCGATCAGGTCGTCGTCACTGGCCACCTGCTCGTTGTACTACACTCGGCGGCCGATGTTCGCTCGGTCCCTGTTGCGCTGGTACGACCAGGTCCGCCGAGACCTGCCGTGGCGCCGCTCGCCCAGCCCCTACGGCACGCTGGTGTCCGAGTTCATGCTGCAGCAGACGGTCGTGGCCACGGTGGTGCCGTACTTCGAGCGCTTCATCGCCAGGTTCCCGGATCTCGGATCGCTCGCAGCCGCGACCGAAGACGAGGTGCTGACCCACTGGTCCGGCCTCGGCTACTACCGGCGTGCGCGCAACCTGCACCGGGCGGCGCGCGCCGTGGTCGCGGAGCACGGCGGTGAGCTGCCGGCCGACGAGGAGACCTTGCTCGCGCTGCCTGGCGTGGGTTCGTACACCGCGGCGGCGATTGCCGCCATCGCCTTCGGCCGCCGCACCTTTGCGCTCGACGGGAACGCCGCCCGCGTCGCCGCCCGGCTGTTCGCCGTCGCGGATCCCATCGACAGGCCCGCCGTGCGCGAGGATCTTCGCGCGCGCGGGCAGACGCTGGTCCCGGCGCGGCGTGCCGGCGACTTTGCGCAGGCGGTGATGGAGCTGGGCGCCCGGGTGTGTGTGACCGCGAACCCGCGTTGCGGCGAATGTCCCGTCGCCCGGTTCTGCAAGGGCCAAGCGCTCACCGATCGGATCCCGGCGAGGCTCCCCCGTCGCGCCAAGAAGGTGGTGCGGCTCGATTGCGTTGCCGTCGAGAAAGGCGGCCGCGTGCTGCTGGTCAAGCGGCAAGAGGGCGAGTTGCTCGCCGGCACGTGGGCGCTTCCGCTCGTCGAGGACGTGCGGCGTGCGCGTCTTGGTGATCTGCGTGAGGTGGGAACGATCCGGCACATCTTCACCCACCGCGACGTGACCGCGCGCGTCCTGCGGGTGCGTGTCCGCAAGGTCGTGGACATTCCTGCAGGGCGCTGGGTATCGCTGACTGACGTTCAGGCATTGCCGCTTTCCAGCTTCTCTCGCAAGATGCTCTCCTTGCTCAGGAGGAACCCGTGAAGACCCTTTCTCTCGCCGTCGTGGTCGTCCTGCTATCCACCGGAGCGGCATACGCTGCCGATCCGAAGAAGCCGTCGCTCGGCTACACCGATACGCCGATGCAACCGAACGGCAAGTGGCATGTCCATGACTCCGACCGACCCGTGCCGAAGGTCGTCACCCCGGGGGACAAGCCCGGCGCAGCGCCCGCCGACGCGACGGTGCTCATCGGCCCCGGGAACGATCTGTCGAAGTGGGTGCAGAAGGTGGGCAACACACCAGCGACCTGGAGCCTGAAAGACGGCGTCCTCGAGACCGGCAAGGGTTACATCAAGACCAAGGAGGAATGGAGCGACTTCCAGCTCCACGTCGAGTGGGCGACGCCGTCGGTGGTCAAGGGGGACAGCCAGGGGCGCGGCAACAGCGGCGTCTTCCTGCTGGGGCAGTTCGAGGTGCAGGTGCTCGACAGCCACCAGAACCCCACCTATCCGGATGGCCAGGCGTCGGCGCTGTACGGGCAGTACCCGCCGTTGGTGAACGCCTCGCGCAAGCCAGGCGAGTGGCAGACCTACGACATCGTCTTCACCGCTCCACGTTTCAAGGACGGCAACAAAGACGGCAAGCTGGACAAGCCGGCCACGGTGACCGTGATTCACAACGGCGTGGTCACGCACAACGCGACTGCCTACTTCGGCGGCACCACCCACAGGAAGATCGCGGAGTACACCCCGGCCATGGTCAAGGGGCCGATCGAGATCCAGGACCACGGCAACCCGATCCACTATCGCAACATCTGGATCCGCCCGCTCAAGGGATACGACCAGCCGTGAACCTGGCGCTGGTCGCGCTCATCGCACTCCTCGCGGCGTCGAGTCCGAAGGACGTCACGGCCGACTACGACGTTGCCGACGGCCTCGAGGTGAAGGTGTGGGCCGAGAGCCCGCAGCTTCACAACCCGACGAACATCGACGTCGACCGGCGCGGCCGCGTCTGGGTGGCCGAGGGGGTGAACTACCGCTTCACCATCAAGAAGGACCTGCGCGAGAAGGGCTTCGTGCCCCGCGACGGCGGCGACCGGATCGTGATCCTGGAAGACACCGACGGTGATGGCGACGCCGACACCTCGAAGGTGTTCGTGCAGGACAAGGACCTGCAGGCGCCGCTGGGGATCGCGGTCATTGGCGACAAGGTCGTCGTTTCCTGCTCGCCGCGGATCATCGTCTACACGGACGCGGACGGCGACGACAAGCCCGAGAAGAAGGAGATCTTCCTCGACGGCTTCGGGGGCATCGATCACGACCACGGCGTGCACGCGTTTTCTTTCGGCCCCGACGGCCGCTGGTATTTCAACGCCGGCAACCACGGCCCGCACGTGGTGAAGGATCGCGCCGGATTCACGTTGCGCACGACCAAGGAGGGTCCTGGGCCGGGCGGGGAGAAGAGCGACGACGGCCGCGTCTGGGTGCAGGGCGTCGCCATGCGGATCAACTCCGATGGGACCGGGTTGCGCGTCCTGGCCCACAACTTCCGCAACGTCTACGAACTGGGCCTGGATGCCTTCGGCAACCTCTGGCAGAACGACAACGACGACGACGGCAATGCCGGTTGCCGTATGAGCTGGCTGATGGAGGGCGGGAGCTACGGTTACACCTCCCAGAACGGCCGCCGCGGCTGGCGGGTCGATCAGCGGTTCGGGCAGTCGACGCAGGTGGCTCATTGGCACCAGGAGGATCCTGGCACCGTGCCGCCGACGGAGGTCACGGGACCAGGCTCTCCCACTGGCCTCGTGGTCTACGAGGGGCACGCGCTCCCGTCGCGGTTCATGGGAGCCGTGCTCAACGCTGATGCCGGGCGCAGCTCGGTCTGGGCGCATCGGGTGAAGCCGGCCGGGGCTGGCTACACCTCGATCGAGCGGATCAACTTCATGACCGCCCTGGCTTCCCGCGGGGACGAGGCGCGGCGTTTCCGGCCGAGTGACGTCGCCGTCGGGACCGACGGCTCGGTGTTCATCGCCGACTGGTACGACCCGATCGTGGGTGGCCACGGGATGGCCGACAAGGAGAGTTTCGGCCGCATCTTCCGCGTGGTGCCGAAGGGGGGAACCCTGAAGCCGGCGAAATATGATCTCGGCGCGGGCGCCGTCGAGGCGTTGCTGAGCCCGGCCGTGAACGTGCGTGCCGACGGATGGCAGGCCCTGCAGAAGCAAGGGCCCGCGGGGATCGCCGCCGCTCGCAAGCGGTTCGCCGCGGAGAAGGATCCCCGCGCGCGGGCGCGTCTACTCTGGTTCCTGGCCGCCGCGAAGCAGGCCGAGCCGGGAAAGGCACTGCGGGATCGCGACGCCGACATCCGGATCACCGCCTTCCGCGCGCTGCGCGCCCATGCTGACCCGAAGGCCCTGGTGAAGCACGCATCGGCTCTGGTCGGCGACGCCTCGCCGGCCGTGCGCCGCGAGGTGGCGATCGCCTTGCGGGATGTGCCGGTGGCTGACAGCGGCACGCTGCTTCTGAAGTTGGCGCAGAGCTATCGTCCCGGTGACCGGACACTGCTGGAGGCGATCGGAACGGGTATGGACGGCAAGGAGGCTGCGCTGTGGCCGACGCTGCTGGCGAAGCTGGGCGCCGCCGATCCCCTGCGGTGGTCGCCGGCCTTCGCGGATCTCGCCTGGCGGCTGCATCCCGAGGCCAGCGTGCCCGGGCTGGCCGCTCGTGTTCACGCCGCCGCGCTACCCATGCCGGAACGACAGCGCGCGCTGGTGGCCCTGGCCTTCGTGCCGAGTCGCGCCGCTGCCGATGCCGTCGTGAAGGTGGCGGAGACGGCGCAGGAACCGCTCAAGGGATACGCCCTGGATCTGGCATTCGATCGCGCGACCGACGAGTGGCGTGATTTCGGTGTTGCCGACCACCTGAAGAACCTGCGTTCGAAGGAGCCGGACACCAAGGAGAGCCGCGAGACGGCGGCCTGGAAGGCCATGCTCCGCAAACCAGGCGCCACGCGTGACGAGCAGGGCAAAGCGATCGAGGCGCTGGCCGCCACGGGCGACGGTGGCAACCATCTCATCGGCATGGCCGCGCAGGGCAAGTTGCCGAAGGAGCTGCAGGATGCGGTGGCCGAGTCGATCTTCCGCAATCCGGACGTCGGCGTGCGTGCGCTGGCCAGCCAGTATTTCAAGCGCCCGGCGTTCGAGGGCAGCGCCTTTCCGTCGGTGCCCGAACTCCTCAAGATGAAGGGCGACGCCGCCCGCGGCAAGACGGTGTTCTTCGGCGAGCGGGCCGCCTGCTCGCGCTGCCACGAGTATGCCGGGCAGGGGGGCAACATCGGCCCGTCGCTGAGCCAGATCGCCATCAAGCTGGGGCGCGAGGCCCTTCTCGACTCCGTGCTGAATCCCAGCGCCGCGATCGCCTTCGGTTACGAGCCCTGGGTGATCAGCACCAAGGACCAGCAGACCTACGCGGGCTTCGTGGTCGGCGATGGTGAGACCGTGTTGCTCAAGGAGCTCACCGGCGAGACGCGCATGATTCCGGCCAGCACCATCGCCCAGCGCCAGAAAGAGAAGACGTCCTTCATGCCGGACAACATCGCGCTCGGCATGAAGCCGCAGGAGCTGGTGGATCTGATCGAGTTCCTGGCCAGCACGCCCGCCGCGGCGATCCGCTAGACTAGGGCAACGCCCGGACCTCGTCTCCGACGACGGTGTACACCAGCGGTGGATCGACACGGGCGTGATCGGCGCCGAAGCGGGCTGTGCCGGTCACGCCGTCTCCCTGAACCTGCGAGGCCAGGGTGCGCAGCACGTCGGTGCGGGTGCGGGCACCTTGCTCGACTGCGGCGCGTAGCAGGCGGACGCCGTCGAAGGCGTAGGCGTCGACCGCCAGAGGGTCCTGGCCGTGAAGCTGCCGGAAGCGGGCGACAAAGATGGAGGTCCGGGGATCCTCGGCCCCCGAGAAGAACCCCGGAGACAGGAGCGCGCCCTGCACATGGCGGCCGGCGTTCTTGATGAGGCCAGCGCTCAGCGCCGTGGCGGTGGACAGCAAAAGGACCTCTCGTCCTTTGCCGGTCGCGCGCCGTCCTGCCCCGGCCCACGGCGCAGGACGCAGGTCCGCCGCCGCCAGGGCGGGCGCCACCAGTTCGAGGCGACGCGACTCCTCCGGAATGAAGATCGCGTCGAATTGAATGCTGCGCAGCTCGTTGATGGGGGCCGAGAAGGACGTCGTACCCGCGGCATAGGCCTTGTCGGCCACGACCTGCCCCTTGCCCGCCACCACCGCGCGCTTGAACGCGTCGGCCATCTTGCGGGCCGCGGGGCTGTCGGGGCCCAGCACCGCGAAGCTGCGCGCGCCGGCAGCCAGCGCCCGCCGCGCCAGCTCCGCGGCTCGGGCGTCCGAGCCGTGCACCAGCTGGAACGTCGTGCTCTGGCGTCCGGGCACCTGCTCGTCGAGAGCGAGGTAGGGCACGCCATCGCGGGTCGCCATCTCCAGGGCGCCCCTTTCGTTGAGTCCACCCGCGCCGACGATCCCGATCACCGCCTCCTGGCGGATCAGCTCGCCCGCGGACTGGGTGCCTCGATCGTTGCCCAGCGCCGTGTCGCGCACCACCAGCTGGTAACCGGGCGCCTCGGGGCTGTGGCTGTTCTCGCCCAGCGCGATCATCGCCCCGCGCAGCGCCACCTCGCCCAAGAGGCGCCGATTTCCCGACAGCGGGACTGCCAGTCCGAGTCGACCCGGATCGCCCGGCCCGAGCCAGGGCGCGGCACGCTCGAGTCCCTGCGATCGCCGCCCGGACGCTGCCTCCTCGTCGAGCTTGCGAGCCGCGTCCGCCTGGCCGTGCGCGCGCAGCGACCCGGCGGCGCGCGTGGCCAGGGCCGCCCGCAGAAGCGGCGACGAGGTGCTGCGGTACGCCTGCAGCGCCGCATCGTTCGAGAGCCTCGCCGCCAGTTCCTCGATGCGCGCGCGGGCGTAGGCGCGCTCGTGATCCTGCGTGGTCCCCAGCTGCGCGTAACGGTCCCACTCACCGAGGGCACCGGCCGGGTTCCCGCCCACCGCCAGCGCCTCGGCGAGCGCGGTGCGAAGCAGCATCTCCGCCTCCTCGTCGGTCGCCCCGCCCATCGACGGCAGGCCTCCGCCCTGGGAGAACGGGCGAAGCAACGCCAGTGCCCGGTCGGCATGCCCGAGACGGCTCTCGGCCACGCCCAGCACGAAGGACAGTGCCGGTGTCGAGGCGCCGCCCGGCTGGGACTCGACCAGCGACTTCGCGCCCGCGGCGTCACCCCGACCGAGCGCCAGACGCCCCAGCAGTGCGACGGCGGTCACCCTGAAAGGATGGCCGGGATGGCGGGCGACGAATCCCTCGAGGGTGCTTCGCGCCGCCGGGTCCCGGCGGGTGAAGCGGCCGACGGCGGCCTGGAAATCCGCCTCGGCCCCCGCGTCGGCCGTGCCGGCGTCGCCGGGGGGCAGCCGTCCCTGGTTCTGCGTGCGGACCGTGGCACAGCCCGACAGCGCAAGGGCCAGGGGCATCCAGGGGCGCATACCGTGGTTTTACGCCAGGTGCGCCGCGGCCGCCGCTTTTGTCAGCCCGTGCGTGGTCTGGCCGACATCGCCTGATTGGCGTCGCCGCGTTCGATCGCGGTGATTGCCTGGAGCTTCAACTTCTCCTCCGGGCTGAGCCGGGCGTACCCGCCGGCATCGTCCTCGACCAGTGCATCCTCCCAATCCACGGAACCCGGACGGATGTGCCTGAGCTGCATGGTGCCCTCCTGTTCGTTACCTTCGTCTTGGATGATGAAGCGCGAACCATTTCCGGCGTGTTTCAGCCGGGGAAAATTCTCGCAAATTCCCACCGACCGGGGAAGTCGGTAACACCCCGGCTTTTCGGGCAGGCCCTGTGTTATGACCCACGGGCCATGCGACTTTCGAAGGCTCTGGTACCGACGCTGAAGGAAGCGCCCGCGGAGGCGGAGGTACCCTCCCACATCCTGATGGTGCGTGGCGGCTACCTGCGGAAGGTGGCGGCCGGGGTGTATTCATTCCTGCCACTCGGCTGGCGCGTCATCCAGAAGATCGCCCGCATCGTGCGTGAGGAGATGAACCGCGCCGGCGCCCAGGAGGTGTTCCTGCCGGCGGTCATCCCGGCCGAGCTGTGGATGGAGTCCGGGCGCTGGGAACAGTACGGCGCGCAACTGCTTCGCTTCAAGGACCGCAAGGGCGGCGATTTCGTGATCGGCCCGACGCACGAGGAGGTGATCACCGACCTCGTCCGCGGCGACGTGCGCAGCTACCGGCAGCTGCCGTTGAACCTGTACCAGATCCAGACCAAGTTCCGCGACGAGCTGCGCCCCCGCGCCGGCCTGATGCGGGGCCGCGAGTTCATCATGAAGGACGCTTACTCGTTCCACGCCACGGACGAGGATGCGCGCCGCGAGTACCAGAGCATGTACGATGCCTACGGTCGCATCTTCACCCGCTGCGGCCTGGCGTTCCGCGCCGTCGAGGCGGACGTGGGCGCGATCGGCGGTTCGCTGTCGCACGAGTTCCAGGTGCTGGCCGAGACGGGCGAGGACGCCCTGGTGGCCTGCGACACCTGCAACTACGCCGCGAACGTCGAGGAGGCGAAGGTTCGCGCGCCGGCGATGCCCAGGGAGAAACCCGCGGTCGCCGCCCTCGAGAAGGTGCCGACGCCCGGCAAGCGGACCATCGACGAGGTGTCCGGCTTCATGGGCGTGCCGCCGACGTCGCTGGTCAAGACCCTCATCTATCTCGCCGACGGAAAGCCGGTGGCGGTGCTGGTCCGTGGCGACAGGACGGCGAACGAGATCAAGGTCGCACGCGCCGTGGGAGCCAAGGAACTGGTGATGGCCACGGACAAGACCGTCGAGGAGGTCACCGGCGCGCCGGTAGGCTTTGCCGGTCCCGTCGGGCTGAAGATCCCCGTCTACTGTGACGTCGAGGTGTGCGCGCTGCCGAGCTTCGTGTGCGGCGCGAACGCCGGCGACCTTCATTACAAGAACGTGTCCCTGGATCGCGATTTCACGCCCACGGCCTGCGGCGATTACCGGCAAGCCTCCATCGGCGATGCGTGTCCACGTTGCGACAAGGGGACGTTCAAGGGCTACCGCGGAATCGAGGTGGGCCACGTCTTCTTCCTGGGCACGAAGTACTCGACGGCGATGAAGGCGCACTTCCTGGACGCCGATGGCAAGGACAAGCCGATGATCATGGGCTGCTACGGCATCGGGGTGACCCGCATCGCCGCCGCGGCCATCGAGCAGCACCACGACAAGGACGGCATCGTCTGGCCGGTGCCACTGGCGCCGTACGAGGTGGCGTTGCTGTCGTTGCAGCCGACGGATCCGCAGGTCGCCGGCGCCTGTGACAAGCTCTACGACGAGCTGACCAAAGCAGGGATCGAGGTGCTGTATGACGACCGGGACGAGCGGCCCGGCGTGAAGTTCAAGGACGCCGATCTGGTCGGCATCCCCTACCGGTTGGCCGTCGGCAAGAAGGGTCTGGCCGAGGGCATGGCCGAAGTGAAGCTGCGGCGCGCGCCTGAGGTCACCAAGGTGAAGCTGGAAGACGCAGCCCGGGAGATCGCCGAGAAAGTTTGCAAGGAGCGGCTGTGATTGCGGCGCGCGAACGGGTCATCGTCGCCCTCGACGTGCCCGATCTCGCCGGGGTCGAGGTGTTCCTCGACAGGCTGGAAGGGCAGCCGATTTTTTACAAGGTCGGCCTGGAGCTGTTCCTCGCCGAGGGCGTACGGGCGATCGAGGCCGTGCGCAAGCGGGGCGGCAAGTTGTTCCTGGACCTCAAGCTGCACGACATCCCCGAGACGGTCGGCCGCGCCGTCGCCTCGGCGGCGAAGCTGGGCGCCGAGTTGCTGACGGTGCACACTTGCGGCGGGCAGGAGATGCTGCGCCGGGCGGTCGAGGCCGCGGGGCCACGGACGAAGATCCTCGGCGTCACCGTCCTGACCAGCTTCACCGAGGCCGATCTGATAGCCGACGGGATCACTGCCGATGCCGCCGAGGCGGTACGCCGGCGCGCGCGTGTCGCCGCGCAGGCCGGGGTGCCGGGACTGGTCTGCTCGCCGCTGGACATCATCGCCGCGAAGTCGCAGCACCGCGCCGCTTTCACCGTCGTGCCGGGTGTGCGGCCTTCGGGTGCGGCGCTGGGAGACCAGAAGCGCGTGGCCACCCCCGCGAGCGCCATCGCGGCCGGCGCCGATTACCTGGTCGTCGGCCGCCCGATCCGAGATGCTACAAATCCGGCCGAGGCGTTCGCGGCCGTGGTGGCCGAGGTCGACGCCGCGTGTCGCGCGTAGTCTTCGGCGTCCGCCCCGTCGAGGAACTGGTCCGCGCCCGTCCTCGTCAGATAGCCGTCGTCTACGTCGCCGACGGCGTTCACCGATCGCCCGAACTGCACGCGGTGATCGCCGCGGCCAAGGATCGCGGTGTCGCGGTGGAGTTCCGGCCGCGCGCTCTCGTGCACGAGCTGGCCGCCGGTGGCGCCCACCAGGGGATTCTGGCGCTGGCCGGCGAGTATCGCTACGCGGAGGTGAAGGAGATCCTGGACGCGAGTGAGTCGCCGCTGGTGTTGTTGCTCGACGGTATCACCGATCCGCAGAACCTGGGCGCGCTCGTGCGCAGCACGGAGGTGCTGGGCGGACACGGGGTGATCATCCCTGAACGCCAGGCCGCGCCCGTGACCGGCTCGGCGGTGAAAGCGTCGGCCGGGGCGACGGAGCGGATGCGGATCGCCCGGGTTCCGAACCTCCTCAAGGCCATCGATGCATTGCGCGAGGCGGGGTTGACGGTCTGGGGAGCGGCGGCCGAAGGCGGCGCTCTTCTTGCCGACGCGAACTTGCGTGGGCCGACGGCCCTGGTGATTGGCGCCGAGGGCAGGGGGATGCGCGAGGCGGTCAGCCGCCGCTGCGACGGGTTCCTGCAGATTCCGCAGCGCGGGAAGGTCGCGTCGCTCAACGCCTCGGCCGCCGGCGCCATCCTCCTTTACGAGGCGATGCGGCAGCGCCTTGCGCCCTGAATTTTTCTGCTAGAGTCCGCGGCCATGTCACGCATTCCCGTAGCGGTGGTGGGTGCCACCGGCCTGGCTGGCCAGGAGTTCCTGGCGTCGCTGGGCGGGCATCCGATGCTCCAGGTCGTCAAGGTGGCGGCATCCAGCCGCTCGGCCGGCAAGAAGATGGCCGCCGCCGTGAAGGACGACAAGGGAGCGTCGCGATGGTATTGCGCCGCGCCGATGCCCGACGAGGTGGCGAACCTGGTGGTGGAGGACTCGGCCACCATGAGCACCGACGGCATCCGTCTGGTCTTCTCCGCCGTCGAGGCGGACGTCGCGCGCGAGCTGGAGCCGAGGTTCGCGGCCGCCGTGCCGGTGATCTCGACGGCCAGCGCTTTTCGCTACGAGACCGACGTGCCCATCTTTCTCCCCGGTGTGAACTGGGACCACGCCGGCCTCATCGAGGTGCAGCGGAAGAAGCGCGGCTGGAAGGGGTTCATCACCCCGGGGCCGAACTGCACCACCGTCGGTCTGGCGATGACCCTGCGGCCGCTGGACATCGCGTTCGGCGTCGAGAAGGTGATCATGACCTCGATGCAGGCGCTGTCGGGCGCCGGCCGCTCGCCCGGCGTCCCGGGCATGGACGTCCTCGACAACATCATCCCGTACATCCCCAAGGAAGAAGAGAAGGTCGAGCGGGAGACGCAGAAGATCCTCGGCAAGTTGCAGGGTGACGCCATCGTCCCGGCGCCGATCTCGGTGTCGTGTACCTGCACGCGCGTGAACGTGCTCGAGGGCCACACCGAGTCGGTGTTCGTGCAGCTCCGGCGCGCGGCGCGGCTGGAAGACGTCAAGGCGGTCTGGCGCGAGTTCGGCGCGGATCTGGCTTCGATGGGCCTGCCGTCGGCTCCCAAGCACCTGCTCAGCGTCAGCGACGATCCGTACCGGCCGCAGGTGCGCCTCGACCGTGACGCCGAGGGAGGCATGTCCACCGTGATCGGCCGTCTGCGCGAGGACCCGGCGCTGACCCACGGGATCAAGTACCTGCTCGTCTCGCACAACACCAAGATGGGCGCAGCCCGGGGCGCGATCCTGGTGGCCGAGTACCTGATCAAGAAGAACTACATCGGCTAGTTACCGGACAGTGAAGCGCAGCGTCTGCGCGTTCACCGTCACCGCCGGCTTGCCGCCTGCGCGGTAGTAGAACTGGATCAGGCTGGCCTGTCCCTTGCGAATGATCTTGATGCTCGTGAACGGGGCGCCAGGCTGGTAGACGCCAGCGCGCAACGTGGGGCGCCCTCGGGGCAGCTTGACCGCCAGGCCGCGCGGCTTCGACAGCGCGAATTTCGCCATGCCCTTGGTGGAACCGGCGAGGGGGATCTCGACCCAGCTCTGCTTGCCTTGCTTGCTGACAACCAGTTCCGTCACCTTGGCCGGCTTGGCGGCCACGGGCTCGGGCTCGGGTTCCAAGACCGCCGGCTCGGGGACCGGCAGCGGCTCGACCTTCGGCGGAAGGGGAGCCGCCTTCTCGGCGACCGCGGGCGAAGGTGACGGGACCGGCTGCCGTGATCGCAGCGCAAACACCGCCGCCACCGTGCCGCCGATCGCGATTCCGGCCACGAAGATCACCGCAAATGGCCCCATGCGGCGGCGTTTCGGGGGAAAGTCGAGGGGGGAAAGCGGAGCCGCGGCGGCCGGTGGCGGAAGCACCGGTTCCCGCTGGGAGGCGTGGTAAAGCGACATCGGCGCTGGTGGTGGCGTCGCGAATCCGCGTGCCGGGGTGAGCCCGGGCGCCACCGGCCCATCGGGAGGCGGAGTCAACCCCGGGTGCACGCGCACCTCGCGCGTCGGTCGTTCGCGAGGATCCTCTTCCGACATCGAGGCGATTGTAACCGAAGGTTGCGATGTATGTCGCCCGGCTACACAGTCGAGCCGTAGCTCCCGTGCTATCGTGGACACGCGCGAATGGCTGGTGGCCGGGCAACCGGACGATTGGAAGAACGGCCGATGGCGAGCCTGCTCGTCGCCATTGCGGCGAGGCGTTTGACTGGCTGCCTGGTCGTCGACGATCAAGCCGGGCACAGGAGCACGGTCTTCATCCGCCAGGGTCACCCGGTCCATGTCGAGCGGCCGGACCCCGCCGACCGGCTGGACCGGGTGCTGGTCGAGTCGCGCATTCTGCCGGAGGGAGCGGTGACGGTCGCCGAGCAGGAGCGGGCGCTGACGCATCGGCTGCTCGGCGCCATCCTCGTCGACCAGGGACTGATCGAGCCGGACAAGCTCCGGCAGGCGTTGCGGTTGCAATTGCAGCGCAAGCTCGTCCGCCTGTTCGGAGCGCGCGGAGGGCAATTCGATCTCGTCGTGGGAGAGCATCCCTTCGGCTCGAACCCTGCCGCGCCCGGGATGCCGATCGACGCGCGCGCCCTGGTCCATCCGGCCATCCGGGCGACCTACGATGAGGGGCGGCTCGGTGACGAGCTGTCGCCGCTGGTGGGCAAGGTGGTGCGGTTCACCAGCAGCGCGGACATGGGCCTGGTGCAGACCGATCCGGCGCTGCTGGCGTTGCTGCGTGGCCCGGGCGTCCTCATCGACGACCCAGGCGTTCGCCACGCGACGGGCGAGCGCGCCCATGAGCGCAAGGTGCTGCTGCTGGCGCTTCACTACCTGGGCAGTCTGGAGATCACCGGCGTGTCGCTGCCACCACCCGAGTCGGCGCCCGTGCCCGCACCGGTGCACTTGCCATCCACCAGCCACGTGACGATCGTGCCGACGTCCGCCCGCGAGGTGATCTCGGCGCCGTCGACGGGGTTGCGGCCAGCCCCCGCGGGGCTTTTTCCCTCGCCGTCGACGGGCATGCGGCCTGCACCGGCGGGACTTTTCCCCTCACCGTCGACGGGCATGCGGCCCGCGCCGGCGGGGCTGGCGACCACGCCCGCCCCGGCAGCGCCGACTCAGGGGTCCACCGCGGGGCCGCTGCCTCGGCGCCCGGACGCCAGCCTCGCGGAGCTGGCGCGTCGCGAGCCCGAGCGGGTCCAGCGCACCGGTGACTCCGCGTTGCACGACAACGACCTACGTCGCGCCGAGGAGGCGTTCGAGGCGCTGGTGCAGGCCTATCCCGGAAAGGTGCGCTACCAGGCCTGCCTCGCCTGGGCCAAGTGCTGGAAGGCTGGCACCCCGACGGCCGAGGACGTCAGCGAACCGTTGAAGATCTTCAACAAGGCGGTCGAGGCCGAGCCGCAGTTCGCGATGGGCCACTACTTCATCGGGGCGTCGCTGAAGCTGAAGAACGACCTGGTCCACGCCCGCAAGGCGTTCGAGGAAGCGGTCAAGTGCGACAGGACGCTGTTCGAGGCGGAGCGCGAGCTGCGCCTGCTGCATATGCGTGGCGCGAAGCGGTAGACCGCCATCACGGGGTGAAGCGGTCGAGCGCCCTCAGCAGGTCGGCGATGGTCGCGGTCACGGCGGCCATCTTCGCGGGCAAGCGGGTGAAGCTGGCCTCGTCCATGTAGAGGTCGCGCCGCATCTCGATCTGGATGGCGTGAACGCCGTCGGCGGGGCGGCCGTGGTGCGAGGTGATGTAGCCCCCGCGGTAGGGGTCGTTGAAGGCCACCGAGAAACCACGCGCCTCGAGATACGCGCCGACGAGTCGTGAGAGTGCGGGGCTACAACTTCGTCCATCGCGATCGCCCGGCACGAAGTCCGCGCGCGGCCGGCCGGGATCGGTGTGGCCCTGCCGGCCGACCGAGGGCATCGAGTGCCCGTCCACCAGCAGCGCGAAACCGAACTTGTCGCGCGCGCGGCCCAGCGCGGTCGCCAGCGCCGAGTGATAGCGTTCGTGGAAGACGCGGCGTGACTGCCACTCCTCGTCGGACAGCGGCCGGGAGAGCGCCGGAGACCCGGTGGTGGTCACCTGCCAGACGAACCCCCGGGCCGAGTCGTCGCTGGGATCGCGGTTGAGATCGCACACGAAGCGCGACAGGCGCGCGCGGATGAAGGCGCCGCGTACCGCGGGGCCATACAACTCGTCGACGAACAGGTCGGCGTCGCAGTGCGGGTCGAGGCCAGGCGCCAGAGGGGCATCGTACCCGGCCGTCTCGACACCCGCGTGGGGCACGCTGACCACCACCGGCGTGGACGGATCCACGGGCAGGGTAGCCTCGAGCGGCGCCTCGCTCATGCGCGAACCTTACCAGGCGAGACGGTAGCCGAGGTCGCCGATCAGACCAGCGCTGTTACCCAGCAGCCGATCGCCGCTGGACAAGCGCCCAAGGCGCACGTGGACGTAGCGCGCGCCGATGACCGCCAGCCCGGGACCGACGGCTGCCGCGACCTCGGCGTCCAGCGCCACCGCGGGGCCCCAGGCGTGCCCGACCACTTCGGACCCGAAGGAATGGACCCGCGCGCTGGCGAAACTTGCACCAAGCTCGATGCCGGCGGCCACCACCAGTCCCGGCATCACCCGCCGGCGCACGCGTGCCAGCGCCAGGACGGGTACCTGCCGCACCTCGGTGCGGGCGACCCCCGCGGGATCCTGGGCCACGAACTCCGTCGCCAGCAAGCCGACGGCCAGCCCGGTGCCAAGCCAGGTCGGCCAGCGGGGATGCCGCCCCACCACCTCGATCAGCGCCGCCGGTCCGGGTGGCTGGCGCAGGTTCCAGACGAAGCCGAGCCGTGGCGTGATGGCGAACAGCGTACGTTCGTCGGGGCCGATGCGCGGCGCCCGCGGCAGGTTGGCCAGGGGGATGGTCTGCTCGGCATACGCTCCGCCGAGCGCTGCCTCGAACTGAAGACGGCTGCGGCCGTCGTAGGTGTCGGGGGCATTGACGACGGCCATGACCCGCCCGTCCTCGTCCGTGCGGGTCCCCAGGTCGCGGCCGTCGACACGCACGGCGGCGGCGCGCGCGTCGGTCGGGTTACCAAAGCGGTCCTCCGCCGTGAGGTAGACCCGCATCGACGAGCCGACCCCGATCGCCAGGCGGCGACGGTCCGGCTCCAGGCCCATCCTCGCGGGAGCAGCAGGCACCAGCGACACCTCGAAGGCTGCTTCCGTTTCCTGACCGCGCAGCCCGGCCTCGAGCTTGAGGGCGCGCGCGGTGATGATCGACGGCGCGCGCACCAGGAACCTGGCCTCACCCGCTGCGCCGCCCAGCGGGTGGGGCTTGGGGCCGTTCGAGCGCAGCATCAGATTCCGGCTCTCGGCGAGCGCACCGGACGCGGTGACACCGTAGACGGCGACTTCGACGGTATCGCCGGCGGCCATCGTCTGGGGAGCGGCGATCATCATGTGGCGAAAGGACGGGATCTTCAGGTCGACGGTCTGCTCCGTCGCCTTGCCGAAGCGGTTCACCGAACGCGCGGTGGCCGTCGGCACGCCGGGGGGAACGATGACGGGGACGCGGACGTTCCCCTCGCGATCCGCGCGCTGAGGCCCGAACGGTTTGTCGCCCACACGCATGGTGACCTGGGCGCCCGGGTCGGTGTGAAACGCCGGACTGGCGGAGGCGGCCAGGGGCAATGCCAGGAAACCTCGCACGAGCGATGAGCCCGCGCCGATCTCGGCTACCAGCATGGCTGCCTGCGGGAAGCGCGCCATGGGCAGCCGGTAGCGGGCCAGGAACGCGCGCGGTCCCGTGCGCGTCACCTCGGCGAAGGTGCCGGCGCTGGCCAGGACGCGCGGCGGATCGACCATGTCTGGCCCGGGACCAACGACGGTGATGCGCACCAAGGCCTCTTCGTCGACGCCCAGCACCGGCGGTTTTCCGTCGACGCTCACCGACACGGACAGCGCGTTCACCGCGACGAGGGCGACGAGGACCACACTCATTTCTTCCAGATCTCTTCACCGGTCGGCACCAGCGTGGGCGACGGTGCGTTCCGCTGCAGGACGCGTGTCTCGGCCTTCTTCCGCCCCTTGATGTCGAGCGCCTCCACCTGGACGCGGTTGGCCCCCACGCCCAGTGGCAGGGTCGACGAGAAGCGGCCGTCGTTCTCGACCGGCACCTCGGCGCCGTTTACCGTTACCTTGGACGAAGGGCTGACCTGGCCGGCGACCTCCGTGCGCCCGTCGGTGTGCTGCTTGTCGGGCCAGACCACCGACAGCAGCAGTTCCTCGGGGATCGGAGTGGGCGTGCCCGGCGGCTGCCCCGGAGCGGCCGTGCTCTCGGTGCCCGCGGGCACGGTGACCTCCTTCCCCTTGGCGGTGAACGCTACCTTGCCCTCGGAGGCGGCCACGCTGACCTGGCCCTGGGCGTTCGCCGAGACGATCCAGCGTGCCGTCCCCTGGTTGCGCGACCTCGTCTCGGCGGCGGTGATCTCCAGGTGCTGGTCCTCGCGCCCGACGCTGGCGACGACGTTGCCGCCGCGGAGCAGGCCGAAACGCGCGGTCGAGGCGGCGAGATCGTCGAGACGGATGTCCACGTTCTCGCGCAACTCGATCTCGCTGCTGCCGCGGCGAAGAACGGCCTTGGCGCCCTTGGACGTGCGGATCACGTCCCGCAGCGAGAGCAGGTCGCCGGCCTGCACGGCGTACCACTGACCGTCGTGCAACGCCTCGACCGTGCCCTCGAGCGCGCTCACGCGGAACGGCGTCGGCCCGGCGCTGGCCGTGGGGATCGGCGGGGCGGCATTGTCGCGCGCAGGTCCCTCGAAGAACTGCCGTGACACCAGGGTCGCGCCGACCAGCGTGGCGACGACCAGCCCGCCCACCACCATCGGCCGTGTCTTCATGCCAGGTGGCTCGCTCCCGTGTCGACGGGCAGGGTGATGTGGAAGGTGGTGCCCTGACCGACGTCGCTCTCGACGCGGATGGTGCCGCCATGGTCCTCGATGATCTTGTGGACCACCGACAGTCCGATCCCGGTGTCGGTGCGGCGGGTCTTGGTGGTGAAGAACGGGTCGAAGATGCGCGGGAGGTGGTCGGCCTTGATGCCGCGGCCGGTGTCGCTCAGGCGAAGACGAACCAGCTTCTGGTCGGAGATCGAGGTCTCGATGGTCAGAAGGCCGCCATGATCCATCGCGCCCTTGGCGTTCTGGATCAGGTGGATCAACGCCGCCTGCAACTGGACCGGGCTCCCCCGGACCTGCGGGCAGGGCGCGACCAGCGTCTTGACGACCCGGATGCCCGCATCCGCCAATGCCGTCGGGCTGCACAGATCGAGCGCGTCGTCGATCACCTTGGCCAGATCGACCGGCCGGAAGTCCTCGCCCGACTGCCGCTGCGCCAGGCGCAGCAGGTTGGCGACGATCGCCTGGATACGCACCGCCTGGTCCTCGATGTCCTGGACCAGCGGGCGCGCCGGGTGGGTGACGGGCAGGTCGGTCAGCAGCAGCTGCGACAGCCCCAGGACGCCGGTGAGCGGGTTGTTGATCTCGTGCGCCACCCCGGCGCCCAGCGAGCCGATGGCCGCCAGCGACCGCGAGCGCAGCAGCAGATCCTGGGCGTCGCGCAGCTCATTGGTCTTGACCTCGACGCGCTTCTCCAGGGACTCGTTCCAGGCCACGATCTCCTCGTTCTGGCGGAGGATCTCGGTGCGCGCCGAGGCCAGCGAGGTGGCCATGGCGTTGAAGGTGCGCGCGAGATCGCCGAGCTCGTCGCTGGAGATCACGTCGAGGCGGGTGTCCAGCTTGCCCTGCGCGATCTTCCTCGATCCGTCGGCCAGCATGGCCACGCGTTCGGCCAGCGTGCGCGCCAGTGCCGCACCCACGACGGCTGCCACCAGGCCGGAGACGCTCATCCAGTAGACCGTGGCCCAGCCGAGCCGCCGCACCGGCGCCAGCGCGACGGACAGCCGGCGCTCGACCACCACGCCCAGCATGAACGGCAGCGCCGGGCTGTATGCGCCCAGCACCCGGCGTCCGCCAGCGTCGTACTCGGCCCGGAACTCCTTGCTGGGCAGCGTGGCGCCGTTGCCGACAGGCAGCCGCTTGAGCGCCAGCGTCGGAGGCGTCACCTCGCGTCCTGACGCCACGATCCGGTTGCCCCTGTCGAGGAGGAGGATGTCGCGATCAGCGGTGGCGACCGTGGCCAGGTAGTCCGAGATCCGCCGCAGCGAGATGGCGGCGGCGATGATCCGGGGCGGATCGTCGGGGCGGGGCGCGTACTTCACCGCCAGCAGGATGTGCGGCCGCTGCGCCGGGCCGGCCAGGAAGATCGGTCCGATGCCGGCTCCGTCGCGCAGCACGTCCGCGATCGGCGTCAGGCGCGCCAGCTGCGCCACGTCTTCGGTGCGCATGGCCTCGTGGTTGCCGAAGGCGCTGTTCGGGCGCGGGTTGTCCTGGTAGGCGGGCGTCGCCACGGGACGTCCCTCCTCGTCTACCAGGGAAACCGCGGAAAAATCGTCGCTCTGGTGGTAGACGAGCTGCAGGAACTTCTGCAGCGTCTCCGAGCCGGGCAAGGCGGTCCGCGCGGGCGTCAGGTTCAGCACGCGAGCCTCCACGCCCAGCGTCGCGTGCAGGTTGCTGAGCTGGCTGGAGACGAACTCTGCCACCTGGCGGGCGTTCATCAGCTCGTTCTCCTCGAGTGCCTCGCGTAGCGCGGCCTGGCTGATGCGGCTCGACGAGTAGCCGGCGATGGCCAGTGGGACGGCGGCAACGCCGATCGCGAGAAGCGCGAACTTCGGGAGGAGCTTCAAGGGGTGTCCATCCAGGAGAAGCCGTCGACCAGCCGCGTCCATCCGAGCTCGGGATCGACCGCCCACACCGAGGCCGCCCCTCGCCCGGGCGGCGCCGTCCCCCTCAGCTCGCTGCCGTCGACGAAGGTTGCGTTTTGCAAGGCGCCGGCGCCGGTCAGGGTGGCGCCGAAGTAGATTCGCGTGGTCGGCGTGAAGCCGCGGCCACGTACCCGCACCGCGGTGCCGCCGTCGCTGTCGCCGACCTCGGGTGCGATGGCCTCGATCAGCGGCGCGAGAATATAGGTGAAGAAGGACGGCAGCGGCGTCTCGCCTATCGGGGTGCGGACGACCACCATCGCCGGGCCGGGAGCATGCGCGGGAACGCGCCCGCTGATGGTGCGCTCGTCGACGAGGATCCCGCCATTCGGGACCAGTGGCCGGTTGCCGACCATCACCTGCGTGCCAGGCACGAACCCGGAGCCCCTGATGACGATGTCGGTGCCGCCGGCGGAGCCTCCGTGACTCGGGACCATCGTGGTGGCGGTGGGTCGTGGCAGCAGCCGGAACACCGCACGGATCTCGCTGCGGTTGGGCCGGGAGGCGCCGTCCAGCGCCACGCCGACGAGTTCCAACGTGCCGCCGGCGGTGGCGTGATCGGGGACCGTCAACTTGAACGGGCAGTCGGCGCGCGTGCTCGCCGGTTCGACAGGGCAGGAGCCGCCCGCGAAGCGCATTGCGCCGAGGCGTGCCTCCCACTCGACGGAGGTCAGCGACCCCGGTGTTCGATCCTCGGCAAGCAGCCAGCCCTCGATCGCCACGCCCGGGCCGATCAGCGACTCGGGAGGGGGCGCGTCGAAACGCACGGTCGGCGCCTCGGCGTCAGGTCCCAGCGCCACGAACCCGGGCGACAGGATGGTCGTGCGTCCGCGCGGGTCGGTCACCTCGATCTGGTGCGCACCCGGGGGCAGTCCCGCCGGCACCGACGCCGACAGTTCGCCCGGGCTGCGCCAGTTGATGTTGGTCAGTGCCACCGAAGGGCCGCTAAGGCCGACCCGGCCCGAGAAACCCAGGGCGTGGGCGCGCCGCTGCCCCGAGAGGGTATCCAGCTCGTAGCTCGGCACCAGGCCGTCCCCGCGCAGGATCAGGCGGACCTCGCGGTCCGTGTAAGCCGTCTCGGGCGAGATCCCGCTCAGCACCGGCATCGGGCCCTGCGTCTCGCACCCGAGCACCAGGGGGGCCAAGGCGCCCAAGGCCAAGGAGACGACGGCACGCCGCATTCCGTGGCTATTATCAGTCAAAAAACGCTTCGGTACGGATCTGCTTCCGACGGTCGATGCCCGCTGTGACGAGGCCGCTCTTGAGCTCGGCGATCATGGCCCCGTTGCCCACCAGGTAGAACGTCGGCGCGCGCAGCGATGGCATCTGGGCCAGCACGGCTGCGGTGATGCGGCCACGGTTTCCGGTCCACGCGTCGGACGGACGCGACAGGTAGGTGACCAGGGTGGCCCCGGACTTGGCGCACAGCGCGTCGACCTCGGGGACGAGGAACAGGTCGCCTTCCTGCCGGAGACCCCAATAGACCAGCCGGCGCCCCGTCTCCTGCGGCCGCCGCGTGAGCTCGCCCAGCATCGGCAGCACCGGCGCCAGACCGGTGCCGGTGGCGGCGAACACCACGTCGCCCGCGTGTTGCGGCTGGAGCACGAAGAAGCCGTGCGGGCCGGTCATCTCCACCCGGGCGCCGATTGCGATGTGGGTGAAGAAGTCGGACGCCACGCCACCCGGAATGACGCGGATCAGGAACCGGAGGTGATCGCTGCGGTCGCTCATCGAGGCGATCGAGTAGCTACGCCGGAGGCTCTGGCCGGTCGGATCCTGGCCCACGGCAAGGGTCACGAACTGCCCGGCATGAAACTCGAACCGGGACGGCTCGACCAGGTCGAACACCAGATCCTCCACGTCGGTTGCCACCGTCTGGCGCGATCGCAGGCGCGTGGTGATCGCGGGCATTGACGAGGTTATACACCGCGGTAGGGTCTCCCGATGCGCAGCGGATTCGTGTTGACGATGGTCCTGTTCGCGGCCTGCTCGAAGACCCAGAGCACGGCGCCAGCACCAGCACCAGCACCTGCTCCGGTGCCGTCCGCCGAGCTGGTGCCGCCGCCGCCGGATCCTGGGCAGAGCATCAGCGGCACCATCACCTTGCCCGCCGCCCGCAAGAGGGATGTCGCCGTCGGGAACACGATTTTCCTCATCGCCCGCCGTGCCGGCTCGGCGCCGGGTCAGGGTTTGATGCTGGCCGTGCAGCGCCTCGCGGCGGGTGAGTTTCCGATGCGTTTCACGCTGAGCGGCCGCGACGCCATGATCCCCGGGACCCCTTTTCACGGGACGGTCTCCATCACAGCACGTGTCGACAAAGACGGCGATGGCCTGACAAGGAAGAAGGGGGACGTCTTCGGTCAGGCGAACGACATCAAGGTCGGCACCCAGGATCTCACCATCCCCCTCGACACGCTGCAGACCGAGGACGTCACCCTCGGCGGCAGCCCACCCGCAGCTGGCATGCCTCCCGGGCACCCGTAGATCGCGTTCTGTTGTAGAGTCCGGCCCGCGCCATGCCTGACTACAAGAAGATTCGCGACATGATCAGCCACCGGGTCACCTTGGAGTACGACACGGGGGCCAAGGTGGTCGGCTACCTCGCCTCGTGCGCGCCGCCGCAGGGGCCGGTGCAGTACGCGGTGCTGTCCAAGGTGCAGGTGCTCGACGGGCGAGGAAACGTCGTCGCCAGGTTCGACGAGCTACCGATCGTCCCGAACAACCTGGTCGGCGTCACGGTCACCGAAGGTCCGCTGTAGAGTCGAATCGTGCGGGGCAGGGGGCTGACCCTCGGGGTCGTCGGGATCGTCGCCTGCGCAGCGCCAGCGACGCAGATCATCGACACGCGTGAACTCACCGAGGCAGGCCGCGCGCCGGCCATCGTCGACGTAGTCGACCTCGGCGGTGGCGATGTCCCCGCGACGGGCGACCTGCGGCCGCGCGCGTCCGACCGCGTGGCAGTGATTGGCGAGGCGCTCTGGATCCGCGGGCGCTCGTTCGGGCGCCAACCGACGGTGCAGATCGGCGGTCGACCGGCCACCGTGATCGCGCGGACCGGTGACGGCGGCATCCTCGTGCGCGTGCCGCCGGGGACCCCGAGCGGCCCGCAGGTGGTCGACGTGACCCAGGAGTACGGGCGGGCCGAGCGCGCGCTGACGATCAAGCGGTACGGCGCCTTGCTGTCCCCGGGGGGCAATCGCATCGCCTGGGTCGAGATAGACGACTCGGTTGCGCCGGCGAGCGAGACCGAGGTCCCCGACGCCCGTTTCCTGCGGCTGAGCGCCGACGGACGCGCTGCCTACGTGCTGTCGGGTTCCGGCCGCGTGACCGTGATCGAGTTGCCCGCCCCGGGCGGACCGGCGCTCGGCCAGCGGCTGGAACTCGGCCCGGATCCGATCGTCGGGTTCACCGTCGCTCCGGCCGCCCATCTGGGCGCCGTGGTGCGCGCCGCGGACGTGGTGCTCCTCGATCTCTCGTCGCCGTTGCGGCCCGTTCGACGCGCACCACTGGCGCTCCCTGCCGAGGCCCGCTCGCCGCTGCGGGCGGAGCTCTCACCCGATGGTCGCCTCCTGGCGGTGGTGACCCCGCGTGACCGTCGACTGATCTTTCTCGACTGCGATCAGATGGCAGTGGCCGCCACTGTGGCCCTGCCGATCGAGGCTGGTGGCGTCGCGGACATGGTGTTCTCGCAGGACGGCAGCCGGCTCTGGGTGGCCACCGGGCAGATCGCGCCGGATCGCCCGCTCGCTCAGCCCACGCGCGTGCACATCGTCCAGTTCCAGGGCGCAGGGCGCGCCCGGGTCGCCCAGACCGTGGAGATCCCGGCTGCCGGCGCGCCGGGTCGTCTGGCGACCGGGCGTGTTCCGCCGCTGGCCAGCGGCGCCGCGATCCGTCTGCCGTCGCCGACCGTGTATCTATCGGCAGCGGTCCAGGGCGCCGATCGCTCGGCGGTATTTCGCGTTCGCTCCGACGATCCGGCGCTGGAGATCCTGGGGGCACAGGGGCGCGGCCGGCTCGGCGCCATCGACACGACGCCCGATGGTCGCTGGCTGCTCGCTGCGGCGGTCGGCGCCGACGGAGCGATCCGGATTCTCAGCGCGCCGGCGGACGGTCGCCCCGGTTCCTTCAAATCGGTGCCGGTGCTACGCGCGGCCGCCACCAAGGACGCGTCGGCCGCCGATCTCCGGGTGCAGCCATGAGGCGCCTGCACGCGACCGTCCGTGGTCGCGTCCAGGGCGTCGGCTTCCGCGCCACCACCCGGTACGAGGCGCAGAAGCTGGGCCTGTCGGGCTGGGTGCGCAACCGCACCGACGGCACCGTCGAGGTGGACGCCGAGGGAGACGAGCAGCGGCTCGAGGCCTTCCTGGCGTACTTACGGCAGGGACCGCTGGGTGCCCATGTCGACGCAGTCGAGGCCGACTGGGGCGACGGAGCAGGGGCACCGGCTTCATTCGAGATCAGGAGGACCACATGAGCGACGAGGAGTACAGCGCCGGGACCATCAAGTCCGTCTCACGCGAGAGCCGGAGCTTTCCGCCGCCGGCCGCCTTCACCGCCCGGGCACGCATCAGCGACAAGGCCGAGTACGAGCGGATGTACCGCAGGTCCGTCGACGACCCGAACGGTTTCTGGGGAGACGCCGCCCGCGCCGAGCTGACCTGGACGAAGCCGTTCACGAAGGTGATGACCGGTGAGGTCCCCTGGGTGAAGTGGTTCGAGGACGGCGAGCTGAACCTGTCGGCCAACTGCCTCGACCGTCACCTGAAGGAGCGCGGCGACAAGCCGGCGCTGATCTTCGAGGGCGAGCCCGGCGACGAGCGCACGCTCACCTTCAAGGAGCTGCACGCCGAGGTCTGCCGCTTCGCCGCCGCCTTGAAGAAGCTGGGCGTGGCGCGCGGCGACCGGATCGCCATCTACCTTCCCATGGTGCCCGAGGCGGCCATCGCCATGCTCGCCTGCACCCGCATCGGCGCCACGCACACGGTCGTGTTCGGTGGTTTCTCGTCGGATGCGCTGCGCGACCGGATCACCGACTGCCAGGCGAAGGTTTGCATCACCGCCGACGGCGGCTGGCGCCGCGGCAAGGTGATCCCGCTCAAGGCCAACGTGGACACCGCGCTGGAACAGACCCCCACGATCGAAAAGTGCGTGGTCCTCAAGCGGACCAGGAACGACGTGACGATGAAGGCGGGCCGCGACGTGTGGTGGCACGACGTCGTCGCCGGGATGCCCAGCGACTTTCCCGCCGAGAGCCTGCCTGCCGAGCATCCGCTCTTCATCCTCTACACCTCGGGCACCACCGGCAAGCCGAAGGGCATCGTGCATACCACCGGCGGCTACCTGCTGGGCGCGCACATGACGACGAAGTACATCTTCGACGTCAGGGACGACGACATCTACTGGTGCACGGCGGACATCGGGTGGGTCACCGGCCACAGCTACGTCGTCTACGGCCCCCTATCGAACGGCGTCACCACCCTGATGTACGAGGGCGCGCCCGATTTCCCTGACAAAGACCGCTTCTGGTCGATCATCGAGCGCCGCAAGGCGACCATCTTCTACACGGCGCCCACCGCCGTCCGTGCCTTCGTTCGCTGGGGCAACGAGCATGTCGCCAAGCACGACCTCTCGTCGCTGCGCCTCCTGGGCACGGTCGGCGAGCCCATCAACCCCGAGGCGTGGATCTGGTACCACGAACAGATCGGCAAGAGCCGCTGCCCGATCGTCGACACCTGGTGGCAGACGGAGACCGGCGGGATCATGATCTCGCCGTTGCCCGGCATCACCGCCACCAAGCCCGGCAGTTGCACCATCCCCTTTTTCGGCATCGTCCCCGAGGTCGTGCAGAAGAACGGCACCAAGGTCGGCGCCAACGAGGGCGGCTTCCTGGTGATCCGCAAGCCCTGGCCGTCGTTGATGCGCGGCATCCACGGCGATCCCGACCGCTACGTGAAGACCTACTGGACCGACGTGAAGGGCAGCTACTTCACCGGCGACGGCTCGCGCCAGGACGAGGACGGCTACTTCTGGGTCATGGGCCGCGTCGACGACGTGCTGAACGTCGCCGGACACCGGCTCGGCACTGCCGAGATCGAGAGCGCCCTCGTGTCGCACAAGGCGGTGGCCGAGGCCGCCGTGGTCGGTCCTCCACACGAGCTCAAGGGCCAGGCGATCTACTGCTTCGTGGTGCTCAAGGGCGGCCAGGCCTCCTCCGACGAGCTGATGAAGGAGCTGTCCGTCCACGTCGCGCGCGAGATCGGCGCCCTGGCGCGTCCCGACGTCATCCGCTTCACCGACGCTCTCCCCAAGACCCGCTCCGGCAAGATCATGCGCCGGCTGCTCAAGGAGATCGCCGCCGGCGGCGTGGCCAAGGGCGACACCACCACCCTCGAGGACATGGGCGTCCTGACCAAGCTGTCTGCCGCCCGCGACGACGAAGAGTGAGCCCTCGCAGGATGGTTATGGGCGTGAAAATAAAGTTGGTAGCCTGGGCACCATGACGCGCCGTCCATCTACAGGCCATTGTTTTGACGAAAACCGAGGGGAACGGCCTCCAAGTGACAGGAGGCTTTCCATGATCACGCTGCCGTCTTGCTTGCGCTTCGGGGGCTCGGTGCTCGCGGGCCTCGTGCTTCTGGCCGTGGCCACGGGCGGTTGCGGCGGCAGGGGCAAGGGCCTCCAGCCTTTCAGCGATGACGGTGGCGCGGGCGCGGGAGGTGCCGGAGATGGCGCTGCGGCCCCCGGTGACGGCCGGGCAGGTGCAGACGGTGGTGGCGGCGGTGGCAGCGGTGGCCGGGGCGGCAGTGGCGGAATCGGCGGCGGTGGCGGTACCGCTGGCAGCGGCATGGGCGGAGCCGGCGGGGCTCCCGCCTGTGGCAACGCCGGAGAAACCTGCTGCGCCGGTCGCGTCTGCAACGCCGGCACCGTGTGCGGAGGTGCCGGCGTCTGTACCCGCTGTGGCGCCGCGGGCGAGGCCTGCTGTGCGGGCACCAGCTGCGCCAGCGGCGGCTGCTGCCTGAACAATGTGTGCACCGGACAGGGGAGCGCCTGCCCGGTTGTGGGCGGAACCTGCACTGCCGGCAGCTGCGGCACCTGTGGCGGCAAGGGACAGCCCTGCTGCCAGGGGATGTGTACGGCAGGCGGCGCGGTCTGCGTGGCAGGTGTCTGCAACGCCTGCGGCGGGCTGGGGCAGCCCTGCTGCGGTGGTCGAACCTGCGGCGCCGCCGATCTCGCCTGCGGCGGAGCGGGCGTCTGCCAGAAGTGCGGGGGCGGCGGCGAGACCTGCTGCGCTGGAAACACCTGCAGCGGGAGCGGATTCGCCTGCGGGGGCGGCATCTGCCGCACTTGTGGCAACACCGGTGATCCCTGCTGCGCGGGGAACACCTGTGGAGGTGGTGGGTGTTGCGACGCGGTCGCGGGCACCTGCGTGGCCGGCGGGGCGACCTGCAGGAACGGCGGGTCCTGCGCCGCTGGTTCGTGCGTGTCGTGCGGGGGACAGGGGCAGGCCTGCTGTCCGGGTGACACCTGCGTGGGCGGCGGCTGCTGTGTCGGCGGCTCCTGCGTGGCATCCGGCCAAGGCCAGCCCGGCGGCGCGGCGATGGTCTGCTCCGCGGGCCAGGTGGTGGCGTGCGGTGGCGCCGGGCAGCCCTGCTGCCCCAACTCCACCTGCTCCGGCGGCTGCTGCGGCGGCGGTCTGTGCGTTGCCGCGGGATCGAGCTGCGGTGGCGTGCTCGGTACCTGCACGGCGACGTCGAGCTGCTCGTCCGGCGGCGGGGCGACTTGCGGAGGCGCGGGGCAGCGTTGCTGCCCCGGGGGCGCCGACGCCGCTGACTTCTGCACGGCGGCCGGGCTCGCGTGCAACCAGGACACCAGGGCCTGTCAGGCCTGCGGTGGCGCCGGACAGCCGTGCTGCGAGTCGAACCTGTGCAACGACGGCGGATGCTGCGACAACAACGCAGCCAATTTTCCGATCTGCATCGGCAACGGAAGGGCCTGTTCGGGCGGAGGAGGCACGTGCACCAACGGCGGGTGCATGAACGGCGCTTGCGGCAAGCTCGGGCAACCCTGTTGCGGCGGCGGCATCGACTGCACCGCCGCATCGGCCCTCTGCCGCCGCGGCGTGTGCAACCCCTGCGGCGGTCTCGGCCAGGCTTGCTGTCAGGGCGCTAACAATGATCACTGCGGCGCCCCCTACGTCTGTGACGCGAACACCGTATGCCAGCTCTGCGGCGGGTCCGGGCAGCTCTGCTGTCCCGGTCGCGTATGCAAGACGGGCACATGCGGCGGCGCCGGCCGCTGCCCATGAATCGGTCGTCCTCAGATCATAAGTCGTTGGTTCGACTGGTGAGCGGGGGCAAGGGGACGGGGCTCAACGGCCTCCTGGCGCCCTATCGCTGTCGACGACGTCCGGCTCTACGACCGCGCGCTTGACCCCGCCGAGCTCGCCGTTCTCGCGGCTCCGTGATCCGAGGCCCATCCCATGAAAAATTCGGCCACGATGTTAACTACTCCGGGCAGTAGATCGGATTCCCGCCCCAGCATTTGACGGTGCCGTCGGTGGCGACGCCGCACGTGTGGACCATGCCGGCGCTGATCTGGGTGAAGCGGATCCCCGATGGTGGCGTGGACTGGCCGTAGTTGTTCCCGCCCCAGCAAGCGACCGAGCCGTCAGCGCGCAGAGCACAGGCGTGAAAGTCGCCGGCGGTTACGTGAAGGAACGCTCCGCCGGGACGGCGTAGCTGTCCGTAGCTGTCATCACCCCAGCACGAGAGGTCGCCGGCGGCGAGGAGGCCGCAGTTGAAGAATCGTCCGGCCGCTACCTCGGTGTACCCCGCGTAGGTTCTGGTGCTGTCCGGATAGCCTCCAGGCATCCAGCAGACGGTCTGGCGAGCGCTCATCTCGACACCACAGGCCGTGTAGGCCCCCGAGCTGAGGTTGGTGAACTTGTACCCCGGCGGAACGAACGGAGGCATCGCACTCTGTCTGAGGCCCCAGCAAGTGACCGTGCCGTCGGCACGAAGGGCGCAGAAATGTGATTCGCCGGCCTCCACACGCACGAAGGCGCCAGCCGGGGGAGCGGAAAGTGGATCTGCGCAGTCCCAGCACTCGATGGATCCATTGTCGCGAACGCCACATACACATGCGCCGCTCGCCACATCCACGAACGGCCCGGGCGTCACCACGGCAGAGCGGTGTCCGTAACGGTATCCGCCCCAGCAGACGATGTCCCCATTCGGACGGACCCCGCACGAATCGCCGGAACCGGAACTGACACTCTTGAATGTGCCCTCCGGCGGCGAATTGCTGCCGCATGAGAGGGCATCTTTGGGCCCATCAGGCATTGCGAGCCGATCCTGGCCGAGGTCCTCCGGGGCGCCGACGTCACGAGGGGAGGGGACCATGTCCCGTCCAGCATCCGGTGCAAGGACCTGAGCATCCCCGCCACGACCAGACTCGACCCCTGCACCAAGATCGACGACCGGCTCGCGCCGATCAGCACCGGCATCACGGATCACGGAAAGCTCTGCGTCCAGCGGTCGCGTGCAGGAGGGGATCGCGAACGCGAGTAGCAGGCTCTGGAAGATGCTCACCCGCCGTGCGAACCATGCCACCGCCGGATGATACCAGCAGGAGTCAGGGCCCCGGTTACGTGTACTCGCCCCCGATGTGCAGCCCCGGTACGCGACGAAAATGGTCGAGGTTGCCCCTCTTATCGAAGACGTCGGTTTCCGAGGAGTAATCTACACCTCCCTGCGTAGCCGACTGAAGGTGCCGTTCGCTGCGGTGGTCAGCGCGGGGATGTTCACGATCGTGCACGGATACTCGATGGCGGGCACGATCGAGCTGTTTGGCGCCGGGTTGCTCTGGGCCTTCGCGTACGAGAGGACTCGCAGCCTTTGGCCTGGGATGTTGGCCCACGCCTCGACAAACACCCGGGCACCCGCCGTCGCTCTGGAAGAAAACGGTGAAGGTCTTGCCCGAGGCGGTGGGTCCCTCCGTGTGCTCCGACCGTAACGCGTCGGGGATGATTTCGTGCGACAGGAGGTCGCGCTTGAACTAGACGGATCGGGCGATCCGGGCCGTGGCCTTCGTGGGACGGTGAGCGTCCAGCGCCCGCTGGAGCGACCCGCGGTGGGTGGTGATGTCAGCCGCCAAAGTCTGCCGCAGCTGCTCCGGCCAGATGCCCGGCGCCGCCGCGAGGATGCGTGAGGCCATCGGGGAACACCTTGTCTATCGCTGGACTCGGCCGGGGACGCCCGATGGCGTTCCACAGCGCGTCCCGCGCAGCGCCGATGGCGAGCCACCCCCGCCTCCGCGAGATCGGCCACCGCCCCCCCATCCTCCAGCCTCGCGGCTGCCTCCACCCCGCCACCCGACTTGAGGGCCGCCCGCCGTACCTGCGCCTTACCTTCCGTCGGAGGCTGGAAACGCGTGACGAGCCCGGAAGGTGTTGAAGCCACCCACACGGCCGTGGGGAAACTTCCAGTGCGTTCCAGCCACGTTGTCTCCGTACATCGATGGAGGCCGCCTCCGAGTTCCCGGCCGGTGTGGGGAAACCTGGGGAGTGCACCTCGGATATCCAGGCGCCAGGCGGAGATCGAGGGAATCGACCGCGGACATCCCACCTGGCGGGCGGAAGTCGAGGGAGGGCGGGTGGTTCATCCGGACCGGGATCCGGAGATCGGGGAAGTCGGGATCGTTCATCCGGACCGGGGTCCGGAGATCGAGTGAGTGGGGTGCGGAACTCGGGGGGCTGGTCCGGAGATCGAGGATGGTGCGGCGGAGATCCGGACCGGGGTCCGGAGATCGGCGGACGACAGTCCGGATGAAGAAAACCGAGTTGACCAGGTGGCGGAGGTGCGGCGGTTGATTGACCCAGATCGGTGGCCATCGAAATGCAGTAGAACCGCGGGCGTGGCCCGCCCACTCGACGTCGTCCTCGTCACCGCCAGCCGCCTTCCGCGGCCCGACGAGGGGGACGGGCCTTTGCGGGCGGCGCTGGCGGCGGAGGGGCTGAAGGCCGATACGCGTGCGTGGGACGATCCCACCGTCGACTGGGCGTCGACGCGGGCGGCGGTGATCCGTTCGACGTGGAACTACGTCCAGAACCACGACGCCTACCTCGCCTGGCTCGACCGTTGCGCGGCGGCGACCGATCTCTGGAACCCGTTGCCGATCCTCCGCTGGAACAGCCACAAGCGCTACCTCGTCGAACTGGCCGGCCGCGGGTTGCCGGTCGTTCCCACGAAGCTGGCCACGGCCGGATCGCGTCTGTCCGATCTGGCGGGTGACTGGAGCGACGTGGTGATCAAACCTGCGGTCTCCGCTGGCTCGTTCCAGACCATCCGCGTTTCGCGCGATCGCTTCGACGAGGGGCAGCGTCATCTGGACCAGGCGAACCGCGACATGCTCGTCCAGCCGTATCTCGACTCCGTCGATGGCTACGGCGAGCGCGCCTGCGTCTGGATCGACGGCGCCTTCACGCACGCCGTGCGCAAGACGGCGCGCTTCGCCGGCGATCTGCAGCGCGTTTCCGAGGCGGTGCCGGTGGCCGACGATGAGCGTGCCCTGGGTGAGCGGATCATCGCCGCCGTGCCGGGTCGGTTGCTCTATGCGCGCGTGGATCTCGCGCGTGACAGCGAGGGGCGCCCCTGCCTGATGGAACTGGAGCTGATCGAGCCGTCGCTGTTCCTGGATCGTTCTGAAGCAGCGTGTACGCGGCTGGCGTCAGCGCTGGCTACGCTCGTCCGGTGCCCGGCGGGAAGGTGAACTTCACGCTGCCTGCTACCTGCCAGCCGTCGAGCGCCACGGGACTCCCCGTCCGGTTGTGGATCTCCAGGAACTCGTGCTCGTCGACCAGCGATTCCTCGAGGACCGGGTGGTACATGATCTCGGAGATCAGGACCGGCGACTTCGGCCGGTTGGCGTCCGGGCCGCACGCCCCGAGGAACAGACCGAGAAGGGCGAAACGGGCCGACATCAGGCGACGCCGCCGGCGATCTCGCTCTTGCGCTTCATCGACCGCGCCACCAGCTCGGACACGTTGACCACCTGGACCTTCTCCCCCGCGCCGCGGTCCTCGACGCCGTCTCGGAGCATGATGGTGCAGAACGGGCAGGCCGTGGCCACTGCGTCAGCGCCTGACGCCAGCACCTCGTCGACGCGGTTGTGATTCACGCGCGAGCCGACTTTCTCCTCCATCCACATCCGTCCGCCGCCGGCCCCGCAGCAAAACCCGTGTTCCTTGTTGCGTGGAAGCTCGATGCGCTCGCCGGGCATCGCATCCAGCACCGTGCGCGGCGCCTCGTACTCGCCGTTCCAGCGCCCGAGGTAGCACGGGTCATGGAAGGCCACCTTCTTCGTGCCGTCCTTGTCCTTGTCGATCTGCACGCGTCCCGTATCCACCAGTTGCCGGATGATCTGCGTGTGGTGCAGCACCTCGAACGTCCCGCCGAGCTGCGGGTACTCGTTCTTGATGGTGTGCAGGCAGTGCGGGCAGGCGGTGATCACCTTCTTCACCTTCTTGGCGTTCAGGGTCTCGACGTTCTGCTGGGCCTGCATCTGGTACAGCATCTCGTTGCCCGTGCGCCGCGCCGGATCGCCGGTGCAGCCTTCCTCGAGCCCGAGAACGGCGAAGTCCACGCCGCCTTCCTTCAAGATCTCCACCAGCGCCAGGGTCTGCTTCTTGATCCGGTCGTCGTAGGCGCCGGCGCAACCGACCCAGAGCAGGTACTCGGCATCGGGCTTGTCGTCGAGGGTGGGGACCTCCTTGCCGGCCGCCCAGTCCATCCGCTTGTCGGCGCCGATGCCCCAGGGGTTGCCGTTTTGTTCCAGGTTCTTGTAGGTGCGCGCGAGGTCGGACGGGACCTTCTCCTGCACCAGGACCAGGTTGCGCCGCATCTCCAGGATCTTCCCCGGCTGATCGATGAAGACCGGGCAGACCTCCTGGCAGGCGCCGCAGGTCGTGCAGGCCCACAGGACCTCCTCCGTGGTGCGGCCGCCGACGAACGGCGCCGGCTTCTCGATCTGGTCGACGCCCGCTTGCCCGTGCTGGAACCGTTCGATCATCACGTCCAGCGGCCCGCGATCCGGCATGCGCGCCTTCATCTCGTCGCGCACGTCGTGGACCACCTGCATCGGCGAGAGCGGCTTGCCGGTGTTGTAAGCCGGGCATTCGTTCGTGCAGCGCGCGCACTCGGTGCAGGCGAAGCTGTCCAGCAGGTGCTTCCAGGTGAAGTCCTTGTACTCGGAGATGACGCCGGTCTTGCTGATGTCGTCCGCCTCGAGGTCCAGCTTGGGCAGCACGCCCCGCTGGCCGAGGTCGCGAAAATAGATGTTCGGCAGCGCGCCGATGATGTGGCTGTGCTTCGAGTAGAGGAGGTAGTTGAGGAACCCGAGGATCACGGCGACGTGCAGCCACCACGAGACCTCGGCCAGCACCGTCGACTGTGGCAGCCAGTCGCCGATCGCCGCCGAAACGGGAAAGGTGTGGTCCTCGTTGTGAAACGCATGCATGCCGAAGTGCGACACCATCAAGGTGGCGATGGCGCCCAGGATCGTAGCCGCGTCGCGGGTCATCGGGATCAGGCGCGGCTGCAGCACCACCCGCCGGAACACGGCGAAGGCGATCATCGCCAGCACCGCCAGGCTGGCCACGTCGATCGACGTATTGATGATGCCGCCGACGGTTTCGCCCACCAGCATCGCCAGCGAGAACTGCGGCCAGAGGCCTTGAATGATCAACTCGACGGTACCGACCGTGATGATCAGGAAGCCCCAGAAGATCACCACGTGGTAGCGGCTGCCGACGGCCTTCACGAAGCGCGGCCAGCGCGCCGCCGGGATCGCCGCCGGCTCGACCACCTTTTTCTGGCCCAGGAAGAACACCAGCACCGACTGCAGGCGGTCGCCGATCCGGTCGAAGCGGTTGTCGGGCCGCCCGGCCAGCACCATCCGGGCGAAACGGCGCAGCGTCCAGGCGAACAGCGCCAGCGATGCGGCCACCACCGCCGCGAATACGAGGCGCTTGACCATCCAATCCCCTTAACACGCCATGATATAGCTACGCCATGGCCCTCAACCGCGAGCTGCTCGACATCCTGGCCTGCCCCAAGTGCAAGGGGAAGATCGAGCTCAAAGCCGACGAGAGCGCGTTCCTGTGCCGCGCCTGCAAGCTGGTGTACCCGGTCGTGGACGACATCCCGAACTTCATCATCGAGGAAGCGAAACCGTTAGAAAGTTGACCGAGGGGTACGGGCCCTTACCATGGGTCCATGCTTCTGGACCGACGTCGCATTCCAGATGACCGTCGCGGTGAACCGCGGGTGCCCGCCGTCTTCGCGGTCATGAACACCAACGGCCAGCGCGTGCAGCTGGCCCAGGCCGAGGAGATCGGCCCCACCGGCATGACGCTCCGCTGGCCGAAGGACGCTTCGCTCCGGCCCGCGACCAGCGTCGTTCTCAGCTTCGAGCTCCCCGGTACGAGCGGCGCCATCGCGGCCGAGGCCGTGGTGGTCAACGACAACCGCGCCGGGCGATTCCGCCGGACCGGGGTCCGCTTCACCACACTCGCTCCCGAGCACGCGGCGCTGATCTCGGACTACTGCACCCGCGCCGGGTAGCACCCGCTCACATCTCTTCGGTCAGGATCTGCCGGTGGCGGAAGTCGCGTCGCGGGCGACCACCGCCGAGCAGCTTCGCCACGCCCCAGCCTGCCGCGAAGTCGCCCTCGACGCCCAGACCGGGCAGGGTGCCGGCCCCCACCAGGAGCACGTTCTTGAGCCCCGTCGCCAGCGGCGCGGCGCCCACGCCCAGCACGCGTGGCAGATCGCAGGTGAACGCCGGTCGCATCGGCGTGGTCCGGACCGGCTCGGGCTCGGCAGCGCCAGGCAGTTCCGGCGGCAAGCCGTCGTGCGGCGAGGCCAGCAGCACCAGGTGCCGCTCGAGATCAGGGGCAAGCGCCATCAGGCGCTCGCGCACCCGCGATCGCACCACCGACAAGTACCCCTCGGCGGCAGCGGCCGCTGCCGGCACCAGACAGTCGACCCACAGCGGGACGAGGCCGGGCTGGCGTGGGCCTTCGAGGCCGACGGTCAGCAAGAGAGCGTTGTCCTCGATGGCCGGCTGCTCGGGGTGGCCTACCGCGATCACCCGCGACCCCAGATCCGCCGGTAGCGCCTGTCGCCGCACGAGCGCTACCAGCGTGTAGCGGTAGCAAGCGGGTCGGATGGCGGCGGCCACGTCGCGCAACCGCCGCGGCGCCTGGTCTCCGCACAGGGCGGTCAGTTCGGGCAGCGGCGCCGCCCAGACGAGATGATCGAGTCCGATCATCTCGTCACGCGGGCGCATCCGGAGTGCGAAGGGCCGCCCGCGGCGGAACATCAACTCGACGGGCGTCAGGCGCTCGCGCACCTCGCCCAGCGCGGTGGTCAGCTTGTCGACGAACAGCTCGCGCCAGGCGATGGAAGCGCCGTCCAGACGGAACAGGCCGCGATGGCCCACTTCCACGGCGCGCGCCTGCGCCACGTTGCCGGCATCCAGCGGCGCGAGCGAGGTCCCCAGCGTCGCCAGCGCGCCCAGGGTCGCCCGGAGCGGATGCGCCGCCGGCAGCGGCGCCAGCAGATCGGTGGCGGGCGAGGGGAGCTGCCCCTCGACGCGCGCCACCTCGCGCCGCTCCCAGAAGCCGTCCGGCGGCAAGGTCAGGTCCGAGGCCAGCAGCGGATCCAGGCGCTTGCCCGTCGCCCGCAGCCGCTCGAGCGCCTGCGCCACCAGGTGCCCTTCGCCGGGGAACAACCGCTCCAGCTGGTCGGGCCGCGGCGTGGTCGCGTCCAGGTTCAAGCGTCCGCGTGGCCAGACGAGTTGCAGCCCCGGGTGCGTGACCGGCGCGCGCCGCCGCACCACGGGGACGCAGTTCAGTTCGCGCAGCACGCGGGCCGCCGGCTCGGCATCGGTCTGCGGCAGCAGTCCAGGGTCTCGCGGCAAGAGGTGGCCACCGGCGACGAAGCTGGCCGGCGTCCGCTCGAGATCGCAGACGAGGACGCGCATCCCGCGCCGCGCCAGCAGCGCCGCCGCGATCAGGCCGGCGGGCTCGCTTCCACAGACGACGACCTCGAAGTGATTGGTTTCCAACGGCCCCGATTGTAGTCTTTCTCCGCCGCATGCCCTGGTACAAGCGGACCAAAGAGGACGACCCGGACGAGACGCCCGAGAAGCGCAGCATCGGCGCCGGCGTCTTCACCAAGTGCCCGAGTTGCCGCGAGGCGCTCCTGACCGCGGATCTGCGCCGGAACGTGGACGTATGCCCCAAGTGCGATCACCACTTCGTCCTGCCGACGCGTGAGCGCCTGGCCCTGATCATCGACGAGGGGACCGCCCGCGAGAGGGACACCGGCATCGAGAGCATCGACCCCCTCGGCTTCCGGGACGCGAAGAAATACATCGATCGCCTGCGCGCCGCCCGCCGCCAGGGCGGTGCCGGAGATGCGCTGGTGGCCGTCTCGGCGAAGCTCGACGGGATCGAGGTCGAGGCCGGCTTCTTTGCCTTCGAGTTCATGGGCGGCTCGATGGGTTCGGTCGTGGGCGAGAAGGTGACGCGCGTCTTCGAGCGCGCCCTCGAGCGCCGCGCGCCGGCGTTGATCTTCTGCGCCTCGGGCGGCGCCCGCATGCAGGAGGGCGTGCTCTCGCTGATGCAGATGGCGAAGACTTGCGCCGCCGTCGCCCGCCTGCGCGAGGCCAGGGTGCCGCTGATCTCGATCCTCCTGCACCCGACGACCGGAGGCGTCGCGGCCAGCTTCGCGACTCTCGGCGACGTGATCATTGCCGAGCCCAAGGCGCTGATCGGCTTTGCCGGCGCCCGCGTCATCCAGAACACCATCCGGCAGGCCCTGCCTGCCGGCTTCCAGCGCGCCGAGTTCCTGCTCAAGCACGGCTTCGTCGACGTGATCGCCCACCGCCGCGACCTGAAGGCGACGCTGGCCCGCCTGCTCCGCTACCTGGGCCCGGGCACCTGATGCCGGGGGCGAGCTACCAGCGCCTGCTGGCCCGGCTCGAGTCGGTGCGCACCCTGGGCGTCTCGCTGGGCCTGGACCGGGTGCGCGAGGCGTTGACGCGCCTGGGGCTGCCGCAGCGGATGTTCGCCAGCGTCCAGATCGCGGGTACCAACGGCAAGGGCTCGACGGCGGCGATGGCCGAGTCGATCCTGCGGGCGGGCGGCTTCCGCACCGGCCTGTTCACCTCGCCTCACCTCTGCCGCTTTACCGAGCGGATCCGGATCGACGGGCGCGAGGCGGACGGCGATCGTCTGGCGATGCTGGACGCTCACGTGGCTGCAACCAAGATACCGCTGACGTATTTCGAGGTCGCGACCGTGCTGGCGCTGCTGGCCATGGCGGAGGCGGGCGTCGAGGTGGCGGTGCTGGAGACCGGCCTCGGCGGGCGCCTGGACGCGGTGACAGCGGCCGATCCGATCGGCACCGCGATCACCAGCATCGGCCTCGACCACACCGAGGTGCTGGGCAAGACGCTGCGGGAGATCGCGCGCGAGAAGGCCGGAATCGCGCGCGCCGGCGTCCCGCTTTTTCTCGGGAAGCTGCCCCCCGAGGCCGACGAGGAGATCGTGCGTGTCGCGGCCGCAGTCAACGCGCCGATCGTCCGCGTGGGCGCCGATCTCCCCCTGCCGACGGCCAAGCTAGGGCTCCTGGGAACCCATCAGGCCGGCAACGCGGCGCTGGCCGTGGCGCTGGCCCAGCAGGCCGCGGTGGCGCGCCGACGTCCGCTTGCACCCGAGGCCGGGGCCCGCGGCCTCGAGAGTGTGCGCTGGCCCGGGCGGCTCGAGTGGGTGGCCGCGGACGTCCTCCTCGACTGCGCCCACAATGTGGATGGTGCCCGCGCGCTGGCAGCCGCTCTGCCCGCGCGGACGCCCCGGGCGCTGGTGACGTCCATCGTGCGCGACAAGGACGCATCGGGCATGCTGGCCGCACTGGCGCCCGCGTTCTCGCTGATCGTCGCCACCTGCTCGCGCAGCGATCGCGCTCTGACTCCCGAGGCGCTCGCCGGGATCGCCGCCTCGGTCGCCTCGACCAACACCGCCGTCGAGACGGCCGCCGAGCCATTCGCCGCGCTCGCCAGGGCGCGCACCTTCGTCTCGTCGTCGGCGACGGGTGGTTTCGTCCTCGCTGCGGGCTCCATCTTTCTCGTCGGCGACCTTCGCGCCCGCCTGCTGGGTGAGAAGATCGATCCCGTCGGCACTGGCGACCCGATGCCTTGAATTTGCGGGTTTCACTCCGCGCGGGCTAAGATGAGCGCGGAGAAAAATCTTGCTTCATATTCCGGGCTTGCTCGCTCACTTCGTTGCCGTCCTGCTGGCTCAGGCGGCCCCGCCCCCTGCGGACAAAGCCCCGGAAGGTCCGCCTGCCAATCCGAGTGGGGAAAAGTACGACGGTGTGCTCCCCGGCGGAAACGCCAAGAACCCGCTGCCGCCGGCGCCGAAGAACCAGGTGGCGCAGCTCATCTGGTCAGGCTTCCAGATGGCTGACCAGGGCTCACGCCTGTTCTTCCAGACCACCGGCGCGGTCACCTTCGACGTCAAGGAGAAGAAGGGGAAGCCCGCGGGACTATCAGTTTTTCTGCACAACTGCCGAATCCACCTCAAGAACAACAAGCGCAACCTGGACACCCGGTACTTCGCCACGCCCGTGCGCGGAGTGACCGCCTCGCAGCGCCGTAAAGATGTCGAACTTCGCATCGTCCTCAAAGAACCTGCCAGCGCCGTGCCCCGCACCGAGGCTGGCCCCGACGGTACGCAGTTCCTGTACCTGGATTTCCCGCTCGGCAAGCCGGACGCTGGCGAACCGAACCGCCCGGGCGCCAAACAGCCGGTGGAGGGCGCCGAGCCCGCCGCGGAACCCGCCGAGCCGCCCGAGTCGGCACCCGCAAAGCTCAAATAAACCCGGGGCGAAAGCCCCGCCTCATCACGGGAGCGATAGTTAGATGGCTTATTTGCGACGTACGGCGCTTTGGCTCGGGTTCCTGGCGGTGGGTTGTACAGGGAATTCCGAGGACAAGACGCCTCTTCCGACGGGGAATTCGGACGGCGGCCTGGACCGCTCGGTCATAGGCAATCCACCTGATGCGCGGCCGGACGGTGTCGACGCGGCCGTCATGATGGCTCGTGATGGTGCTTCGGAAGTTGCAGGCGACGCCAGTTCCATGTTCATGAACGATGCAGGTGGCACGGTCACCGTCAGCGTCTTCATCGACAGTCCCAAGGTCGGAGGCGTCGCTCCCACCCAGGTGCGGTTCACTCCGGAGGTGCGTGTGCTCCTCCAGGCCACCGGGGGAGCGTCCGATTCGGTCAAGGAAGTCAGCGCCGTGGTCAGCCCGAGCGGGATGGGCGCCAAGGGCAGCGCGTCCGTGAAACTCAACCAGACCAAGCTGACGGCCCCACCCGAAAGCACGACTTCCACGTTCACTTTCAGCGACACGCCCCTCGATCTCAGTTCGCTGGTGAGCGGTGAGTACAACTTGACGGTGACCGCGGTGACCGTCAGCGGCGCGATGGCGAACGCGACCTTGAAATTCCTCGTGGACACCGGCCCCATCATCCGGGTGGACTCGCCGCGCGAGAAACAGCCCTATCGGTCTTCCGCGGCGGTGGACGTGACCATCACTGACCTGCCGCTGTCCGCGCCGATCCAGAACGTGAGCATCACGCTGGGGCAGGAGCCCCTGATGTTCATGAAGGGTCCGGGCGCCGATCAGTACACGGCGACAATCCTCTTCAGAGACTACAAGCCGCCGCTGGCCGGTGATCAGATTCTCACGGTGCGCGCCGAGAACAAGCACGGAACGAAGGCGGTGCTGGTACGTCAGTTCGTGGCCGATGACGTCGGTCCCTCCATCAGCGGAACCCAGCCGGTCCTCGGAGAGCTGGTGGGAAAGGTGGTCCTGATCTCCGCCGTCGTGTCCGATCCTGCCGGCGTCCTGGACTCGTCGGTGATTGCGGTCATCGCCCATGGAGATTCCAAGTTCGAGGTGAAGCTGGCGGGGACCGGAGCGGGCAAGCCGTTCACGGGGTTGTTCGATACCAGCCGGATCCCGAACCCGACAACCGTGCTCTTCCCGCACATCTCCTTCCGGGCTTCCGACTCGCTGGGAAACGAATCTTCGATCGGCTATCTCCTTTCGCTCGACAACACGCCGCCCCTCGCCGACCTCGACTCACCGACGGTTCGTGGCCTAAAAAAGGTCGACCCGATCGTCATTTGCAGCCGGGCGTTCGATCCTCTCGGCAGCCGCGCGGTCAACGATGGCGATTCGGTCGGACAGCTCTATTATGTGCGCGCCCGCATCGAGGATTTCGGCAACACGCCCGTTGATAACTCCGGGGACTTCATCCCGATCGCCGGTATCGAAGACAGCCGCGTCCAGCTCCTGATGCTGAACGATACGTCGCAGGCCCTGGTCGTCGATACCAGCGAGCCTCCAGACGGCATCTGCGATGCAGTCAATCCCCTCGTCAGGCCGACAACGACGCCGATGTCCTCGAAGGATGCACTCCTGGTCAACCTGACTCCGATCGCCCCGAAGGGGACCGCTTATTACGGCCCGGACCCGACCATTGCGTGCGGCAAGGGAACCGACAAGGCACCACCGGAGCCCGTCTGCGAAGACGTGAACGATCTGCTGACGAAGGTCATGTCGTACTCCCTGGGCAGTTTCCCGGCGGTCTACGGGATTCCCCCTGTCGTGAACGACAGGGTGCAATGTCTGGGTCGTCAGTTCGACAATCTTGGCAGCAACGTGATGTCGGGCTGGGTATGCCTGGCGGTCGCGGTTTCCGACAAGCTGGGCAATGCCCAGGTTTCCCGACCGATCCGTGTCTGCGTGGGCGGGAATTGCTCCGGGGCGATGCCGGACTGCACCGGGACGCAGGTCTCGTCCAGCCCGACGCCGGTCATCGACAGAAGCCGGCGCTGCCGCGCATGGAGGAGCTACGAGCCCGAGGAGTTCTTGCGCCTCGAGTACTGATGTAACCAGGGCGCCCGTCACCACAGCTGCGGGCTGAGGCTCTTGGCGCGCTGCCGGGTCGGCCGCGGCGTTCGCCCATACCAGGCGGTTCGGGCGGCCGGCGCGGGCTCGAGTTCGAAGGGGATGAAGAACAGCTTGAGGAAGCGGTTGCGGCCGATGCGTTCCCAGCCGACCAGGCCCAGCAGCGCCTCCCACATGTAATCGCCGGGGCGCTTCACCGCCGACTCCCACAGGGGGAAGAAGAAGAAACGCGATGTCCCCGCGTCGGTGCCGAGTCCGGTGCGGTACCAGACGTTCGGGAAGATGTAGCGGCCCTGCCAGTTGGGGCGGCGGAAGCCGGCGTAGAAGGGAAACACGATGGTGGTGCGCTTCTCGCTCCCCTTGAAGTCCCACACCAGGGGGAAGGCGACGGTGGTGGCGTCTTCGGCGCTGCTGCGTCGGTAGAAGAGCGGCGCGAAGGTGTAGGTGTTGCCGCTGGTATCGCTGCGGTAGCGGAAGAAGAGCGGCAAGAGCAGCGTCACCCGGCTCTGGTGAAACGAGTGCACGTCGTAGAAGAGCGGCAGCCCCAGCGTCGTCGACGAGGTGATGTCCCGGTGGCGCCAGAACAGGAGTGCGGCCGTCCACAGCGATCGTTCGGGGCTCGATCGACTGTAGTGCAGCAACGGGGGCACCACGCGGGTGTGCGCCTCCGTGACCTTGTCGGTGTGACTGAACCACAGAGGGAACAGCGTCCAGAAGGTGGTGTTCCAGGTGTTCTTGTACACGAACGGGCCGGCGTAGAACCAGCCGCGGTCCGGCGCCGAGCGGAAGCCGAACGGCAGCGTCAGCACCATGCGATCGGCGCGGCCGTGGCGTTCATAGAAAAGAGGCAGGACGGCGTTGGAAGCGACGCCGTTCTGCTCGTCGCGCGAGTACCAGGCGATCGGCATGAGGCCGCGCGTGCGGCGCGAGCCGTTGTGTGACCACAGGAGCGGGCCGGCCAGGTTGAAGGACCAGTTCTCCCGGGTGCTGCCGAAGTGCCAGTAGAGCGGGAAGAACACCCGGTGATCACCAGTCTTGTCGCCGCCGGCCCACCACAGCGGGAAGAAGACGCTGGTATACCCGTCGCGCCGGTACGAGCTGAAGTACAGCGGCGAGAACGTGCGCGTGGTTCCGGTGTCGAAGTTCGAGTGGCGCACGAAGAGGAGCGTCGCCAGGAAGCGCCGATGGGCGTTGGTGCTGTACACGAACAGCGGCAGAAGGCCCGTGCTGTGCCCGTCGGGCGCACCGTGGTGGAAGAACGGGCCGACGACGGTGGTGCTGTGGCCGGGCCAGGTCGAGCGCCAGTAGAGCGGGAAGATGGTGTCCAGGCGGTAGCCGGCGTCGGTCCGACGGCGGAAGTAGGTGGGGAAGATGAAGGTGCCGCTGTCGCTCGGTCCCTTGTAGTGGGCCCACAACGGGAACAGCGCGCGGGTGCGCTGGCCGGGCGCGTCCAGCTGGAAGTAGGGGCCGATGAGGCGGGTGCGCTCGCCGGTCTCGTGCCGTGTGACGTCGAAGTAGAGCGGAGGCACACCGCTCGCCGAGATGCGGGCGCTCTGGTACCAGAAGTAAGGGATGATCACCCCGGCCTTGCGCTCGGGCGTGCGTGTCCAGGCGGCCAGTGGCGACACGAAGGTGCTGGTGGTGGCGGTCCTCCGGTAGTGGACCAGCGGAAGCAGCGTGAAGCTGGTGTCAGCGCCGCCGCGGCGGTAGTGGAACAACGGGAAGAGGGCGTCCGTCGTCTGCGGGCCCTCGGTGCGGTGGAGGTAGTTGAGCGCGACGGTGGTGGTGCGCTTGTCGTCGCGAAACCGCCAGACGAACGGGAACAGCACGAAGTGACTCTTCTTCCCATCGCCACCGCCGGCGAACAGCAGCGGGAAAACGCCCGCCGACCAGCCGTCGGGGCGCGAGCGGTAGAAGAACGGCGGAACGACGGTGGTCGCCGTTTTCTTCTCGCCGTCGGAGAAGCGCCAGAAGAACGGGATCTGGATGGTATAGCGCGCCTGGTGATCGCGGCCCTGGAAGAACAGCAGCGGCAGGACGCCCGTCGAGGCATGGTGCTGATCGGTGAAGCGGTAGAAGACGGGGAGGGCCAGCGTGCTGCTGCCACGCGGGGAGGCGAAGTGCCAGAAGAGCGGGAACACCACGGCGTGGCTCTTGTCGCCGCGCGAGCCGAAGAAGACCAGCGGGAAGAGGCCGTTGCTGGTGCCGCCCTCGGCGAAGCGCCGGTGATAGACCCACATCGGGAAGAGGCCGACGGCGGTGGTGGTGTCCCTGGTGCCGTTTCGGCGGAAGTAGAACGGGAAGAACGTGTGGGCGGTGGCGCCGCTCTGGGCGTCGCGGAAGGACCAGTAGAACGGGAACCCGACCCGCGTGGACCCCTGGGGGTCGTCCCGGCCGTAAAAAGGGCCCACCACCGTGGTGCTGGCGCCGCTGGCGACGCTCCGGTACTTCCAGTACAGGAGCAGGTACGACTCGAGCTCGTACTGCGCGTTCTTGCGCCAGAAGATCGGTGGGACGATGAAGGTCAGCGCCCGCGATTCCTTGTCGTCGTCGCGCTTGTAGCCGCCCAGCGGGGTCAGCCACATGTGCCGCTTGCCCTCGGCGCTGGTGCGCGAAAAGTAAACGGGTAGCAGAAGCTTCCAGCCCGACCCCTTGTCGGTGTCCTTCGCCGACCACCAGAGCGGGAACACGGTGGTGAAACTGGAGGCGCCGCGCCGCAGGTGCAAAAGCGGCGGTAGCACCGTGGTGTTCGAAGCGGGGGAACGGAAGCTCCAGAGCACCGGGAACAGAACGTCGTACTGCGAGGCCTTCTGGCGGCTGAACCAGTAGAGCCAGAAGATGGCCCCCTTCTCGGCGTTGCCCGGCGCCGAGGATCCGTAGCCGATCGGAGTCAGCGCGAACTGGTTCTCCCTGTCCCACGAACGGTAGAGGAGCGGCAAGGCCAAAAGGTGCTTCTCCTCGCCGCTGCGCCAGTAGAAGTTCAGCGGCAAGGCGAAGGTGAACGCGCTGGCGTCCGACCGCTTGGAGACGAACAGCGGGAAGCCGAGATCGAAGGCGCGGCCACCCGGCGCTCGCTTCCAGAAGTAGAGGAAGCCGTAGAGGCCCATCGCCTTGCCCTCGTCGGGGTTGGCGATCTTGAACGACCCCAGGAGCGGCGCCGCCCAGCCGAACTTCGTCGAACGGTAGAAGAAGGGCCAGACGGCCCAGGACTGGGCGTCGGGCTGGCGCGTGTGCGAGTAGAGACCGACCACGGTCACGAAGCGCTGTTTCACGTGGTCTTCGAAGTGCCAGTAGAACGGGGCGACGATCTTGGCCTTGTCCTCGCTGCTCCAGAAGTGCCAGTAGAACGGAACGATGACCCGGTGACCGGGAGAGCCCCGGCGCGAAAAATAAAACGGCAGGAAGGCGGTGCTGGGCCCCTCCTTGCGGAACAGGAGGATGTTGGTGGCGCGCTCGAAGGCGCGGCAGGTGCCGTCCTCGCAGATGGTCCCGGCCGCGCAGTCCGCGTCCTTCTTGCAGGCCGCCGCAGGGGCCGGCGTGGCCTGGGCGACGGTCCGTACCGGGTCCAGATTCAGCGCGCGCGGCTTGCCGAATGGGCTCAGGTTCGTGCCCGCGCGGGCAGTCCCACCCAGGGCGAACAGAGCCGCTATTGCGAGGAGAAGCCGGGTGCGCACGCGATCACTGCGGCGGGAGCATCTTCCATTCGCCGTTCTCGCGCACGAAGGCAATCTCGCCGGTCTCCGAGTCCTCGCCCTTCTGCCGTAGCACCTTGAGCGAGGCGGTCTCACCCTTCACCGACGAGCCCTTGACGGAGAACTTCGTACCCTCGATCTCCTTCTGCATCTTCTTGAGGCCGTCGCTGACCTGGCCCACCTGCGACGCCAGCATCCCCTGGTACATCAGGGCGTAACAGTCGATCACCTTCTCGAGGTCGCCGTCGACGAGAGCCTTGCGCCAGCGGTCGAAGGTCTTCTCGGCGGTCGAGAACTCGGGCCGCGGCGGCGGCAGCGTGTAGCTGATCGACCGGATCTTCTCCTTGGGCACCTTGATGGTCGAACCCTGGGTCTCGATGGTGAAGACGCCGTCGTAGTAGTGGACGACCTTGCCGTTCATCTTCGTCTTGTCGAGCAGCTCGATCACCTCGGCGCGCGCGGGGGCGGCGACCAGGAGGACGGCGGCGATCACGAAGGCCTTCATTTGACGGCGATCCCGGGCGCCGAGAACTTGCGGGTCACCTCGCGCACCTCGGCCAGCACCTTGGCGCAGGTCTCGTCGGTCGGGTCGCCGATGACCCGATCCATCCATCCGGCGATCTGCTTCATCTCGGCCGGCCCCATCCCGCGGCTGGTCACCGACGGCGTGCCGAGGCGGATGCCCGAGGGGTCGAACGGCTTGCGGGTGTCGTAAGGCACCGAGTTGTAGTTCAGCTCGATCCCCGCCTTGTCGAGCGCCTTGGCCGCCACCTTGCCCGGCACGTTCTTGTTCGTCAGGTCGATGAGGATGAGGTGGTTGTCGGTGCCGCCCGAGACGACGTGGAAGCCGCGCGCCACCAGATCCTCGGCCAGCGCCTTGGCGTTCTTCACGATGGCGTGCGCGTATTCCTTGAAGGACGGCTGGGATGCCTCCAGCAGCGCCACCGCGACGCCGGCGACGGTCGCCATGTGGGGGCCGCCCTGAAGGCCGGGGAACACGGCGCGGTCGATCGCCTGGGCGTGCTCCTTCTTGGTGAGGATCATGCCGCCGCGCGGGCCGCGCAGGGTCTTGTGCGTCGTGGTGGTCACGACGTCGGCGTGGGGCACGGGGGACGGGTGCGCGCCGCCAGCGACGAGGCCGGCGATGTGCGCCATGTCGGCCACGAAGCGGGCACCGACGTCCTTGGCGATGCCCGCCATGGCCTCGAAGTCCCAGAGGCGCGAGTAGGCGGTGCCGCCCGCCCAGAGGAGGGCGGGTTTTTCTCTCTTGGCGAGGTCACGGACCTCGTCGAGATCGATGCGGCCGGTGTCCTTGCGGACGCCGTACTGCACCGCCTGGAAGTACTTGCCGGTGATGGACACGTTCCAGCCGTGGGTCAGGTGACCGCCCATCGGCAGGGCCAGCCCCATCACCTTGTCGCCCGGCTTGCAGAAGGCGAGGTACACGGCCAGGTTCGCCGGCGAGCCCGAGTAAGGCTGCACGTTGGCGTGCTCGGCGCCGAACAGGGTCGTGGCGCGCTTGCAGGCGAGTTCCTCGAGCGGATCGACGAACTGCTGGCCCTCGTAGTACCGCTTGCCGGCGTAGCCCTCGCTGTACTTGTTGGTGAACACCGTGCCCGACGCCTCGAGGACCGCCTTCGAGACGTAGTTCTCCGAAGGGATGAGGCGGATCTTCTCGAACTGGCGGCGCTCCTCGGAACGGCACAGCTCATTGACCGCCGGATCGGCGGTGGCGAGCGAGGGGTCGGACGTCATGGTTCCGCAAGCTATTCCGCGGCGATGCGCGAGTCAACGCGCCTGGCCTGGCGCGCGCAACTATGGCGCACGGCGGCCGACAAGGGCGGCGACCTGAAAGGAGGTCTCCATGTCCATGTCCCCGTATCGAATGTGGCCCGCGTGTTTGTTTCTACTTTTCGGCTGTGCCGGGTCTCCCGGCGAGGGGGAGGTGCAGGTCCGTCTGGCGATCGGAACCGTCCCTGGCGATGTCTCCTGCGTGCGTCTGACCGCGGCCGGCAATAACCGCACCGTCAGCCGGGAGCTGGACGTCGTGTCGGGTGGCTCGGTGAACGAGTCGTTCGCCGGTCTGCCGCTCGGGACTGTCGAGTTCCTGGCCGAGGCCTTCGGCCACGGTTGCCAGGCGGTCACCAGGACAACGGTACCGGCCTGGATCAGCGACCCCGCGCCCACATCCATCGTGATCGGCCGCACCGCCACGGTTGCGCTCACGTTGCACCGCAACGGTCGCGCCAAGCTGAGCGTCGACTTCGCTGACGAGCCACTCTGCTCGGAAGGCGGAGTGGTCTGCCTCGGCGACAGCGAGTGCTGCTCGAGAGATTGCAGCGGAGGCGTGTGCCGTTTGCAGGACGGCGGCGTCCGCGACTAGAGCCCTGACGGTCGGCTCGCGGAGGCCACGGCTTCCGCGAGCTCGGCCAGCATGCGGGACGTGGCCGGCAGATCCACGCACCCGTCGGTGATGCTCTGGCCGTAGCGCAGTTTCGCGCTCGGGAAGGCTTGCTTGCCCGCGACCAGATTCGATTCGATCATCGCACCCAGGATCGGCGCGCCCGCCCGGACCTGCCTCGCCAGGTCGGCGCAGACCTCGGGCTGGCGCGTGTAGTCCTTGCTGCTGTTGTCGTGGCTGCAGTCGATCATCACCCGCGGGCACAGGCCCATGCTCTGCAGGGCATCGCTGGCGGCGCGCACGTGCGGTTCCTGGAAGTTGGGGCCCGAGAGGCCGCCGCGCAGGACCAGGTGCGTGTCGCGGTTGCCAGTGGTGGCAATCATCGAGGCGCGACCCTCGACGTCGATGCCCAGAAAACGATGCGGCTCGCGGGCGGAGCGCATGGCATTCAGCGCCGTCGGCAGGGTCCCGTCGGTCCCGTTCTTGAGGCCGATCGGCATCGACAGGCCCGAGGCCATCTCGCGGTGGGTCTGGCTCTCGATGGTGCGAGCGCCGATGGCGGCCCAGCTCAGGAGCTCGGCCAGGTACTGCGGGCTTATCGGATCCAGCACCTCGGAGGCCGCCGGCAGGCCACGTTCGGCCAGGTCGCGCAACAGCGTGCGGCCGGTGCGCAGGCCCGTCTCCATGTCGTGGCTGCCGTCCAGGTGAGGATCATTGATGAGCCCTTTCCACCCGACGGTCGTCCTGGGCTTCTCGAAGTAGACCCGCATCAGCAGCACCAGCGTCCCGGCGTACTTGCGCCGCTCCTCGATCAAGAAGTCGGCGTACTCCCGGGCGGCCGCAAGATCATGGATGCTGCACGGGCCGACCACCACCAGGAGGCGTCGGTCCCGGCCCTGGATGAGCCCGCAGATCTCCTCGCGGGCGGTGGCGATGGTCTCCGCCCCGCGATCGCCCAGCGGGATCTCGGCGACCAACGTGCTCGGCGCGATGAGGGGACCAACGCTGGCGACGTGAACGTCTCGGACGGGGCGGGACATGACAGGGGGCAGCATACCAGCACCCCTGGCGCCTGCGACCACCGAGACTTACCCCTACTGCGCCGTGGGTTCTTTCTGTACTATTACCCACACACTGCTCTCGCCGTCACCCGAGGGGGCCCCAGATGCGACCGCTAAGTACCTTTTTCATCTGTGTTTTTTGTGCCTCGGCTTGCAGCACCGACGTCACGGGGCTCGGGCGCCGGCAGACCGATGACGCCACCACCTCGACGGACGCTGGCCTCGAGGCTCCCGAGCCGATGGCCGACGCCCCGGTGACGACCGATGGGCCTGCCCGTACCGACGTCGCCGTCCGTCCTCCGGACGCCTCCCCCGCGGTCGATGGCCCCCGCGTCGATGTCCGTCCCGATGCGCGCGCTGATGCGCGGGCCGTGGACATGGCGCCGCCTGCCTGCACGACCGGGGCAGCTCGCTGCAACGGCGACGTGCCCGAGACCTGCGATGCCAGCCGCAAGTGGGTGCCCGGCGCCCGCTGCACGTACGGCTGCCTGATGGGTCGATGCGCGAGCGACTGTGTCTCGGGCGAGAAGCAGTGCAATGGGCGCACGCCGTACCTTTGCGTGAGCGGGCGCTGGACCCCTGGCACGTCGTGCCCGTATGTCTGCTCGTCCGGCACCTGCACGGGCGAATGTGCGCCCGGCACGCGGCGCTGCGCGAGCGACGTCCCCACCCGATGCGACGACGGCGGCCACTGGGTGAACGAGCCCGCGTGCGCGTACGTCTGCAGCTCCGGCACCTGCACGGGCGAGTGCGAGCCCGGCAGCCGGGAGTGCATCGGACAGGTCCCACGTACCTGCGACGCTTCCGGGCGCTGGCAGAGTGCGAGCGCTTGTTCCTTCGTTTGCAGCGACGGCGCCTGCCAGGGGATGTGCACGCCGGGCGCCCGCCAGTGCAGCGGCACCACCCCCCAGACCTGTACCGCCGATGGCCGCTGGCAGAGCGGGACCGTCTGCACGTACCTTTGCTCCGCGGGCGCGTGTACGGGGGTCTGCGCTCCCGGCAGCCTCCAGTGCAGCGGCACCACCCCCCAGACCTGCGACGCGCGTGGAACCTGGCAGAGCGGCGCCTCGTGCGCCTACGTCTGCTCGGCGGGGCGGTGCGCCGGGGAATGCACGCCAGGCCAGCGTCGCTGCGACGGTGGGCAGGTGCAGGTGTGCGACGCCAGCTACCGCTGGCAAGACGGGGACGTCTGCCAGTTCGCATGCTCGGCCGGCGCCTGCGTCGGCGAGTGTGTGCCCGGCGCGCGCAGCTGTCGTGACCTCACGCCACGTCAGTGCAACAGCCTCGGCCAGTGGGTCGACGAGGCGAGCTGCGACGTGCGCTGCGAGGACGGTGAATGTGCCGGCGGCGCCTGCACGCCCGGGTCGACTCGTTGCTACAACCCCAAGAAGCAACAGGTCTGCGGCTCCGACGGCCAGTGGGGGCGCGTCGAGAAGTGCAGCGACAACTGCAGCGACAACCGCTGCCAGTGAAGCGGGGGGCTACTCCGCGACCAGCTTGGCCTGCAACGCCATCGCTTCGGCGGTGCCGCGCTTTTGGGCCACGCTGCGCACGTAGTGCGCCAGTGCCCACATGTCCGCGTTGTTGATGGCCGCCTTCCAGAACGGCATGGCCGTGCCGCCGATGCCGGCGCCGATGGTCCGGTAGAGCGACTCGAGGCCCGTGCCCGTCTTGATGGGATGAAACATGAAGTCCGTCGGTAGCAGCGGAAGCTTGTGCTCGCCGATCTTGTACTCGCTCTCCTTCGCCGCGGGGCGGAACGGATCCTCGCGCAGCTCGGCCGGCTTCTTCAGCACCCGCTGCGACAGCTTGTCCAGCTCGGCCTTCGCCAGGTAGCTCGGGTGGCAGGCGTTGCAGCCGGCGTAGATGTGCACCGGCTGACCGGCGGCGTTCATCTCGGCACCCTGCAGGTGGTAGATGCGCTCACCGAGCTCGATCGCCTCCGCCTCCTTGCCGGTCCAGGGATCCGCGGCGTCGGGGACGACCCTTTCACCGGGGGTCTCGGTCTTCCAGCGCTCGGAGAAGGTCTTGAGGAACTGCACGATGGCGTTGCGCTCGCGCTCGGGAATGTCCCAGGCGAGCATCGGCGTCCCTTCGAGGCCGCTGCGCACCAGCGCCACCAGATCGTCGTCGTTGGGCAACTCGCCCGCCGAGACGCCGGCGAACTTGAACATGCCCTGGGTGAAGTCGCGCGGCGGCGGTCGCATCCCGGGCGCCGACGGGCCACGACCGTCACCCTTCTCGCCATGGCAGGCGTAGCAGTACAGCATGTACCCCTCGTGTCCGTCGTTCAGCACCTCGGGGGCGACCGACTTGCCGCCGCCCAGCGCCAGGGACTGCGTGAACGGGCCGCGTGACCGGCAGGCACCCAGAAGGACGAGGAGCAGGACGGCGCGCTTCATATCAGGTACAGCAGGAAGAACATCACGCCCCAGATCACGCCCACCATGTGCCAGTACAGCGTCCAGATGCGCAGCGACAGGGACGTCCGCCGCAGCGCCAGCCATCCCAGCGCCACCAGCCCCACCGCCACGTGCAGCCCGTGGAACACGGTGAGGCCGAAGAAGACCGAAGCGTAGGTGCCGGTGTCGGGACGGAGTCCCGCGGCGTGCAGATCGCGCCAGACGACGACCTGCAGCCCGAGGAACAGCGCCCCGGCCAGCGCCGCCCAGGGCACGCCGTTGCCCGTCCGCCGCGCCCGCTCCAGCAGCCAGCTCGACAGCGCCAGCGCCGCCGTCGCCAGCGACGGCAACAGCAGCGGCAGCTGCGGCAGATCCGCGGGCGGCCACGCCAGCGCCCGGACCCGGATGGCCCCGTAGGCGAAGAACAGCCCCGCGAACAGCATCGCCCAGGAGGCGATGAAGATGACCATGCCCAGAACGGCGGTCTTCTCCGCCGAGGTGTCGGCGGTGGTGGCGGTCATGTCTTCACCGCCGTGGCGGCCTCGCCGGGATCCGCTGGCAGGTCCTCGGTCTGCGAGATCCAGTCGCGGCCCAGGCGCTTTTGCACCTCGGGGTTGCTGAACTCGTGCGGGCCGCGCACCACCGTGGGGATGACGTCGAAGTTGTGGTGCGGGGGTGGCGAGGCCACGGTCCACTCCAGAGTGCCCACCTGCCAGGGGTTCGCCTCGGTGTTCGGCTTCTTGAAGACGTTGCCGAAGAAGTTCACCACGAACAGCAGCTGCGAGACCCCGAGCGCGAACGCAAAATAGCTGGTCCACCGGTTCATCGGTCCCAGGTGCTTCAGGAAGGAGTAGGCGGTCGGATCCCACAGCCGACGCGGCTGCCCCGCGTAGCCGACGGCCAGTTGCCCGACGAACAGCAGGGTGATGAAGATCAGGGAACCCCAGAAGTGCGCCTTGCCCAGGCCCTCGTGCAGCTTCCGGCCGAACATCTTCGGGAACCAAAAATAGATGGCGGCGAAGCTGCCGAGGTAGGTCGCCGCCGCCATCGTCAGGTGGAAGTGCCCGACGACGAACATGGTGTCGTGAAGGTAGAGATCGGTCGAGATCGTTGCCAGGTAAATGCCGGTCAGGCCACCCAGCGCGAACACGAACACCACCCCCAGCGTGAACAGCATCGGCGAGGTCAGCCGGTTCGATCCCTTCCAGATGGTGTGCAGCCAGTTGAGGAACAGCAACTCGGCCGGCGCGCTGATGATCAGCGTCAGCACCATGAAGGCCTTGCCCAGCATCGGGTTCATGCCGGTGGTGAACATGTGGTGCCCGTAGACGACGGCGGACAGCACCGTCACCGCCACCATGGCCAGGACCGACCCCCTGTACCAGTAGGCCGGCTTGCGGGCGAAGAACGACACCAGATCGCCGACGAAGCCCCAGGCCGGCAAGATCAGGATGTAGACCTCCGGGTGACCGAAGATCCAGAACAGGTGCTGGAACAGGATCGGGTCGCCGCCGCCGCGCACCGATGCTGCTCCGGCGATGAAGAATTGCGTCCCGAACGCGCGGTCCAGGAACAGCAGCAGCGCCGCCGCGCCCAGCACCGGCACGAACAGCACGTTCAGGATCGCGGTCAGCCACAGACCCCAGACGGTCAGCGGCATACGCATGTACGTCATCCCGGGGGCCCTGAATCGGATGACCGTGGTGACGTAGTTGATCGACCCCATGATCGTCGCCGCGCCGGTGACGAACAGCGCTGCCACCACCAGCGTCTGCCCCGCGCCCGGGGTGCCTATCGGCGTCGACAGGGGAGGGTAGGTGGTCCAGCCGGCGCTGGCCGAACCGAGCCGCACCAGGAAGGAGACGGAGATCAGCACCAGCGAGACGACGAAGGTCCAGAACGACAGCATGTTCAGCCGCGGGAACGCCATGTCGCGCGCGCCGATCATCAACGGGATGCACAGATTGCCGAAGCAGCCGATCATGATCGGGGTTATCGCGAAGAAGATCATGACCAGGCCGTGCATGGTGAACAAGGCGTTGTAGGCCGACGGTGTGATCACCCCGCCCGACCGGCGGAAGAGCAGGTCGCCGATGATCGGCACCTTCTGCCCCGGGTACGCCCACTGCCAGCGGATCAGCATGGCAAGGAGGCCTCCGAACAGCAGGAACAGCAGGCCCGCCCACAGGAACTGCTTGGCGATCATCTTGTGGTCGGTCGAGAAGACGTACCTGCGCAGGAAGACCGTCGGCTCGGGGTGGATCGGCTGCAGATCCATCAGTGGTTCCCCTTCTCCCAGTCCCAGCCCCAATGAGAGCCCGGATCCTCGGCGTCGTATGCCCGCTGTGACAACGCGCCTGCTTGCGCGGACCACGCCTTGAAGTCGGCTTCGGACATCACGGTCAGCTGTCCCCGCATCTTGTAGTGGTGGGCGCCGCAGTGCTGGGCGCAGGCGATGTCGAAGTCGCCGGTCTTCTTTGCCTGGAACCACAGGCGGTTGATCATCCCGGGCACGGCGTCCTGCTTCACCCGGAAGTTCGGCAGCGAGAAGCTGTGGATGACGTCGGTGGCGGCCAGTTGCACGACCACCGGCGTGTCTATCGGCACCCGGATGTCGTTCAGGGTGACGATGTCGTCGGCCGTGTTGAACTTGCCGTCGACGCCGGCGTAGCGCGCGTCCCAGGCCCACTGGTGGGCGTTCACCTCGATTCGCACCGCCCCCGGGGTCGCCTGCGCCTTGTCGAAGTTCCAGAACGCCTGGTCCAGATCCAGCAACCCGTTCACCAGCAGGTTGCCGTCGACGACGGCGAAGATCACCACCGACAGGATCGACGCCTTCAGCACCTGCGCCCTGCCGCTGCCGTGGTCGTAGTCGGCGCGGCGCCGGGTGCCGTGCTTGAAGGCAGCCCACGCCAACCAGGCCACGGTGACGCCGAACAGGATCCCGACGAACACGCTGGTGGTGTTCATCAGCAGGTCGATCCGGTGGCCATGCACCGACGCATCGTCGGGCAGACCCCAGCCCGTCTCGGGCACCGGTGTGAGAACAGGAAGGAGGCTATGCATCCTTGGAGATCCGCTTGATGACCTTCAACGCCACCGCCGTCACCACGTAGGGAACGGCGATCATCGCGCCGATGACTGCGTAGGTTCCCCAGCCCTGGCCCGTTCGCGTCGCGCAGACGGGGCAGAGGATTGTCACCACGAAGTTCACGACAGGAACCTCCAGGCCGCCTCACCGATGAGCACGAAGGCGTAGATCGCCGGCAAGAGAAACGGCAGGATCACCCCGAGTTTCACCGCCCGCGTCTCGCTGCCGAGGTGCATGAAGAACACCATCACCAGCGCTGCCTTGGCGACCGCCATCAACACCAGGGCCGAGACGAGAAGCCCGCGGCGGATCCCCGGCACGTAGACCACGGCGATCTCCGCCGCGGTGAGCACCACCAGCGCCGCGAATACCTGGAAATAGGCCTTGCGTGAGTGCGCGCTCGCCATCATCCCGGCTCCGCCGGTATCAGATAGACGAAGGTGAACACCAGGATCCAGACCAGATCCACGAAGTGCCAGAAGAGGCCGACCGACTCGATGGCGTCCGCGCTGACCTTGCCGCGCAGGGCGCGCACCAGCATCACAGTCATGAGCACGACGCCGGAAAAGACGTGGAAGCCATGGAAGCTGGTGATGAGATAGAAGGTCGTGGCGCGCGCCGATTGCCCGAACAGTAGCCCACGCTTCAGCAACCCCGGCTCGTGAAGGCCCCAGTACTCGGCGTACTGACCGAGGAGGAACAGCAGCCCGCCCAGGATGGTGAAGCCAAGGAAGGTCATCATCCGCTTGCGGTCGCCCTCCTTGGCGGCGGCCACCGCCAGCACCATGGTCATGCTCGAGCAGATGAGCAGGAAGGTGAGCCCGGCGGTGAAGTTGATGCCCAGGTCGGGCTCCCCCCTGTGCCACCAGACGGTGGAACCGCCGCGCAGGATGCCGTAGGACAGCAGCAGCCCCCCGAACGAGAAGGCGTCCGAGAGCAGGAAGATCCACATCCCCAGCTTCAGCGCCGAGGCGCGACCCAGGAAATGATCGGCCGGCCACTCGGTGATGGCGTGGCCGTGGGCGTGCGCGTCCTCTGAGGTCACCGGCAACCTGGCAATAGCACGTGGCTCAAGGCGCTCGCAAGGCGCGGGCCTGCGGCATGGTCAAGGGTGCGATGTCGCCCACGATGAAGAGGTACGACGCCGCGCCGACCAGGCCGAAGCCGCCAGCGATGACCAGCGGCACGGTGAAGCCGCCGGTGACGTCGCGCATGAGGCCGATGAGCGAGGCACAGGCGACGCCCCCGAGGTTCGCGGCGAAGTTCTGGACACCTCCGATGGAGGCCACCAGCTTCTTGCTGGGCGCGATGTCGGCGGGCAGCGACCAGATGCTGGCCGCGGCGAAGGAGAGGCTGCCGTAGCACAGCGCCAGCAGCGCCAAGCACGAGTAGATGCCGGGCATGATCGCCGCCAGGGCGATGCTGGAGGACATCGCCAGGCCGCCGACGATCGGCAGCTTGCGCGCGACGGTCAGGCGCACTCCTCGGCGCACCAGTGCGTCCGAGGCCAGGCCCCCGAGGTAGCCCGCCGGGATGGCGAACAGCGCTGGCAACGTGCCGAGGGTCCCCAGTTGCTTCAGGTTGACGCCTCGTTCCGTCAGCAGATACGTGGGGAACCAGGTGATGAAAAAGTAGATGACGACGTTCAGGCAGAAGAACCCGAGCATCATTCCCCAGATTGTCCGGTAGCGGAAAAGGTCGCGCCAGCGCACCTTCGGACCGGAGTCGGTCTCGACCTGCACGGGCGTCTGACCCTTCTCGATGTAAGCGCGCTCCTCGTCCGACACCATCTTGTGGTCCTGAGGCAGCCGGTAAAGCGCCACCCAGAAAACGGCCCAGACGATGCCCAGCGCCCCGGTGATGACGAACGACATCCGCCAGCCGAAGCCGGCGACGATGGCGGTCACGATTGGCAATGAGAGCGCGCTGCCCACGCGGGCGCCGCTGTCGAAGATGCTGGTGGCGAAGGCGCGCTCACTGCGCGGGAACCAGTCGGACACGACCTTGGCGTTGCAGGGATACGCGGGCGCCTCGCCGGCGCCCAGCAAGAAGCGGAAGACGAAGAGCGACTTGAAGCCCTGGGCCGCGGCCCCCGCCGCCGTGAAGATGGACCACCAGACGACCGCAATCGTGTAGGCCACCCGCGCCCCCACCTTGTCGACGAACCAGCCCGCGGGCATCTGGCCCCCGGCGTATGACCAGAAGAACGCCCCCAGGATGAGTCCCATGGTGGCATTGCCGAGCTGGAACTCCTTGTCGATGAAGGTGGCGGCGACGCCCAGGTTGGCGCGGTCGATGTAGCTGATGGCGGTCCCGCTGAAGGCGAGGAACACCATCAGCCAGCGCACCCGGGTACGACGTCCTGTGGGGGGCATGATCCGAGAGACGTTCGAACTTTCAAACTGGGACGTCAAGGACGAACCATGTGGTAGTTTCCTGCCCGCTGATGTCCCTCGCGGTGCCGATGTTGCAGCGTCGCGCAGCGGCGCTCGTGTCGCGGCCGCTCTTCTGGATGACTGCGGTCATCCTTGGTATCGCGATTCCGATCGCCAACCAGGTCCGCCGCCCGGTCCCGCCTCCGTTGCCGCTGCTGGGGGTGCTGCCCGCCTTCCGGCTGGTGGCCGAGGACGGCCGTCCGTTCGGGAGCGAGGAGCTGCGGGGGACCGTCTGGGCCGCCGGCTTCATCTTCACGCGCTGTCCGACGATCTGCCCGGCCATCACCACGAAGATGGGAAAGATCCAGCGTCGCGCCCGCGGCCTTGGTCCGGCTTTTCACCTGGTGTCGTTCAGTGTCGATCCGTCGTATGACACCCCGGAGCGCCTGGCCGAGTACGCTCGCAAGGTGAAGGCCAGCCCGCGGATGTGGAAATTCTTGACGGGCGACCTGGCGGCGATGAAATCCACCGTCGAGGAGGGCCTGAAGATTGCCATGGGCAGTGCGCAGGGCGAGACCGACTTCGCCAGCCTGTTCCACGGCACGCACTTCGTGCTGGTCGACCAGGCGCTGCGCATCCGCGGCTACTATGATTCGTCGGCGCCCGACGTCGAGGACAAGGTCCTGCACGACGCCGCGATGCTGATCAACCGAGGCGATTGATGAACCCCGCGCGGCAGCTCAAGGGACAGAAGATCGGGCGCTACACCTTGGTCGAGCATCTGGCGTCGGGCGGTATGGCCGAGATCTTCCTGGCCCGCTACGAAAGCGTGGGCGGATTCTCCAAGGACCTGGCGCTCAAAGTGCTGCAGGCGCGCTACGCGGACAACCGCGAGATCATCGAGATGTTCCTGGCCGAGGCGCGGTTGGCGGCGATGCTCAGCCACCCGAACATCGTGCACGTGTTCGACGTGGGCGAGGACGCGGGCGTGCACTTCATCGCCATGGAGCATTTGCCTGGCAAGACGCTGACGGACGTCATCCGCCGTGGCATCGAGGCGTCGCGGCCGCTGTCGATGGAGCACGCCATCCACATCGTGGCCCAGACGGCGGCGGCGATGGCCTACATGCACGATGGGCTCGACGCGCGCGGCGAGCGGTTCGGCATCATCCACCGGGACATCTCGCCCACGAATCTGGTGATCGGGTTCTCGGGGCAAACCAAGGTGATCGACTTCGGGATCGCCCGTCAGGGCAGCGGCGGCGACGAGTCGGGGCGGCCGGGAAAGGCGTCGTACATGTCGCCCGAGCAGGTGAAGGGCGATGCGCTCGACGGGCGCTCGGACGTGTTCTCGCTGGGGACGATCCTGTACGAGATCACGCTCGGGCGGCGGCTGTGGCGGGGACCGATGGAGGTGGTGATGAAGCGCATCGTCGAGGAGAAGGCGGCGCCGCCCACCTACGTGCGCCGCGACTACCCGCGCGAGCTGGAGCTGATCGTCCTCAAGACCCTGGAGAAGAACCCGGACGACCGTTACGCGTCGGCCGGGGAGCTGTTCTCGGACCTCGAGCGCTTCTTGGAAGGCATGGGCGCGCATGTGCGCAACCACCACCTGGCGCGCTATCTGCAGGACCTCTTCTCGGTGGATGCGCCGGTGTCGGAGGTCGGGTTGCGACGCGCGCAGGCGTTCATCGACGACGAGGTGGACGATCCGGAGGCGCTGGATTTCGATCGGCCGTCGTCGGGCGCGGGCAAGGCGCTTGCCGACGCATTGCGGGCAAGCGGGCCGATCGTGCCGCTCGCGCACACGGCCGAAGGGCCTGCGGCCGCGCCCGAGGTCGCGGCGGAGCCCGCGCCGTCCGAGCCCCCGGTGTCGCAACCCCCGAAGGTGGCGCCCGCGGCGACGGCGAGACGGGGCGGGGCCGCCAACCGGCCGGTGCCGGAGCCGAGCCGCCTGCCGATGGTCCTCGGCATCGTCGGTGCGGTCATCGTCGCCGCGCTCGTCCTCGTGCTGGCGCTCACCCGGGGTTAGCGCTAGGCTGGACGACGGGAGGAGCCGCAGAACCACGGATGAAGTTCGTCTGCGACCGGTGCCAGACCCGTTACTCGATTGCGGACGACAAGGTCAGGCAGAAGATCCTCAAGATCCGCTGCAAGACCTGCGAGAACGTCATCACCGTCCGCGATCCGGGCGGCGCGGTCGCCATGGCTGCGCCCCCGCCACCCCCGCCACCCCGGCCGAAGGCTGCTCCGGCCGCTCCCGCCGAGGAATGGTTCGTCGGCGTCGACGGCGTTCAGGTGGGCCCGCTCGGCCGCTCCGAGGCGGTCAAGCGCATCGCCGGCGCCAAGGCGGGCGCGGAGATCTTCGTCTGGCGACCGGATTTCGATTCCTGGAAACCGCCAGCCGCCGTTCCGGTGCTGGCCGATGAGTTGAAGGCGCTGGGCGGCAAGCCCGCCGCGCGTGTTCCAGCGCCACCGCCGCTGAAGGCGCCAGGTGGGACCCCCGGCCGTGCCCCGCTGCCGGCGTCGAACACCCCGGGCCGTGCTGCGCTGCCCGGTTCCCACACGCCGGGTCGGGCGACGCTGCCGCCGCCGCGTGCGGGAGCCAGGCCGGTGCCGCCTCCGGTCGACCCTGGCCCCGAGACGCCCGCCCCCCACGGTTTCGAGGAGCAGGACCGCACACGCGTGCAACCGCTGGACGCGGCTCTGTTCAAGACCGAACTGCCGGCGCGTCCGGCGTCGAGGGCTGTGCCCGCGATGCGGCCGGCATCGAGGGCTGTGGCGCCGGTGCGCGAGCGGCTGTCGCCCTTCGACGACGCGCCGTTCGTGGCGCCGCAGCCACCGCCAGCCCTGGTAGGGCCCATGTTTCCGCCCCCCGCGTCGGCGCCGCTGCCCGTGGCCGCGCAGGGGCGAGCTGAGTCCGGCCTGTCGCGGCTTACCGGGCTGCCCGGGTTCTTCAGCCGCAATCCGTCGATCCGGATCATCGCTGCTGCGGCCGTGGTCGTGATCCTCGTCGGCCTGGCCGTCGTGGTTCTGATCAACCGTCCCCACGAGGATCCGACGAACCCCGGCGTGGCGCGCTCGGGCTCGCGACCTGCCGACGTGCAAGCGTCTGAAAAGCAGGCGCGCGAGGACGCCGAGCAGCGCTTCAAGGCGTCCGTCGGCGGCACCGAGCCTGCGACCGCGACCGCCCACGTCGATCGCGACCCGAAGCGCGTGGCGGCTCGCCCGGCGCCGCGGCCGGCTCCGCGAGCTGCCGCGCCGGCTCCCGTTCAGCCTGCTGCGGTCACGCCTCCACCGGTCGCGCCTTCCGTTGCCGCCGGGGAGCGCCAGGTGAAGACCTTCACGCCGACGCATGCCTCGACCGCGGCAGCCCCTGCCGCCGGGGGGGGCATCTCCGAATCGATGATCAGCGCCGTGGTCCGCAAGAAGGACAATCAGCAGGCGATCAAGATCTGCTACGAACGTGCCTTGAAGCGGGACGAGCGGCTCAAGAGCGGGCGCATCGACGTCACGGCTTCCGTCGGGATGTCGGGGATGGTGAAGGCCGTCCAGTTGAGCGCGCCTCCGGAGTTCTCCACCGTGGAAGGTTGCATCAAGATGTCGGTGAAGCGCTGGGCCTTCCCGGCGAACTCCGAGGAGTATTCCATCAATTTCCCCCTGATCCTGCAGGGTAGTTTGTAACGAGGTAGACTGCGCCCCCTCATGGGGCGCCATCCTTACGCGGACTTCCTGACCGAGGTCGCCAAGCCGTCACGCTACGTGGGCGGCGAGTACAACCAGGTCCGCAAGGATCCGGCCACCGTGCGCGCCCGTGTCTGCCTGGCATTCCCGGACACGTACGAGATCGGGATGTCGCACCTCGGAACGAAGATCCTCTACGCGACGCTGAACCGCGTGCCCGAGATCGCCTGCGAGCGGGCGTTCTCGCCCTGGACCGATATGGAGGAGCAGCTCCGCACGCGCGCCCTGCCGCTCCTGACGCTGGAAACCGCGTCGCCGGTGGGCGACTTCGACGTCATCGGCATCTCTCTCCAGTACGAGCTGACGTACACCAACGTGCTGGCGCTTCTGGATCTCTCGGGCATCCCGGTCAGGGCCGAGGCGCGCCGCGACGAGCACCCGTTGATCCTGTGTGGCGGGCCGACCGCGACCCACCCCGAGCCGCTGGCGCCCTTCATCGACGCCTTCTTCATCGGCGAGGCCGAGGAGCACCTTCCTGCGCTTTGCCTCGAGGTCGCGGAGCTGCGGCGGCAGGGCGTGCCGCGGCGCGAGCGGCTGATCCGCCTGGCCGAGAGGTATCCCCTCTACGTGCCCGAGCTCTACGCCACCCTGCGCGATCCCGAGACCGGCTTCATCGTCGTGGGCGCGGCTCTCGATTCGCGCGTGCCGCCTCGGCCCAAGCGGGTCTGGGTGGCAGACATCAACCGCTATCCATTTCCCGACGATTCGCCGCTGCCTTACGGCGAGGCGATCTTCGATCGCATGGCGGTCGAGGTGGCGCGTGGCTGTACCGAGGGTTGCCGCTTCTGCCAGGCGGGGATGATCTACCGCCCGGTGCGCGAGCGCGACCCAGTGGCGGTGATCGATGCGCTCGTCGACGGCGCGCGCAAGGGCGGCTACGACGAGACGTCGCTGACTTCGCTGTCGATGGCCGACTACTCGTGTGTGACGCCGCTGGTGAAGGCGGCGATGGCCAAGTTGCGTGACGAGAAGGTGTCGCTGTCGGTTTCCTCGCTCCGCGCCTACGGCCTCAACGAGGACCTGCTGGCGGACATGGCGACCATGGGCGCGCAGGGGCTGACCTTCGCACCCGAGGCCGGCACGCAGAGGATGCGCGACGTCATCGCCAAGAACGTCACCGAGGAGGACATCATCGAGTCCGCGCACCGCGTGTTCTCGCGCGGGTTTCAGCGCATGAAGCTGTACTTCATGATCGGCCTGCCGACCGAGGATGATGATGACGTGCGCGGCATCGTCGAGACCGCGGCGCGCGTGCAGGAGATCGGGCGGCAGTACTTCCGCGGCGCCAAGGTGACGGCGTCCGTCTCGACCCACGTGCCCAAACCACACACGCCGTTCCAGTGGTGCGCCATGGACGGCGAGGCCGACACCGAACGGAAGCAGGCGCTGCTGCTCTCCGAAGCGAAGCGGCTGCGTGTCACCCTCAAGATGCACGAGAACCACCAGTCGCACCTGGAGGGGATCTTCTCGCGCGGGGATCGTGCGTGTGCCGATCTCCTCGAGCGCGCGTTCCGCCTCGGGTGCCGTTTCGACGGCTGGGACGAGGGGCTGCGCATGGATCTGTGGGACAAGGCCGTCGAGGAGGAGCGGGCGGGGGGTTTCGATCCGGAGCGTTACCTCGGGACGATCCCGGTGACCGCGAAGCTGCCCTGGGACCACATCGACATCGCCCTCGATGTGGACTTCCTGAAGATGGAGTACCGCAAGGCGCTCAAGGACCGGCTCTCTCCACCTTGCGGTAAGCCCTACAAGCAGCTCCTGCATCACACGAACGTCGCGGACGCCGAGGGGGGAACGAAGCAGAAGCTGGTCTGCTACGACTGCGGCGTCGCCTGCGATCTCGACGGGATGAAGCGAGAGCGGCTCTACTATCTGCGGCGGATGAACGCCTGGACGCCGGCCGTGCTGCCGCCGCCGGTGGTGCGCGCGGGCGGGGCGCCCGGAACCAAGGGGCGGATCGCGCCGCCGACGCGCTTTTCGCAGGGCGAGCCGCGTCGCTACCGGCTGCGCTACACCAAGCTGGGGCGCGTGGCGTATCTCAGCCACCTGGATCTGGTACGACACCTGCCGCGCATCTTCCGGCGTGCCGAGGTCGAGCTGCACTACTCGGTCGGCTTTCACCCCAAGGCCGAGCTCAGTTACGGGCCGGCGCTGGGCCTCGGCATGCCTTCGCTGGGCGAACTGATGGACGTCAAGCTGGTCGGGGACGTGGATCCGGTCGAGCTCTTGCAGCGACTCAACCAGGTGACCCTCGAGGGAATCGAGTTCCTGGGGGCGGCGGCGCTGGGCGACCAGGACCGGGCGCTGGGGCGGGTGATCGGTCGCGCGCGGTACGCCGCCTGGCTGCCGGCCGATGCGGCCGTCGACCAGATGCTGGCGCTCGCCAGGGGCACCGCACCGTTGTCGGTGGTGCGGCGGGACGGCGAGCTCGGCCGCACGCTGGACGTGCGACGGACATTGACCGAGGTGGGGCGCGTCTCGCCCGAACTCGCCTCCCGCTTCGACTGGCGCGACGGCGTGGGAGTGACCTTCACGGTCACGGTCACCGCCGAGGCCCACGCGCGGCCGGTGGAGGTCATCGAGGCGCTGGGTGGTCCGGAGGCGGTGGAGATTGTCCGCCTCGGCCTCGACGCCGCAGACGGCGTGGATCCGCTCGACCTCGCGTCCTTGAGGACGCCGGCGGCGGCGTGATCGAGACCTTCGCCCTCGGCAAACGGTTCGGCGACAAGACGGCGGTCCACGAGCTCACCTTGCGCGTCGAGGCGGGGGAGGTGATGGGGTTCCTGGGCCCGAACGGGTCGGGCAAGACCACCACCATGCGCCTCCTGATGGGTCTCTTGACGCCGACGTCGGGGCGGGCGTCGATCCTCGGGCGTGATTGCCACGCCGACCACGTGGAGCTCAAGCGCGACGTCGGGTACTTGCCGGAGGATCCGTTCCTCTATCCTTACCTTTCGGGGCGCGAGCTCCTGGAGTTCGTCGCCGGCCTCCACGGCTTCGATCGTCACGAGGCACGGCGGCGTGCGGGCGCGTGCGGGGAGCGCTTCGGGCTCGGCGCCGACCTGGGCTCGTTCACCACCACTTACTCGCTGGGGATGCGCAAGCGGCTGGCCCTTGCGGCGGCGCTGATCCACGAGCCCAAGGTGCTGATCCTCGACGAGCCGACGAATGGTCTCGACCCGCGCGGGGCTCGCGACATGCGCGCGACCTTGACCGAGCTGGCGTCGGAGGGCCGGACGATCTTCATCTCCACGCACCTGCTGGAGGCGGCCGAGCGCCTCTGCCACCGTGTGGCGATCGTGCGCGATGGGGCGCTGCAGGCGGTGGGATCGCCCGCCGAGCTGCGTGCGAAGTTTGCCGGCCGCCCCGACGAGACGCTGGAGGATCTGTTCCTGAAGGTGACCGGGTGACCCTGGCGCTGCTGCTGGTCCGGCAGCGGCTGCGCATGGCGTGGAACGGGCTGCGGCGGCCGCGGCGGCGCTCGATGCGGGTGGCCTGGGCGCTGGCGCTCCTGGCGCCGATCGCCTACGTCGGGCTATTCGCGACGGCGCTCGACAGCTTGAGCGAGGTGCCGATCGACGTTCAGGCGCGGCTCGTCGGTCTGGTGACGCTGGGGATCGTCATGGCCAGCGCCGCGGGAAAGATGGCGATGGGCGAGGCGGTGATGGGCGGCTCGGGCGAGAACGAGTTCCTGCTGGCGCGGCCGGTGAGCTTGCCGCGGCTGGTGGTGGCGCGCGCGCTGGCCGGCGCGGTGACCGACGTCTTCGATGCGCTGTTCCTGTTCCCGGTGCTCCTGGCGGCGGCGCTTTCCTGGCGGCTGGGGTTGCCGGGGGTGGCCCTGGTGGCCGTGGCGTCGGTCGTGGTGCAGGTCGGGGTCTCGGCGGCCGCCGACGCGGGGCAGATGGTGGTGGTGCGCCTGGTGCCGGCCCCTCGGCGGCGGCTCGCCTGGGCGCTGCTGGCGTTGTTCGCCGCGCTGACCATGGCCTTCGTGTGGGTCGGGGCCAGCTGGCTTCTGCGGCGGCCGCAAGCCCTTGTCACCGCGCTCGAGCCCTGGCAGGCGGTGCTGGGCGTGGCGCCGGGGATGGTCATCGTCGGGCCTGTGGCGGCTCTGGCGCTGGCGGGTGGCGTGGCGGCGCTCGTGGCGCTGGGGGGCCTCATGGCGGCGAGTGGAGCGCTGCTGCTCGCCGCCGCCGTGGCTGCGCGCTGGGTGGGGCGCGGTGGCTGGGAACAGGCGGGAGCCCCCTGGGCCGAGGCCGCGCGACGGCCGGTCGAGGGCGCGCGCATCACGCCGCTCACCAAGGACTTCCACCTGCTGGTGCGTGACCGCGCCCGTCTGGTGACGCTGCTGGCGCTGCCGGCGATCTTCATCGGCATCCAGGTGTTCGGCAGCGCAGGATGGTCCTGGGTCGCCGACGAGCCGCGACACGCGGCCGTGCTGGCGTTCTCGATGGCGGCCTACATGGCGACCTTCGGCCCGCTCGGGCACATGGAGTCCGAGCGCCGCGCCTTCTGGCTACTTCGCGCCGCTCCCGTGCCGCTCGGTCGGCTGTTCGCCTGGAAGGCGGTGCTGTGGTCGACGCTGATCGGCGCAGCAGGGCTGGCGGTGTACCTCGGCGTGGTCCTGGCTGGCCCGATCCGCCTGCAGGGCGAGGCGCTGACGCTCGGCGGCCTCGTGCTGCTGGGGTCGGTCACGGTCTCCTGGTTGGCCATCGGTGTTGCGAGCGGCGCCGCCGATTTCTCGGACGAACGCAGCCGGGCCGTGGGGGTGGGGACGGTCTACCTGTTCCTGGTGCTGGCAGGCCTCTTCGACGTGGTGCTGGTGTCGCCGCCCGAGGTGCAGCTGCCGGCGCTGCTGCTCTACGGGATTGCCGTGGCGCTGCACTGGATCGCCGGTGTGGATCACGCCGCGCACGTGCTCGATCCGCCGCCCCGGAGCCTTCGGCCGGTGGTGGCGGCTGACGGCGCCACGCTGGCGCTGCTGCTGGCGCTCGGCACGCAGGCCCAGGCAGTCGCGACGGCGAAGCTGGAGGCGTCGGCGCCGTGGGGCGCAGCGCTCTGGGCGGGGCTCATCGCCCTGGTGGCACTGGTCTATCTGGTGCGACGGTCGCGTCACTGGTTCCCGACGGTGGGCCTGTCGCTCGCCCTGGCCGCTGCCGGCGCGATCCAGCCGCTCGCCGAGGAATTGGCCGTGCGGGGGATCGTCCAGCGCGGGCTGCCGTGGCGCTGGATCGGGTTTCTCGTGGCGGCGCTCCTGTCGCTGGCCGTCGGCGCGCATCCCGCCGCGGCCGTGCTGCCGGGGCTGGCGTTCGCCTTGACCGGGCAACTCCCCGCCGCCCTGGCGGTGCGCCTCGGGATCGAGCTATGGCTCTAGTCCCGCCGCATGCAGTGGGCGCCTTCGGCGTTGATGCGGCACTGGCCGGTCGGGCCGCAGTCGGCGCTGCTGGCACAGGGCCGGGGCCCGCAGTAGCTGGCGGGCGCCGCCGCGACCCGCAGCGCGAACCCCAGCGGCCCCCGGTTCTCCCGCACGCACGTCAGCAGGGGATCGGTATCGCAGGCAAATCCCAGGCCGCAGGCTCGGAGGCAGATGCTGCGGCCGTCCGCGATGTCTGCGCAGGCCGACCCGGGCGGGCAGGCCGCGCCGTCGCAATCCATCGTGCAGACTCCGTTGGCGCCCATGTCCGCGCAGGCGCGGGTGACGCAGACCTCGTCACGCAGCTGGCCGGTGGCGTTGCGACAGGACACGCCGACCGGCAGCGGGTGCTCCGCGAAGCAGCCGCGCACCCAGTTTCCCTCACGGTCAGGCAGGTCGCGGCAGCGCAGCCACGGACCGCAGTCGGCGTCGGCCATGCACGCCCGCAGGCACAGCGGCCGCTGCCACGGCTCCGACCGCCCCTGGCCGGAACCCGTCAGGTTCGCGCAGACCTCGACCGTTGCGCAGAAGTCGTCCGCGCACGAAGCCGCGCAGATGCCCCGCGCGAACGCCGCCGGGCATTGCTCGGCCGAGCCGCAGACGCAGCGCAGCCCGACCTGGCACTGGGCGTCGACGTCACAGGCCTCGCCCGCGCTGTTGCGGGTCACCACGACGAAGTCCGACCGCGTCTGCGAGGCCGCGCTCGCGCCCACGCCGGCCACCAGCGTCACCGCGTACGAGCCGGGTAGCGCGTAGGTGTGTCGGGGCGTGCGCTCCGACGAGCGCGGAGTCCCGTCGCCAAAATCCCAGACGAAGCGGGTGGCGCCGCCGGTGGCGATCGGGACCAGCTCGATGGTCAAGGGGGCGCGGCCCGTGCATCGCGGGCCGGCCGTCGACTGCGGGCAGCCGCTGACGGTGAAGTCCACGTCCAGCGGCGGCGGTGGCACCTCGGGACCGGGTGCACCATCGGCCCGCCCCGCATCCGCCCCGCCGGCACCCGGGTCGTGCCCGTCGCGGCAGTTTGCGAGCGCGATGAGCGGGATCAGGAAGGCGACCCGCCTCATCTATTCACCCTCTCACCCTCGTCACCCTACACGAATCTGGCAGACCTCGAGATAACGGGACTCGGGCCAGTCCGCCGGCGTGGGGAAGTCCGGAGGCAGCCCACCCACCTCGAGGATGGCGCCGGACCGCCCCGAGCGCCGCAGCCCATCGCGCACGTGGTCCAGCACCCCGGGCCCCTTGCGGCTGTTCGCCGAGCACCAGAGGAAGCCCCCCTCCCGGGACAGGAGGCGCGCCGCCAGTGCGATCAGGTCGGGGTAGTCTTTCTTCATGGACCATTGCGACGCCCGCGCCGCCGACACCGTCGGCGGATCTAGTATGACGGTGTCATACGTCTCGCCCGCGCCGCGCGCCTTCTCCATGAACCGCCGCACGTCCGATACCTCGAAGCGGAAGCGTGGGTCGTCCGTCGGCAGACCGGACAGCCGGAAGTTCTCTCGCGCCCAGGACAGCACGCCCGACGAGAGATCCACGCTGGTCACGGCGGCCGCGCCCGCCCGCGCCGCGGCGACCGACAGCGCCCCGGTGTACGCGAACGTGTTCAGCACCCGTGCCCCGGCGACGAACCGGCCAAGCCCGCGCCGGTGCTCGCGCATGTCGCAGAAGAGCCCGACGTTGAGCGCGCCCAGGAGGTGCACCTCGAACGGAACGCCCAGTTCCTCCACCACCAGCTTCGCCGCCGGCCGTTCGCCCAGCACCTCGTCCTTGTTCGCCCGGTCCTGCGGATCCTTGCTGCGCACCTTCAGCACCACGCCCTTGACGCCGGCGACGTCCAGCACCGCCTGACCCAGCAGGCGTCCGTAGGGCAAGAGGCCTCGGCTGGCGACGCAGACCACGGCGTACGGCCCGTAGACGTCCGCCGACATCCCGGGCAGCCCGTCCCCCTCGCCGTTGACCAGCCGGTACGACGAGACGCCGTCGACCAGCCCCAGCTTTCGTCTGAGCGCCACACTCGTCTCGAGCCGCGCGCGGAAGAAAGGCTCGTCGATTCCGCGCAAAGCGTGTCGCGCCAGCACCAGCACGACCCCGTTCTCCGGATCGGCGATGGCCGAGGCCACCACCTCGGAGTTCCGGTCCAGCAGCTTCAGCGGCCGCCCGGGCTCGAGCCCCGTCGCGCCCAGCGACGCCAGCGGCAGGGTGGGGGCCCCGGCCGCGACGCGTTCTTGCACCTCGTCCGTCAGGGTGACGCCATGGAAGCCCATCCGGCGAGCATCCTACAATCTGTTGTCGTTCGATCTGTTATCGTGGCCGTGCCCGTAGGTTTGCCAGCCTGGTTGGCTCCCACGCGCATGGCCGGGGGGGCGTCAGGGGTTCAATCATCGGTCACTCTCCAGCGATCCTTCCCGCCCGGCGTTTTCGAGGTCACCGCCTCCGCGCCGTAGGACGTCCGCTTCGCTTCGGCTTCCGCTATCGATACTGAATTCCGGCAGCGGATAGTTCCCATCATCCGCGTCGGGGCGCAGGCGAGCTCTGCTCGCCGAAGCCCCATCGCGGGAGGGTTTGGGAACCCTCCCAGGGTTCCCATCACCACAGGGGTGAGCGAGGGGATTTGAACCCCCATTCCCCTGAGTCACAGTCAGGTGCCTTAACCGTTCGGCTACGCTCACCAGAACGGAGCTTCCAGGTATGCCGTGCGGTCCCCGTCGGAGTCAAGTACGGGCGGCTTGCGGCGCGGGGCGCGTTCCTTTAGCTTCTTGGGAACTAGCATGATTCGACTACGAGTTCTCCTGGTCGCCGGCCTCTCCCTGGTCGCCTCCGCGGCCATCGCCGGCGAGGCCGATGACCTGCAACGCCTCATCGACGCGGCCAAGCAGAATACGAACGACCTCGAGCGCCTGGACGAGCTGCGTGCCGCCCGCGAGGACATCACTCTCATGCGCGTCTGGTGCGACATGGCGTGGAAGTTCCGCGCCGACGACAAGCTCGACGAGGTCCGTGTCGTCTATGACCGGATCCAGGCCCAGGCCGAGATGATCCGGCAGAGGATCGCTGCCTCGAAACTCATGGCCGAGGCCGCCAAGAAAGAGGCCGAGCTCCAGCGCCTGCGTGACGACATCGAGCGCACCAAGGAGGCGATCCGCACTGCCACGCTCAAGAAAGCCACTCTGGAAGGGCGAGCCAAGTGACGCGCTCAGCCAGGTTGCTGGCGGCGGCGACCCTGACCCTCGCCGTCGGGTGTGCCACCGCACCGAAGCCCGTCGAGCTCGAGGCGTTCGAGAAGCTGCGCGCCGATCCCGCTGCGAACGCGGCGGCCAAACGGAACCCCGATCTGGTGAAGACCGCCGACCGCTGGCTGGCGCAGTCGCGCCAGCATTGGCAGAGCAACGACATCGAGCAGTCGGCCCACGAAGCGCAGATGGGTCAGATCAAGCTGAAGCAGGCGATCGCGATGTACGACCTCGAGCGCGCCAAGGCTCGCATCGAGAACGCTGACGACGAGACCCAGCGCGCCAGCGACGAGCAGGGCCGGTTGCAGCGCGAGCTCGCGTCCTTGAACACCCAGGTCGGGCTGATGGAGCGGATCAACCAGCAAAGCACCGATCGCCGCAAGCTGGAAGAGCAGCTCGAGGCCGAGAAGAAGCTGTCGGAGACCGAGCGTCAGAAGACTGCCACGGTCGAGAGGATCGCCGAGGCCGAGCTGGCGCTGAAATCTGCGGATTCGGTCAACGCGGCCAAGCACGCGGCGGCGGTGTACGCGGCAGCCAAGGATCTACTGGCCAGGGCGCAGCAGGAGCTGCAACAGTCCAGCTTCCAGGCGGCGCAGTTGAGCGCCGACATGGCCAAGAAGAAGTCCGACGAAGCGGCGCTCGCGGCGAAGCCTGCCTACCAGCAGGAGGCCGAGAGTGCCGAGAGCCGCGGCCGCGCCGAGGCCCTGGCGCGCGAGGCTGCTGCCATCTCGCGCCTCATGGTCCGCCGCGACACCCGCGGTTCCCTGCAGCGGCTGGTGCTGCCGATCCCGGCCGAATTCCTGTTCAACCGCCGTGACACCTTCATCGCTTCGGGGCGAGACGCGATCCTCGACAGCATCGCGGCGCTCATCAAGAAGTATCCGAGCTTCCCCGTGCAGGTGCTCGGCTACACCGACAGCCGTGGCCGGAGCAGCGAGCTTCTGGCGCTGTCGCACTCGCGCGCGCAGGCGGTGCACCAGGCGCTGATCCAGCGAGGCGTGGACGGCAAGCGCCTGGTGTTCAGCGGCAACGGGGCGGCCGAGCCGGTCTCGGACAACCGCACCACCAACGGTCGCGCCCAGAACAACCGGGTCGAGATCATCTTCCTGTATCAGTGACACGCGCGACGTAGAGGCCAGCGTAGAGCTGCGCCGAGATCATGTCGCCGCCGCGCTCACGCTCGGCAAGCCAAGGACCGAGATCGTCGAGCGGCACCTCGTGGACGCGCAGGTCTTCGCCGTCGACGCCACCGCCGGCGCCGACCTTCTGGAGGCCGGTGGCGCGGAAGAGAGTGACGATCTCGTTCGTGACGCCGGGCGAGGTGGGGAGGACCGCCAGTTGCTCCATGCGTCGAGCCTGGTAACCCGTCTCCTCGCACAGCTCCCGGTTGGCGCCGGCCGCCAGGTCCTCCTTGCCGTGCGCGGGATCGTCACCGACGAGGCCGGCTGGCAACTCGATGACCGTGCGGGCGATCGGGGCACGGTACTGCTCCACCAGGAGCAACCGGCGTTGATCGGTCACTGCAAAGATGGCGACGACGCCGGTTGCGTTCGGTCGTTCGACGAAGAACCAGCCGTCGCGGTCGATGCACCGCAAGAAACGGGTCTCGAGCAGGACGCGATCAGCCATGGGATCCCCTCGTTTTGCACGGCGCCGTGCGCGACGCAAATCGCGTCGCGTCGACGAGGACAGTTGCTGACACCCGGGTCACTTTGGTGGTAATTGGTTGAAAGTTCCCCCCGTGACCTGCTGCTTCGCGATCATCCCCGACGGAACCACGTTCCCCGCCGCCGTATTCGAGAGCCTCGAGGACGCGATGGAGTGGGGCGTGCAGAAGTACGGCGGTGGCCGCTTTTCGATCCGGCACATCCCCGTCACCGAAGCCCCCGGCGGCCAGCAAGCCAACGCCAACTAGAACTCGTAGCCGAGGAAGATGTTGGCGGCCAGCGTCCAGTTCGAGTGGTAGTTCTGGTCCTGTTCGAGCGATAGACCCTTCAGGTTCACGTTCGACAGCCGCTGCAGGAAGAAGTAGCGGCGCGCCTCGGCCTGGACGAACAGCACCGGCAGGATCATGAGACGGACGCCCGAGAACAGGATCTCGTTGTCTCCGTCGAAGCGGAAGATGCCGAGGCCTTTTTCGCTGGTGGTGCTGAACACCTCGTAGCTGCCGAACGCCTGCAGGATGCGGGTCAACGGAAACTCGGCGAAGAGGCGCAGCGACTTGTAGCTCGGCTCCTTGCCGATGGCGACCGTGTTCGGGCATACGAGGCGCCCATCGCCGGGGTCGGTGCAGTCCATGCCGTAGTCCGGGAACGACGGCCCGGTGAATCCCGACTTGCTCGGCGATCCCGTCGGGCTCCAGCCCCGGTAGGACAGGCCGACGGTCAGGTAGCGAAGGAACGAATGCGACAGTTCCAGGTAGGTCCCGATCCGCTGCCGGCCGCCCTTGTTTGCCGCCAGGTAGCCGAGCTTGGTCGGATGATAGGTGAGACCGTTGGTCGTCCCCTTGTACGCGATGGGCAGGTACTGCGACTGGAAGATGTCGTGGAAGGTGTCGAAGAAGCTGGGAAGGTAGTCGGCGTCGAAGTACTGCACCTCGGCGCGCGCCCGCGCTGCGCCCCAGGCCGGTTCGCCGAAGCTGAACCGCCACAGCGAGCCGGCGGTGACGCCGCCGCCGTAGGTCGCGATCTTCTGGTAGTCCAGGTACACCTTGAGATCGACCATCTTGGTGCGGATCAGCTTCGCCTCGACGTCGGCGCCGATGATGTCGATGCTCTCGTAGTCGGCGCCCTTGAGCTTCAGGTTCTTGTCGACACGCGGGATCGGCTGATCGAACGACGCCATGAACAAGCCCTTTTCGTAGAGCAACCCGCCGGGCATGTGCCCGCCGTGTACCCAGTTCAGCCCGAAGGACAGGCTTCGCAGGATCACGTTCTCGGAGTACGGGCGCAGTGGCCGCACGAAGGCCAAGAGGCCGAGCACGTCCGGGTTGACGATGTCGTTCATCATCACCTGCGCGCCGAACGCCGAGCGGTTGAAGTCCAGCAGGGCGCCGACGCGGGCGGTGTTGTAGTCGAGGTTGGCGTTGTAGTCGCGCACCACGGTGCCGTGCCCGAAGCTCTGATCGTAAAGGCGGCTCAGGCTCAGGTAGAACGGCTGCTCCTGCGCGCCGACGGTGACGTAGCGGATGATCTTGGCGAAGTCGGACGCCTCGTCCCAGTCGGCCTTGCGGAGGCGGCCGACGTTCTGGGTGACGTCCTTCTCCTTGATGCCGGCGATGCAGGTGGCGGTGTCGGCGGCGACATCGTCCTGGTTGCCGCCCATCATGCGTCTGGCGCGGCCCCTGTCGACGCAGGTCTCGAAGATGCCGCGCGTGTCGACGAGCTGGAACTGCAGGGGAGCGCCCAGACCGAACTTCCAGCGGAAATTCTTGTCCACGATGTCGACCTGCGGCTCGACCGTCGCGAAGAACGAGTTGAGGAGCGTGTTGGTGCTGGTCGGCAGGGCGCTGACCCCCATGCCGACACCCACGAAGTTGCGGCGGGGCAGGGGCCGCACGGTGAAGCTGGATAGCTCGCCTTTTATGAAGTACGGCCGGGCCCAAGGGTCGACTGCCTTGTCGCCCGCCTTCTTCGCTGGGTCGGGCGAAGGAGGCGGAGCGGTGAGCTTCGGCGCCGGAGCCGGGGTCACGACCGGCGCGGGGATGGGGGCGGGAGCCGGGACGGGGGTGACGACGGGCGGAGCCGGTGCCGGTGCGGCAGCAGGCTTCGGCTGAGGCGCGGCTGCCTCGGGAACCGCTCTGGGGGCTGGCGCGGGCGCGGGCGCCGGTGCCGGCGCAGGGGCGCGGGGTGGCGCCGGGGCGGCCGTCGGCGGGGGCGAATCGAACTTGGGAGGCTCGGTTCCGGGGGCGGCCAGCGCCGCAAGCAGGACGACGGTTGAGATCATGGCTCCCTGCACCACATCGGGCGGCTCCCGGCGAAACTAAAACAGCGACGCGGGGTTCGGCCTAGTGGGTCACCGCTCGCTGTGCGAGCGTGAGCGGTAGTATGGCGCCGTGATCCTTCTTCTGCTGGCTCTGACGGTCGATACCTCCGGCTACGATCTTCGTTCCGGGATCCGCCTGAAACAGGCCAGTGAAACGCTGACGGTCGAATGGCCATCGGGTGCCGGCGAGCGTGCCGCGGTGACCTTCAGGCTGACGCCCGGACAAGCCTTGCTGGCGAGGCTCGCCGTCAACGGCAAGACGCTGGCGCGCGACCTGCAGCCGGTCTACGTCGTCACCTCCGGCTCCCGCGTCGAACGCCCCAACGAGCGCTACATCTTCTTCGACAAGCCGGCCAGCCGCCCGACGGAGACGCACCAGGCGACCCTGGATCTGCGGTCGGTGACGGCGACCAGCGCCGGGCGCCGCGTGGCGATCAGGTTCGCGACGCTGACCGCGGGTCCCTTCTCGGGCGAGCTGGTGGCGAACGTGTACGCGGGCAGCCCGCTCGTTCACTTCGAGGCGGCGATGAGCCCTGGCAAGACCGCGGCGTACATTTACGACGCCGTCCTCGACGGGGCCTTCGAACGGTTTGCCTGGAAGGACACCTCCGAGCGGTTCGTTCGCGTCCCTGCACGTGGCCCGGTGCAACCGGTCGCGGTTCGCAACCGAACCATCATGGCCGAGAGCGCGGCAGGAACGCTGGCGGTCTTCCCGCCACCGCACGCCTTCTTCTTCCCGCGCGATCACACCAAGAATTTCCGCTTCGCCCAGGCCGGCAAGGGTCGCTTCGGGCTGCGACAGGATCCGGCAGGGGGCGAGGGGCACACGGGAAAGTACATCCCCTGGATCGACGCGCCAGCGGGACGCGTGCAGCGGATGGGCATGTTCATCCTCGTCGCAGCCGCCGGGGCCGAGAAGACCCTCGAGCGCGTGCTGCGCTACACGCACGGCGACGCCTACAAGCCGATGGAGGGCCGGCAGACCTTCGCCAGCCACTTCCACTTCGCGCTGGCCGAGAGCGAACTGGCCGGCAAGCCGCGCGCACCCGAGATGGTGCAGATCATGCGCGACATGAACATCAACATCGTCCACCTCGCCGAATTCCACGGCGATGGTCATCCCAAGGATCCGGGTCCCCTGCGCCTGCCCGAGCTGAAGGCGATGTTCGACGTGTGCCGGAAGTACTCCGACGATCGGGTGCTGCTGATTCCCGGCGAGGAGGCGAACGCTCACCTGCCCGCCCACTGGGTGTACCTGTTCCGCAAGCCCGTCTATCTGACGCTGGTGCGGGGTGAGAACCAGCCCTTCGAGGAGACGATCGCTCCTTACGGCCGCGTCTACCACGCGGGGAACGAGGCGGAGATGGTGCGGGTGCTCGAGCGCGAGCAGGGCCTCGCCTGGACGGCGCACCCGCGCATCAAGGCGTCGTTCGCTGCGCCGGACAGCTACAAGGAGACCACCTGGTTCAAGAGCGACATCTGGCTGGGCGGAGCATGGAAGTCGATGCCGGCGGATCTGTCGCAACCGCGCCTCGGCGCGCGCGTGCTGGATCTACTCGACGACATGAACACCTGGGGGCGGACCAAGCGTGCCCACGGCGAGGTGGATACCTTCGACCTTCGCCGCGAAGACGAGCTTTACGGCCACGCGAACGTCAACTACCTGCGGCTCGCCCGCCGGCCGACCATCGACGACTGGTCGCCGGTGCTCGACAGCCTGCGGCGCGGCGACTTCTTCGTCACCACCGGCGAGGTTCTGATCCATTCGTTCGAATCGAAACCCGGGAGCGTCCGTGCCGAGCTCGAGTGGACCCTGCCTCTCGATCACGTCGAGCTGGTCTGGTGGGACGGGCAGGCGCTGGGCCGCAAGTCCGTGCCGCTGCCGGAGACCACGGAGCACGGCCGCCAGGCATTCGAATGGCCAGTCCCGCCGGGCGTGAAATGGGTGCGGCTCGAAGCCTGGGACGTCGCCGTGAACGGCGCCTTCACGCAGGTGAACTAGACCGCCGTCAGGTTGAAGAGAGCGAGTAGCCCGCATGGAGGGTCCAGGCGCGGATGTCGTCGGGAGAAACGGCATCCAGGGCGGCCGCGACAGCGGCATCGAAGGCTTCGCGTGAAAGTGTCGGCAAGCGGCGAATG
>JANPFD010000252.1:0-5409 GCA_031423255.1 Myxococcales bacterium | reverse complement strand
TGATCTACTACTCCGGTGAATGTTTGAGCGGCAAAAATGTTTTCTGATGTTTCAGGCCGCATTGCGGAGGATTTGTTTGGTCGTTGCGTGTCGCGCGGCAAAGAGCGCGGCGGCAAGGCGATGGCCCTTGGGCGTGAGGGTGTAGCGGTGCGACCTCGGGACTTTGCGGACGAGGCCGTGGGCGCGCAGCAGACGAATCTTGCGGCCGCAGCAACCGGCGATTTGATGGCGATGTTCAGCAGATACGTCGCGACGGACAGGATGGAGGAGGCGCTGGAGATCCCGGTTGCGGAAGCCTGCGGTGGAGAATTCGCCACGGGCGATGGCCTCGAGCAAGGCGATGTCGGCAGGGTCGCCGATGCGCAGGGCCCTGACGCGATGACCGGCCATGCTGACCTGGCGGGACACCTCGTCGAAGATCTCGGACAGGGGGGTCGAGTCGTCGACAGCGGACAGGGCGGCCAGATAGTTGTCGTTGGCGCGCTGGGAGACTTCGGCGCGGCGGTGCAGGTCGGCGACGCCCTTGCGCAGGGGTCTCCAGGCGAGCCTGCCGTTGGGCTTGTCGTCGTTGATCGGGCGCAGGACCTTGAAGGGCGTGGGCTTGGCGATGGTGGTTTCGACTCGCAGGACGGAGCCGGCCTTGTCGTACATCTTGATGGAGTTGCCTGCGACCCAGTGCTTGACCCGCACGCCTTCGGGGCGGTCCTTGAAGCTGGTGACGATCTCTCCGGTGAAGTTGCCGTGGGCCTTCTTGCCGAGGAAGCGCATGACGTCGGGGCTCTTGAAGTGGTTCATGGCGTGCTGGACCAGCGGGGGGTAGATGTCGGCCAGCGAGCGCGGGTCCTTGAACATGACGTCGGTGGCCCACTCGGTCTGATAGGCGGACCAGTAGTAGTCCATCGGCCAGGGCTCGAAGATCTGCGTGTGCAGGGGATTCATGGTCCGAGCGATGCGGGTGAGTATCCGAGGCCAGTCGGTCTCGAGCTGCTTGTCCATGAGCCGCTGCGCGGCGCGGACGTCATCGATCGCTGGCAGGCAGTTGTCGTGGCGTTTGAAGTCGGCGCCCTTGCGCTCAAGTTGCCGCACCAGCCACTCGCGCCCATTGAGGCAGATCTGGATGTTGAACGGGAACCAGGTCTGCAGCCGGGCGTTCATGAAGCCGAACAGCGGGTGCAGGAAGTACTTGTAGACGTGCAGGCACTTGCGCGGACGAAGCCGCAGGCCGCGCTCCTTGAGGTTCTGCGACCGGTGGTACTCGAAGCTCATACAGGGCTCGACGGCGGTCAGGCCACAGATCAGACCCTCGTCTACGGGATGCTCGGCGAGCAGTTCCCGCGCCAGGTCTTCCTTGCTCGTCCAGCTGCGTTCCAGGTAGCGTACGGGACGGTCGCCCTCACGGGCATCAGCCAGCGCCGCTGCCTTGACTCGCTCGCTGGTCTTGAGCACGTAGTCCTTGAAGTCGAGCAAGCGGACGCCAGCGCGAGCCAGAAAAACGTGCATGCCGCGATCACGGATCAGCGGGATCAGCGACCCGCGGAACACCAGTCGGTCAAAGCCGGAAATTACACCCGTGATCTGCGACTTGAAACGCGATACGAATCCATCCACGGCGTCCTCCTTGGGGAGATGGTTGCTTCAGAACCACCGTCCTACCCGAGGTCGGGCGCCGTTTCACATTGGGTTGCTCGCGAGCGCGAAGCCCGAATCGAGACCGCGCGCCCGCGCGCGGTCGACGCGGGTCGAGGGCCTCAGGCCCTCGCGGGGTGCGGGGCAGCGCCCCGCGTTGGTTGCGGCCGAAAGGCCGCGCTATGAATACGGGCCATCATCTCGGGGGCCGCGATTATCGGACTGGGAGTTTCAGCGCCTGCCGTGGCGAGCGTCAGCTATTCTGGGCAGGTCTCCGGCAATCTCCAGACCTTTCAGCACCAGGGCGGTTTCTGTAACAACAGCCCGGAAAAGCGTGATGCGTTCGGTTGGCGATTAAATAATTGCGAGGGCGCGCTATTCAACGACGAGGAAGCGGAGACCTACGTGGGGGTGGCCCGTGCAAAGGTTAAACTGTACTCAAACGATGGCACTCTAATGGGCAGCGGAGAAACCAACGACTTCGGGAACTTCCAGTTTTACTGGTCGGTGGGGCCTTCCACGGGCTATGGCCTTGCCAGGCTGTGGATGTATACAGAGCAGAGCGAGGGGCGCGTCAAGGTTACAAATCTAACTAGTTCCAGCCCTCTCCAGTACTTCGTCGGTCAGTTCGACATGAACCCAGATAGCAACACATGGATTGGCAGTTGGGCTTGGGGTACTCCCAGCGTCCCGGACAAATACACCAATGTCTACGACGGGGCAATTCGCTTGTGGCGCAGCTCCCTCATAACATCCAACAAGATGCTTTCTCTGTTTACCGGGATTCGGATTAAGTGTTTCGAAGGGCCGGCTTTTGGGGCCAACAGTGCCGGCAAGTTAATTCGCATCGGCGACGACCAAGTTCGACCATTCACACCACAGACAATTGTGATGCACGAGATGGGGCACATTGTTCAGAGCTTGTCTGACTCTCACCACAAGTTTTCCAATAGCGCTGGATATTATATGTGGCCTCAAACCGGTGCCTCGGGTCCTACGCCAATGCCAATCGCCAATCACAACGAGATTTCACCTGAATGGCAGGCGGCTGCGTTCGAGGAGGGTTTTGCGAACTTTGTGGCAGATACCGGGCTTTACACCGACCAGTCTTTTGCTGGGGTGACGTGCTCCTTTGTGGGAATTCCGTGCCCTGAGGGCGAACTATATCTGGAGTATTCGACGGCGCTGCTTCTGGGTTGCCCGTTCAACAATCTCGGAGATAAGGCCAATTGGCAGGATTCCTCGCGCTGGGAGATCTCGACAGAGAACTACCTCTGGGACATATTTGATTCCAACATCGACAATGTCGTGGGCGGATCCTGTAACGGCCTTCCTGCCGGCACCCAGTTTTCCGACAATATCAATCGACCGTTTTTCGAATTTGTCGATACTCTTGGTAATTATGTAAAAGGACTAGCGAATCATCAGACGGACGAGCCGTTCAGTAGTACAAGCTATTCTGACTCGTCCGTGGTCCGGCGTGATGGCCGAAGTCACCGTGACTTTCGCTGGAATTTCCAGAATCGGCATCCCACCCTGGGGATCGGAGGTCCGGATACCGCATCTCTCCTATGCATGACTTGTGTCGAGCCGACAGTTGACCCCTGACCGGTTGTTCGTTGCGGCTGCCTTTTCCGTCGTCCTTGGGGTGAGCGCTTGCGGTGAGGATGCAGAGAGGATTTGTGATGGTCAGTCTCGCGTCCGCCTTCTTTTCGCCGGGACACCGGCCCTAGGAGTGACGTACGGACTCTCTCAGGGTGGCCTCTTTCACAATGGATTTGGGTTTGCGGTCGATGGCCGGTGCCAATACTGGGTTTCGACCCCAATTCGCAACGCTTTTGGGGAAGGGGTGATGCGACGGATCCGGACGGGCACTCTGGATGCCGGGGATGAACTCGAGCTTTCCCGCGACCTGGAGTACGGTCATTGGCACGAAATGCGCGGCGTGTGGCAGGAAGGCCCCAATGGCATCCGTGAGGGATTTCAAGCCTTCTCGAATGGCTCTGACCAGGTCGTCGACGGCAGTGGCGGTGTAGCACCCAAAAGCTTGTGGAACAGGCTTACCAAGATGCTTGCTGTCGCCAATGACAAGTGGTCCAAAAGGCTTGAGGCGAAGGGAACCCGCGTGCTGGGACCCGTCAGAATCTTTGTCGTCGATGCCAATCCTTCCAGCGCGTTCTCAAATCCAAATTATTCCCCAGGTGCAACTTGGACGCTATCCCTTGCCCTCAAAGACGCGCCCCTTTACAAGCTCGGAGTTAAGCAAGACTCAGCCCTGGTTTCCGATTCCGCGGAGGTGTCCAAGTTGCACGACCTTCGGAGGTTGTATGAAGACGGGACCTGGTCAACGACGCCCCACATTTGGTTCATTCCCATTGCCGATCCTGACAACCCACCCCCGCAAGGGCCACTTTGGCGTTACCAGTTGCTCATGTACGACGTGTCGCCGGTGGACGACGACAAGGGGAACGTGAAGTTGACATGGTAGGCATCGAGAAGGTTGGGCAGACGCGGCCCGGCCAGTCCGAAGCGCGCTCGGGCCTCTCACGAGTTCTGGTCCTGGCGGTTGGCGTCGCGATGGCAATCGGCGTGGGGCGCTGGCTCCGCCCCCCGGAGGGCCAGGTCGAAGTCACGCGCCGGCAGCGGCCGACAACCTCCGTGGGGCGCGTCCCTGAGTTTGTCTACAGCCGCGCGACGGCACTCCAGTCGGGGTTGGCTGACTCTGCAGAAATCGGGGCCGCCCACATCGATCCGAGGCAGGCGCCCGAGTTTCTCAAGGAGCGAACGTATCACCCGAGGGCTCCCGAGGAGTTCCAGGGATTCCTGGTCGATACCTCGGACTTCCAGGATTGCCGAACGTCCTCAGATTGCGTCGAGGATCTGGCGTGCAAGAGTGGAGTCTGCCGCCCGTGCGCGGCCGACGCCGAATGCGCGGCTGGCGAGAAATGCGCCCTTGACCACTGCCTCAAGGCCGAAGACGCGGGCTGCCAAGGGCGGCGCGACTGCAAGGACGGGGAGATGTGCATCCTCAAACGCAGCTCCACAGGCGCGCTCGGCCGCGGTGGTCTTCGGTCTTACTGCCTACCGCCAACCGGTGGCGTTTCGCAGGCCGATCAGGTCCCCGTGAAGCCCAAACTTGGTATCGCTCCTCCCCGCGGCATCGACGTAGGGTACGAACTGCGCCACCGCCTGTGACGCGAACCGAAAGCCGGAGAGCCACCTGCGGGCTGTTTCCCTTGGGGCTACACTGCCCAGTCGCCCCCGCCGCTTGAGGGCACCCGGGCGCTGCACTCCGCGCCGGGACGTGAGGTGGCCGCACGCCGGCTGGCGGGCCTGACGGTGCTTGGCAGCCTTGGCGCCGAGGGCGCTCCGCACTCGGTCGGCGCAGCGACTCAGATGCGCGCCCGTCGCAGCCGGAGAGCGTTGCTGATCACCGACACCGACGACAGGCTCATGGCGGCGCTGGCGATCATGGGCGACAGCAGGAGTCCGAACGCCGGGTACAGCGCGCCTGCCGCCAGGGGAATGCCGAGTGCGTTGTAGGCGAACGCGAACACCAGGTTCTGGCGGATGTTCCGCAGCGTGGCGCGTGACAGACGCCGCGCACGCAAGAGGGCGCGCAGGTCGCCCTTGACCAGGGTGATGCCCGCGGCTTCGATGGCGACGTCGGTGCCACTGCCCATCGCGATGCCGACCTGCGCCTCGGCCAATGCCGGCGCGTCGTTGACGCCGTCGCCCGCCATGGCGACCACGCGGCCTTGTCCGCGCAGGCGCTTGACCACG
>JANPFD010000251.1:0-3388 GCA_031423255.1 Myxococcales bacterium | reverse complement strand
CTGTGCTGCCTCGCCCCGCCCCGATGGGACAGCGTGCGTCGATAGCAGCGCCTGCACCCAGTCCGATACCTGCCAGGCGGGAACCTGCGTCGGCTCGAACCCGGTTGTCTGTTCCTCCAACGATTCATGTCACACGCCCGGTGTCTGCGACCAGTCCGCGGGCGTCTGTAGCCCGCCCATCCCGACGGGCGCTGCTTCATGCAACGGATGTAGCAGCGTGCCCGCCGGCCTCACCGCCTGGTGGCCGGGAGACTCGACCCCGGCCGACGTGCTCGGTGCGCACGGCGCAGGCCTGCAGGGAGATGCGACTTTCGGCCCAGGCCTGGTGGGCAACGCCTTCGTTCTCGACGGTGATGGCGACTACCTCGAGGTGCCGAACGCGCCCGGGCTGAACTTCGGCGGCGGAGACTTCTCGCTCGCTCTCTGGGTCAACTTCGCCGACACCGGCGGCGACGTTCAGATGCTGGCCGAGAAGGCCATCGAGACCGAAACCGAGCGCCACGGCTGGTCGTTCGCGAAGCTCAACGACAACTCCCTGTTCTTCGAAGGGTTCATGACGGCTCCGGTGGACTTCGTCGCGGGCGCATGGACTCACCTCGTGGTGCGGCGCCAGAGCGGAAACCTCGGCATCTTCGTCAACGGCGTACTTGCTGCCGAGGGATCGTTCGGCGGCGACTTCGACACGACGGCTTCGTTGAAGTTCGGCCGCCGGCTGGGCGCGGACGAGCGTGGGTTCTGGGTCAACGGCAAGATGGACGAGATCCAGTATCTCGTCGGGCGCGCCCTCACCAACGCCGAGATCGCCGCCATCGCCAGCGCCGGTGCTTCGGGGATGTGCAAGCCCTCTTCCTGGCAGTGCGGATCTGTGACCTGTTCGTCCGACGCATGCAGCACCTCGACCTGCACCCCGGCGACGGGCGTGTGTGTGGCCTCGGAACGTCCGAACGGCACGATCTGCTCCGATGGCAACGGCTGCACGCAGAGCGATTCTTGCCAGAGCGGAAGCTGCACCAGCGGCGCGCCCGTCATGTGCACGTCGAACGACTCTTGCCACACTCCCGGCACCTGCGAGCCGTCGAGCGGAATGTGCAGCCTGCCGGTGCCGACGGGGGCTGCTTCGTGCAACGGCTGCGCGAGTACGCCCTCGGGCATCACCGCGTGGTGGCCGGGCGACGGGACCTCGTCGGACGTGCTCGGCACGCACGAGGCGTCCTTGCAGGGTGATGCGACCTACGCCCAGGGTCTCGTCGGGACCGCCTTTGCGCTCGATGGCGATGGCGACTCCGTGGAGGTGCCCCATGCACCCGGGCTGAACCTCGGCGATGGCGACTTCTCGATCGCCATGTGGGTCAACTTCAACACCACGGACGGCGACGTCCAGATGCTCGCGCAGAAGGGCACCGAGGGAGTCGACGGGTGGCGGTTCGGGTTTCAGGGCGGCGTCCTCTTCTTCCAGGGCGTGGCCAGCGATGGGCTCGAGATCACGGCCGGCACATGGAACCATCTGGTGCTCCGGCGACAGGCCGGGATGGTGGGCATCTACCTCAACGGCCAGTTCGTGGCGGGCGGTGGGGAGAATTACAGCTGGGACTCGGAGTCCGCGCTCAGGTTCGGGCGCCGTGTCGGTGACGACGAACGTGGGTTCTGGTTCAACGGACGCATGGACGAGATCAAGTACCTCGTCGGGCGTTCGCTGACCGACGCCGAGATCGCATCCATCGCGAGCGCGGGCGCCTCAGGTGTGTGCAAGCCTGCGTCCTGGCAGTGCGGGTCGTGCCAGGCATCGAATACGTGCCAGAGCCCGAGCTGCAACCCCGCCACAGGCGTATGCACGGCCTCCGCTCGCCCGGACGGCACTCAGTGCTCGGACAGCAATCTCTGCACCCAGACGGACATCTGCCAGGCAGGGACCTGCGTGGGCGAGAACCCGGTGGCTTGCGGTGGCGCTACGGATCAGTGCCACACGGCCGGTGCCTGCAACCCGGCAACAGGCGTGTGTGCGTCGACGCCAATTCAGGGCGAGCCGATGGGCGGCAATGGCGCCTGCGTGGCTCCGGCCTGCGGCCTCGTGTCCTGGTGGGCGGGTGACGGCAACGCCAACGACATCCAGGGCGGGAACGCCGGTGACCTCCAGGGCGGGGTGACGTTCGAGGCAGGAAAGGTCGGCCAGGCGTTCGCGCTCCACGGCGGCGGGCTCGTCAACATCGGCCATCCGCCCAGCCTCAACCTCACCGGCGGCAACTTCACCGTGGATGCGTGGGTCTACTTCAACTCCACGGACGGCGACATCTCGATCGTCGACAAGATCGTCGGCGCGAACGACCAACCGAACGCGGATGGATGGCGGCTACTCAAGCAGGGTGACGGCCGGTTCTGGTTCTGCTTCGGCCGAGGCGATGCGAACGGCTGCACGGGAGAGACGGCCCTGTTCAGCACGACGCAGCCATCCCCGAACACCTGGTACCACGTCGCGGTCGTCAAGGCTGGCGACGGCGGCTCCCTGTACGTCAACGGCGTCCTCGAGGGAACCCACACGTTCGACGTGATCTCGGATACCGGACAGCCGGACCTCGTCCTCGGTGGCAACATCGAAGAAGGGGCCTTCCTGAACGGGATGCTGGACGAGGTCGGCCTCTTCGCTGCGGCTCTGACGGCGACAGAAGTGGCGGCGATCTACAACGCCGGCGCGTACGGCATGTGCAAGCCGACTCCGTCGCTCTGCGCGGGCGTGACATGTGTGGCCCAGGATGCATGCCACCAGGCGGGCGTTTGCGAACCTTCGACCGGCGTCTGCTCCAATCCCCCGAGTCAGCCCCCGATGATGCTGATGCCTGGGCAGTGTCAGGCCGTCGCCTGCGCGCCGGCCAGCGGCTGGTACCTCGCTCCTGCGGCAGCGGGAACATCCTGCGCCGACAGCAACCAGTGCAATGGCTACGAGGCTTGCGACGCCATGAGTGCGTGCCTCGCCGGCACCGCGCTGCAAGTCGACGACTACAACTCGTGCACGGCCGATGCGTGCGACGCGACTCTGGGAGTCACGCACTCTCCGGCCGCCAACGGGAGCTCCTGCACGGACGGCAACTCCTGCACGCAGACTGACACCTGCCAGGGCGGCGCATGCGCGGGCGGCAACCCCGTGACGTGTACCGCGACCCAGGGCTGCACCACCGCGGGCGCTTGTGATCCAGGGACGGGGATGTGCTCGGCTTCGAGTGGATGCGGGAGCGGAACCTGCAACCCGCTTGCCGACACGACGAACCCGACCGCACGCTGGTCGGCGGAAGGCAACGCGGTCGATTCGGTTGGTGGATACAACGGGACGATGGCGGGCGGCGCGACGTTTGCCGCCGGCAAGGTCGGTCAAGGGTTCGCTCTCGGCGGGGCCGGC
>JANPFD010000250.1:0-1608 GCA_031423255.1 Myxococcales bacterium | reverse complement strand
ACCATCAGGGTGGCGCCGAACAGGAGCGAGTAGCCGAGCGCGGTCTTGAAAAAGTTCGTGGAGGACAGGGTCATCATGAGGGCACCTCTTGCCGGGTTTGACTGCCGACGACACCCTACCCCGCCCCGCGTGTCAATAGTTGCGTCGGACGCGCGGAAGCGACCCGCGTGTTCTAGGGCGCCAGGAAGGGCTGCGATCGGGTGACCGCGATGACGAGATCGAGAAGATTGTCGCCCGACGCCGCAAGCGCTGCGGCGATCTCGCGAACTGAGGCCGCGTCAGCCTCGCCCGGCTTCCGACCGATCCGTGCCAGGGCGAACTCGATCCACTGGCGGGCGTGGCACTCGCGCACCACACAGGAATCGGTGATCGCCTCCATCAAAGCTGCGGGACCATCGCCGTCGAGGGACTCTCCGTCGAGATCGACCAGGCGCCATCGCGCATCGACGGGTTGCCCGTTGTCGATTGTCCGGTATTGCCCGGCCTCGTCGAAATGCTCGAAGGCAAAGCCGGTCGAGGTGAAGTATTGATGGCAACCAGCGCAGCTCGGGCGGGCGAAAACTTCGCGCTCCATGAACTGCCGATACGTCTCGCCAGGCGCGCGAGGCGGGAGGCCTGAGGTCGACGGGTGCGGCGGCGGCAGTGCCATGCAGAGTAACTTTTCTCGAATGACACCGCCGCGACTGGGAGCCCGCTCGTACATCGACAGCATGCCCCGCTCGGAGAAAATCCCGACCCGTTCCTCCTCCAGCGGCCCCGAGGTCGCGGTCAAGAGGCGGGTCAGCCCGCCAGGGCCCGAGGCTAGTGCCCTCAGGTACTGGCTCGCGACATCGTCTGCTTTGCTCGCCAGCCACGCGCGTGCAAAGCGCCGCGCCAGCGCGAATGCGTGGGCGGTCAGGTGCGCGGGCTCCGTGGACCCGAAATATTCGCGAACCGCCTGCTCGACATCCGCGGTGGTCTTCCAGTCGCCGGGTTCGATAGGAGCGGGCTGCGAGTCAAGGAAGCGGTTCAGCCGGTCGGCCGCGACTTTTGGCGCGATGGCCAAGTTGCGCACCGGCGCGGGGCCGGACGGGATTGCGCAGGCTCTCTCCCGGCGCCGGTTCGCGTCGCCGGCGGCCGCATCCGCGGTCACTGGCGCGGTCATTGGCGGAGACGTCGAGACGGGAGGGGCGGCGTCACGGGCGTTAACCGCAAGCGAGGTTCGAGAATCCGCACAAGCTGCGGCGCTGACCGCCACGGCCGCGCAACACAGGGCGCCAATCCGACCAGTCGTCATGAACTTCCTCTCCAAGCGCATTGGGTGGCGTGCCAGATTACACCCAATAGCCTTGGCGGCAGGAGCGCATGACAAGGTCTCCGCCTCAACCGGGCCAAGTGCATCCGCCGCGCGTTCGAGCGAACGAATCGCGACTCCGAGGTCGTCGGGCTCGCCGACTGATATCCTCGCGCCCATGTCACTTCCCCCGCCCACCGGCCCGACCGCGGGGCTGCTCGTCATTGGCGAGGAGATCCTGTCCGGTAAGGTTGCCGACGAGAACAGCGGCTTTCTCGCGCGCGAACTCCGCGCCCTGGGCGTCGAGGTCCGTCGCATCGAGGTCATCCCCGACA
>JANPFD010000249.1:0-1519 GCA_031423255.1 Myxococcales bacterium | reverse complement strand
GCGCATTTTCGCCTTGGCCACCTGGGCCCCGCAATCTGGGCGTTCGAGCGCGCAGCGGCGCTGGACCCGTCCGACGACGACGCCCGCTTCAACCTGAAGCAGGCACGCGCCCTGGGCGAGCGCCGCGCTCGCGACAAGATCGAAGGCGCCGAGCGCGAGCCGGCCTGGATCCGCGCCGTCACTTTTCTCACCGCCGCCACCCAGACCTGGCTATTTCTCGGCGTCTACCTCGGCTGCTTCGCTCTGCTGTTCCTGCGCCAGCGCGCGCTTGACGACTCGCGCGCGGCATTTACCGCCGGGATCGCGATCCTGGGCGCGGCGTCCCTGGTGTCGGGCGTGATGCTGGCCGGACGCATGGCCACCGATCGCATCGCCAGCGGCATCGTCTTGCCCGATGCCGTGGCCGTGAAGGAAGGCGCCGACCCCAACTACCGCACCAGCTTCGAGCTACACGCTGGCCTGCGCGTGCGCCTGCTCGACCGTGACCAGGACTGGGTCCGCATCCGCCTGCCCAACGGTCTCGAAGGCTGGATCCGCGCCGGCGACGTCGGGCGCCTGTGAATTTTTCGCGACGACTTGATTGGGACCACCCCCAGAATGCGCTTGCCGATCTGGTTGAAGCCCGCAGCCGCGCTGGCACCCCGCTGCTCGATCTGACGGTGACCAACCCGACCGAGGTGGGTCTCGCCTACCCGGCAACCGAGATCGCGGCTGCGCTGGGCGACGCGTGCGCCGCACAGTATCAGCCAGCGTCGCTCGGGCTGCCGCACGCTCGCGCGGCCGTGGCGGCGGACTACGCACGGCGGGGCGTTTCGGTCGATCCGGCGCATATCGTGCTCACAGCCAGCTCAAGCGAGTCGTACGGCTTTCTGTGGAAGTTGCTGTGCGATCCGGGCGATGTCGTGCTGGTGCCCGAGCCGAGCTACCCGCTGTTCGAGCACCTGGCCCGGCTCGACGGTGTCACGCCACGGCCGTACCGGCTGGCTTACGACGGCCGCTGGCACGTCGACTTCTCGACTCTCGATGCCACGGGAGCCCGCGCGCTCTGCGTGGTGTCGCCCAACAACCCGACCGGCTCGTACCTGTCGCGCTCCGATCACGATCGCCTGGTCACCTTCGCCGCCAAGCATGATCTCGCGCTCGTGATCGACGAGGTGTTCGCGGATTTTCCGCTTGGCGCGCCCGCCGACGCGGTCCGCACGGTCGCCGCGGACGCGACCTCTGCGCTTACCTTCTCGCTCGGCGGCCTGTCGAAGTCGTGCGGCCTGCCGCAGCTCAAGCTGGGCTGGATGGCGGTCACCGGGCCGGCGGCGTCGGTGCAGGCTGCTGTCGTTCGGCTCGAGCTCATCGCCGACACGTATTTGTCCGTGGCCGCGCCGGTTCAGTATGCGCTGCCGCGCCTGTTCGAGCTGGGCCGGGGCATTCGCGCCTTGATTGCCGCCCGCGTGGCCGAAAACCGCGATCACCTGGCGCGCGCGCTGGGCCGGGCCTCGCCATGCACGCTGTTGCCGGCCGAGGC
>JANPFD010000248.1:0-5361 GCA_031423255.1 Myxococcales bacterium | reverse complement strand
CTGTGCTTCGAGGCCGACGCCCGAACCGACGTGTTGTGGAAGCGCCTACCCATGGAGCAGTTCACGGTGATGTGGAACAGCGAGACCGTGCGCCTGGGTGACATGGAAGTACGCGCTCTCGAGCGTCGGGCGGGTGGCCTGGTGCTGGCACACGCCGCTGGCCGCGGCGACGCCGCCCGTGACGAAACCGGACTCATCAACTTGCTGGCCGCCGTGCGGAACCCCGAGGTGCGCATGCACGACGGCTCCGACTTCCGCGCCATGCTCGACGTCTACCGCCGCGCCGGCCTGGTCGCCGACTTCATGCTCCGCAACCTGGAACCTGTAGCCCCCATTGCCGCAACCAACTGGCGCCGCCTGCATGACCGCAAGGCAGACGTCGCGTTCACCCTGGTGTATCCGGCGGTCGGTACGCCGCAGGTGACGGTGTCGGGCGTGCGGGCGTGGGATTCGGCGTGGCTGTCACAGCACTTCGGAGCCACGACTACCAACCTGGGCCACGGCAGCGGCGCCGTCCACGTCGCCTACATCGATCACGTCCTGCCGCGCTCCGATGCGCAGTACATCGTGTTCTTCGTGAAGGAAGACAGTCGCGCTATGGGTTCGTTCCAGGGGCGCTTCCTCGAGGTCGCGGGAACCCCGGAGGCGGTCTCGCGCGTGAAGCTGAACTACTGGCTTGGCAAGGCGTCTGGCCCTGGCACGCAGCCGTCGTCGTGCAAGCTGCGTCCGCTTCGGCGCGGCGAGGAGCAACTGGTCGCGCGCGCGGCGGAACGCCTGCTGGGAGCCGGACCGGCCCGGGCACTGTCTATGGTCGAGGGCGGTTTCTCCCTGGCGGACACCCGGGCACGCTTTCGCAAGGCCGGGCTGGAACGGCGTCGCAAGGTGCAGGTGGTGGGGCGGCGGGGAGAAGTTGCCCTGGCTTTGATGGAGGAACAGACCTCTCCCGGTGTCAACTTGACGCTGATGTTGAACGCGTGGTGGATCGTGCCGGTGGTGAGCGAGCGCGCTGATGACGGTGGCGTGATGGCGGCGGCGGTGCAAACCATCCTGTCGAGCCCTGGGGCGACCGACGATCGCTTCGTCATCACCATCGACGGCACCAACGTCGCTGCACTGGAAGCGGCCGGCTTCGAGCGGCTGGCCGACGTCGCGCTGTACGTGATGAACCGCTCCGGCGTCTACCGTTACTGCGAGTACATCGCCGATCGCTACGGCAACCTTGGTGCCAAGTCGGTCGGACGCAAGGACGTGCGTGCCGCGCTGGAGGCCGGGTAGGAATGGCGACCGACGCACGAACCGCGTACTCGGTCGCCGAATTTCGCGATCCCAGCGCTGAGATCGCGAGGTTGAAGGTTCAGGCCCATGTGATCGAGGCCGCCGAGGATGCGGCGCTTTGTGACCTGGGGATGCCGGAGAGCGGTGTTCTCTTGGATTTTGGTTGCGGCCCCGGCTTCTCAGCGGATCGGCTACGACGAACTCGCCCCAACCTCACGGTGGTAGGCCTCGACCGCGATGGCGGCCTTCTTGCCGGTGCTCGGCGGTACCTTAGTGTCGTGCGCGCGGATGCCACCTGCGTGCCGTTTGTCTCCGCCGCCTTCGACGCCGTGTTCGCCCGAATCGTGTTTCGACATCTCACCCAACCAGAAGTGGCTCTAGTTGAACTCTATCGTGTCGTCCGGCCGGGTGGGATCTTGATTGTCCTTGACGTGGACGAGGGGACGTTGATCTTGCACCCGGAACCCAGCGGCTTCGCAAGGGTTCGTGCGGCTCGCGTCGCTACGATTCTTCGACGGGGTGCCGACCCGAGCTTCGCTCGGCGCCTACCGGCCACAATGCGTGGGGCTGGGTTCACAGACATCCGTGCTCGTTTTTCCACCGTGTCCTCGGTTGAGATTGGTAACCAAACGTTCGCGTCGATGATTCTCGCACCCTATGGTGAGGCGATAGACGCTGACCTGTTTGCTCCTGTGGAGCTCAATGAGTTCGCTTCTGACCTCCAGCTGTGGGCGTCTCGGGGAGACGTCTTCGGAATGGTGACAGGCTCAATAGTCGCCGGCCGTCGGCCCATTACAGGCGATGGTCACTGACATGAAGCGCAACGATCATGGCCGTGAGTGACATCAACCGGCCTGAGCTGCACGCATCGGGCTTCAGGGCTTTGATCGAAGTTGGAGAGAAGGAACTAGGGAAAGCGGTGCTTATCGATATTCTCCGCGATCTAGGAACCACTATTGAACACCTGAAGGATACGACCGCGTGGTTTTCGCTGGAATTTGCTGAGGGGTTGATGGAGGCATTGGTGGCTCGAACCTCCGATCGGGGGGTGCTCGACCGGGCGATGAAGTTGATGCTTACGCCCCGGTACCTTGGGATCGTCCACCCGTTGTTTCGTTCTCTTGGGACGCCTGGGTTTTTGTACGGCCAGCTCCCGAAGTTGGTTCCCAGGGTTAATAAAGTCATCGCCTGGACAGTGGAACGTCCGGAAGTCAGGCGAGCGTTGATCACGGTGCGCAGACCTCCAGGAGCCCCCGCTGAGCGAACCCCCTACTGTTGCCACATTAGAGGTGTGCAAATTGCCGCGGGACCCACTCTGTTCGATCTGCCGCCAGCCCAGCTTGAACACCCTCAATGCATGCTTAGAGGCGATGAAGCTTGTGTTTATGATGTTCGTTGGGAAGAGCATCGGCGGCCCTTATGGTCCTGGGTCGGGTTGCTGCTTGGCATCGGTAGCAGCGTCGCCATCGCGCCTTTCGTCGAATTGCCAGGAGCGCTTTTCGCCGCGGTGGCGGCCGTGGCTGCGGTCGGAGGCTGGGGAGTTGGCCGAAGCTACGAGCTTCGTCGGGTTCTCCAGAATCGCATCGGCGATCTGGGCACCGTGTACGACGCTCTGGGACGGGCCTCTATCGCCAACGAACAACGCTATGCGGAACTTCTCGATGCGAAGGCCGAAGTTGAACAGAAGGTCGAGCAGCGTACGCGCGAGTTGAGCGAGGCGCTCAGCCACATCCAGGAGATCGACCGGGCGAAGACCGATTTTTTTTCCAACGTCTCTCACGAATTGCGAACGCCTCTGACCCTGATCCTCGGTCCGCTCGAATACCTGATGTCTGGACGCGACCCTCCCGGAGGGCTCCAGAAGTCAGTCGAGACCATGCAACGAAACGCGGTGCGCTTGCTGGAGCTGATCACGCAGTTGCTGGATCTTGCCAAGGTGGACGCCGGTATGACCCAGTTGGCGCGGACGCCCACGGACCCGATCGCACTCGCCCGGGGCGTCGAGGCGCGTTTCGTCGCCTCGGCGGGAACCAGGAACCTAGCGCTCGTCACCAGCGTTCCAATGGCGGTCGCGCCTGCGTCGATGGACCCAGCCTGGATCGAGACGGCGCTGTCCAACTTTGTGGCGAACGCTCTGCGATATGCCCGGACCCGAGTGGAGATTCGCGTCCGCGAGGTCTCGGGTTCCGTGGTGTTCGAGGTGGAGGACGACGGGGTTGGAATCGCGCCCGACGATCTACCCAAGGTCTTCGATAGGTTTGCTCAGGGCAGCGACGCCAGCACGCGCAAGGGCGGCACCGGCTTGGGCCTGGCGATCGCGCGCGAGGCGGCCCGCCTGCACGGCGGCGAGGCATCGGTGCGTAGCACACAGGGCACCGGCACAATATTCGCCCTCACGCTGCCCCGGACAATGGCGACCGCTCCTGCCCCGGAGGAGTCGCTACGGGCGCCCGGACCGGGCGTGGTCACCGCAGCGATCGCGGCGCCGATGCCAGCCGAAGCGATGATCAAGAGCAACGCCTTGCCGACCGACCACCCGACCTCATGGCCCGGCCCCGACCCTTCGGCTCCGCTGGTGCTGGTGGTCGAGGACGATGACGATTTACGTGACTTCGTCGCGAACGTACTCGCGGCGCAGTACCGCGTGCAGACCGCGCGCAATGGCGAGGAAGCGCTGGCCCTCATCCTCGCTGCGCGCCCCGATGCCGTCGTCAGCGACGTGGCGATGCCACGGATGGATGGATTCGAGCTGTGCCGCCGGCTGCGAGCGCTGGACGAGACGCGTTCACTGCCGGTGTTGTTGTTGACGGCGCGGCGTGATGTGGGGCGCGTGCTCGAAGGCTTCGAGGCGGGCGCGGATGACTACGTCGCGAAGCCTTTCCACGGCCGTGAACTGCTGGCCCGCCTGGGTGTTCAGGTGCGCCTTCGCGGGATGGTCAGCGAGATGGCCCACCGCGAGCGACTGGCCTCGCTCGGGGTGCTCGCCGCCTCCATTGCGCACCAGGTACGCAATCCGCTCGCCGCCCTGCTCAGTGGGTTACCGGCGATGCGGCGCAAGCTGGCCACAGCGCTCGATCCGCTCGCCGACGAGATGATGGGTGTCATGATCGACAGCGCGAGCCGGGTCGAACGGTTGACCGTGGACCTTCTGGACCTGTCGCGCGTCGATCGCGAGGATGTTGCGCGGTTCAAGCCGTCGGACGGGCTGCAAGCATCTCTGCGGCTGGTCGAATCGAGGGTTTCAGACAACGTGAAGATCGAGACCGAGATCGACGAGGCCATCGAACTCGACGGCAGACCCGGCGACATGAACCACGTCTTCTTGAACCTCATTGACAACGCCCTTCGAGCCGTGGCGCCCGGAGGCACTGTGCGGGTGCATGCCGGCCAGCGTGCTGGCGCGTTTGTGCTTGAGGTGGGTGACTCTGGGCCTGGCGTCGACCCCGGGCGGGCCGAGTGGATCTTTGGCCCCTTCGCAACCACCCGGCCCGCTGGTGAAGGCACTGGCCTCGGACTCGCGATCTCGCGCCAGGTGGTGCTCCAGCACGGCGGCACCATCACCGTTGGCCGCTCCGACCTGGGCGGAGCGCTGTTCGTCGTGAAGCTGCCGCCGTCACGGACCCATGTGGTGGCCCCGGCAGTGCTCTAGCTCTTAGCGCTAGCCCTCGTCCTTGCCCGATCCCGGCTCGCCATCAGTGCGCTCCGGCTGCGGCGCTGGCGCCAGCGGTGCGTCCGCCGCCCCCCGCGCCGCCACGGCCGCCACAACCGCCCCCGCCGCCGCCTGCCGCGATGCCACCACCGCAGCGTCGGCCAGCGGCAAGTCGACCACGAAGCGCGTACCGTGGCCGCGCGCTCTTGGACCGACGGTGATGGTGCCGCCCAGTCCCTCTACGATCTCGCGCACGATCGCCAGGCCCATGCCGCGGCTTTCGCCCTTCCCGTCAATCAAGGCGTGGAACAGAGTGGGCATTTTCTCGGGCGGAATGCCAGGGCCGGTGTCTTCGACCTCGATCCAGCCTCGGCTGGTATCGGCACCCACGCGGACCATGATCTGGTTCTCGTCGGGCAGGCCGGGCGGAATGGCCT
>JANPFD010000247.1:0-12029 GCA_031423255.1 Myxococcales bacterium | reverse complement strand
CAAGAAGCTCGCGAAGACGATCCGCCGACACCTCGAGGGCATCCTCGGCCACATCGCGACCGGCCTCAGCAACGGTCCCGTCGAGGGCCTCAACGGCAAGATCCGAACGATTACCCGCCGTGCCTACGGCTTCCACAACGCGGGCAACCTCATTGCCTTCATCTTCCTCTGCTGCACCGGCCTTGTCCTCCGTCCCGTTTTCAAGACGCCCGTTTCACACCCACTCGAATGTTAGGAGAGCCCCAAAGATCCTGGCCGCTACGCCCGGGCACGCTGGCCTCGTTGGTGCAGTTGACCAGGATGGAATCCGGCAGATGGCCCTCATGGGCGCCAGGGCGTAGAAACCCTCGCAAGACGGTCCAGCCGCGAGAAGCTCGAAACGTTTGGTTCCACCAACGTCGCCATCGGGAGACAGTTCGTGAACTGATTCCAGCTTGGAGTCTCAGTGTCCGTGCGGCCCCGCGACACCCCCTGTTCATGACACTGGCGAGAAGCCTCACAGGAGCGAAATACCACGATCGGCCGTGAAATCTCAGACTCGGCGGTGTGGTGCGCCGCCGACAGGTTGTGCGACAAAAGCTGAATCGGAGCGAGCCCATGGAGCGCAGTTCGCCAGAGGCATTGGGCGGCATGCCTCGTGGAGCGCGGTGGAAATTCGCGACGTTCAGAACGCCACCGCACTGGCATGCCTCGCGGGCGGTCTGGCGGGCGATGTCTTCATCGAATCGCAGCAACATCATCAGCAAGTCGGGGCCGTAGTTCATGTATCCCGATTCGCCCACCCCGACCCCACGAACGCAAGCCCCACTGCCCTTCGGTTTTCGCAGTTTCTTTGGGGACGCGATCTGCCTCTCCCTCAAAAAACCTGATCAGAACGGCCCGTTTGACCCTCAGGCTACATGCCGCCGCTCAGCTGCTCAGGTTCGGATCTCTCGCAGCCGCCCGCGCGGAATACGAGGCCAACCTCTGTCACGGACGGGCCTTCGTTCCGGGGGCCGGTGGGCTCGAATTGTTCGCTCCGATCCCGCCAACATCGCGCGCTACCTGCGTTCCCTCGGCGAGCCGGCCGGCGCGCCGCCGCTGTCACCTGCCCGCGCGCCGTCCTACTGGAAGAGCCGCGTGCTCCGCCACAAGGCCACCAGGCCCACCGCACAGCCAGACCTCTACGACGCGTAGCCCCTCCTCCGCCACGCGGGAGGCGAACCGCTGCTCGCCGTCGGAAAACGTCAGCTTCCCTACCATCGCTCGCGCTTGAGATCGTCCAAAGCCCGCCCCTTTTCGCTGCCACCACGGCCCGCGTTCCCGTCGCTCGGCCATTCCCCGCGGCCTCCCGGGCCACGCCCCCTCGTTTGTTTCACTTACGCGCCGCGCCGCGCTTGATGCAGCTCGCGCAATAGGAAGCCGATCTGAGGGGCCTGGGGGGTAGATGGGATGAGGAGGCTGCCTTCCCCCGCCCGCAGATCATCTGCGGGTTGTACACGGACTCGAAGTCCAAAGGAGAAGGCGCCCATGACGAACACTACCACCGCCGCCGCGGGTGGCCGAACACACCGGCGGTCGCGGGCGGCGTTGGCCCGGTCAAGTGGGCTGCCGGTGGTCGAATCGCACGCCAAGGCCAAGACGTTGTCTCACGACATGCTTCGCCGTCTATCGTCCGCGCTCTTCACGGCCAGGGTTGCGCGACCTCGGCCGTGGTCAGGACCTGGTTGAAGATCCGCACAGCGTCGACGTCGCCCGGGTAGTTGCGTCCAATGAAGAGGCCGCTGATTGGCCCACCGGCGAGTGCGGGCAGGGGCGATGAGTTCTCGAATCGGCCGTTCTTGTAGCAGCGGATGGTTGCCCCGTCGTAGGTGGCTGTGAGGCGCACCCACGTTCCGTTCGGGACGGCCGCGACTCTGAAGAAGCAGGTGTGCCAGTCGACGCGCTGCACGTACGTGGGGCCGACCCGGACGAAGAAGAACACCTCGCGGCTCTCGTGCACGTAGAGCGCCCACTCGCCGGGCGCGAAGTCGCCGAACGAGCCACCGTGCGTGGCCACGATGAAGCGGTTCGACCCGACATAGTCGTTGAACGATGTCTGGCGCACCACAACGTCGACCGTCAGCTCGGGCATGAGCGCGCCCGCGGCACCGGGGACGTCGATGTAATCAGGATCGCCCGCCGTCGATGTTTGCTCCGACCGGAACCACCACGCCTTGCCAGTGCGTCCCTCGCCATAGGGCACCTCGCCGGAAATACGCGCTTGCCAGGATGGGCAAAGGCCTGTGTTGCGCAGGTCGCCGTTCGCTTGCCATTCGGCCAGCCGGCCGACGACGCCCGGGGCCGGGCAGATGCCCGCATCGACGGATTCGAAGATCTGGCCCTGGGTGGAATGGCACCCGGCAAGCAGCGCCAGGAAGAGCGCGCTAGAGCCCGACGCCCGCACCGAACGTCGCTCCAAGCCAGGAGCCCTCGACCGCGAAGCTGTGTACGTCTCCAGCACGACCATCGACCGGCATAGTGACACGGCCCCATTCGAACGACAGCTCGAACGTGAGGCGCCCCAGCGGCGGAGGCGCCACCAGCAGCACGCCCATCGGCCCGCCCGAAGCGGCGAGGAACGCCTTGCCGCGCGCGAGCGTCGATTCGTCCGGGCGTCCGCCCAGACGCGTACCGCCGAGACGCGCGCCCAGGCCGGCTCCGAGCTGCCACCCCGCGGGCCGTACCGCAAGCAAGGCCGCGACGCCCGCGCTGACGCTATCGACGACCGCTGTCCCCTGGACAACCTGCGCGGTGCCGTGCTCGTAGAGGGCGTCCGCGCGGACCAGCGCGTGCCGGGCCACCCAGCCGCTGGCGGCCACGCCGGCGCCCAGCGAGGTCCAACCCGCGGGCCAGATCCTTCCGCAGCCGACGCCAAGCACCCTGACCCCTGTGCTCGCCGGCGGCGGCGCCGCGGCGGCGACGGTTGCAAGGGCGGCCGTGCGCGCGGGCTGCGGTGGCGGCGGGGCTGCGGGGGGATCGGGCGGCAGCTCGGGCGCGGTGACGAGCTCGGCGACGGCAAGCGCCAGCAGGCGCGCCCGCGCATTGGCTGCCGTGCCCGCGAGAGCGACGGGGCGTGCGCGCGGGGCGCGCCCGGGGACAGGATCCAGGCGAACGGTGGCCTCATCGCCACGACAGTCGACGGCGACGTACGACCGCGGTGAGCCGGGCTCCGCTTGCGCCAGCCGGGCGCGAAGCTCGATGCCCGCGATCCGGCGTACCTCCTCGACATCGACCCCGGTGCATTGGCCGTCAAACGCGAGATGGAGATTCTGAGGCCCAGCCCCCTGCGCCGCCACGGTCGTGGCGGCGATAAGAAGCGCGGTCACGAGCGCTGCGGCAGTCGCGCAATCTGCGCGTCTCAACGGAGTCCGGCGCTGTGTCGCACCTGCTTGGCCTTGGATCCCGCCGGGAACCTGCTCAGGTACTCTTGCGCAAGCGCACGTGCTTCCGCCGTGTCGCCTGCGCGCACCAAAGCCTCCACTTGCCGGGCCCACGCGTCCTCGACGAGGGGGCTATCGGGCTGGAGCTGCCGCGCGAGCGCGAACGCCTCGGCTGCGCCACGTGGTTCGTGGGTCTCGTCGAGCAGCACGCGGCCCAGCGTGAAGGCGGCCAGACCGGCGCGCGAGTCGTCGCGGTGGCGGCTGAGGATCCTTCGCAGCGGTGCGCGGGCCTCGTCCGGGTGGCCAGAGAGCCGCGCGACATCCGCTGCGGCCAAGAGATCCACGGGGTCGTCGCGCACATCCCCCGGCCCCGCCTTGCCGAGCGCTTCATAGGCGCGGACGTGCTCACCGGCGCGTGCCAGCGCGCGCCAGCTTGGCCGCGGCATCGATGACCGTGGCGCCGGCGAGGTGGCAGGCGCATGCGCCGGCGGAACGGCCGCGGGCAACGGCGTTTCAATAGGCACCACGGTGCTCCTGCGCTCCGGGGGAAAGCGCCCACTGTCGCTCGCGTCGAGGTAACGCTGCCCGTCGGCCCACGCGACCTTCACCCGGCCGTGCTGGACGACTACACGAGCACCTTCCGCGATGCGCTCGACGGTGAACGACGTGCCCACCACCTCGACGGTGACGGTGCCGGCCAGTACCCGAAACACCCGGCCGTCCTGCCTGGCGACGTCGAAGCGCGCGGTACCTGCCGCAAGACGCAGGACGATGTCCGCACCGGCGCTTGGGGATACCCGATGCAGTTCCGCGCCCGCCAGCAGGGTCGCACGCGAGCCGTCGTTGAGGGTCACGGTCTGCTCGCTTGCGGACGCTACGGGAAACTCTGGAACACCCGGCGCGCGCGCTATCTGGGGACGCACGCGCGTTCCTACAAGAAGTCCAGCGCCGCCCATCAGCAGCAGGGCCGCCACCACGGCGCCGGCCGCGCGGCGCCGACGGCGGCGATCGATGTCGAAGCGCAGCCTCATCTCGCCGGCCGCTAGATCCAACTCCTGGGCCGGCACGCCCATGTGGTGGCCGGCATGCTGCAGCTTTCGAGCCATGTCAGTCATCGTGCAAGACCTCATCTATGCGCGCCTGCGCGGCGGTGATCCGGCGCTTGGCGGTGGCCAGGGAACACCCGCACGCTGTGGCGACTGAAGCCAGATCGTCCCCCTCAATCATGCGGAGGATCCAAGCGCTTCGTTCTTTGATGGGGACATCGTCCAGCACCCGGTAGACGCGCGCGAGCAGCGCCTGCTCTTCGGGCGAGGCGCCGGGTGCCACGATGCGGTTGACTTCGGGCACCGACCCGAGCCCCAGCCACCGCCGCAGGCCGCGCGCGCGCAGGCGCTGGCTGACCACCCGCGTGGTCACCGATGCCAGCCAGCCGCGGATCGCCTCTGGATCGCGCAAGTTCCTCAGCCCTTTCACGGCGGCCATAAAGACGTCGTGCAGCACGTCCTCGACATCCTCCCGACTGCCGAGCAGTCGCGCCGCGATGTTGGCCACGTAGGGCGCCCAGCGCCGGTAGGCCGCTCCCACGTCAAAGGCGGACATGGCCTCGATCGGAAGCGAGGGCGGCGGGACCAACGCTAGATGTGGAATTCGTTGCGGCATGGCGAGCAGGGCTTCGAGTGTTGGGCTGGTGGTGCGGTGACTCAAGAAAAATGGCTCACGACATCTCGCCGATTCTGGGGACCGAGGAAATCGTGAGCCGAATCTTTGACACCTCCGCACCACCAGCGCCGAAATGAACACCGTTCTCACGGAAATCCGAATCGCCGTGGTCGCCGCCGGGGCGTTGTTCGTGGTCTCGTGCAGCGGGACCATCGGGGCTGACGAGCCTGGCGGTGAGCCCGGCCGCGTGACTCCGGCAGCGACCGCGCCGAAGCCGGCCGTGCCGGCGCCCGGGGCAGGGAGCCCGATGTCTGTGGGTGACAAGCCGGCGGGCGAGGCCGACCGCCCAGGCGCGCCTATTGACCCGGCCGCCGCGGGCCCTCGTCCCGTGCTTCGCTTGACCCGCTTCGAGCTCAACAACACTCTGCGCGACCTGCTTGGCGACACCAGCAACCCTGCGGTGGGTCTGTTGTCCGACGACATCGGACCACACGGGTTCGAGGTGGCCGCCGGGGTTTCGGCCGCCGAGGCAACCATCCTGCAGGAGATCGCCGAGAAAATCGCTACCGACGCCGTCAAGGCGCGGCTCGCCTCCCTGATCCCATGCGCCCCGGCCGCGGGCGACGATGCCTGCGCGCGCCAGTTCATCGCCACCTTCGCCAAGCGCGCGTGGCGCCGGCCGCTACTGACCGACGAGCAGGCGGCGGTTGAGGCGCTGTACACGGCTGCGCGCAAGAGCGGGCAGGATTTCGCGCAAGGGATCCGCGTGGTCATCACCGCGCTCCTGCAGAGCCCCGACTTCCTCTACCACCTCGAAAGACTTGGCTCCCGGACGGTGAAGGCGGGCGCCTTGGTGCAGTTGTCGTCATGGGAGCTTGCTTCGCGCGTGTCCTATTTCCTCGCGGGCACCATGCCCGACGGCGAGCTCTTCGCAGCCGCCGAGTCAGGCGCTCTGCTCACCCCAACGGGCCTGACCGCGCAGGTGACGCGCCTGTTCGGGCAGCTGGCGGTGCGGGCCAGCATGGGGGAGCTGACCCGGCAATGGCTGGGGCTGTCGCGTATCGACAGGCTCGCGAAGGATCCGGCGATCAAGGAGTGGACGCCGGCCGTGCGCGCGGGCCTCGTCCAGGAGACGCAGAGGTTCGTGGCTCACGTGATGTTCGACGGCGATGGACGCGTCGAGACGTTGCTGACGGCGCCGTTCTCGTTTCTCAACGACGCGCTGGGGCCGCTCTACGGCGTGACGATCGCCAACAAGGACTTCCAGAAAACGCCGCTCGATGCCGGCCAGCGCACGGGTCTGCTCGGGCAAGGCAGCTTCCTCGCGGCGCAGGCGGGGCCGTCCGAGACCTCGCCGGTCAAGCGCGGGAACTTCGTGCTGACCAAGCTGCTGTGCCGATCCCTGCCCGCGCCCCCCGAGAACGTGCCCCCGCTGCCGCCGTCCAGCGTGCAGGCGCGGACCATCCGACAGCGGACGATACAGCACGCGACCGATCCCGCGTGCTCGGCATGCCACGCGCTGATGGACCCGATCGGACTCGGCTTCGAGAGCTACGACGCCGTGGGAAAGTTCCGCACGATGGAAAAGACCGACGTCATCGACCCGAGCGGAAAGGTGACTCTGGACGGACAACTCCGGACGTTCACCGGTCCCGTCGAACTGGTGCAGGCGCTGGGCAAGTCGGCCGACGTGCGGGCTTGCGTGGGCCAGCAGGTGTTCCGGTACGCGCTTGGGCGTGCCGAAAGCAACGATGACCGCGCGGCGCTGGCGCAGGCGCAGGCGGCGCTGGCGAAGGGCAACCTGCGCGATCTGGTTTCCACGATCCCAACGACCCGCTCGTTCACGCACCGGCTGCCATCGGCCGGGGAGGTGCTGCCATGACCACGCTCGCCAGGGATTTCTCACGCCGATCATTCGTCAAGGCTGTGCTCGCAGGGACGGCGGGCACCGCGCTGGTGCCACTGCTGTCTGACGACTGGGCGCGCGCGCAGGGGGCGCCCAGGCGCGTGATCCTGATGTCGAAGACGAATGGGATGCACCTGCCCGGTCTTTTTCCCGCGACGCCGTCCGGCGGTGAGATTGCCCTCAGCGAAATTGCCTCACCCCCGCCGCTTCTGTCGTCGATGTCGCGCAGGTTCAAGGATCTGGTCCTCCTGGGCGGCATCGAGCAGACCACGATGAAGGAGCTGCCATCGCCCAACGGCCACCACTCGGCCAGCCACACCTTCACCGGCGCGGCCGGCACCACCATCAACAGTGGCGGCGTCGCGCGCTTCGACGGTGGTGGCATCTCGCTCGACCAGTGGCTGGCGCAGCAGATCGGCAAAACGGTGAACCTGCCTTACCCGACGCTGAACCTGTCGGTGAACGGAGGCGGCGACAAGATCTCGTGGCGCGCGCGCGACCAGGGCGTCACCAACGAGGACAACCCGTACACGGTGTTCACGCGGCTGTTCGGCGCGCGCAACCTGCCGCCGGCGCAGGTCGACCAGCAGCGTGCAGAGCGCAAGAGCGTGCTCGACTTTGTCAGCGCGCGCTTCGCCGCCGCCAGCAAGACCCTCGGCACCGAGGACCGCGCGAAGCTCGATTTTCATGGGCAATCGGTGCGCGACCTGGAGAAGCGCCTGACCGCCGTGTTCAGCCAGGCCGGCTGCACGACGCCCATGTTGGCCCAAAGCAACCCGATGCTGGCCGCTCAGGATCAGATGCCGGCGCGCATCTCGGCGCAGATCGAGCTCATCGTCGGCGCGATGGCCTGCGATCTCACGCGCGTCGCGACGCTGAAGATCGGCGGCTTCGGCGATCACGCGCTCTTGTGGTTGGGCGACGAGTTCAAACGTCTGTGCACACCGGGCACCTGCTCGGCCGGCAAGCCGACCTCGTACCACGACGTCAGCCATCAGCAATTCAAGCCTGACTGGACGCCGCTCAAGCAGCGGGCCGATCAGTTCTTCCTCGAGGCGATGATGCTGTACGCGCTCGACAAGCTCGACGCCGTGAAGGAGGGGGCCGGGACCATGCTGGACAGCACTCTCGTCGTGCTGGCCGACGACATGGGCAACGGCTCATCGCACGCGCAGTCGGACATCCCGTGGATCCTGGGCGGACGCATCGGCGGGCGCCTCAAGACGAACCGTTTTGTTCATCAGGGCAAGCGATCGCACAACGGGGTGCTGGTCGCGATCGCGCACATGATGGGCTATCCGGTCGACACCTTCGGCGACGCAAAGTTCGGCGGGCTCCTCCCGGGGCTCCTGGGTTAAAGGGGGCAGCCCATGGCCAAGAAGCGTTCATCAGTGACCCGTGTTCTGGCCGCGTTCCTGGTCGTCTCGGGCACCGGATGCCTCGGACAGATTGCGGAAGATCAAGGCGCAGAGCGGCCCAAGCCGGGCGTCGCGGGAGTCGGGCCCGCGGGCAGCGGCCCGGCGTCTGCCCGGCCCGGCGCTTCAGCGCCGCAGGCGCCGGGTGCTGCGCCAGCGCCAGGCGGGGCGCAAGTGGGACAGCCCGCTCCCGCTGTCGTTCCCGAGCCCGTGAACACGGCCGCCCCTCCCAGGCTCGCACCGCTGGTGTGCAAGCCGGACCTGCGGCTGGCCTCGCCGGCGCGCATCTGGCGGCTGTCCGCCGCCCAGTACGCGGCGACCGCGCGCACGCTCGTAGCCACCTTCGATCCGGCGACGGTCAGCAACCCGTTCGGCGTGGTCACGGGTTCGGGGCGCTTCTCGAATGAAGCCGACTCGGGCGGCATGCCCGAGCTCGCGGCCGATCAACTGCTGCGCGCGTCGGAGCAAGCTGCGCCTCGTGCGGTCACGGATCTCAAGCGCACGCTGCCCTGTCTGCAGATGCCGGCTGTGGCGGCCGACTGCGTCCGCGACGCGCTGGCGCGCTTTGGCCGCCGCGCCTTCCGGCGGCCGTTGACCAGCGACGAAGTGACTCCGTACGCCGATGCCGTCGGCGCGCCGGTTGCCGCCGCCGCGCTCGACGCGGCGTTGGGGCTTGCGCTCGAGGCGATGCTCAGCTCGCCCTCCGCCGTGTTCCGCACCGAGCTGGGCGCAGGTCCGCCGGATGCCGCCGCCCGTTTGCGGTTGACCCCCCACGAGCTGGCTTCGGCGCTGTCCTATACAGTCAGCGACGGCCCGCCGGATCCGATCTTGGCCGTGGCCGCCGACGAGGGCCGCTTGACCACGACCGAAGACCTGCGTGCCCAAGCCTTGCGTCTATGGGGCACGCCAGGCGCGTCGCAGGTGTTCGATCGCTTCGCCAAGGAGTACTTTCAGTACCCGCTCGCGACGACGGTCTTCAAGGCGAGCATCACCCCCGTGCATCGCCCGGCGATGCTGGTGACCGACACCGCGTCCTTCGTCCTCGATCTCTTCGATAAGCGAAAGGGGTTCCTGCGCAACCTCTTGATGTCAGGGTCCGGGTTCGTCGAAGCGGGCACCGCGGGCACCTATGGCCTGGCGCCTCCGGCGGGTGGGACCGCCAAGCAGCGCATCGATTTTCCCGCCGGGCAGCGCTTCGGAATCCTGACCCAACCCAGCTTTCTGGCGGCGCTGTCGCACAACGATGCCAACGATCCGATCAAGCGCGGCCGCTTCGTGCGCGAGAGCCTCCTGTGTCAGCCGGTCCCGGCGATCCCCATCGGGGTCGTGCCGGTTCTTCCCGAACTGGGCCCGAACGCGACGATGCGGGAGAAGCTCGTGGCGCACAACCAGGACTCATGCGCAGGCTGCCACGCGCTGATGGATCCGATCGGTTTCACGCTCGAACAGTACGATCACTACGGCCAATACCGGACAGCCGAGTCGGGACGGCCGGTCGACACGACAGGCACTCTCGCGGGAGTCGGACCCGCGCCGCTGGCGCTCGCCGGGCCGAAGGATCTGACGTCCTTCCTCGCCGACGCTCCGCAAGTCCGTGAGTGCTTCGCGCGGCACGCGTTCCGGTTCCTGGTCGGCCGCAACGAAGGGGCCGCCGACGATTGCGCTCTGCAGGCCACCATGGCGGCGCTCGGCAATCCTGACGGCGACGTGGTCGCGGCGCTGACGGCGATGCTGTCGTCGGAGTCGTTCCTGTACCGCGCACGCCCCGTCGCGACCAAGCCCTAGGGAGCCTCCACCATGCAAAGAACACCGTTCGATCCGCCGCGCCGCTCGTTCCTCCGTCGCTTGTCGCTGGGCGCCGGCGCGTGCCTGCTGACGCCCTTCGTGCGGACCATGGAGGCGGAAGCCCAGGGGATCGTGCGCAAACGCTTCCTCTTGGTGCTGCAATCCAATGGGATGAACTTCGAGCGCATGACGCCCATGGAGTTTCGTCGCCAGCCATTTACCGGCTGGAACCCGGCGGCGTGGGACTACGCCACCTCCCAGACCCTCATCAATCGCAACGACTGGGCCAGCCTGCCGCCAGCGCTCGCCGGGCTCGCTCGCTATCAGAAGAAGATGCTGATCGTCGACGGCTTCGCCAACCGGCAGAACGGCATGATGTCGAACCACGGCAGTGGCGCTTCGTCGGTCACCTGCACGCCCAACCTCAACGGCGGCGAAGGCAGTCGCGCCGGCGGGCAGTCTTTCGACCAATACCTCGCCGCCGCGTCCACCATGGGTGGCGGAGTGTTCCGGTCCGTCGACCTGATGGCCTCGCTCGACTCGGCGAACAGCTCGCACCTGGCGTACGGCCCTGGCAGCGGCGTCCCACTGCTCCGCTCGCCCAAAGACGCCCTTGTGCGCTATTTCGGCGGCATCCGCGCCAAGGACGATCCGATGGCCGCGGCGGTCCTGGCGCGCAAGCGGCGCATTTTCGATCTCGTGCGAGGCGACATCCGGCGCCTCTCCACCAGCCTGACTGGGAGTGAGAAGGTGAAGCTCGATCAGTACCTCGGGTCCATCGAGACGATCGAACGGCGGACCATGAGCTTGCAAGAGACCGCTTGCACGATGGCGGGACCGCCGCTGCCGGCCGGCCTGGGCGGCACGCCGCCGACCATCGCGACCCCCATCGAGGATCTGGTCGACGCCATGCTGGCGATCGCCTCCGAGGCGTTGGCCTGCGGGCTGACCCAGGTCGCGTCGGTCTCCATCGCCACCGGCTCGGATCACTACGGCGGTTGGAACCGTGCGCTCGCCGACGTGGGGCAGGGCAAGTCGGTCCACGCCCTGTCGCACGGGGAAGGCAACGGGTGGGACGCGCTGGAAAAGATCTTTGACCATGTCGCCACCGGCATCGCGGGCGTGGCCGACCGCTTGAGCGCGGTCAAGGAAGGCGACCGCAGCGTGTTCGCCAACAGCGCGATCCTGTGGCAGTCGAACAACGGCGGCTTTCACCATCACCCGGGTCAGTTCCGCTGGAACGGCGTCATCGTGGGCGATGCGGGCGGCAAGCTGCGCGCCGACGGCCGCTACCTGAAGGTTCCGACGTCGTATGTGAAAGGGAACCTCTTCACGCAGACCAACATGGTCCGCAGCAACGCCGGCGACGCCCACGCGTGGGCGGACGTGTACTGCAGCCTGGCGCACGCGCTGGGCGCGCCGACCGACAGCTTCGGCAAGCTCGGAGAGGAGCCCGTCAAGGGGCCCGTCGCCGAGATGCTGGCCTAGGTGAGGCGGCGCTCATGGCGTTCGACTCGTCCTTACCGGACCACGGAGGACACCACCATCGGCGGCGCTTTACCGCGGATACCCCTTCCACAGCCAGCGCAAGGACTCGGGAAACCTGCCCAGCAACATGTCGTTCTTCTCGGGTGGCATGCGCTTGAAGAGCGCCGATCATGGCGGCCTATCGCACCGAGGTCACCGCGCGTGTGCAGGAACTGGCCAGGACGGTGCTGAGTACAGCTCCCCGCAAGTAGGTGACCAACCGTGATAGTCAGGCGGCGGCTTGCACGGCTGTGACGGTTGCGATGGCGGCGTCGATCTTGGCGAGGATCTTGGTGAAGGAGGCGGGCGTCCACTTGAAGGGATGGGCGGCGG
>JANPFD010000246.1:0-4801 GCA_031423255.1 Myxococcales bacterium | reverse complement strand
CACCGCTGTCCTCCGCCCCCGATTGTACATGTCCTGATATTAGAGAGGGCATGGTGGCCTGGCGAACCGGTGTCGTGCTGGTGTCCTTGATGGCGGCGGCAGGGTCCGCATCGGCGCAGGTGGCGCACGCCTTCAAGAAGGCGTAGCGCACCTGAACTTGCCCCGGTTTCGTGGTCTTGCCGCCGGGTGTGGTCAGCCATCGAGAGCGGCGCTCCAGTAGGGCAGCCACTCTTCTGGCACCTGCCGCCTGTCCATCTGAACGGTGACCACAGGCAGGTAACTTGGCTTCAACGGCGGCCGGCGCAGCTTCATGCGGGCTTGCTCGGGCGTGCGGTTCGCCTTTGCGGCGTTGCATGGCACGCAGCAAGGTGACGATATTCTCCCAGGAAGTACGACCACCGCGCGAGCGCGGCACGACGTGGTCGAAAGTCAGATCCTCGGTCATGCGCCGCTGGGCCGCAATACGCACAGGTGAAGTTGTCGCGGACGTAGATGTTCAACCGCGAGAACTTCACGCGCTGCTTGTCGCGCTTGAAGACCCGCAGGACCCGCACGACCGACGGCATCTGGTGATCCCGGGTGACGCCGCGGATCATCCGGTCGCGGCTGTACGCGACCACCTCGATCTTTGCCGAGGAACAGGTCGGTGATGGCGCGCTGCCAGGCCTCGACACGCAGAGGTCTGAACTGGTGGTCCAGGAACAGGACGGTGGTGGACATGGGATCTCCGGCTGGTTTCAGGTTGGTTTGTGAATGGTCGGCTCGGCGAGATTCGAACTCGCAAGGAAGCTGGGTTTGGGCCAGCCGCGTTTTCCAGTTACGCCACGAGCCGGGGTGGTACCTGGGGAGAGATTCGAACTCTCACTGGACGCGGTCTGAGCGCGTTGCCTCTTCCGTTGGGCTACCCAGGCAAAGTGCTGCGACAGGGAATCGAACCCTCCTCAGCCGGGAGACAACCGGCCCGCCTCGCCAGATGCGTACGCGAGCATTTGTCGGAGATGAGGGAATCGAACCCCCGTCTGCGGTTTGTAGGACCGCGGTGGCTCGCATCGGTGTCGGTCCGATCCCTCCGCGCTTATGAAACGCAGATGCGCGCCGGCGCGCGAGCCATGGTGCCCCCGGGAGGAGTCGAACCTCCGACGGTCCGGTTCGTAGCCGAACGTCTCAAGTCCCTGAGCGGGAGCGCTGCATCCCAATCGGGGCTCGAACCCGAATCCGCGATGTGAAAGACCGCGATGCTTGCCGGTTGCACCATTGGGACATGTCGTGGCCCCGCCGGGTATCGATCCCGGTCCTACAGCTTGAGGGGCTGTCGACCTAGCCAGTAGTCGACGGGGCCGTGGTGATCCCGGGCAGAGTCGAACTGCCAGCAAGTCCTTCGGAGGGACCGGTCCTGTCCCCAGGCGAGACCATCGGCGCGCCCGGCGGGAATCGAACTCTCCGAGGGCACGAATCGAACGTGCTTGATCTCCCTTAACAGGAGAGTGGCTAAGCCAGTCACCCACCTCGGAGAGCCGGAGACGGGGATCGAACCCGTAGCCTTCGGTTTACAAAACCGCTGCACGACCATCGTGCTGCACCGGCATAGCAGGGGTCGGAATTGCACCGACCTGGCCTTTCGGCACTGGGTTATGAGCCCAGCGAGCGGCTGTTGCTCCATCCCTGCACAGAGCCCACGCGACGACTTGCACGCCGCTCCCTGATTTACGAAACCAGGATGTCGCTACCTACACTTCGTGGGCACGAAATCGGTGATTGAGTGCATCGGAGCGCCCACCGGGAGTCGAACCCGGTCCGTCTGACTGGCAGTCAGTCATGCAGCCACAAACACCTTGGGCGCGCGGGAGACGAGAGCGGGAGTCGAACCCGCCTGACAGGCTTTGCAGACCTGCACCTAACCGCTCGAACATCTCGTCGTGGAGGAAGCGGGGAGAGTCGAACTCCCGGGTCACCGAGGACCGTCTGTTTAGCAAACAGGTGTGCAAAGCCGACATGCACGTCGCTTCCGTGGCTGGGAGTGGACGAATCGAACGCCCGTCGCGAGGTCGCGAACGCCCCGGTTTTCGAGACCGGTTACCCGCCGTTGAGTGGCACTCCCAGCGGGCTGCCGGGGAATCGAACCCCGTTTTCGCCGATTTGGAGTCGGCGCCCCTCCCAGAGGGCAACCCAATGTCGTGGAGAGCCAGGGAGTTGAACCCTGCGCGTCTTCGGTGCAAACGATGACTCCGCCCCGGCGGGCTCCCCGTTGTCTGGGTGGCAGGACTCGAACCTGCATCGGCTTGGTTCCAGGCCAAGTGGTCCACCTCTGACCCACACCCAGATGGTTCCCTCGCCACGATTCGAACGTGGATGACTCCGGTCAGAGCGGAGCTGCTTGCCATTAGCGACGAGGGATCACGTCCCCGAGGCACGGGTCGAACGTGCATGGGCGATTTCAAGGACCGCCTGCTTGCCAGTTAGCGACTCGGGGTTGGGGTGGACGACGGGACTCGCACCCGCTTGATTCACCGGTTCACAGCCGGCGGCTTCGACTACTTCGGCCTCGCCCACGGTGGGGCTGCTGGGAATCGAACCCAGGCCGATCGCTTATCGAGCGATTGCACGACCTTCGTGCTACGGCCCCATGGTGCCCCGGGACCGAGTTGAACGGTCTCCTTCCCGGCTTCAACGGGACGCTCAGTCCACACAAGCTTCCGGGGCATAGGGCGTGGTTGGTTGCCACGCCGCCATCATCGACTATTCAGTTGTCAGAGAACGCGGTCGCGCGTTCCGAGCGTGAGCCACCAGGGAATCGAACCCTGTTCGTCGGCGTAAGAGGCCGATGCTTCGCCATCAAAGCTTGTGACTCGCCTATCGTGCCGCCGGGGAGGCTCGAACTCCCACAGGCCGGTTTAAAGGACCGGAGCCCGTCCAGTCGGGCGCCAGCGGCCGGCTAGAGCAATTCGTGGAATCGCGCCAGCCGGTCTTTCAGCTTGTCGTCGGTGGGCGGGGCGGGGATCGAACCCGCCGTGGCCTGAAGGCCGGGTGCTTTACAGGCACCCTCGTCACCAAGACTGTTCCCGCCCGTGGGCGGGCTATAGGACCCGTCGTGTTCCATGTTCGTACTCACCTCCATTACGAAAAAAGCCGCCTCGGTCTCCCGGGCGGCTCCGCTGTTCTGGGATTTCAATTCCCTACAGCGTTGGCCGCCCGCCTTCCTGCTCGCTCGTGCCGCCGAAATCGGGGCGCAGATAGACCCACCCTCGGTGCGCAATGGGGCACCAAAGCGAGACTGTTTTCGCGTGCGATCTCGTCAACATAACGACAACTCAAACCTTCGTATTGATTGGTTCACTCGTGACCTCCAGAAACGAAAAAAGCCGCCTTGGTTTCCCAGGGCGGCTTCACGTCGAACTCTCGAAAAGTTCGCGCTCTAGCCGCCCCTCCCGGTATCTAGCTCAAGGGTCGTGGGCTGATGCTCGGAGCCTTTCGGGCAATCCAGACTCCACCTGCGATAACCGCCCACAAACAAGCGATCCCCGCGCGCCGCAATCGCGGCTGACGCTGTTTCGCTGTGTATTTGGCGGACGATCAACATGACTCTGTTTGTAAGGTGAACTCGACGTTTGCATCCGTCAAGAAGTTTTTCTACTCCTCGGCGCGTCCATGCTCGCGGGCTATCGAAACCATCCGGTGTACCTGCGCGGATCGAGGCATGTTCCGCCGAGATGGGAACTCCTGCGCGAGGCGATGCCGGCGCTGTTCGACCTCATCGAGGAGGAGCCCGAACCGGCGGTCCGTGCGGTGCTTAGCCACTGGCTCTTCGGGTACGTCCATCCCTTTCCCGATGGCAATGGTCGCATCGCGCGCTTCATGATGAACACGCTGCTGGCGGGCGGCGGATACCCATGGACCGTGATCCGGGTCGACGATCGAGACCAGTATCTCGCGGCGTTGGAAAGCGCCAGCGTGGATGGCAACGTCCAACCACTCGCGAGGTTCGTCGCCAAGCAGATGCGATGGACGAAAGCGAACGCCAGGAAGACAAGGACCCGTGTGCAGTCGGGCCGACGACGCCCGCGCTGAACGCTGCCCGTGACCTGTCGAAGCTGCAGCTGCGAAAGCGTCGGCGCTCCACCCCTTGATGGTCAGCGATGACGACGCCAACTTCGCCAGAACCGACAGCAGCGCCAGTTCGGGGCGCGCCATCGCCGGCCCGACGATCGGCGCGAACGTCCACGCCGGCCCGCACGACACCGGCGTCGCCGCCCACCGCGCGACCTTGTCGTCGAGCGTGTACACCAGCACGCACGTCGGGCACGACAGCCGCAGGCGCAGGCTGGTCGCGTAATGGGGCCATGAATAGAGCTTCGCGTCGTCGATGCGAAGCTGCACCTCGACGATGATGCCCAGCACCGGCTGGTCGTTGGCCAGCAGGACGACCAGATCGGCGCGGTACTCGGGCGGGGTCAGGTACCGCCCTTCCCCCCCCCGCGGCTATCGGCTGTCGCTATCGTCGCGCGTCGCTATCGTCGGTCCGTTTGCTTGGCGATGGCTGCTGCGAGGCGCTTCTCTGAGTCCGCCATCTCGCGTTTGAGCGTGCCGACGATCTCGGTCTTCGTGCTCTCGAACATGGCAAGCGTGTCTCGCCGAAAGCCCTCGATTGCGTCCAGTATGGGAGCGCTAACCGAGTTCAAGCGCTTCTCAAGATCCGAGACCCGCGCCTCGATGATCTCGATTCGCTTCAGGGTTACCTCGTCACTCATGGTCATTGTTTCTCCAAAGAGCAGCCCAACTCTACCTCATTCAGTCGGCCCCGGGC
>JANPFD010000245.1:0-3416 GCA_031423255.1 Myxococcales bacterium | reverse complement strand
GGCCTACTCGGCTCGTTTTTAATGATCTTCCCTGCAGTCGTCCCAGCGTCCACGTGCTCGAGTACGTGTGGAAGGCCGCCTTCGCCCTGCACGGCGAGGGCAACCCTGCGACCCAGCGCTGGGTAAGCGAGCGTCTGCTCGAGATTCTCCGCGGCAACGCCAGCACCGTCGCGGCCGGAATGCGCAGAAGTGCGACGCTGCGAGGGATGAAGACCAAGGACCGCCTCGCTGTCGACGATTGTGCAGACTATCTCCTGAAGTACCGCCGCTACGGACGCTACGACCAGTACCTCGCTGCGGGCCTGCCCATCGCCACCGGGGTCATTGAGGGCGCCTGCAGACACTTGGTCAAGGATCGGATGGACATCACGGGCGCCTGCTGGAGCCTTGAAGGCGCCGAGGCTGTCCTCAAGCTCCGATCCCTGCGCTCCAGCGGCGACCTCGACACCTACTGGACGTTTCACGAGAACGCAGACCAGGTCCGCAATCACTTCGCCCTCTACAAGGGCACCCCGCCTACCACAACGATCCCGTTGAAACTCCGCGACCGCAGACATCTGCGCCTCGTCAACTAGCCGTTTTCATGTCGCCGAAAAGAGCCGCACCCAAAGCGAATTGAAGCGAGCCGGCGCGCTACCTAACCTATTGCACGAGGCGAAGGGCGTGGGCGACGTGTTTCGCTATGTTTCTCGAGAGCAGATAGAGACGTGCCGTCGCCGTTCACGATCGACGGCGCTCAGGGCGTCAGTTGCCTTCCCCTTATCAGGGGTTCACCCAGCCGGTCTGGCGGTTATCGTGTCGAAATGTTGGCCAGCCGGTCTTGGCAAGGCCTGGGCTCGTGGTCTGGATAGCGACTAGTTCACTATTGGCTTTTTCGTTAGTGGCACCGACGTAGAGCACGCCTTCGTCCGAGAGAGCGGCGCCATGAAGGAAGACTCTGGCTCCGAGATCGACCCGCCAGATCTCTCGGTAGTCTCGCGTCGTGTCGAGAGCAACTAGCGTGGAGCCGAGCCCCCGGGTCGGGTCTGACATGAACACATATGCAATTCCGTCAGCGCCAACCAACCCCGTGCTGGCCTCTTTGGTGGGCTCAGGGGTGACGACCGCGGTCGGCTCTTCGGCGATCCCGCCACATGAATAGCGCCGCAGGATCGAGGCCGCTGGAAGTGGCGTGTCCGGAGACGTATCCAGCTTGACGGTGCCGAACACGAGATAACCATCTAGATCGACGAACAAGGGCCTTTCGGGCCGGCCCGCTGGGGTTGACCACTTCAACGCCCCATCAAGGCCGTACACGCTCACCGAAAACCCCGACGCCTGAAGCGCACTCTGCGACGCCAGTACCTTCCAGCGACGCGTGAGCACCCCGTAGCCCCGAGCGACCCCGTACATGTCGAAAAGCTCGAAGCGCCCAGCGCCGTCTCCCTCCTGCTTTTCCGGAATCTCCACCCTCGCGAGGAGTTTGCCATCCGCCCGGGCGTGAACCTGAAAAGAGTTGCCGCGAACCTGAGCTACGATTTTGTCGTCGATTCCGGCCAAGAGCTGATAATTGTACGTCGGTGTCAAAGGATAACCGGGCGGCAAGGATTCCCATAGGTTGGGGAGTCCCTTCTGGTTGGTGTCGATGGCGACGAACCGGCCGTCCAGCTGAAGCGAGTAGGCGATGTTGTCCGGCGAAAGGAGCAGCGGCGATGTATTCACGTTGTTTGCCATCCCGTCGCGGCGAAGGTCCCGTTCCCAGATCAGCGCACCGCCGTTGGTGAAAGCAGAAAATGCGATGTTTGCGAAGTAGAAGTTCCCGCGCGTATCCGCCACCGGCGCTGACACCAGGGTGAATTGCAGGGCAGGCGTCGATACCTTTATCTTTCCCGTCCTAGCGTCGAAGAACTGGAAGAAATTGCCGGCGCCTACCGCAAGGGTGTCCCCCCAGAGGGCGACCGCCTGTCGAACGGGGGCATGACTTAGTTCCGTTTGCCAAAGAACCTTGCCAGGCACCTTGCCCGAGAGCGAGGGCCGGGGTGGCGTCTTGATCCTGGTGCAGTTCTCAGGCACGCGATCGGGACCCAGGTCAACCCGGACGTCGACTGACCCTACGAGATCCGCCGACGCCGTCACCTCCGCTGAGGGCCGCACGTCAGGCGAAGCCATGGCCACCGGAACATCCAATGACCCATCGGCGGACGGTGGAATCGGGCCCGATCCGGGACTCCCGACATCCGGCCGAAGATCGAAGTCCTGTGAAGCGTCGCGGAAGGCCCCATCAGAAGGGCCATCCTTGCCAACGGAGCCCGTGCCCCTTGAGCACGCCCACCCGGCGAGCCCGAGGAACACCAGCCCAAGGAGGCAAGGGCGCTCCGCTTGCCGCATCCCCATCAGGGAGGACTCCATGTTGCGCAGGTGCCGTTGCTATTCAGCGCGGTACAAGTTCGACATTTTGAGGCGTTGAATGAACAGGCAAGATTTCGCACCAACATCGCGTAGTCGTTCTGGTCCTTGAACTGTGCATTGATAGCGCCATCCGCAATCGGTTGAAACAGGATCTCGTTCGCCGTATCTCCCATGACCCCGCGAACATTCGTATCCTTTGCTGGATCGTAGACCAAGCTAGCCGCGCCCCTGTGATGATCGAACGGCGTGTGTGACAGGGACGCTTTCCAGGCGCGCAGCTTGCGTGTCGTCGCCGCCGCGGTGTCATCGTCGCCCTGGCTAATCAGGACAGCCGGCGTGTCACCGCTCTGCGTGATGTCCTTGACCAGCATCCAAAACCGCCCCAACTGGACGTTGGTGTTGTCGAAAGGACGATAGGCCAGTCCGGGTCGGGCGTCGGTCTTCACTCCGAAGGCGTTCGGGGCCGCCGAGAGGTGAGTCCACACATTCGCAGTACTGGTCCGACGGCCAAGCTGCATGTCCACGGTTGCTCCCCGCGGAATGAGAGCAAAGATCCGTTGGCGAGTCACACCGTCTGACTCCTTGTTGTAACCCATGGTCAAGCCCACGCCCGCAGCAGCGCTGACATTCCCGCCGCCGCTACCGCTGTCCCAGGTCTGGGTAACGGCAGCGATATCCCAAACCCCGGTGGCCGTATTGAACGACCAGCGCTTGAGGAGGCCCCCGGAGGGCGCATACACTTCGATCCGAGCTGCCGCAGAGTCGTACACCGCAGAAGGAGCCCCGGCCACAGTCGTCGTACCAATCGACGCCGGGGCACTCCAGGTGCCAGAGCCGCCAGAGCTAGTTACGGTCAATGTTTGATTCTGTAGCACATTTGACGTGTTTGGATAGACCACCATCAGCTTCCGGATCCCTCCAGCGACGAATTCCGTCACGGCGGGAGCCTGATTGGTCAAGACCGACGACGAAACCAGGGTCCCCGCGGTCCATATCGCGCAAGGAGTTTCCAGATTACCTCCCGTAAG
>JANPFD010000244.1:0-2817 GCA_031423255.1 Myxococcales bacterium | reverse complement strand
GCGTGGAGCACGTCCTCGAACATCTTGAGGTACTGCACCAGCAAGGGGAATCGCTTGATGGTCTCGGCCTTTGCGCCTCCGATCACCATCAGATCCTCGCCGTCCCTTGTCTGGCTGCGCCAGTTGAACGACCCGTGCAGCTTCACGAAGTTGAACTGGCCCTCAATGCCCATGTCCGCAGGCAAGTCGCCCGGCACCGTGATGATGTCCTGCGCGCTGGAAAACGCTCTGAGGTGAAGTTTGGCCGGTTCGTTCGGAAACCAAGGACTCCCCATAGGGACCAGCCCCGGCAGGTTCGGCTCGGCGGGCACGCAGCGGGGGAAGGCCCGCTCCATGAGCAGATCCTGGTTCAACGTGAAAACGAACCTGGTGGTTTCGGCGGACGCGGCGCCGTCCACCAATGGCCGGATGGTCATCTGGATGAAGTCCTCCCAGAGGTTCGCCCCCGCCGCGGACGCCAGGCCCTGGCAGATGTTCTGATCGTGGATCTCGAAGGCGGCTCGCACCGCGTCCTGCATGGCTTTCCGATCCTGCAACTCATATCTGGCTTGCTGTTGCACCTCGCCCAGCGCGCTCTCGAAGTTGGTCTCCCGGAGAAGAAGCTCCCGTAAGTTGTCCCGAGCCTCGATTCCTGGGTGGCTCAAGATCGCTCCCCACATCTCCGACGACAGGTAGCCACCCCAGTTCCGAGAAAGGCCGGCGCCCGTCAAGATGACGTGCTTGTCGAAGGCAGGCATCACGCGACTGTTCTATCAAGAACTGGCCAGCAGATGCGCCCGCGTCGCAGGGGAATTCTCGGCGCGGTTGGCGCTTGGTCCACGACCCATCGGGTGACCGGGATCGACGTCCTGATTGCGGCGCAACAGCACCAACGGATATTTTGGACCGGCGATGATTTTCACCTCGTCGAGGGCACTCTCCGTCGCGATCCTTTTCGCCTGCTGCTGTCAGCGGGCCGCTGATCCGCCCGTCTCTGGACCGAACTGCAGGCCCGCGGGCACAATCACGACTGGCACCGGCCCCATCGATGTGCCGATCCTGTCGCTGGAGCAGCGCTTCGGACGCATCGAGACGCAGGCTCTCCTGGCGAACTTCGATCACGCTGGCAAGCGCATCGCCCAGGACTATTGCCTCAACCACCCGCAGCCATGCGCGTGGGTGTACGCGCCCGCGGGCGCGGCCGACATAAAGAGAAGATGCAACTTCCAGTTTGCGGTCCCGCCCTGGCGACTTTTGCCCTATTCCTAAGACGGAAACTACCGGCTCGATATCCGCGCGGTGGAGCCAGCGCAGAACAACGTCGCCTGCAAGGAAGTTGTCACCATCGAGATCCCTCCCCCTCGTGCCAGGCCCCCGACCCGGCCGCCAGAGGCACCGCCGCCAGGGGCACCGCCGCCAGTGACGCCGCCGGGGCCGGTTGAGAACCCCTGCCGACAGCCGAACCCCGCGTGGGTGAAAAATCCAGGCCCCGTCGGAGGTCTGGTCTCCATCAACCAGGACCCTCTGGACGACATCGAGACGACCGAAACGCGTCTGTTCAACCAAAGTCGAGCGGCATTGATCGCGCAGTGGACCGCGGAAGTCCAGGCGGCGTGTCAGGCGGCCAACCCGGGCCATGAGTGCACAGGATCTTTTGATTCGGAGCCAGTCTTCACCTACGACCGACATCCGGCACCGCTGAATGCCATGCACCGGCGACCGTACGTGGTCATCGAGCTGCGCTTGCTCAACACGATCAGGGGAACGTGCCGGTAGTTCCCCAGCGAGGAACTGGCAGTCTGCCAGCGGCAGCTACGCAGGATCGATCCTGTAGCCGAACGCCCCTCCGATGATCGCTGCGACGAACACGGCGAATCCACCGCCCATCGCGGCTCCAGCAATCACGCCAGCGCTCATACCGACCGCGATGTTCCGACCGCGCACCTTGGCACGTTCTACCCAGCTTCGCGGTGCGCGCGTCTTGCCGTGAAGCGCGCGGGCTGCCTTGGTGGACTGCGCCCGCTTCTGTCGGTTGCAGGGGATGTGCGCCGGGTACAGGTTCCGCGGGTTGTCGCTGCCGCCCCGGGCGCGGGGCACGTGGTGATCGACCTCCCAAGCCCCACGCCCGCCGACCCGTCCGTAGTTGTTGGCCACCAGCCGCCTCGAGCAGAGGTGGCAGTCGCCGCCGGTCCGGGAAAAGATGTGTGCGAGTTGGTGGAGCTGGTAGGGCATCGAGAGATCTCCCTTGCAGCCTTGGTGCCAGTCGTCATCGTCGCACTTGCGACCGAGACCCGCACATTTGCACCGCTGCGCGACCCACCGGCCAGACAGAATCGCCACAAGGGTGTGGCACGGATGCGCGCGCACCTGCCCCTGCCCGAAGACTGCATCGGCCGCATGAACGAGCGACCTTGGATCCTGTGCCCGCGTCCGGGCCCGCGCTCACCAAGATCGAGGAGACGCTCCGCGAAGAGCGCGACGCCCTCGCCCGTCTGCTCGAGATCCGCGCTCGCCTGGCCGACGCCATCGCCCACGGCGTGGCCGGCGGCGTCGGCTTCAGCACGGTCGCGCGCGTGTCGTTCGCCGTGAAAGCCGGGCGATCGCCGACCCTCCGCGAACGCCTGCGCGAAGCTCGACGGCTGAAACAGGTGACAAGTCGTCACCGCAAAACCTCGGCGTGCCCTGCCCGCCCTGCACTGAACCTGGGTTTCGCGTGCTCTCTGGTGGGTCTCTGTCGAGAAATCAGGGCGTGCGCGTAGAAAGTGCTTGAAAACAAGGCTCAGCGCGTGCCTTGGTGTTCGTTACTATGCAAACGCCTCAACACGCGCCGAGCACCAA
>JANPFD010000243.1:0-5065 GCA_031423255.1 Myxococcales bacterium | reverse complement strand
TCCCACACCGGGATGACCGAGCCGCTCGGTCAATCGCAGGTGCTGCCCTACGTGAGGGGCCTGGTGCGCGCGGGCTGGGAGATCGACATCGTCGCCCACGAGCCGATGACCGCGCAGCAGGAGGAGATCACGCGGGTCGAGGCCGACCTGCGCGACGCAGGCATCGGCTATCTCTGGAACCGCCGTAGCCGCTCCCACTCCACGGCGGTCAAGGTGGCGGAGGCGTCGCGCGCTGCGCTCCAGCTCGTCGGTCGAGCCTTGCGCAAGCGCCCCCGTATCGTGCACGCGCGCAGCTACCTGCCGGCCGCCGTGGCGCACCTCGTGAGCAGCGTGATCCCCGGCGCGAAGTTCCTGTTCGACGTGCGCGGCTTGCTGGGCGAGGAGTACGTCGACGCCGGACACTGGTCGGCGACCGACGCCCGCTACCGGCTGCTCAAGCTGGCCGAGCGGCGCATGTTCGCGCGTGCCGACGGCGTGGTGGTGCTGACCGAGCGGCACCGCCGCTGGCTGCGCGACGAAGCTCGCCTCGTGCCGCCCTCGACGCCGATCGAGGTGATCCCCTGCTGCGTCGACCTCGCGCGCTTCGTTGCGCGCGACGGCGACCGCGACCGGACACGCGCCGAACTGGGCGCCGGCGAGCGCTTCGTGCTGATCTACTCGGGCACGCTGGGCGCCTGGTACCGCGAGCCGGAGATGGTGCAGCTCTTCGCCGAGATCCGCCGGCGAGTCCCGGCGCTGTTCGTGGTGCTGACACAGTCGCCTCCCGGACGCATGCAGGAGGCTCTCGACAGGCAGGAGATCCCCGCCGACGAGGTGCGCTTCGTCAGCGTCCGGCCGCCAGACGTCCCTCGCTTCCTTGCCGCCGCCGACGCTGCCGTGTCATTCATCGCCCCCTGCTTCTCCAAGCTCGGCTCATCGCCCACGAAGGTGGCCGAGTACCTGGCGATGGGTCTGCCGGTCGTGATGAACCGTGGAATTGGCGACAGCGACCAGCTCATCGCCGAGGAACCGGCCGTGGTGGACGCCGGCGCCCTGGAACCACAGGAGATCGCGCAGGCCGCCGAGCGGTTGCTGGGCCTCGACCGGAAGGTCGTGCGCGGCCAGGCACGCCACGCTGCCGTGACCCGTTTCGATCTCGACGAAGTCGGGATCGCTCGTTACCGGGCGCTTTACGCGCGCATCGGTCCCTGCTAGGAGCTTGATTTCGCGTGGAAGTCGTTCTGCCGCTTTGCATCTTCGGCGTCATCGGGACGCTCATCCTGATGGGGTGCATGAGTTCGTTCGACGCCAAGGAGCGGCGATGGCTGGTGCCAACCATCCTGCTCGGCTACGCCCTGCGCATGGCAGCCGCCACCATGTTCGCGGCCATCCCGGCGACCCGCATTTTCCACGAGGATGCCGGCGGATACGAATACGTCGGGATGGGCATCGCCGCTGGCTGGTCGGGAAAGGGCCCTCCCTATCCGATGGGCGTGATGGGCAACAGCGGCTTTTACTACGTATCCGCCGGCGTCTATTACATCTTCGGGCTCTTCCCCGTGAACGTCCCTTACTTCAACGGGATCATCGGGTGCGTGACCGCCCTGTTCATCTACGGCCTTGCGCGGTGGTTCTTCCACGTCCGTGTGGCGCGGCTGGCCACCATGCTCGTGCTGTTCACGCCGTCGATGATCTTGTGGAGCGCGATCGCCCTCAAGGACGCGTTCATGACCTTCCTGATCGTCGTCGCCGTCACCTCCTGCGTCGCGCTGAAGCGCAGGGTGTCGTTACTGGCGATCGTGGGACTGCTGGCCCCCCTCATGGCCATGCAACCGATTCGCTTCTACATGATCTACTTCGTCGGATTCGCGGCACTCACGTCGATGGTCTTCGACCGGGGCATCCGCGCCTTCACCGGAATCTACAAGCAGTTGTTCATGGGCGCTGTGGCGTTCGGCCTCCTTGCGGCGCTGGGTCTCCTGGGAAGCGTTCAGGGCGGCACCGATTACCTTTCCTTCGAACGCGCGAACTCGTTCCGTTACGGCATGGCGGTCTCGGCACAGTCCGGTTTCTCGGCCAACGTGGACATCTCGACGCCGATGGGCGCGCTCAAGTTCCTGCCGATCGGAATCGCGACACTGCTGCTGGCTCCGTTCCCCTGGCAGATGACGTCGCTACGGGCGTTGATCGCGGCCCCCGAGACCATCGCCTGGTGGATTCTGTTCCCGTCGGTCATCCGCGCGGCTCGCTTCGTGATCCGCCACCGCTTCAAGGAGGCGTCGCCGCTGTTGATCTTCGCCGTGACCCTCACCTGCGCCTATTCACTGGTTCACGGCAACGTGGGGTCGGGATTCCGCCAGCGCGCCCAGATCTTCGTCTTCCTCTTCATCTTCGCCGCGGTCGGATGGTTCCAGAAGAAGTGCCGGCGTGCCGGGATCGACGAACGGCACCTTCTCAATCACATGGACGACGCCCCGGCCGAGGCCAATCCGCAGCGATCAGCGGCCTGAAACGATGTGCTAGGCTCGGCGCCGCAGATGCCGACGCCGGAGAGCCAGCATGCCGCTGCGGATCGAGCGAAATTCGATTCGTACGCCGACGAGTACGCGGCGGTCCACGAGCGGTCGATGGCCCTGTCGGGCGAGGCGTCGGACTACTTCGCGACGTACAAATTGGGCTGCCTCGAGCGGCTGGTCGGCGCAGGGTTCGACGCGCCCGTGCTGGATTACGGCTGCGGCGTGGGCATGGTCACCGAGAAGCTGAGCGGGCGGTTCTCGCGCGTCGACGGGTTCGATCCTTCGGCCGAGAGCCTGGAGGCTGCGCGGAAGCGGGCGCCGCGCGCCACGTTCTACAGCGACATCGCGGCCGCACCCGAGGGTCACTACGGCGTCGTGATGATGGCCGGCGTCCTCCATCACGTGAACCCCGCCGAGCGCGAGGCCGTCCTGAGGATGGCGCGCTCCAAGCTGCGGCCCGGTGATGGACGGCTGGTGGTGTTCGAGCACAACCCGCTCAACCCGGTCACCCGACGGGTGGTCGCGCAGTGTCCGTTCGACGACGACGCCATCCTGCTCTGGCCGTGGGAAGCGAAGCGGCTGATGGCGCAGGCGGGATTCGCCCAGGTGCGCAGGGAGTTCATCGTCTTCCTGCCGAATGCGCTCGCTCGTCTACGCTGGCTCGAGCCCCACCTGGGGTGGCTACCGCTGGGCGCACAGATGATGCTGGTCGGCACACGCGACGTCGCATGACCGAGAAGGAAACCGATCACGTCTACGAGGTGTCGCTGGTGGTGCCCGTCTACCAGGGCGAAAAAGCGCTCGAGATCCTGGTCAAGGAGATCGAGCCGCTGACGACCGCGCAGCCGACGCCGAAGGGTCGGCGGTACCGGGTGACGGAGCTGCTGCTGGTTCACGACGGAGCCGTCGATCAGTCGGCCGCCGTCATGAAGGCGATCGCGGACAAGCACGCGTTCGTACGCCTCGTCTGGCTGTCGCGGAACTTCGGCCAGCATCCGGCGACGCTGGCGGGAATGGCCAGCACCGTCGGTGAATGGGTGGCCACCCTGGATGAGGACGGGCAGCAGGATCCGCGTGACGTGCCCAGGATGCTTGACTGCGCTCTCGACCGCCGGACGCGCCTGGTCTACGCGCGCCCCACGAACCAGCCGCCGCACGGGTTTTTCCGCAACCGCCTGTCGTCGCTGGCGAAGTGGATCTTCGTGCGCTTCCTGGGCGCCCACACCGGCGCCTTCAACAGCTTCCGGATGATCGAGGGCGAGGTGGCCCGCGGCGTGGCGGCGTATTGCGGCGCCAACGTCTACCTGGACGTGGCGTTGTCGTGGGTGGCCGGCTCGGCTGGTCACTGTCCGGTGGAACTGCGCCAGGAGCGCGGCCGGCCTTCCGGCTACACACCCCTGCAGTTGCTGCGGCACTTCTGGCGGTTGGTCCTCACCTCGGGGACCTTGCCTCTGCGGCTGATCTCGCTGCTCGGCGGCGTTTCCATCATCTTCTCGATTGGGTTCAGCGCCATGCTGGTGTGGCAGCGCCTGCAGCACCAGATCCCGGTTCAGGGCTGGACGTCGATGATCGTCGTCGTCTGTCTGTTTGCGGGGTTGACCCTGGTCTCGCTGGGCATCATCGCCGAGTACCTCGCCTTCTCCGTCTCCATGGCCATGGGAAAGCCCGCCTATCTGATCGTGTCGCGGCCGCGCGACGACATCGGCCGCGAGGCATGAGCGCCCGCCTGGTCTGGGTCGTGGGACGCGGCGGTCTCCTCGGCTCGGCGGTCGAGCGCGCCTTCGGGTCCGACACCTGGCATCCCGAACGGCCTGTCGACTGGCAGTCGACGACGATCCAGACCGATCTGTCCGCGGCCCTGTCTGCCTTCGCCGGCCAGGCCGCGGGACGAGCCTGGACGATCTGCTGGTGCGCGGGAGCGGGCGTGGTGGGCACCTCCGGCGCAGCGCTGGCCACCGAGACCGCCGTCTTCCAGACGTTTCTCGATCGCCTGGGTTCGGAGCCGTCGCTCACCGGTACACCGGGCCAGTTCTTCCTGGCCAGCAGCGCCGGCGGTGTCTACGCCGGCAGCGACGGGCGCCCCATGACCGAGCTGACGGGGACCCGCCCGATCTCGGACTACGGGCGCGCCAAGCTGAAGCAGGAGGAGCTGCTCACGGTCTGGTCGAGCCGCCAGCCGAAGATCTCGGTCCTCATCGGGCGAATCGCCAACCTGTACGGACCCGGGCAACGGCTCGGCAAGCCGCAGGGCCTGATCTCGCACATGGCCCGCTGCCTGATCTTCCGGGTGCCGGTGCACATCTACGTGCCCCTGGACACTTTGCGCGACTACGTCCTGGCCGACGACGTCGGCCGACGGATCGCGGCCGGCCTCGGCCGCCTCGCGCAGCAGGCGCCCGGACGTGGGCGGCACGTGGTCAAGATTTACGGCTCGGAGCGCGCGATCTCGGGGGCCGGGGTCATCGGGGTCTTCCGCCAGGTCGCGAAGCGGCAGTTGCGGGTGGTGCTTGGCCTTCACGCCGCAGGGGCGCAGCAGCCGGTCCGTCTGCAGTTCCGATCGGTGGTCTGGA
>JANPFD010000242.1:0-2493 GCA_031423255.1 Myxococcales bacterium | reverse complement strand
ACCATGCAGGTGCTGCAAGATCAGTTCGTGACCTCGGGATCGGATCTCAAGAAGCTGGTGATTGCCATGACCCAGACCAATGCGTTCCTGTACAAATCAATCGAGACCGCCACGGGAGGTGCGCCATGAAGTTCTCATCGGAGCCCCGGCTGAGCCGCCGTGCTGTCCTGCGCGGCGCGGGAGGCATCAGCATCGCCCTGCCCTGGATGGAGGCCATGGCGCCGCGCATGGCCAGCGCTGCGACAGCGCCCAAGCGCTTCGCCGTGGTGTTCTTCGGGAACGGCGTGATCACCAGTAACTGGAACCCAAGCGGCAGCGAGACCAACTTCACGCTGCCAACCAGCCTCGCGCCGCTCAAGGACCTGCAAAGCAAGATCGTCGTCCTCCAAGGCGTCGATAACGCTACTGCGATCGCCACCGGTGGCAATGGCCACAACACCGGCTTAAACACCGTGCTGATTGGCCAAAAGAAGGTCGGAAGCAGCGAAGACGGCTGGGGAGGGGGCATCAGCGTCGACCAGGTCCTCGCGAGCAAGATCGGGCAAAGCACCAGGTTTCCATCGCTACAGCTGGGCGTGTTGTCGAACCAACGGGCAGGTCATCCCCTTTGCTACCTTTCATACAGTGGGGCGCAGAAGCCGCTGACTGCCGAGGACGACCCGCGAAAAGTGTTCGCCCGCGTGTTTGCGGGACTGAGCGCGACAAGCGATCCCGCAGCCCAGCAAGCCAGCCTTGCCAGGCTTGAACGAAAGCGCAGCATCCTGGATTTCGTGAAGGCCGACTTCCAGGCGCTCAACCCGCGCCTGGGAGCAACTGATCGCGCCAAGCTCGACCAGCATCTTTCTGGCATCCACGACATCGAGCGCCGCTTGACGATGGGTGGCTTCTCGGGCGCGGCCGGGACGAAACCCGCCGAACCGCCGGCGAGCCTGACTCTTAGCACCGGCAACTTCCCCATGCTGACAAGCCTGATGATGGATATGTTGGTGGGGGCGTTCGCGACTGATCAGACTCGTGTGATCACCCTGCAGCTGTCAACAGCGCAGTCGCCGCTCACACACGGCAGCTGGATTGGCACGCCCTTGTCTAGCTCCCACCACAGTGTCTCGCATCGGACCGACGCAGGTGCGGTCGATGAGCTGACGCGGGTCGCAACCTGGATCGTGCAGCAGTACGCCTTGCTCGGAAAGCGGCTACAGTCAGTCAATGAGGGTGGGGCGAGCTTGCTCGACAACACCACGGTGCTGCTGACGAGCGAGGTGTCTGTTGGTAGTACGCACTCGTTCAGGGACATTCCATACGTCCTGATGGGCGGCTGCGGCGGCGCCATCAAGACCGGCCGCTACTTGAGCGGCCTGAAGCGCACCAGCAGTGACGTGCTCGTGTCGCTGATGAACGCGATGGGCTTCCCCGACACGACCTTCGGCGATCCCGCGTTCTGCAAGGGCCCGGTGCCGGGGCTCGTCGGCTAAAGCCGGCGCTTCTGCTGCCTGTGCCGGCGATCCCCAAGAAGGGCCGGCTCAGGACTTGGTGGGATTGGGATCGTGATCGCCGTGCGGGTAGTTGAGTGTGCCGAGCGGGAACTGCTCGAGATCGATGACGGCGCCCGAGAACGCGACCGCCTTTTTCGGACGCCAGGAACAAACACGCCTCGGCCACGTCGTCGGGGCGCAAGCAGCCGCCCGATGGGCGCCTGCTTGCCCATGCGGTCGAGAAAGTCCGGGTCGCGGCCCTCGCGCGCGATGATCTGGCGCTCACCATCGCTATCGACCCAGCCGACGTTGACGCTGGCGATGTTGATGATGACGCCCTTGCGCGCACTGAGCGACGGCACGGTGCCCTGGGCCTCGCCTAGGTAAAACAAACGGGGGAGCGTGGCCCCGAAGGCCGCGGAAGGCCGTGGGGAATGGCCGAGCTATGGAAGCGCGGGCCGTGGTGCCTGCGAACGGCGGCGGGCGTGGGGCGATCTCGAGCGCGAGCGTTGGTAGGGAAGCTAACGTTCTCCGACGATTCTGGAGCAGAAGCCAACGCTACGCTTGATCAAGGTCGCCGACGGCGCCAAGGACAACTGGGCCTACTTGAGCGACATCGACCTGCCCGCGATCGGGCTCGGCCGCTGGGACGCGACCGGGAAGCCCGTGGGGGCGATTCGCTGGATCCGCAAAGATCCAGCCGCGTATTTGTCGTACTCCACTTTGTCCAGGCTTGGAGCCAACCGTTATCTGGTGGGCTGGGGAGTTATGCAGCGACTCAGCGAGCCGGACAACGAAGGCATGCGCGTTCCTTGGGAGTTCTATGTGTCCGAGATCGACGGTGATGGGCGCGAATTGACGCCGCCGCGCCAGCTGGAGAGCGCCGGGTGGGGAGAACTGGACGAGCTGGTTTCGCTCGGGCAGGGGCGTCTCGGCTGGGCCTACATTCCGGCGCCTGCGCTGAAGGCCGGGGCCACTCCCCCAGCCTGCAACCAACCCAAGCTCCAGCTCGGCGTCTATA
>JANPFD010000241.1:0-7436 GCA_031423255.1 Myxococcales bacterium | reverse complement strand
ATCCCGGGCGACGAACACATCACGCTCGCCTACGGTCGCGACTTCGGCGACGTGACGCCGGTGCGCGGTGTGATCCTGGGTGGCGGCGCTCACGAGCTGCGCGTGGTGGTGGACGTGGCACCAGCGGTGGAGTGAGCGGGTGGTGCCCGCGCCCCGAGGCGCGAGCGAGACCGGGTGGAGCCGCGGTGACGAAGACAGAGGTGGCTGCAGCCGTATTTCCGTGAGACTATGAAAAGTAATGTGGATTACGTGTCATAAGTTTTCGAATCGTCCGCGCTGGTCGACAGGACAGTCCGCGGCCCTGGGCGTCGGGTTGCTCCTGGGCATGCTCGGTTGCGGCGGATCAGGTGCGGGGAGTAGTCGAGGCGATTCGGATGGTGGCGGAGTCAGCGACGGAAGCGACGGACAATCCCAGAGTTCGGGTGCTGGAGGAGTCTCGGGTGCAGGCATGGCCGGAGTATCGGGCGGAGGTGGCACCAGCGCGGCAGGCGGCCAGGCAGGCGGTGGCGGTGGATCGAACAGTGTGGGCGGCGCGAACGGCGGCCAAGCGGGCGGTAACGCTGGGGGCGGCTCGGCGGGAGCGGGCGGCAGCGCAGGTGGCACCGCGGGCTCGGGCTTGAGTGGCGGCGGAGCCGGCGGCAACACTGGTGGCGGCGGAGCCGGCGGAAACAGCAACGGCGGTGCCGGTGGCAGTGCCGGCGGCGGCGCGGGCGGCAACAGCAACGGTGTCGCGGGCGGCGACGGAGGTAGCGGCAACGGGGGTGCTGGCGGCGGCGCCGGAATCAACGGTTCCGGTGGCGGCAATGCTGGCAGCAACGGCAGTGGAGGAAACGGCGGATCCGCCGGCAGCAACGCTGGCAGTGGGGGCTCGACGGTGACTGACGGCGGCGCTGCCGACGCTCCCGCGGGAGGAAGCGGCGGCGACGACGGCGGCACCATGATGATGATGGACGCGGCGCCCGACACCGCCCCTGATCTGGATCCCGACATGGCGCCCGACATGGCACCCGACATGGCACCTGACATGGCACCTGACATGGCACCTGACACGGCGCCGCCAATGTCCGCCACCGTCGTGCCGATGGCCGGTGACGTCTGTCCGGGTGGCTCGGCCATGCTGAGCGCAACCGCGTCGGGGGGAAGCGGATCGTACACGTACGCGTGGTCCGCCAGCCCTACCTGCACGGGCTGCATAGCCAGCCCGTCGAGTGCGCAAACCACTGTCAGCCCCATCGCAAGCACGACTTTCACCGTCGTCGTCACTGACGGCTGGGGCGCCACCACAATGGCGTCAGCCATGATCACCGCGGCCCCCGCCCCGACGGCCAACGCGGGCACCGATCAAAACACGCAGGCGGCGATCGCCATGCCCATGGGAACCGCGCCGCAATCCGCGACGACCTATGTGTGGACTTGCAACCGCCCCGCCTGCAACCTGTCGTCGACCACGGTGGCTCAGCCAGCCGCAAGCCCGACGCTATCGACCCGATACACCGTCACCGCGACCAGCATGGCCGGTTGCACGGCGCAGGCCTCGGCCACGGTCTGGGTGGATCTGCCGGCCACGTCCACGCCTGCCGATGGCACCCTCGCCTACCCGTCGAACGCCAAACTGTTCGTCCAGTTTGGCGCCAGTGTGCTGGCATCGTCGCTGTCGGCGTCGACCATCTTGCTGGAGGAGGCCGACACCGGGACTCCGGTCGCCTTCACCTGGAGCTACGACGCCACCGCCCGCCTGCTGACCATCACGCCCACGGGCGGCAACTACACCACCGCCATCGAGGACTACACGCTGACGCTGATTGGCGGGCAAACCGGCGTGCGTTCAGACGATGCCGTGCTGCCGCAGATCCTGCCCGGCGACCTGATGGTCGACTTCAGCGTGGCCAAGCCCGACAACATGCCGCCCACCGTGGTGTTCCGCAGTCCGACGGCCAACGCGACATCGGTGCCGCTCAACAGCGCCGTGGTGGCGGGCTTCTCCGAGGCCCTCGATGATGGCAGCGTCACCTCGACGAACTTCCGCGTCTCGGTCGGCGCAACCAACGTTGCCGGTACGCTGGCCTACGATCCGGTGACCTTCACCGTCACCTTCATTCCGACGGCGAACTATGCAGCATCCACGCAGTACACGATCACGCTGAACGGTGTCCGCGATCCCGCCGGCAACGCCATGGGCACGACGACCTGGAGTTTCACCACCGGGCTTTCGCCCGATACCACGCCACCGTCGGTCAGCGCGGTTTCGCCCAGCAACGGCGCCAGCAACGTGCCGGCCACCACGTTCGTCACGGTCACGTTCAGCGAGATCATCGACCCGGCGACACTGGCGGGAAACTTCCGACTGACCACATCTGCCGGCGCGCCCGTGCCGGGCGCCATCACTTACGATCCGATCACCTCGGTTGCCACCTTCGCGCCCGGCGTGCTGCTCGATTCCCTGGCGGCGTACACGGTGACCGTGAACAACGTGGCGGATCTGGCCGGCAACCGCATGACGACTCCGTTCTCGTCGACGTTCACCGCGGCGCGCACGCTGTTCGCCGATAACTTCGAAAACGGCACCGGCTCATGGGTGCTGGGATCGCCGTTCGGCCTGTCGACCAAGACGTTCAGAAGTAAGAGCCACAGCCTGGCCGACAGCCCCGTGGGTCGCTACCAGTCGAACGTCGACATCTCGGCCACCAGCGTAGCGGTGAACGTCGCAGGGGCGTCGTCGATCACCATCCAGTACTGGACGCGCCTGCGCATGCAGAAGACCAAGGACCCGTTCTACGCCGACTATCGATTGAACGGCGGCGCGTGGGTCACCCTCGCGACCTACAAGACGCCGTCGGGATGGACCGCGCGGCAGCACACTCTGGCGCTGGCGGGCGGCACCACGACCGTTGAACTGCGCTTCCGCTTCACCTCGAACGTCAGCAAGAACCTCGACGGCATCTACGTCGACGACGTCGTGATCCAGACGCCCTGACGGTCTCGCTGCGGGGCGCCTGCGACGAACTTTCGCGCACCCACGCAACTTCCTGCCGGCGCGCCCGAGAACTCCGCGCGCATGCCATCCACCCTCGGAGCGAGGCGGCGCGGGAGCGAGCATTCGGGTAAACCCCGGTTGGAGGAAGCCTTCGCGGCAGCACGACGCGAGCGGCGCCTATGGGAAGGTCAGGCGGCGACGTTCCTGACTGGAACGGCGATCGAGGACGGATCGTGAGCGGGCGACGCGGTTGCGAGGGCCGAAACCACGATGCGACAGAGCGTGGGAGGAGTTACGACTCCGGCCAACATCCGCCAGCGGCGTGCAGGCCAGACGAATCCCGCGGCGCACCGTCGACGCGAGTGCGCACCCACCTCGAACCGTCACAGCTCTCGAAGGTGCCGGATGCCGGATCGGATGGCGTCGAGGTCGGTGCGGCTGGCAGCCCCGTGCTCGCCAGTCAACCACCTGGCGGCGGGCTCGATCCCGTTGAAGTAACGCATCGGAAAGGGTGAGCGTGCGAGCGCCGCCAGCCCGCTCATGATCGGCCTCGCGTTCCGCGCACCCCCGCCGGCGAGGAGGGCCGTCGCGTAAGCCTGGAAGCTGTTCGCATGCGCCTTCAGCATCTTCACGATCTTTCGTCGGCCTTCGAGGGTGGGCGGTCGCGCGGACGCCTCGACGACGGCCAGGCAGACGATACAGCTCTGGCAGATGTCGAGAGCTCGGGCCAATTGTAAATCCAAGAGATCGAGGGCCTCGACCGTCACGGGTCCCGGCCACACCGTAACCACCAAGGCCCCCACCAGCCCGATCCGGATGCCGGGATGCTTCGCGAGGAGCTGGAACGACGCCGTTTCGCTGGCCCGCGCGCGAGCACCCCCCGGCACCTCGGGGCTGGTGTCGACTGTCGCTTTCGCCAGCGGCGGCCCCATTCTGAAGTGGGTGGTCAAGCGGCGAAGAGCGATCTTCAGGCGCTTGCTCACCGTCTTGCGATCGGATGCGACGATCGCGGCCACGTCCATCAGGGGCAGATTGCCAAGCTCGCGGAGGGCCACAAGGTCGCGTGACTTCTCGTCCAGTCTACCGAGAGCGTCGTGCAGCCTCTCGGCATCTTGTTGCTTCTCCAAGCCAGCCTCAGGCGTCTCACTCTCGTCCACGGCTTCAGGAAACTCGTCGAAGGCGATCTCGCGGCGCCGGTACGCCTTGCGCCGGTAGCCCGCAGTCACCCGCCGACAGATCTCGCGCAGCCAAGGCTCGACCTGTCGGACCTTGGCGAGGACCTCACGCTTGCCATGAACGAGTAAGAACACTTCCTGCGCCAGGTCATCGAGGTCCGAGGCAGTTGCGCCAAAACGCGTAAGTTGCAGGCGTACGAGCGCGTCGTGTGCTCGGAAGACGTTCACGAAAGCCTCATCGCGGCGTGTCCCGGCGTTGCTCTGACGGGATGGGACGATGGGCGTCATGAAGCTGCGGACCGTACCGTTCGTCTCGTGCCTCCTGAGACTGAATGTAAGCGACCGGGCGTGGGAGGCAGTGAACCTGTAACGCCTCGCTTGAGGCTCGGACAGGTGTAGACCAGGCCACCAGGGACTTCCGAATCCTCGGGAGCGATTTCCCCTCCTGACCGCTCCACGTCCCGTTGAGGCCGCTCGAGGAATGCAGGGGAGACCGGAGCTGCCGACGCCGCAAACAAGACGAGCAAGGCGGCTCTCCCAAATGCGAAGGAACTCTGGGATAGATTCGACGAACTTGCTCTTGTCACGATCGTTACTCCTCCCAAACGTAGGAAATGATGGCGTTTCCCTTAACCACTTGCACTCGAGCGCACTCAGTCGGGCGCGCAGCTCTTCAAGCTCGGTCGAGCTGTCGGCCGCCGCCGCCTTTGGACGACGGCGACATCGACGACGGATGCGGCAGAAATCCGAATGAGCGTGTGTCTTGTAGTGACCCGGAGGTGACCTCTCCGGTGACAGCGCGTGCACGCTGCTATTTCAGCAGGTTTTTGTGGCGGAACTGGTGCTCCAAGTTTGGCTGGGTCTTCACGGGTCCCTCCTCTCGGAGGTCGCCTTCGGCACGGGACCAGACAGCACAACGCGTGCCATCCTGTTGGTGAAGGCGGCGCGACCCTTTCGCGAAGCGGCGCAACACGCCGCAACACTTGCAGCGCAACCATCGCAACAGCATGGTCTGTTGCGAACCCACGTCGTGGGCTCGGGGTGGGGACGCTGCGGGCTCAAGGCCACCGCGGCCCGGTTAAGAAAATCGTCATCGGGTCGCAACTTTTATTCCCCGAACGTGCGTGCAGCGCGCACTTCACTTGATGAAGAAGTACCCTCACCAAAGCCAAGGAGATCTAGATGAACCGAAAGCTCGTCAGTGGATTGTGTGTCGCAGTCGTCATTGTTGCCGGCGCGGTTCCAGCGCACGCCGGCGTAATCCAGCAAACGGATAGCATGGACAACTCGTCGCTCTGGAACCGCGACGGGGTCGGGCTCACGTTCTTTTCCAACGGCTTCGAATCGAACGGGTTTCCGACCTCGGCGCCTAACAACGCCTTCGTGATGTTCAGCACTGGTTCGACTTCCAGCAATTGGGGCACCTTGGGCCGCAACGTGCGCATCTCGACGATCTTCCCCGGGGGGGCTCGTCACACCTGCAGTGCGAGCATCAAGGTAACCGGCAGCGGCTTCTTCGAGGCTATCGACACCGCGACCTGGACCTACCTTACGCCGAAGGTCAGCTTCACGGGCACCAACAACACGTACAAGACGGTCCAACTGGGGGCGTGGAATCCGAGCCGTCCGGACATGTTTTTCCGCGTGGGCGTCACGGGCGGCGGCGTGACCCACTGGGTGCGTTTCGACGATCTGGTCGTCCAGTGTCAGAAGTGATTCGAGCGGCGTAAACAACCTGGCCGGCCCGGTGAGGAAACACCTCTCCGGGCCAGCCCGCGTCCATGGAGCGCCATGAAGGCACGCATGCTAGGCTCGATCGCAGTAATCGTGGCACTGGCCACAGCTGCGGTTGTGTGGAGGGGCCGCCCCCCGAAGGCCGACGGCCAGACGACTCCGAGCCAGACGACCCTGTCCACGCCGGAGGACCCGCACCTCGGCGAGGCTCTATCTCGACCCACGCCGCAGCCCTGGCTCGCCACGCTGCAGGCGCTGGCGAGCGCGAGCGCGAGCGGCGCACCTAGCGGAGACGGAGCCGAGGAGCTCGCGGTGATTCTGGAGCGGCACATGGGCATGAGCGAGCGGTTCGAGAAGGAGGCGCGCGATCCCGCGTGGGCTCCCGCTCGCGAGAAGGAGGTGAAGGAATCGGTCGAGCGGGACTTCACCGCGCTCAAACAGGACGCCTGGGTCTCATCGATCCGCTGCCGCACGAGAATGTGCCTGCTTGAGATCGCCAGCCCCAGCGCGGCGGGCCTGGAGAATGCCAAGGTCGTGTTGGGTTACGCGCCGCGTGCGTCTGCCATCCAGTTCCGCGGTGACTGGCCCCCTGTTGGCAACGGGCACGTTGCGGGCTTCGTGCTCGAATTCGACGGGACCAGCCGGGACGCCGACACCTTTGCCGATTGGCAAGCGACGGAGCGGCAGTCCGCCCTCGAAGATCTTGCGCGCCTGCGAGTTGGGCGCTCGATCCCCGAGGAGCTCCCGTCGCCGCCGCCGCTGTGAACCCACAATTCGCGGGGGACACCTCGTCCGGCGTCACCGTAGCCAGCACATTCCTCATCGCGGCGTCCGTGGAGCAACATCGAACTGGGCGTCGAGATCCGCGTGCACTATCTAGTTCCCATCGTTGCGAGGGCCTTCGATCTGAGATGCGGCCGTGTCCTTGGGCGAGGTCCGCGCGGCGACGAGACGATCGTGAGGGGATCTGGCCGCTTTGAGTGCCACCGGGCCGGCCAACTGGACCGCGGGGAGCGCCCGCGACGCAGGTCCAAGGGCGCACAGCCGACGGCAGACGCACCTGGGCCCAGGACCAGCTTCATCCCCTCAACCAACGCCTGCCCAACAGTCACGTCACGCCGGCGCGGGCGGCGGGTGGGTGAGCGGCAGCGCCGGCGGGAACGCATGCAGCGGAAACTCGACCTCACGCACGCCGACCGCCAAGGTTACAGAAGAAATAGGCGTTTACGCGAATCGAGCGAGGAAGGCGGGAACAGCCCGCAGATTATCTGCGAGCGGGGGAAGGCGGCCTCCTCATCCCATCTACCCCCTGCTGCGCCGGTGGAATGCCGGTGTATGCAGGTGGGATGCAAGGCCTGTCGCTGCGCAACCCAGCTGCAGAGCGCGGGCGCGGCGGCGCCGCAGAGCCCGTTGGAGCCCTCAGGGCTGCAACGGCCCGAACACGAACAGGCCCTGCCCCTGTGCGGCCCCCGCACGCGTACCCAGCACCAACGCCTCGGGCAATCCGTTCGACCAATCAAGTCTCGTCAGGTTGTCGATGTCGAGATCCGTGA
>JANPFD010000240.1:0-125222 GCA_031423255.1 Myxococcales bacterium | reverse complement strand
GTGTCGGGGCGGCAGCTCTTGAGGCGCGCGCCGGATTGCGCACCCGCTGTCTCTGCGCCGGCGGCGAGGCAGACGCTCTCGTCGCCGTTCTCGGAGGTGGCGCGATCGCAGGCCGTCGCGCAGAAGTTTCGCCCGCCCAGCTGATAGGCCGCGACGCAGGACATCGGCTGCCCGTCGATGTCGTTGCCGCACGCCGGATCGGCGGCGTTGGGGTTGCAGCTGAACAGCTTGCCGTAGAAGGTTTCCTTGTCGACCTTGCAGCCGGACAGACAGCTGGCCAGCGCCGCCCAGAGGACGGCCTGCGTCGGGACCGCGCGCCTCATTGGATGATGCTCTTGAAGAACGCGGCGTCGGCGGCGTCGGGGGCCAGTTCGAGGTACTTGCTGTAGCTCTGCTTGGCAGGCTCGTGCTTGCCGGCGCGCATGTAGCACTTCCCCAGGAACTTGTAGGTGGCGGGGAGCTTCGGGTTCATTCGTCTGGCTTCCTCTCCCTTGCGACAGGCGGCTGCCACCTCGCCCATGGCGAGCAGCCGCTCGGCTTCCTTCATGACTTCTTCCGGGCCCACCGGTGCAGGCGGTGGTGGTTGGACGACGGGCGCCGGAGATGGCGTCGGCGCGGGGGCCGGCGCAGGAACGATGAGGGTGGTCACGGCCGCAGGCCTCGGCCTCGCGGCAGCGACGGCGACTCGGTGAGGCCGCCGCTTGGCGGTGGCGCGCGGCATCGTCGGCTCGACGGGCTCGGCCTGAGGCTGGGGCTCGGGCTCCTCGTGCGGCGGCAGAGGCGTCGATGCGGTCACGGCCATCGCCGTGGGGGCCGGCCGCGGCGCCATCGCCTCGACCGGTGGCTCCGGTTTTTTCAGCTGCACGACAGCGAACAGGCCCAGCGCCGCGCCGGCCAGGATGGCGCCGCCGAGTCGCAGGCGCCCCAGGCGCTGGGTGGCCGGCGTCTGCTGCGTGACCGCGCCGTGGCTCAGCAGCGTTGCCACCGGAACCACGATCGGCGTCGCCTCCGACTTGCCGCCCCAGCGTTCGACGATCCCGGTCATGGCCGCGCGCAGCTGCTGCCGGAACTCGGTGGCTGTCTGCGGGCGTTCGGCCGGGTTCTTGGCCAGCCCGCGCACCACCAGCGATTCGAGCAGCGCCGGGATTCGCCGCTCGGGACGTCGCACGGACGGCGCCGTGGCTGTTTCACCGAGGTGCTTGCTGAGGATGCCGACGGGAGAGGAGGCGGCGAAGGGCACGGTGCCGACCAGCAGCTCGTACAGGATCACCGCTGCCGCGTATAGATCCGAGCGCCCGTCGACCGGTTCGCCCCGCGCCTGCTCGGGGCTCATGTATTCGGGCGTCCCGCATACCAGGCCCTTCATCGTCAGGCCGGCTCCATCCCCGGTGGTCTGGGCCTTGGCGATGCCGAAGTCGCACACCTTGACGAAGTCAGGCTCCTCGCGCCTCCGGATCAGCATGATGTTGCTGGGCTTGAGGTCGCGATGAACGATTCCCTGCGCGTGCGCTTCGTCCAGCGCCGCCAGCACCTGGTCCATGATCCGGCCGATACGCGCGAGCGGCTGCTCGCCGTCCCGGGCCAGCAGCTGTGCCAGGTCGATGCCCGCCAGGAGTTCCATGGCGATGAACAGCAGCTCGCCATCGCGGCCGAAGTCGATGATCTGGATCGAGTTCGGGTGGTTCAGCGACGAGGCGTTCCGCGCCTCCAGCTCGAACCGCTTGATGAGGCGGTCGTCGCCCATCAGCTCGCGGCGCAGCAGCTTCAGCGCCACCATCTTTGAAAGCGAGAGCTGCTCGGCTTGATAGACGTTGCCCATCGCGCCCGATCCGATGAGGCGGATGACCCGAAAATTGCCGCCCACGATCTGGCCGACAACGGAGTCGGGATCCTCGCGATCCGTGGTCGTGGATGCGGGGTCGGAGTCCCTACGCTGATCATCGGGGCGGGACATTGGGCCGAAAGGAAGCGCATCATACCCGAAGCCCCGAAAAATCGAGACGATCACGCGGACTTAGGTCGCTGTTGCCTGGTAAGGACGATCACGACCTTTCCCGGGCGCTGTTCGAGCCAACGACTGGTCATTACCAGTCATATTGGCTATGGTGCCGGGCCATGCGACGAGTCTGCCTGTCGTTGTGGTTCTGCGCCTGCGCGTCCGTGCCCCGCGCTCCCGACGGCAACCCTCCCGCTGGCTTCACGCCCGTGGCCTTCGAAGCCAGCCCTCACTGGAAGCTGGAGGCTGGCGGTGTCATCGCCCACGACGGCCAGGGCAAGAAGAATTTCGTCAGCGTCAGCGACCACGGCGACATCGAGTTGCTGGCTGACTGGAAGATCGGCCCGGCGGCCGACAGTGGCATCTACCTGCGCGGCACGCCGCAGATCCAGATCTGGGATCCCGACAACCCCGAGCAGAAGAAGCACGGCAACGACAAGGGCTCCGGCGGGCTGTGGAACAACAAGGACGCCGGCAAGTGGCCTGCCGTGCGCGCCGACCGCGCGATCGGCGAGTGGAACAGCTTCCGGGTCAAGATGATCGGCGCCCGGGTCTGGATCTGGCTGAACGGCCAGGCGGTGGTGGTTGGCGCGCCCCTGGATCCGTACAAGGACAAGACCCGTCCGATCCCGGCGCGCGGTCGCATCGAGTTGCAGACGCACGACCATCCGTTGTGGTTCCGCAACGTCGTGGTCCGCGAGATCGCTCACGAGGAGGCGGTCAAGACGCTGGCCGCCGACGAGCAGGGCTTCGAGCCGCTCTGGAACGGCAAGGATTTCACCGGCTGGGCTGGCGCGGTCGAGAACTACGAGATCGCCGACGGCGCCATCCGTTGCGCCGCGGGCAAGGGCGGCGTCCTCTACGCCAAGCAGGAGTTCTCGGACTTCGTGGCACGCGTCGAGTTCAAGCTGCCGCCGGGCGGGAACAACGGCATGGCCATCCGCTATCCGGGGCAGGGCGACACCGCCTACGTCGGCATGACCGAACTGCAGGTGCTGGACGACACCTCGCCCAAGTACGCGACCATGGATCCCCGGCAGGCCCATGGCTCGGCGTACGGCATGGCAGCCGCCCACCGCGGCTACCTGCGGCCCGTCGGCGAGTGGAACTACCAGGAGGTCACCGTGCGCGGGTCCGCCATCAAGGTGGAGCTGAACGGAACGGTGATCCTGGACGCCGATCTGTCCGGCGTGACCGACTTCATGGCCAGCAAGCCCCACCCTGGCAAGGACCGCACCTCCGGCTACTTCGGCTTTGCCGGACACAGCGACCCGGTGGCATTCCGGAACGTCCGGGTGAAGAAGCTCTAGCTCACTTTGTCGAACGCGGGCCAGGTCACGGGCTCGGAGCGACGGACGCTGCCGCCGCCTTCCTTCTTCACGGCGTAGAGCGCCTCGTCGGTCCGGCGCATCAGGTTCTGGGCGACCGCCTGGTAGTAGGCGTGCGGGATCGGGCGCGGCATGTCCTTCTGGGTGTAGCTGTGTGGGGTCACGAGGCCAAGCCCCATGCTCCCGCGCAGGAAGAACTCCATGTTCGGCGCCACCACGCGGGTGATGCCCATCAGCTCGAGGATTCGTTTGCCGACTTGCTCGCCGCCGACCAGATCGGTCTCGGGCAGGATCACCGCGAATTCGTCACCGCCGTAGCGTCCGGGCACGTCGGCCGAGCGCACCGCCCTGCGGAGCACGTTGCCCATCGCGGCCAGCGCCTGATCACCCGTGAGGTGGCCGGCGGTGTCGTTGATCATCTTGAAACCGTCGAGATCGATCATCAGCAACGCCAGCGGGCGCTGCACGCGGAAGGACGTGGCCAACTCGCGCATCAGGAGCTGTTCGAAGAAACGACGCACGTACACGCCGGTGAGCGGATCCAGCGTCGCCATCTCGTACAGCTGCGAATTCTGGATGGCCACCGCCGCCTGGTTGGCAAAGACGTACAGCAGCTCGACGTCGCGCTCCTGGTGCGCGGGACGATCGAGGTAAACGACGCCGATGATGCTGTCGCCCACGCGCAACGGGACCACGGTCATCGACTCGCCCACCTGGATCTTGCCTTCCTGCAGGCCGCGGCGGACGAGATCCTGCTTCTCCTGGTCGAGGCAATCATGGACCGTGGTGTGACTGGCGAAACGGCCGGTGCTGGCGCGGATGACCAGATCGGTGTCGTGGTCCAGGATCGCGACGAATCCCTCGGCCTTGTCGCCTTGAAGTCGGAAGCCGCTGTTGTCGGGCAGCACCGCCAGGAACGAATTCACGGCGCCGAAGAGGCCAGCCACCTGCAGCAGGATCCCCTGCAGCAGATCGTTGAGCGGCTGGATCCGGTGGAGCTCGGGCGTCACGTCCAGGATGTAGCGCAGGCCCTGACGGCTCTTGTGCAGGAGTTGCACCGTATACGCGGCCTTGAGTCCGACGTCGGTCCACAGCAACAGGCGGTCGGGCCCCTCGCTCTTGTCGAAGTAGCCCTGGATGTCCAGGCGGCGGAGGAGTTCGCGCGGCGGCTGCTCGCTGGCGTAGCCGGTTTGCAGGATCACCTGCACGAAGGGATTGAAGCGGCGCAACTCGGTGACCACGTCCTCGCCGGTCATGCCGGGCATGTAGTAGTCCAGCAGCAAGAGGTCGACCTTCTGGTTGCGCAGCAACTCGAGGGCTTCCGGGCCGCTGTTCGCTTTCAGCACCTGGTGGCCCTCGCGCTCGAGCAGGGGCGCGGTGCTGTCGACGTACTCCACGCTGTCGTCGACGAGGAGGATGGTGCTCCCCGAAACTCGTGCCCCCTTCGCGATCTTACGAGCCATCCAGATCCCCCCCAGGAAAACGCAGCACGAATGTAGTGCCCTGTCCGACCTGCGTTCGAACGTCGATGGTACCACCGAACTCCCCGACGACGATGTTGTGAACGATGGTCAGGCCGAGGCCGGTCCCTTCACCGAAAGGCTTGGTGGTGAACATCGGATCGAAGATCTTGCCCACGACCTCCGGCGGTATGCCGCTGCCGCTGTCCTGGATCTCGATGATGAGGGCGTCGGGCCGAGGGAGCAGGCGCACGACGATGACGCCGCCTCCTTTTGCGAAGCTGGCGTCGATGCCGTTGTTCACCAGGTTGGTGACCACCTGGGCCAGGCGGCCGGGAGGGCCGTGCAGCGGGGCCGGCTTGTCGTCGTGGTCGAACTGCAGCGTGCACTTCTTGTTGCGGAGCGCATGGGTGAGGAGCAACAGCGCCTCGTCGATGATCGCCACTGCATCGAAGCGTTGTTTCTCCTTCGGGGTCATGTCGCGGGTCTGCGACTTGATCCCCTGGACGAACCCGGCGGCGCGCTTGGCGGCGGTGGCGGCCAGGCGCACTGTCTTCAGCATCTCGCCCGCGATCTCCTTGAAGTCCTCGGGCTCGACCTGGGGATCGCCGATCGAGCTCTCGTACTCCTTCGTCAGTGACTCCAGCTCGACCAGCGCCGCGCGCACGGCCGCCAGCGGCGTGTTCATCTCGTGGGCGATGCCCGCGGTCAGCCTGCCCAGCGAGGCCATCTTGTCGGCGATCTGCAGCTTCTCTTGATTGTCGTGCAGCGCGCGGAGCGCTTCCTCGAGCTCGGCCGTCTTCTTCACCAGGGCCGTCTCGTTCCGCTTGATCAGGGAGACGTCGACGAAGAACCCCTGCGAGCCGATGATCTCGCCGGCGGCGTTGCGCACCGGCGCCTTGAACACCTGGATGTAGACCTGATCGCCTTCGCGCGGGTGGTGCAGCTCGATGTCGGTGAACGGCTCGCCGGTCTGCATCACCGCCATGTCGTCGGCCTTGTACTTGTCGGCCATGTCCTTGGGCGAAAAGTCGTGATCGGTCTTGCCCAGCATCTGCTCGCGCGGGATGCCGAGGCTCTTGCACAGCAGGCTGTTGACGAAGACGAAGCGGCAGTCGCGGTCCTTGCGGAAGACGTTCATCGGCAGTTGCTCGATCAACGACTCGTAGACGGCGACCGAGTCACGCAGGCCGGCCTCGGTCTGCTTGGTGCGGGTGACGTCGCGGGCGACGATCAGGGCGTGGCCATCGAGTGGCGCCACGGTGATGGTGAACCAGCGGTCCTCGCCGCTGATGCCGACGCAGATCTCCTTGGGTGGCATGGCCTCGCCGGCGGTGATTGCCTGGATGGCGGAGCGGGTCAACCACTCGGCCTCCATCTTCGGAAGCAGGTCGACGGCCGGCTTGCCAGCGACGTCCGTGGGGCGGCCCAGGCCCCAGCGTTCGGCGTATGCGCGGTTGATGCAGACGAACCGGCCCTGGGCGTCGATGAGCGCGACCTGATCGGTCAGTGCGTCCAGGACCGCAGCGGTGACGTCCACTCGGAGATCGAGCTTAGCTCAGGGGACGAGGAACGGGAACGAGCGTACGCTGGCCTCCGCGGTGGTGCTCGGATCCGAGTGGCCGTAGAGTCGGGCGAGTTCGTCGTAGTCGCGGCCACCGGGGCTGGCGTAGGTCGGATCGTGCAGACCCTGGCGATCGTTCATGCAGGTGACCTCGTCGCGGCGGTGGTCGAGGCCCAGCGCGTGGCCGGTCTCCTGGCACAGCACGTGGCGGCGCACGTTCGAGTCGTCGAACGCGGCCTGCGCAAAGTAGGTCTCGTTCAGCTTCACCGTGGCCTGCACGATGTGGTTGCCGACGACCCAGACGGTGGCCAGGCCCAGCCATCCGGTCGCTCCGTAATGGTCGTTGCAGACCTCGATGCGGCCGGCGACGGGTGGACACTCGGCGGCGCCGGCGCCTGGCCCCATCACGGCGGCGATTGCGGGCGCGGCCTGCCAGTCACGCATGACGCGATCGAGCGCGCCTTGCCATTCGACGCCGGTCACGCTGGAGGCAAACCGAACGGCGACCGGATTGGCGTTGCGCGGCCAGTGATAGCCCGCCCAGACCTGAGCAGAGCTTCCTCCAGACCCAAGACTCGCTTGTGTCGGATCGGCGTCACCGCCGCATCCGGCCAGCAACGTCGCGACCATCACGCCCCTCCACCCCTTGTCCACCACCCACCCCCATCATCAAGGTAAGGCGGACACCGGTGATGTCATTCGTGCGCTGGGTCGCGCGACGGTCGTCGACGCGCTGGTCTGATCGAAAGTGGCTACCTACGTCGTGAGCGGGGGGTAGTGATGTCGCTACGTGCTTGTTTGCTCACCGTAGGGTTGATCGTCGTCGGAGCGGGTGACGCCAGGGCGTTCGTGAAGGCCTGTCACCAGGGGGTGACCGTCGAGGCGCTGGACGTCGTCGGCTGGCCGAACGGTCAGTCACCGCCAGCGGCGTCGGCCCAGGAGCGGCACATCGTGCACGAGGCATCCATCGACATCCCCCAGCGCGCGCGCAACCCGTGGGCCATCTCCATGCTGCTCGGCAACCAGTACAACGATCAGGGGCATCACGATCTCAAGGATCTGGTGGCGCTGGCCCAGTTCGCCGCCCGTCCGGAGACGCAGCGCGATCACTGTCTGCGCGGCCCTACCGACGATGGCGAGAATGGGTCGCGGACGGCGCTCGGGGCCTGCAAGGCGTTCATGCTCGAAGAGGTGCGGCTGGCGCTGGGCGACGGGGCGACGCCCGATCTCGCTGCACTCGAGGAGGTGAAGCTCCATCTGGTCTTCCGCGGATCCATCGACGTGCCGCTCAATCGCTACGCGTTCCACATGGGGCGCGCCTCGCACGCCCTGCAGGACTCCTTCACCCACACCTTCCGCACGCCGGACCTGGCACGGGTGCGGACCGTGCTGAACTGGGTGGACTGGCTGCACGGCGAGCCTGACTACGAGGAGGCGCGCGACGGGTTCCAGCATCTATCACCCCTCGACGACTGCGACAGCGGCAGCAAGGGTGGACCCGAGCGCCGGGCGACGGCCCACGAGGCGACGGTCGAGTTTCTGGCGGCCGTCTCCGACGATGCCGGCGGGCGCTCCGGGCGTCTGGCGCGAGCCGAGGAGGTTCTCGATCGCTGGCTGGCGCTCGAACCGGGTTGCACAGCCGACAACGGCTGGTGCGGCGCGCCCGAGGTCGACCAGAAGCCGGGCTTCTTCGGCTGCGCGGTGGTGACCGGACGCGCCGAGCGTTCCGGGCTGCTGCTCCTGCTGGTGGCCGCCGTGGTGGCTCTGGGCTTCCGCCGTCGCCAGTGGCCGCTGGCCGCGGTGCTGATTGTCGGCCTGGTCTCGAACGCTTCGGCCGAGGACGTCAAGGGCGGCATCGTCCCGAAGGCGACGCCGGCGGAGCAGGTGCGGCTCGAGGCGAGGCCGCTGGGCGCGGTCATCAGGGGTGGCTTCGCCCTCGACAACGCCGCGGCGAATGGGGGCGTGGGGATCCGCTATGACTTCGGAAAGATCTTCACCGCAGGCTTGGACGTCGAATACAACCCCTGGATCTCCATCGAGCAGCGCCGCACGGCTCCCGGGACCACCAACGTCTATGCCACGGGCATCTACCGGCTCGGTGTGCGTGACTATCTCGAGCTGCGCATCACCGCCGGCCTCGGCATCAGCATCCTGAACTTCGACACCTTCGCCGCCAGGAAGGGCTCGGTAGGGCCGTACGCCTCGATCTCGCCGCTGGGCGTGGCCTTTCGCATGGGCTCGCGCTGGCGGTTCATCGTCGACCCTGCGGAGCTGGTGTTCGCGGTGCCGCAGCCGCGCGGGATTCCGCTCGCCTACCGCCAGCATCGATTTTCGCTGGGGCTCCAGGCGAACTTCTAGGCGACACTGCTCGGTATGTTGCGACTGCTGACGCTGATCGTATTGGCCCAGAACGAACCTGCGGCGGCGCCTCCTGCGCCTCCTCCGGCTCCTCCGGCTCCTCCGGCTACCAGCAACGAGGCACGGGCGAAGAAGCCGGGTGAGCCGGCGATGGTGCCCGATGACCGCCTGACGCCGATCCAGCCCGGCAGCCCCAAGCTGCAAGACCCGGCGTATCAGCTGTACCTGGAGATCGACGTCCCGGTGCTGGTGGCGGCCGGGATCTTCGCGATCGCCCGGCAGATCCGTGGCGGTCTGGCGCCGGCCTACTGCGCGCCGGCCAAGGGTGATCCCACGGCAGAGAGCAACTTCTGCGACCGGTCGGCGCTGAACTGGCTGGACCGGAAGGCGGCCGGGCGCTACCAGCCGAGCTGGAACCGCTGGTCGGACATCGGCCTTTACGGGATCGAGGCGCTCGCGGCGGCGGTCGTCTTCACCGACGAGGGCGCGAAGAACGGACTCAACGACCTCGTGGTGATCGCGCAGGCGACCATGCTGGCGAGCGCCGCCTCGGGGGTGTCGACGGCCATGACGGGCCGGCCGCGGCCGTACATGTACGGCGGCGACGCCCCGCTGTCGGTCCGCCAGGGCGGCAACGGCGGTTTGTCTTTCTTCAGCGGCCATACCTCGACGGCGTTCGGCGCCGCCGTCAGCACCTGGGCGACCATGCGCCGCTTGCACCCCGACAAGGCCTGGACCTGGCTCGTCTTTGGTGGCGGTGTCGCGGCGGCCGGGTTCGTGGGCGCCACGCGAATCCTCGCTGGCAACCACTTCCCGACGGACGTGCTGGCGGGAGCGGCGGTCGGCTCGTCGATCGGCATCCTGGTTCCCGCCCTGCACACGGCGCCGCACCGACTGGCCGTCACGGCCATGCCAGTGCCGGACGGTGGCGGGCTGGCCCTGGTCGGCCGCCTGGACTGAAAGCGGGCTGCGAGCCTCCGGTGTCCACACGATCCCCGTTTCGCGGGTATTCTAGCTCGCGCCGTTGATTCGCCTCAGTCTGGTCTTCCTCGCTCTGGCCGCGCCGAATACGGACGAGCCGCCGCCGGTGCCTCCACCCAAGCCGCCGCTCGAGGTCGAGCTTCCGGCCGAGCCGCCCCCGCCGCCGACGGCCACCCCGGCCATCGCCGCGCCGCCGCCGGCCCCCGTGGCCGAGGAGCCGGCGGGCCCTCCCACGGCGCCCCCGATGATCACGGCGGTGCGCGTGAAGCAGCCGCCCACCTTCGACGGCGTGGTCCTGGGCGACCCGATCTGGAACGACGCCCCGGCCGCGACTGGCCTGTGGCAGAGCATTCCCGACCAGGGACATCCCGCGACGGAGGCGACCGAGGTGCGCGTCGTCTACACCAAGGACACGCTGTACATCGGCGTCGTCTGTCACGACCGCACGCCCGCCGAGATGATCGTCTCAGGGTCGCGGCGTGATTCGTCGCTGGACGACTCGGACGCGTTCCTGGTCTCGCTGGACACCTTCCTCGATCGGCAGAACGGGTTCGTGTTTGGCACCAACCCCGCCGGAATCGAGTTCGACGGACAGGTGGTCAACGACGGCGGTGGCTTCAACCTGAACTGGGACGGTTCCTGGGAGGTGCGCACGCAGGTCGGCGAGTTTGGCTGGAGCGCGGAGCTGGCCATCCCGTTCCGCACCTTGCGCTACCCGGGGAACGGCCCCGAGGTGTGGGGCATCAACTTCCAGCGCAATGTCCGCCGGCGCAACGAGGTTTCGTTCTGGTCGCCGCTGCCGCGGCAGTTCGACATCCTGCACGTGTCGTCGTCGGGGACGCTGGTCGGGATCGAGGTGCCGGCACAACGGAATCTGAAACTCGTCCCCTACGTGCTCCGCGAGGCCAGCCGCGATCTGACCCTGGGCGACACCCGCTGGAAGTCGCGCCAGGCAGGTGGTGTGGATCTGAAGTACAGCGTCAGCTCCAGCCTCACGCTGGACGCGACGGTGGGCACGGACTTCTCGCAGGTGGAGGCGGACGAGCAGCAGATCAACCTGAACCGCTTCAACCTGTATTTTCCGGAGAAACGCCCCTTCTTCCTGGAGAACGCCGGGCTGTTCACCGTGGGTGATCCCGGCGACGTGGAGTTGTTCTTCAGCCGGCGGATCGGCATCGCTGCCAACGGCCAGCTGATCCCGATCGTTGGCGGCGCAAGGCTGTCCGGGAAACTCGGACCGCTGCGGATCGGGCTGCTCGACATGCAGACCGAGGAGGTCAGCGGGGTGGCGCCGGGTAACAATTTTGGTGTGGCCAGGCTCGGCTGGGAGCTGCCGAACAGGTCGAGCATCGGGGCGCTGTTCGCAAGCCGCGCCGCCACGTCGGGTGACGACGGCGGCGACCCCTGGAACCGCACCTACGCCCTCGACGGGCGCTGGGGAATCGGACGTTACGCCATGGTCTCGGGGTTCGTCGCCCAGACCGACAGCCAGGCTCAGCCGGGCGACGCCGCGAACCGGTCGGCGCAGCTCAAGGGCGAATACGACTCTGCGGAGTGGTGGCTCAACGGCGCACTCACCTATGTGGGCGCGGAGTTCAACCCCGAGGTTGGTTTCTTGCGGCGCAAGAACTACCGCAAGGCCCAGGGCATGGCGATGTACCGCTACCGCCCCGATCAACTTCTGGGCTTCTACGAGTTGAGGCCGCACATACAGATCCGCGGCTATTTCAAGCCAGACGGATTCCACGAGAGTGGCGAGATCCACGTCGACAACCACTGGGAGTGGCGCAACGGCTACGAGGTGCGCACCGGGATGAATTTCACGCACGAGGGGGTCGTGGAGCCGTTCGAGATCGCGCCCGGAGTCACCGTCCCGGCGGGGAGTTACGATCACAAGGAGGCCGAGTTCTTCGCCACCACCAACCAGGGTTCGCCCGTCAGTCTCAACCTGCACACGACGCTCGGCGGTTTCTTCGGCGGACGTCTGACGACCGTCGAGCCGCGCCTGCGCCTGCGCGGCGGCGACACGTTCTCGGCCACCGTCGGCTGGGAGCGCAACCAGGCGTCGCTGCCGTCGGGAGATTTCACCACCAACCTGGTGCGGGGCCGCATCTCCTACTCGTTCACCACGCGACTCTTCGCGCAGGCGCTGCTCCAGTACAACGATCGGGCGAACCTGTGGTCGACGAACCTGCGCGTCGGCTGGCTACAGACGGCGAACGCCGGGCTCTTCGTCGTCTACAACGAAAACCTGGACACGGAAGATTGGACCGCCGGATGGCGCGCACCGCAGCTGAAGAACCGTAGCTTGATCATGAAGCTCAGCCTCGTGGTCGACGTGTTGTGACGATTCGTGTACGCTGACACGGAGCCGTGGCCCGTATCTGGATCCTCCTCGCTCTGCTGACGGCCGCTCCGGCCCAGGCCGCGGGTGAGGTGGGTGTGCAGCGGGTCGCCGTGGTCCGCCTGGACTTCGAGGGCGCCGTGCCCGAGGCGGGGCGGGATCTGTTCGCCCAGAGGCTGGTCGACGGTCTTCAGGTGGCGCGCTTCGAGGTGCTGATGGGCGCTGAACTGGACATGCGCCTCAAGGCGCGCGGGCAGGCGGCGTGTACGCAGCCTGCCTGCTACCCGGACCTGGCGCGGACGGTAGGGGTTGGGTACCTGGTCGGCGGGCGCGTGGCCGAGCAGGGCAAGACCTACAACATCGATCTCGAGCTGTTCAACGGCCGGACCGGCGCCTCGATCGCGCAGGTGCACGAGCGCTGCGAGACCTGCGGCATCGACGAGGCCGGCGAGAAGATGAACCTGGCGGCCTCGGCGCTACGAACGCGGCTGGAGGCTCTGGCCCAGGCGCCGGCGCGCTTCACGATCCGCTCCACCCCGCCGGCGGCGTACGCGTCGATCGACGGCAAGGACGTCGGTCGCACGCCGATCGATCTCGAGCTTGCTGCGGGCGAGCACCGCCTGACGCTGGAACACAACGGGTACGAGCCGGCGCAGCGCACGTTCATGGTGGTGAGCGGCGTGGACGAGGGGCTCGACGTGAACCTGCTGGAGCAACCGTCTCTCTTTCCGTACCGGACGATCGGGTGGGCGGCGATGGCGGCAGGTCTGCTGGCGGCGGCCGGCGGCGCGTACGCGGTGGCCATCGACGGCAAGGAGATCTCCTGCAGCGCTGGTGACAAGGACGCCGCCGGGCGCTGTCCCTACGTGAACAAGACTGCCGTGCTGGGCGCGGTGCTGATCGGGTTCGGCGCCGCGTCCGCCAGCGTCGGGGGCGTCATGCTCTACCTCGGCAGCCGCCATGACGAGGGCGGCCGTCGCGCCTTCGGCGTCGGTTGGCGCGGAAGGTTCTAGCGCTCGGTGACCTTGGCGTTGATGCGCTCGAGGCGACTCTTGACGCGTGCGTCTTCGGGCGCCAGGGCCAGGGCGCGGTTGTAAGCGGCGCGGGCCTCCTGGTAGCGCAGGAGCTTGAAGTAGGCGTCGCCGAGGATCGTCTGGAACTTGGCCGATTTCGGGGCCAGCTTGGTGGCACGGCGGCCGTAGTCCAGGGCGTCGGTGTAGTGGGCGTGTTCGAAGGCGACCTCCGCCAGGCCGCCCACGGCCACCGGGTTCAGCGGGTCGGCGTGCACGGCGCGGCGGAACGCCGCCTCCGCTTCGTCCAGCCGGCCGTGCGACAGCGCCTGGAGCCCGACGGAGGCAGCGGCCTTGCCGGCGCCGATGTCGCGGGGCATGTCTGGCGGCTCGTCCTCCGCCTTGCGAGGGAATTTCTGGACCGACGGGGGTGGCGCAGGCGCCGCGGCGACCGGCTCGGCCTTCGGCGCAGGTGGTGCAGCGACGGGCGCCTTCGCTCGCTCCCGTGCCTCGGCGTCGCCGGGATCGAGCTGGGCCAAGAGAATGTAGAGGGAGCGCGCGTCCTCGCGGCGGTTCTCGGTCCAGGCGCTGCGGGCCAGCGGGCGGAGCGCGTCGGCCACACGTGCGGCGTGAACACCGGTTCCATCCACCTGCTGCAACGGCCGGACGCTGCTGCGCGCCTCGGAGAGCCGTCCGCTACGCGCGGCGACGAACAGTGCCGCTGCCAGTGCCTTCGCCTGATCCTCGGGCGAGACTTTGGGTGCTGTCGGCTGACGCTCGCTGGGCTTCTTGCGCGCGCGCGCGTCCAGTTCCTGACGCTCGCCCGGCGTCAACTCGGCCTTGCGGCGCAATTCGGGATCGCCTGGGTCGAACAGCAACGCCTGCTTGAACTTGGTGATGGCCAGGTCGCGCAGCCCGGCACCCAGCAGATCGGTCCCCGCGGAGCTGAGCGCGCTGGCGTAGGCTTGGCGCAAGGTGCGCGCGCCGGGACTGTCGAAGCCGAGCTTCGAGGCCAGGTCCTCGGCCTGCTCGATGTGCACCAGCGCCGAATCGTTGGGCGGCGGCACGTAGCGCTGCGCCTGCGCCGACCGGTGGGCGAGGGACAGGTGCTCGGCCACACCGGGCGGCTCCTCGGTGCGCGTGATCTCCACCGGGATCAGCACGCGCTTGGTGCGGAACACGCCGAAGTAGACCGCGATCAGCAGTGCGGCCACCGTCATCGAGATGGCGCTCGCAAGCAACGCGCGCGTGCGGCGGCTGCGCGGCGACGGCATCCTCTCGGCGAGGCGCGTGCGCCAGTCCTCGTCGACGGCGGGCAGCTCCAGATCGTCCCAGGGGGTCTGCACCCCCGCGGCGATCTGCGCCTCGCAAAGCAAAGCCTCCACCTCTGCCATGCTCTGCGGCCGCTCGTCCGGAAGCTTGGCAAGGAGGCGCATCACCACCGCCTCGATGGCCGGCGGGATGTGGCGGTCGGGCACCCGTTGCGCCATCGGCTCGGGCGCCTCGCCGACCTGCCGTCGCAACGTGGTGGCCACGTCCTCCGAATCGAAGGGCAGCGAGCCGGTGAGTAACTCGTAGGCGCTGATTCCCACCGAGTAGATGTCCGAGCGATGGTCGTAGCCGCGGCCGAGCGCGCGCTCGGGCGCCATGTACGCGGGCGTGCCGCTCACGTACTGGCTGCTCTTTTCCTTGTCGGCGTGTGACACGAGGCCGGCGATGCCGAAGTCGACGACCTTCGCGGCATCCGTCCGCCGCGCGCGTTCGAGCAGCATCACGTTGTCCGGCTTCACATCGAGGTGGATGATCCCCTTGTCGTGCGCAGCGGCGAGCGCCTTGCACACCTGGCGCAAGACGCCGATGACCCGGCCGATCGGCAGCGCTCCGCCGCCGTCGAGGAGATCACGCAGCGATCGGCCGTCCAGGAACTCCATGACGAAGAAGACGCGGCCGTCCTCGAGCACACCGAAGTCGGTGACGTCGCAGATGTACGGACTGCCGATCTTCGAGGCGGCGCGCGCCTCTTGCCTGAAGCGCTCGACCGCCTTCGGGTCGCTGGCGACGCCGCCGGCGAGCAGCTTCACCGCGACCCGCTTCTCGAGGTCGACGTGCTCCGCCGAATACACCATCCCCATGGCGCCCTGGCCCACCTTGGCGAGGACCCGGTAGCGGGTCCCCGGGATCATCTGGCCCGGCAACAGCCTCGCGCTCATGCGGATTCGGCGGGCCGATCGTATCACGCCGCTCGGGCCATCGCCGCCGTGGAAATCTTGGCGCGAGAGGACGAAACGTCGAGCGTCGCGTCTGCCGGAAGGTTGCGCTCCTGTGCCAGACTCGGCGAGAATGCAGGGCATCATGAGAGTCATCGGTGTCGTCGGGTTGTTCCTGATCGGGTTTGCCTGCGGGCATGACAGTGTCGGCGCCCACGGTGATCTCGTGGGCGGCCGCTGCGTCACCGACAGGGATTGTGACAAGCGGTGCTTGCAGGGGAAGGATTTCCCCGGCGGTTACTGCAGCGTCACGTGCTTCAGCGACGACGATTGCCCGCACGACACCTGGTGCACGGACAAGTCGGGCGGCGTCTGCCTGCTCGCCTGCGGAGGACACGCCGACTGCGAGGGCCTGGGTCCCAGCTACATCTGCAAAGACGAAGACGCGCGGGGGCGGAGCGGCAAGGTGTTCGTCTGCCTCAACAACTAACGCCCGTAGAGCGCGCGTAGGCCGGCGGGTTCGGTCACGCCCCGCTCGGTCACGAGGCCCGTCACCAGCGCCGCCGGCGTCACGTCGAACGCGGGGTTGGCGGCGGGACTGCCGGATGGGGCGATGATGACGGCGCCGCCGCGGCCGATGACCGTGGTCACCTCCGACGGCGCCCGTTCCTCGATCGGGATGGCCAGGCCATCCTCGATGGTCCAGTCGATGCTGGCGCCCGGCAGGGCGACGTAAAACGGGATCGCGTGCGCTCGGGCGGCCAGCGCCTTCAGGTAGGTGCCGATCTTGTTGCAGACGTCCCCTCGCGCCGTCGTGCGATCGGTGCCGGTGATGCACAGGTCGACCTGACCCCGCTGCATCAGGTGTCCGCCGGCGTTGTCGGTGACGATGGTGTGGGGGACGCCGTGCTGCCCCAGCTCCCACGCCGTCAGCATGCCCTGGTTGCGCGGGCGGGTCTCGTCGACCCAGACGTGGATGGGTACCCCAGCGTCATGCGCGGCGTAGATGGGCGCGAGCGCTGTGCCCCAGTCGACCGCGCACAGCCACCCGGCGTTGCAGTGGGTCAACACCTGCACGGGGCGGCTGCGCCCCGCCCGTTCCCAGGCCGCGCGCAACAGCGGAAGGCCGTGCTGGCCGATGGCGCGGCAGGTGGCGACGTCGTCGTCGGCCAGCACGGCGGCGTGACGGAACGCTTGCTCCGCGCGGGAGGACGTCGGCACGTTGGCGACGAGCGTGCGGATCTGGTCGACGCCCCAGCGCAGGTTCACCGCCGTCGGCCGCGTGGCGAGCAAAGCGGCGGCCGCGGTCTCGACCGCCGCGTCCGAGGGATCGCGTCGCAGCGCCAGGCACATGCCGTATGCGGCGGTCACTCCGATGAGCGGCGCGCCGCGGACGTGCATGTCGCGGATCGCCCGGCACGCTGCTGCTAGATCGGAAAGGTGCATGATCACCAGCTCGTGCGGCAGGCGAGTCTGGTCGATGACCTCCACCGTGACGCCGTCGGCGCCAGGCCAGATCGTGCGGTATGCCCTGTCGCCGATCTTCATGGGCCCCTCACACTGCCGCGCTTGATCGCACCGCGCAATAGGCTAACGTCGGCCGCATGATGACGAACACGCTCGCGCTCGTTCTGTCGCTGGTTCTGCCGGCCGTGGCCCTGGCGCAGAAGCCCGCGGGCGGGCCCCCGCCGCCGCCGAAGCCGGCCGCCGCGCTCGAGCAGATGAAGTACTTCATCGGAACCTGGAAGTGTGCGGGCAAGCAGTTCGACACCAAGGAAATGGGCCCCGAGCACCCGGTCACCGGCAAGGCCTCGTCGAAGCTCGAGGTGGACGGCTTCTGGCAGAGCTTCACCTACGAGGAGGCGAAAACCGCGCAGCACGCGGGGCTGAAGGTGCTTGGCCTGTGGGGCTACGATCTGTCCGGCCAGCGTTTCGTGCGCGCCGCCGTCAGCAACCAGGGGGCCTGGGACAGCGGCACCAGCAGCGGCTGGGTCGACAACAAGATGCTCTGGACCGGCAACCTCTCGACCCCTGGGGGCGGAATGGCCTTTCGCCACACGTTCACGAAGAAGAGCCCGCGCGAGTGGTCTCACATGCTCGAGCTCAATCTCGGCGGCGCCTGGGTGAATGTGGTGGAGCTGACCTGCAAGAAGTGACTCCGGACTTGGCGCGCTTCTCCAGATCGTCCATCGCCCGCGTGGCCCGCAGCACGGGCGGGAGCGCCGCCAAAGCTGCCAGCGTGTCGCGGAACGCCTGCGCAGCCTCGTCGGTGCGCCCGGCCTTCAGCAGCAACTCGCCTCGCCGCTGAAGCCAGGTCTCCTTGCGCGGCGCCTGGGCCGTCAGTCGATCCAGCCGCGCGAGCGCCGCGTCCCAGCCCCGCCGTTGCGACTCGATCTCGATCGCGGGCAGTTCCAGGCTGACGATCGGACCCAGCCGGCGCGTCCCCTCGTCGAGGCTGGCGAGGGCGCGATCTGGCAGGCCCATGGTCTGGGCCAGGCGCGCCCGCTCCAGGTACTCGTCGGGGCCAGGCGTGGGCAGGTGCGCCAGCGCGCGGTCGTACGCGTCGAGCGCCGCTTTCCGGTCGCCCAGCCTGTCGAGAGAGCGCGCGCGCAGCAGATGCGCGGCCCCGTGATCTGCGTGTCGTGTCAGGAAACGATCCACGTACGACAGCGCCCGTCGGGCCTGTGACCCCTGGAGCAGCGCCCGCGCACGCATCAGATCCACCTCGGCGCGATCCGGCGCCAGCCGCGCGGCTCGATCGTAGTCGGTCAGGGCCGCCGGCACATCGCCGTGCTCGCGGTGCAGCTCGCCTCGCTGCATGTAGAGGATCGCCTGCGTGGGCGCGGCGGCGATCTGCCGATCGAGCACGCCGATCTGCTCGTGCAGCGGTCCGTGCGCCAGCGACTGCGGTCCTCCCAGCACCAGCAACGCGGCGACGATCGGCGTGCGGCGCATCCACCGATCGTAGCGCGGCCCCACGTCAAAACCAGAGCATTGCGGCGAAGATCACCTCGTTCACCGGCGTCTTGTCCTGGTACTGGAACCGGCTGTAGTCGAGCATGAACTTCACCTCGTCGCCCTGCGCGAAGTAGGTGAGGCCGGCGTCGTAGTGCCACAGCTCGTCCAGGCCATCCAGCGCCGTGGGGTCCAGGTCCTGGCTCAGGTCCTGGTCGACCCAACCGACGCGTCCCACCAGCTGCAACTTGCTGGTGAGCTTGAAGCCACCCGCCGCCATGAAACCGTGGCCATCGACGCCGACCAGGGTGACGTCGTGGGCGCGGATGCCCTCGGCCTGGAAGACGAAAGGGCCGCGAGCGAGGCGAACGTCGACCTCGTAGCGGTCCTTGGTGCCTGGCTGCGACCGTTGCCCCAGGGTGGTCATCACCACGCCGCCGACGAGAGCGCCCGGAAACGGATACACCTCGAAGCGCAACCCGAGGTCCTTGCTCATGTTGCCGTCGAGGTTGGCGGCTCCGTTGCCATTCCAGATCCCGGCGTAGTACCCGAAGTGGGAGAAAGCCTTGGCGGCCCGGATGCCGAGATCGCGCTGGGTGCCGTACACCCTGGTGACCGGCGCCCGTTCGGCAAAGAGCATCCGCCCCGCGCCCTGCAGCCAGTCCCAGCTGACCGGCGTCTTCATCTGTCCCATGGAGACGTCGGCGTACGGGGTGATCCAGGTGGCGTACGCATCCAGCAGCGGGGTCACCGGACTGACGGGCTGCTGGACGGTGACCTGGTGGGCCATGTCCGGGGTCGTGTGCAGCGTCGTCGACTTGAACTCGTAGACGCGGGCCATGTTCATCGAGACCATGTAGCTGAAGCTGCGGGGGACGAGTTCCCCCGAGGCGTACAGCGTTGCCCGGCGCACGCGGAAGGTGCTGACCGACTGATCGAGATCGCTGCCCGGAGTGTCGCTGAGGAACCACGCGTGCAGCAGGACGCCGGGCTGAAAGAAGCCGGTCGTTCCCGCGCGCAGCTTGCGAGGAAGATCCTCTTCGATCGCCTTCGGCGCCTCGTCGGCGCGGGCGAATGGCCGTCCGGCCAGCACGAGCGCCGCGATCAAGGCCAGGCTGCGGCTCACGAGGACACCATCAGCGCCGCGACCGGGCGAGCGGAACGAAACGGCCCTCGAGGATCGTGCCGGCCGCCGCCAGCGCCGAATGCAGCGCGGGGGCGGCGAGGCCCAGCTTCCCCGACGGAGCGTCAAGGGGGATCGTCTTCTTGTTGGTCTCGATCCCGTTTGGCGTGCGCTGGAGTACCAGGAGGTCCAGCGTCGGTGTCGGTGTACCAGCGGGCAGCGCCCAGGCGACCGTCAGCTGGTCGTCGGCGAGATGCACGGTCACGCCGGGCGCTGGGGGCACAGGGACGTCGGCAGGCGGCACCGCGATGTCGCGCAGAGGCTGCCACGTTGCCTCCAGGCGTTTGATGCGGCCGACGCAGCGGGCGCGCACCTGGGCATCCGACGTGGTCTCGGCCAGCCGGCGGTAGATGGCGATCGCTTCGCCCAGGCGGCCCTGCCGCGCGCACAGCTCGGCCATGGTCTCGGTCTCGTACATGAGGTTGTCGGTCATTCGAGAAGCTCGCGGGTGCGGGCGATGTCCTTGGCGATCTCGGCCATCAGCTCGTCTACACCAGGAAAGCGTCGCTCGTCGCGCAGGTGGTGCTCGAAGGCGAGGCGGAGGCGCGTGCCGTAGAGATCACCGGTGAAGTCGAGCAGGTGGGCCTCTATGGTCACGCCGCCACCTTCCGGAGAGAAAGTGGGGTTGGTGCCCACGCTGACGGCCGCAGCGAATGAACGCCCGGAAGGCAGCAGGTGCGCGTGCGCGGCGTAGATGCCGACCCGGGGTGCGAGCTCGCCCTCGTGCGCGATGTTGGCGGTCGGGATCCCGAGCTTCGCGCCGCGGCCCGCTCCGCGGACGACCGTCCCGGTGACTTCGAATGGCCGGCCGAGCAGCAACCGCGCGCCCTCGACCCGTCCTTCGAGCACGAACTCGCGGATCTTCGTCGACGAGCAGACCAGGCCATCGGCCATCACCGGAGGTACCACCGTCACCGCCATCCCGAGGCGTCTGCCCAGCTCCTCGAGACGGGCAGGGTTTCCCTTGCGCCCGCGTCCGAAGCTGAAGTCATAGCCGACCACCACGCCCCGTGCGCCCAGATCACGTGCCAGGACGTCCTCGACGAACCGGTCGGCCTCGATGGCGGCGAAGTCGGCGGTGAACGGCTCGATCACCACGATGTCCACGCCGGACTGCTCCAGGAGTTCCAGACGGCGATCCAGGGTGGTGATCATCGGCGGCGCCAGGTGGGGCGCGAAGAACCGCGCCGGGTGGGGATCGAACGTCAGTACCATGGCCTCGCCGGCCTCGCCGGCCTCGCCGGTCTCGCCGGTCTCGCCACCGATCGCCGCCGCGGCCGTGCGCGCCTCGGCCACCAGCGCCTGGTGTCCCCGGTGGACGCCGTCGAAGTTGCCGATGGCCACGCAAGGCGCGCGCACAGGCCCGATGGCGCCGCGACCCCGGACGACCTGCATCGCCCCGGGATAACACAGAACCCCCCCGCCTCGACGACCCATATACACTCGGCCGATGCCGCGGGCGTCGCAGCGGAACTGGCCGGCGCTGAGCCCGGCGCTGTTCGGGGCGACACTCGTGTTGTACGCCGTCGCGTTGCCGCTGGGCTTGGACGGCGTGGAGGCGGCGGCTTTTCTGGGCGAGGGGGCGGTGCTTCGTCATCTGGCGTCGTACCTGCCGATCGGCGATCTCGCGACCCGGGCAGCATGGGCCTCGGCGCTCGCCGCTGCCTGCGCGGTGGCCCTGCTCGGCCGCCTGGCACTGGAGGCGATCGCGCTCTTGCACCCCGAGGACGACGAGAGCCGGCCGGGCCGGGCGACGGATGTCGCGGCTGCCGCGGGCGCGGCGATCACGTGCGCGCTGGCATTCGGGCCCTTCCGGGCGGCGACAGGCGCTGGTCCCACCGCGTTGACCGCGGCGGTCGTCTGCGGGGGTTGGCTTTTCGCCCTACGATGTGCGCGTGGTCCCGACCGCGCGACCCCTGGCTTGACGCTGGCCCTGGTGGCGGGGCTCGCCGCCTCGGTCGAGTCGGTTGCGCTGCCGCTGCTCTCGCCGCTGCTGGCGGTCCTGGCCGTGCGCGGGCTACGCCGGGGAGAGCGCTGGCCTCTGCTGGCTCCACTTGTCTTCGTGGCCGGTCTCGGTCCGTCGCTCGCGCCGCTGTCGCTTCGGTGGCCGCCGCTCGGTGCCGTCGAGGTGAAGTCGCTCACCGAGACGGCCGAGCAACTGGGAGTCATCGGCCTCCTGCTGGTCGCGGCCGGGCTGTTCCTGGTGGCGGGACGTGCCTTGCTTGCGCTGGCCGTCGTGGTGGGAACGCTGGCGCTGGGCCACGGGCGTGGGGGCGTGTTCTTGACCTTGCTGGCCGCGGTGCCGATGGCGATGGCGATCGCGCACCTTGCCGGCCGCCTGGGCCGAGGGCGCGCGGCGGCAGCGGCAGCGCTGGGCACCATGGCGCTGATCTCGACCGCGCTCGACGGAGGGGCGAGTCGTTGGCGTCGAGAGACACGTCTTCCCGCCGCTCTCATCGACCGCACCCTTGCCCGGGCGCCGCTGCGCGGCCTGGTGGATCCGGGTACGCCGGAGATGGCGGCGCTGCTCCGCTATGCCGCCGCGATGGGGCTACGGCCCGATCTGCGCTACGGAAAGATCCCGCGCTCGCCGTAGGCCTTGGCGATCCGGCCGAGCGCGATGCACATCGCGGCCGTGCGCCAGTCGCACTTTCGAGTCGAGGCGAACTCGCTGACGGCCAGATAGGTCCGCTTCATGCGCTTGGCCAGCCGCTCCTCGACCTCTTCCAGATCCCACACCTCCGAGCGCTTGTTCTGCAGCCACTCGAAGTAGCTGACCGCCACGCCGCCCGAGTTGGCCAGGATGTCGGGCACGATGTGCATCCCCTTGTCGAGCAGGATGGCTTCGGCGCCCGGGTCCGTGGGGCCGTTCGCTCCCTCCACGACCACTTTGCACTTCATCGCCTTCGCCTCGGCCACGCCGATCTCCAACTCGAGCGCCGCGGGGATGAAGATGTCCACCTCGGTGGCGAAGAACTGGTCGCGGCTGATGCTCTGCGATCCGGGATAGGCGACGACACTGCCGGTCTTCTGGACGTGCTCGGCCAGCTTGAACGGGTTGATCCCCTCGGCGTTGTGGATGTAGCCCTTCCAGTCGCCCGTGGCGATCATCGAAGCGCCGGTGCGGGCCAGGATCTTGCCGGTGTTGGCGCCGACGTTCCCGAAACCTTGCACCGAGAACGTGCCGCCGTTCAGATCGAAGCGGGTGTCGCGTGCCCACTCGGCGACGCAGTGGACGATGCCCTGGCCGGTCGCCTGCTCGCGGCCGTGCGAGCCGCCCGAGGAGACGCTCTTGCCGGTGACCACGCCGCGGCCGGCGTGTGCTGCCTCCGCCCCGGCGAGGCTGACGTAGGTGTCCATCATCCACACCATGGTCTGGGCGTTGGTGCCGACGTCGGGCGCCGGGATGTCATGGTCGGGTCCGATGTTGCTGCCGAGCGCGTAGGTGAAACGCCGGGTGATCCGCTCCAGTTCGTTCGCAGAATGGTCACGCGGCGTGAACTTGATGCCGCCCTTGGCGCCGCCGAACGGGATGTCGTGCAGCGCGCACTTGAACGTCATCCACGACGCCAGCGCCTTCACCTCGTCCAGCGTCACCTCGTGGTGGTAACGGATGCCGCCCTTGTAGGGCCCGAGCACGTTGTTGTGCTGGACCCGGTAGCCCTTGAACAGGCGGTACTCGCCGCTGTCCAGCTTGACCGGGAAGTTGACGATCAGCTCGTTCTTCGGCTGCGCCAGGATCTGCCGGACGTGGCCCGGCAGGTTCATGAACTCGGCTGCCTTCTCGAACTGCTGCTGCGCGACTTGATACGGATTGGCCTTGGTAATCGCGGAGTCAGCCATGAGTCCAGGGTAGCATAGGCGCCGAAATGGCCGAACGACTGCACGGGCTTGCGCGCATGGTGGCGCTGGAGATCGCAGCCGAGGCGCGCGCCGAGTGGGGCTACGCCACGGATCTCGTCGCGACCGCCTTCCGGAAACACCGCGGGCTTGGCAGCGGCGAGCGTCGCCTGGTCTCCGAGACGGTTTACGGGCTCGTGCGCTGGGAGCGGCGGCTGGAGGCGATTGTCGACGAGCTATTCGGGCGCCGGCGCGGGCCGAAGGTGACGCTCTCGCCGGAGGCGCGGCAGGAGCTGAAGCTGCTGGTGTACGAGGCGCGCGCCGGCGTTCTCCCCGAGCAGCTGCGCGAGGAGGCCAAACGCCTGCTGCGCGCCGAGGTGGACATGACGTTGTCCGAGGACGCCGGCCTCGAGGGGCGCACCGGTCTGGATCGCGAGGCGGTCCGGCTGTCGTACCCGACCTGGCTCATCGAGCGTTTCGTCGCCGACCTCGGTCTTGCCGAGGGGCTGAAGCTGGCCGACTCGATGAACAGCCGGGCGCCGCTCACCGTGCGCGTGAATAGCGTCAAGATCGCGCGCGACGAGCTGGCGAAACAACTGGCGGGCGAGGGGATCGTCAGCCGCCCCACGCCGCTGGCGCCCGATGGCCTCATCCTCGAGACGCGCGTGAACGTCTTTGCGCTGCCGGCGTTCCGTGAAGGACTCATCGAGGTGATGGACGAGGGGAGCCAGCTCGTGGCCGACGCCGTCGCCCCGCCACCGCGCAGCCGCGTGGTCGATGCCTGCGCCGGCGCTGGCGGCAAGACGCTGGCGCTTGCGGCGCTGATGGGCGGGCAGGGGCGCCTGCTGGCTCTCGATGTGAGCGGCAAGAAGCTGGAGGAGCTGCGCCGCCGTGGCCGCCGCGCGGGGCTGTCGAACGTGGCGGCGCGCGAGATCAAGAACTCCGCCCTGCCCGAGGAGGCCCGCGCGGCCGCCTGGGACCGGGTGCTGGTCGACGCGCCCTGCTCGGGCCTCGGCACGCTCCGCCGCAACCCCGAGGCGCGCTGGCGTCTCACCGCGTCCACCGTCGCCAAGTTCCCCGCGCAGCAGATGTCGCTGCTGGCCACCTACGCGCCGCTCCTCGCCGTCGGCGGCCGTCTGATCTACGCCACCTGCAGCGTCCTCCGGTCCGAGAACGAGGACGTCGTCGAGCGGTTCCTCGTCGAGCGCCCCGACTTCGTGATGATGCCGCTCAAGGAGATCTGGGGCCGCGAGCGCGCCGAGCCCCTGGGCGGCGGCGACTTCCTGCGCCTCACGCCCGAGCGCCACGACACCGACGGCTTCTTCACGGCGGTGTTGCGGCGTGTGCGGTAGTCACGCCATCAACTCGCCGCGGACGACCGGGCTGGTCTCCGACGGCGGTACCGATCGCCGCTGGCACGATCGCCCGTGCGGTGCCTGGGCCAACGCGCTGTGTGAACAGGACTAGGCGAACGCGTGCTAGAAACGCTCCTCGTGACGCGAAGGTTGCAGTGTCTCGCCTGCGCGGTGGTCCTGAACGCGTGCGGCAGTGGGGGATCTTCCCATCGGGATGGTGCCGTCGATCGGGCGCGCGATTTGCAGCCGGATGGCGGTCTGGAGGGAGGCCCCGAGGCGCGCCCGGACGTACCGCCGGACACCGGACCCGACGTGCCGCCCGCGGCGACCCCCAGCATCGCTCCGTGGAGGCTGCGCGACATCGGTCCCGCGACCGGCCCCGCGGGCCGGGTGACATACACCAACACCATCTTCGCCATGCGCGCCGCGGGTGGCGACGTGGGCGGGACCGAGGACTCGTTCGACTTCATGTACCAGAAGCTGAGCGGCGACTTCGAGTTCATCGCACGCGTGCGAAGCCTGACGATGGTCGACCCGGGCAGCAAGTCCGGACTGATGGTCCGTGCCGACGAGTCGAGTCCGGGTGCACCGAACGTTTTTCTGACCGTTCTTGGTGATACCGCGGTCGGTGGGCGCATGCAGGCGCGGCTGCTCGGGGACGGGGAGACCACCCCCTTCGCCGCGAACACCAACGTGAAGGCAGCCCAGTTCCTCCGCCTGGTGCGCCAGGGCAAAACGGTGACCGGTTACCGCAGCACGGGCAGCCGCGGCAACTGGGCGAAGGTCGGCGCCGTGGACATCGATCTGCCATCCGAGGTGGCGGTGGGGATCGCCGTGACCTCGAACAACCCGGCCACGATGGCCACCAGCGAGATCGATTTCTTGCAGGTGAACAACCTCGGCCTCAATGCGGCCACGACAGGCTGGATGTTCGACGAGTTCGAGTCCGTCGGCGGCAGCGCCGTCGCCACGCCGACGGGCCTCACGGTCTCCGGTCTCGGCAGCGCGTTCAGCGGCATGCAGGAGGCCGGCGCCTATGCCTTCACCACCGCCTCGGCGAGTCAGTCGATCGTTGCCAAGGTCGGCAGTCTCATCGGCGTCGACGCGCAGGCCAAGGTGGGCCTGGCGATGCGGGAGGGCGTGCCGCTGAACCTTCCCCGCAACGCCGTGCAGGTGCTTCTTTCGGTCACCGTCGGGCGCGGCGTGCAGTTCATCAGCCGGAGCGTCACCAATGGCACCGTGCGCGCCGAGGCAGGCGAGGCCGATCGGAAGGCGCCGGTCTGGCTGCGGCTCGACAAGAAGGACGACGCCATGACTCTCGTCAGCACCTTCACCGGTTACGTCTCGGCCGACGGGATGACCTGGACCAGCGTGGGCACGACCAGCTTCGCCATGCAGGAGCCGTTCACCCTCGGCGTCCTCGCGCAGAGCCACAGCGTCCAGAGTCTGGCCTCGGCGGCGATCACGGACCTGACGGTGAAGCCGATCCCGTGAGGCCCATGCGAGCGAGGGTCGCCGTTGTCCTCGGGTTGCTGGCCGGTTGCGGGGGCGACGACCCGGCCCCGCGGGTGGTGATCTCCGAGGTGATGTACCACCCGGTGCTGGAAGGGGCGACCGAGGACCACGAATTCCTCGAGTTGCACAACACCACCGGCAGAGAGGTCGCACTCGACGGCTGGACGCTGTCCGGCGAGATCGGCTTCACGTTTCCGGCCGGCACCATGATCCCCGCCCGCGGTCACATGGTGGTGGCCAAGAAACGCGACGCGCTGGCCGCCATCCGCGAGTATGGCCTGGACGTGGCGGCACTCGCTGGCGACTACCGGGGCGAGCTGGACAACGGTGGCGGAACGATCGTTCTCAAGGATGCGCAGGGCAAGAAAGTCGACTCGCTGACGTACAACGACACGTTCCCCTGGCCTCTGGGCGCCGATGCGCTGGGCGCCGGCGAGGACTGGCTCCCACCCGAGGAGCGGCCCATGGAGAAGCATCGCTACCGTGGCCGCTCGCTGGAGCGAGTCAGCGTCTCGGGCGCCAGCAACGACGTGGCGAACTGGGTTGCCTCCCCGCTCGACGGAGCGACGCCGGGCCGCGCGAGCGGGCTGTCGGGTCCGTTGCCGGCCACGCTCACATCCCTCAGCGCGCGTCCGTCCCTGGTCAAGGCGGCCGACGAGGTGTCGATCATCGCCTCGTTCACGGGGAGCGCGGGGGCGGCCCCTCGCGTCGAGTACTTCCTCGAGGACATGAACCGGACCGACGAGGATCTGATGTACGCGCCGATGTCGGCAGCACCCGACGGGTTCATCGCCCACCTGCCGGCGCAGCCCGACAACACCATCGTGCGTTACCGGATCCTCGACGACGCCGGGGACGCCGTCTCGCCACGCGAGTCGGATCCTTACGCCTGGTATTCCTACTTCGTCTCACCGGAAACGCCGGGGAAGACGCCCGCGTATCACGTCTTCATATCGATGGCGAACTGGACGCGAATGTTCGACAACATCACCCCGGGTCGCGTGCCCGCGGGAACCTGCACCCCCAACCCGCTGTGGGACGCCAAGGTGCCGGCGGTGCTGGTCTCCGAGGGCCATGTCTATGACGTCCGGGTTCGGTACCAGGGCAGCCGATTCAATCGCGCCAACGGTCTGGCCATCGACCTCACGAAGTGGAAGGTTCCGATGCCCCCGCGCCCGACGCCGTTCCGCGTGCTGGCCTGGCACATGAACTTTCCGCGCTACGACCGCCTGGAAGGCAAGGGTGTCTTCAACTTCAACAAGCTGTCGCAGTCGTGCCAGGGATTTTTGACGACGGTGATGAACCGTCTATTCGAGAGCGTGGGGACGCCGGCCGCGCGCACCAAGTACGTGCGCCTCTACGTCAACGGCGCCTACTACCACTACACGCTGCGGATGGAGCACATGGACGAGCAGATGCTCGGCCGCTTCTACGGAGACAATGCCCCGATCGGCGACCTGTTCAAGTCCGTGGGTCACCTGACTGACGAGGGGCCCTACGGCTGGGGTGACGAACGGGTGCTCGCGCCCTTCTGCGGCTACAGCAAGCGCGAGCGCTACCACTGGACGTACAAGCGGATGACCCAGGACCACAAGGATCACTCCGACGAGGCGATGGAGCTCGTCGAAGCCCTGAACGTCGCCCGGGCTGCTGGCCCGGCCGCCATTCGCCGCTTCTTCGAGGAGCGCTTCGATCTCGATCTTCTGGCCAGTTACATGGCGGTGATCAACTGGGGCGGACCCTGGGACGATTTTTTCCAGAACCACTACCTGTACCGTCGCCCCGACGGCAAGTGGATGATGATGCCGACCGACATGGACCTCATGATGGGCGGCAACACCGGTGCGGACGCCTCGTTCTTTTTCGGTGCCTTCAACATTCGCAGCAACCGCGAGGGCTGGTGGAACTACCTCAAGGACGCCTATCTACGCACCTTCCGACAGGAGTTCCTGACCCGCTTGAAAGAGCTGGTGGCGGGACCGCTATCGCCCGCCTCGATCGCCGAGATGACCGACGAGGCGGCGGCGGACTACGTCCTGGACGAGGCGATGGCCGCACCAGCCTCTGCCATCAACATCGCCAGTTGTGGCGGCGCGGCGGCGCTCGTCACCCGCATGAAGGCCTTCGCCCAGGCACGAAGCGACCGGATCTCTCAGGGACAGTTCGATTGAGTCATCGCTTGAGGCGCACGGTCTGGATCTCGTGCGGCCTCAGGCGAATCGGCGTAGAGCCGCAGCAACCAGTCCGTTCCGTCCTCCGCCCACAGCGGACCAGCCATTCGCCGAAGCCTTCCAGCCACCCGAGGCCGCCGCGGCGCGCGAGATCGATCCAGCGCGGGTGCACCACCTCGCCGATGGGCGAGTCCCACCCCAGCCGCACGTCCCCCGATCGCACCTCCTGGATCCCCATGCCGCGCGTGGGGATGACCGTGAAGCCGAGACGTTCCGTCTCGACGGCGATCACCTCGACGCCCTCCTGCTTTCCGCCGCGCAGGACCTCGCGGCGGGCGCTCACGGGCTGAAGATCTCGAGCTCCGAAAAGCCGGGCTCGATGCTCTCGTCTTTCTCGCTGGTGAACTTCACGGCGGTGGCGCCGGCGATCGGCGTCGCAAAGACAATGTCCAGGTCGCGATCTGGCTGCGGCAGATCGTAGGACGCCGACCAGAGGACCTGGTCCCCCGAAAGCACCTCGAACCTCCCCCGGATGAAGTCGTAGCCGGACGAGTACTCGCGGTTGCCGCGCATGGCGATGCGGGCCACGGCCTGCTGCGGAAAGGCGATCTGGAAGAAGGGGATGCTGGTGCAGCTCATGATCGAGGCGCAGTCGCCGTTCCGAGAGAACCAGCTCGTCACCAGCTTGTTGTCGGCGCCGCTGGCCTTGCTCCAGTTGGTGGTGTTGTACTCGGAGCTGGCCGTGATCACGGACTCGGGCAGCAACGACAGGTTGCGGCCGACGGTGAAGATCTTTCCCCGGAAGCGGCCGCGGTCGTTGTTGAAGGTGATCGGACCCAGGGTCCACCCCGGGGGAATCTGGAACTCGACGGTCTGCAGCGTCTGACCCCAGTAGGGGGCCGTGCCCTGCGTGCCGGGGATGGCCGCCATGCCCTGCGCATCGGTGATGGTCTGGCCTGACCCCACGAGGTCGCGTCCCAGGATCGTGATCTTGTCGCCCGGCATGCCGTTGTCCGGCGAGTAGTCGACCACCACGGGCGCGCCCGGCGCGGGATTGACATTGAAGTACAGCGTGTTGCTGCGCGGACCGCCGGGGCCATTCACCACCCAGACGGCGTACTGGCCGGGGAAGGCCGTCTTGTCAGCGAGGACCGTGGCGATGAGCGTGGTGGCGTTCGAGAAGGTGGTGGGGACCGCGAGGTTGTCGAAATAGACGGCTGCGTCGTTGATGAAGTTGGTGCCGGTGACGGTCATCATCACCAGCGTGTTCCCGGTGCCCATGGCCGGGGTCATCGACGCGATCTGGGGGGTGGGGCGCGGCGCCATGTCGGCCGGCGTCGTATCCCGGGGCAGATCCGGTGCGCCGGCATCCGCGGTCACGGTGCGCCGGGCGATCGCCCACAGGCCCGACCCGCGCACCGCGGCCTGGTGCTCCTGGCCCTCCTCGTTCGCGGTGCCGACAGGCTGCGCCGGGCCGCGCGAGGACCATGCGGCATCGTCCGGCTGCGCGAACACCGCCTCCAATTCCTCCCCGGCTTGCGGAGGTATCACCCGTTGCCGCATCAGCGCTGGCTCGTTGAAGGTCAGGTCCCTGGTGGCGATGTGGATGGTGGCGTCGCCGGACGGTATTGCCCCGCGCTTCGCCACACCCGTCTCCAGCCGCACGGTGATCTCGGTGCGGCGGGCGACGGCGTTCTCGGGGAACGTGAGGGTCACCCGCTGGGCGCCGCTGCCGAGGGTGACCTCCTGCGGCTCGGTACCGAGGACCAGCTTCTTGTATTCGGCGACCGCCCCGACGGGGCTCTCGACCTTGTCCGGGCTACAGGCGAACAGCAGGGCGACGATGGCTATGGCGCGTTTCACGGCAGCATATTAACTCCATTCACCGGTTCTGCTGAAACGAGGCTTCGGTGCGCACCTTCATGCGCATGTCCATCGCCTGGCCGCCGACGGTCATCCTGGTGGCCATGTCGCTCTCGTGGGTCATCCGGCCGGATCGGGGCACGACCGCGGCGAGATCCAGCTCGAACTCGCCCGACCCGCCGCCGCGCATGGATTCGAGGGTGGCCACGGTGCCGGGAGCCACCCCGGGCAGCTTCATCTCCTGACGCGGTGCCGACTGCTGCAGGGTCACGGCGATGGTGGTCCGCCCATCCGTCATCTCGCGGAGGCTGTGCTGCACCACCTGGGTGAAGGAGAGGCCGCCCATCTCCACCGTCTGCTCGACCTCCCAGCGCGCGCCCGGTCCGACGGCCTCGGCCGGCAGCGGAACGGACATCTGTCGGATCGAGTTGCGCATGCTGTCCAGCGTGCTGGTCATCGCCGGTGGTAGATCCGGCGGGACTCGATGGTCCATCGCCAGCACCAGCCCGCGCGTGGTCACCCGTCCCGCACCGGACATCCCCACCATCCTCGCGATCTGCGGGCGCAGGATGTCGGCGCCGGGTCCGGGCAGCACCTCGGCGCCGGTCAGCTTGAAGGCCAGGGTCAGCTCGGCGGGCGCGCTGGTGGGCGCGATGTCGAACTCCATCGTGGTCCGGATCGGCGGTGAAACGACGTTCCGACCCGGTGCTGCGCCCAGTGTCAGATCCATGGTCATCGTCATCTCCATCACCGCGATCGTCTTGCGCGGCGCAGGCACCACGTAGCGAAGCTTGCGCCGTGGTGACCCACCGGCGTCCAGCAGGCGCACCACCGGCGCACCCGGTGGCGGCGTGGGTTCGTCGGGCTCGACGACAATCTCCGTCGGCGCGCGGATGTCAGCCGGCTCGGGAGCCGTGGTGCGGCGGCTCTCCGGAACGTGCGTGCCGTCGAGGCGGATCGGCGTGCCTTGCGCGGTCAGATCGCTGCGCGGTTCGGCCTCGCGCTGCTGCCGGCTGGCGCACCCGGCGGCGGCCATCACCAGCAGGAGCCAGCGCACGGACTCAGTAACCCGCTTTCTTGTCGACGACGTTCAGCAGCGGTTCGCCGGCGGCGAAGCGGCGCATGTTCTCGGTGAACAGAGCTCGCCGGCGCGCCACCGAACCCGGCGACTGGCCGGCGACGTGCGGGGTGATGATCACGTGCGGCGCCTTCCAGAGCGGATGGCCCTTCGGCAGCGGCTCCGGCTCGGTCACGTCCAGGCCGGCGCCCGCGAGCTTCCCCGCCTTCAGCGCTGCAGCCAGCGCCTGGTTGTCCTGGATCTTCCCGCGCGCCACATTGATGTAGAACGCACTGGGCTTCATCAGCGCCAGCTCGGCCGGCCCGATGAGGCCGGTGGTCTTCCCGGTGAGCGGAGCGGCGATCACCACCACGTCGGCGAGCGGCAGCATCGACTTCAAGGCCTGGGGCGGCTCCAGCCGCGATACGTAGGGCGGCAGCGCCATCTCCTTGGCGTCGGTGGCCACCACCTGCATGCCGAAGGCGTGCGCGCGCACGGCCACCTCGCGCCCGATGCCGCCGAGGCCGACGATCAACATCGTCTTGTCCTTCAGCTCGAGGAGCTGGATGCCGGCGTTGCCCCTCTTCTCCCAGGTCTCCGTCTGCATCAGCTGCTGGTAGTGGGGCAGCCCACGGGTCAGCGACAGCAAGAGCGCGAAGACGTGGTCGGCGATGTTCGGCCCGAACATGGCGCGCATGTTGGTCAGCACCACCTTGTCGTTCGCCACCAGTTCGGGGATGGCGATCAGCTGCTCGACGCCGGCGCTGAACTGCTGCACCCAGCGCAGCTTCTTCGCCGCTGGAAGGACAGCCGGCGTGCACAGCGATCCGTCCATGGCGTCGGCCTCCGGCGCACGCGCCAGCGCCTCCTTGGCGTCCTTGACCACCACCAGTTCCACGTTCGGCGCCACCTGACGCAGGCCCGCTACCACCTCGGGCGCCACCGGCCCGGTCATGAACTTCAGCTTCGGGCGCTGGCCGTCGTTCGGGATCGGGATCGCCACCACCGGGTTGTTGCGCTTCGGATCGCCGCCGACCCAGGTCAGCGGGCCGCGCGTCAGCTCCTCGTACACGTGCCCGACGTTCTCCGGCTTCATCTTCGTCTCGCCGGTCCAGCGCTTCCAGCCCGGGACGTCGACGGCCGCCTGCACCTCCTCCAGCGGCTTGCCCTCGCGGACCATGGCGCCGACTTGCGCACGCAGGTCGATGAAGTACTGCTTTTGCAGCTGCAGGACGTCCGCCTTGCCAACGGGGCCGTGACCGGGAACGACGATCTGCGGCTCCAGCGCCTGCGCCCGGGCCATCACCTCGATCCAGCTCGCGGTGTCGGCGTCGCCGGTGTAGTTGTAGGGGCCGTTCACCGCGGCGTCGCCGGTGAAGATCACCCGCTCCTTGGGCAGCCAGACGAAGATGTCGCCGGTGGTGTGGGCGTGGCCGAAGTGATACAGCTCGGCCCGGCGGCCGCCCCCTTCCAGCATCATCTTGTCCGAGAACGTCAGGTTCGGCGCATAGGCCTTGTACTTGGCGGCCACCTTGTCGGTGGTGGCGCGCTTGGCGTACGCGGCCAGATTGCGGGCCACGTAGTCGCGGCGCGCGTTCTCGTGGGCGATCACGGTGGCGCCCTCCTTGGCGAACACGCCGGCCCCGAACGAGTGGTCGGCGTGGTAGTGGGTCACCACCACGTAACGGATCGGCTTGCCACCGGTGGTCGCCTTGATGCTCCGAAGCGCGTTCTCGGCGCCCAGCGGAAACGCCGTGTCGACGACGACGACGTAGTCCCCCAGCTCGAACCAGGAGACATTCGACCCGAAGCTGGGCACGTCCAGGTGCCGCTCGAACCAGACGCCGTCGGCGACCTTGATGGCCTTTTCGGCGAGCGGTTTCGGGGGCGCCTGCTGCGCGGCCGCATAGATGGCCAGGCATGACCCCATCGCGATCGCTCCCACTCTCACCAGGCCGCGCATGGGAAAACCTATAGCATTAGCCCTGGGCTTTTAAGAGTGCGATCACCCGCGCGGTCTCGGCGCCGACGGTGCGGGCGGGCGGGAACCCCTTGACCGCTCCTCGATCCTTGATCAGCTTGGACAGCTTCTCGACGTCGCTGTCGAAGCCGGACTTCTCCAGCGCCAGCACCGCTGTCATGCGGGCCAGGGCGGACTTCGACTCCAGTGCCTTGTACAGGCCCTCGCGGTTCTCGAAGCCCATCTCGTAGATGGCCGGCACCAGGTTCTTCTGGATCTCCTCGACGGTATACGCGGCGGACATGGGCAGCGCCTCCAGCGCCGGCGCGAGCGCATCCCCGCCGGACGCCTTGATGGCGGCCTTGAACAGCGCGTAGCGGAAACCGGGGTCGGTTTCCCCCGCGATCAGCTTCACCAGGCCGTCGCGCGCGGCATGTCCGCCCACTTTTTTCATCAGCTCGACCATGTGATCGCGCACCGGCCGCGGCGCGCGCGCGTCGCCGGCCGCTTTCACCGCGAACGGGAGCAGCGCCGGGTCGCCGCGCATCCCGGCCAGCCCTTCGGCGGCGGCGATCGCCTGCTCCGGCGATCCGTGTTCGATCCGATCCTGCAGGGCGGCCACCGCGTCGGCGCCTCCGAGGTGGCCGAGCGCCGTCCAGAGTTCCTTCGGAGGGTTCTCGGCCTTTGCCCGTCGAGCAAGCGCCGTCCCCCCCTTTTCCTTGGCCCCCTTGTCGCCGACCTTGTCCAGCACCGCCCAGGCGGGCGCAAAGGGTGCTTTTTCGTCCTCGATCACCGCCAGCATCCGAGGCACGGTCACCGGCCCCAGCGCGATCAGCATCTCCGCCAGCGTATGGCGCCCGCGGCCGGCGCGGCCCGCGCGCAGATCCCGTTCCAGCGCGGCCAGCAGGGGACCGTCCACGGCGGCGCGACCTCCGTCGGTGGTCGCCTGCTGTCGCAGCGCGAACAAGGACTCGCGCGCCTCCCACGCCTTGGCGGCATCGGCGCCGTCGAGTTGCTGGGCCACCACCGGCGCAGCCGCGGCGATCACCGCCGAGCGATCCTCGAGAGGGATGCCTGCGAACGCACTGGCCACCCGGTCGGACCAGCCGATGTCGGAGAGCGCCGCGACCGCCGCGCCCCGTACCGCCACCGACGCCCGTGCGTCCTTCAGCGCAGACAGCACCTTGTCGGGGTCGCGTGTCTTCCAGTGCTCGATGTCCTGGGTCGAGGCGCCTCCGCAGCCGATGGCCGCCAGCAAGAGCAGGAGGTTGAGTCGCACGGTCGATCAGTGTAGTCGATCCCGCCAACACACACGTCGCCGCGCGCACGTGACGCCAGCGGTCTCAGGAGGAGCGCTACGCTAGTATGGGCGCGGTCGTGACTTTCCTCTTCGCAGCGCTCGCGCTTGCCAGCACGCCTCGACCGGCGGTGGGCCCCTTCGATCTCTCGTCCGCCGTCGTCGTTGCGGCTCCGGACGCGTCATTGGCGGCGACGCTGCTCGTCGAGGAGATCGCCTCGCGCTCGGGCGTGCGCCTGCAGAGCGCCACCGCCTGGCCGGACAAGGGGCCCGTCATCGCCATCGGCGCGGTTGCGGCCCGCAGCGCCTTCGCGGGTGCTTTCGCGGAGCGCCTGCAACGCGAGGTGCGCACCGACGTCGCCGACGGGTTCCGGCTGCTGGTCGTCGAGGAGCAGGCGCGGCCGGTGGTGCTGGCCGCGGGTGGCGATGCACGTGGGACGTTGTTCGCCGTCGGGAGGCTCCTTCGCGCTCTCGAACTCGGACGCGGGCGCGTGGTGCTGCCCACGGCCCTCGACGTGGCCACGGCGCCCAAGCTCCTGGTGCGGGGTCAGCAGTTCCGGTTCGACCCCGGAACTTGTTTCGACGGCTGGGCGCCGGCCGCTTTCGAACGTTACCTGCGCGAGCTGGTCGTCTTCGGAAACAACGCCGTCGGTCTGGTGGTCGGCCCGGGCACCCGGCCGGCGGTGGTCTCGGCGGCGCGCACGGCGGCGAAGTACGGGCTGGCCGTTGGCCTCGTCCACGAGCCCACCACCGTGGCTGCCGAGTGGGCGGCCATCCTGGAAGAGATGCCGCGTCTCGACGGCATCATCATCAGCGGCGGGACGCCGCAGGCGCTGGTCGCCCTGGGCAAGCGCGAGCGCGAGCGTCTGCGCAAACGGCCGAGCGGTGCCCAGCTGTGGATCGTGCCCCCGGTCGACGACGACGATGCCGACGCCTTCTTTTCCCTGGCCGGCCCCGAGGCGACGTGGCTCGACGGTGTCGTCTACCGGCAGCAGCCGCGCCTCGATCCGCTGAGTTTCGTGCGCAAGAAGCCGCAGCGCCTGGCCCTGCTTTACAGCCCCGATCTGGGTGATCCCGGCGGCGAGATCCCCGTGCCCGAATGGGACGCCGCCTTTGCGCGCAGCCAACGTGCCCCGCTCTCGTCGCCGCGGCCCCAGGCCATGGCGGCGCTGGCGCGGACCATGCGCAGTTACAGCGCCGGCTTCCTCGGCCGGCCGGCGGGCTGTCAGGACGACGTCAACCAGATGGTCTGGAGCGCGCTGGCCTGGGACGACGTCGCCGATCTGGGGGACACCCTGCGCCAGTACGCCCGCTTCGCCATCGGCGCCGAGGACGACGACGGCGTGGCCCAGGCGTTGCTGGCGCTCGAGCGGAACTGGAGCGGCCAGCTCCTGTCTCACGACGCCGTCTCCCGTACGCTGGCACAGACACGAGCGCTGGAGCGCGCTGCCAGTACCGCCACCAGGAGCCACTGGCGCTTCCAGCTGATCCTGCTGCGCGCGACAATCGACGCCATGCTGCGTGGCCGCCTCGTGCAGGAGACGAGCCGCGAGGAAGAGGCGCGCGGCCTGATGGCCTCGGGGCAGATCGACGCGGCCGCGAAATTGCTCGACGGCTCTGCCGGCGATCCCGTGCTGCGGGCGCGGGCCGTGGCGCTGGCCGCCGAACTCGAACGCAGCACCAGTCTGCGCATCGCCATCGGCGATCAACCGCTGTCCGACGCACCCTTCCTTCGCCGCCGTCTGCGCGAGATCCGGGCCCTGACGGGCGAACGGCGCGGCCGCGCTCTCGCCGAGTTGCTCGACCGCACGAACCCCGGCCCGGGCGGCACCTACGACGATCTCGGCCGGCCGTCGGCGCAGCCGCATCTCGTGCGGCGCGGGGCGATCGAGAGCGAGCCCGGCAGCGTGATGCCCACCTCGACGGGATTGGCCGGCGACGTCGCTGACGACCTGCCGGCCGCCTGGCGCGACTGCGCCGTGGCCGGCGACGGTGACACCGTCGAGATGCGCTGGACCGGCCTCGACCGGCGCGCGGACTACCGCGTGCGCGTGGTGTACGTGGGCAAGACGCGGGTGCGCATGCTGGCGGAGGGCCGGTCGGTGCATCCGTTCATGGGCACGAAGTTGCGGCCGCTGGAGTTCGAGGTGCCGCGGCAGGCGACCCGCGACGGCGAGCTGACGCTCACCTGGATCCACGAGGCGGACACCTGTCAGATCGCCGAGGTGTGGTTGCTCAGGGCCGCGCCGCGGTCCAGCCGGCCCTGAGCTTGCCGCCGAGCTCCGCGACCACCGCCTCCGCGCGCTCTGCGATGTGCGCGCGACCTGACGTTTCGTCAGGTGCGCGGGATCTCGTAGCCCTTGCGCGCCTTGCGCGTTTTCCACTCGGCGGGAGCACCCACCAACGTCCACGTCGCCGGATTCCACTTCACCACCTTCGCATTCCAGTACGCCAGGTTCAGCAAGTGACAGACCGCGGCCGTGCCCGCGCCGATCTCCACCTTGCAGTTCGGATCCTTGCGGCTCCGCATGCAGTCGAGGAACTGGCGCTTGTGGCTCTCGCCGCCGTCCTCCAGGTGCGGATCCTTGTCACCCAGCGGCTCCGTCAGGAGTTCGGCCGGCGTCGTCTTCAGTTCGTTGCGGTTCACCCAGAGCTCGCCCTCGGTGCCGATGAAGCGGATGCCGTTCCCGGTCGCGTCGTGCGTGACGACGATGTCCTTGCCCACCGGCGTCTTCGGATAGACCAGCGCGCCGCCGCCCTTGACCAGATCGCCGGGCCGGATCTCCGACGGCCCTGACCCGTCCATTCCCAGTGCCCATTGCACGATGTCCAGGTGGTGGCAGCCCCAGTCCGTCACTTGCCCGCCCGAGTACTCGCGGTAGTCGCGCCATCCCGGCAGGAACGGGTACTTGTCCGACGGCCCACGCTGGCACAGCAGGTGATGGTACGGGCGCGTCGGCGCCTGTCCCTGCCAGCGCTCCCAGTCGAGCCCCGGCTCCATCTTTTCCTCGGGCAAGTCGCACGCCTTCGCCGTCGGGCCGAAGTGCGCGGTCACCGCGGTGATCCGCCCCAGGCGTCCGGCGCGGATGAGACTGGCGGCCGTGCGGAATCGCCCCTGGTTCTCGGTGCGCTGCTGGCTCCCCGTCTGCATCACCACCTTGTTCTTGCGGACGGCCTTGACCACGATCTCGGACTCGCCAAGGGTCAGGGTCAGGGGCTTTTCGCAGTAGATGTCCTTGCGCGCCTGCGCCGCCTGGACGAGTGGCCGCGTGTGCCAGTGATCGGGCGTGGAGATCACCACCGCGTCGATCTCCTTGCGGCCCAGCAACTCCTGGTACTCGACGGTGGCAAAGACGTTCGCCCCGGGGTGCTTGTCCTCGACCATTTTCTTCGCCAGCTCGCGACGGGACGTCTCCACGTCGGCGATGGCACGGATGTCGACGTCGCTCTGGTTCACGAACCACTTCAGGTGGCCGGTCCCCATCTTGCCCACGCCGATGAAAGCGATCCCGATGCGATCGTTTGCACCGCGGGCACGGGCGGGAAGAATCATGGGCGCCAGTGCCAGGCCGGCGCCGCGGATCAACGTTCGACGGTTGAATCGAGTACCCTTCGTTGCCATGGCCATGGTCACGTTTCATATCACGATCCTGCCGTTGCTTCTGGCGGCGGACCCGCCCGCCAACTACGACGAAGCCAAGGTCGGTGCCTACAAGCTTCCCGAGTTGATGATCACCACGGACGGCGCGAAGGTGACCGACGCCGCCACCTGGAAGAGCAAGCGCCGCCCGGAACTTCTGAAGCTGTTCGGCGAGCAGGTGTACGGCAGGACGCCGGGCCCTCCGCCCAAGGTGAAGGTGGCCAGCACGAGGATCGAGCATCGCGTGCTGGGCGGGCTGGCCACACGCAAGGAGATCCGGCTGCAGTTCACGAGCGACAAGAACGGGCCGCACATGGATCTGCTCCTCTATGTGCCGATCGGCGTGCGCAAGCCGGTCCCCGCTTTCCTGGGCCTGAATTTTTGTGGCAACCACTGCACGACGAAAGATCCGGGTGTCGCATTCTCGACCGCGTGGATGCGCGAAGGCGAGGGGGTGGTCGACCACAAGGCCACCGAGGCCACCCGCGGCAAGTCGAGCTCGCGCTGGCCCTACGAGAAGATCTTGAAGCGCGGCTACGCCGTCGCCACCGCGTACTACGGCGACCTGGATCCGGACTTCGACGACGGGTTCAAGAACGGCGTGCATCCGATTTACTACGGGCTGCTCCATCGCTCGCCCTCCGCCAACGAGTGGGGAGCGATCGGCGCCTGGGCCTGGGGCCTGTCGCGTGCCCTCGATTACCTGGAAACCGATCACGACATCCTCGCCAAGAAGGTCGCCGTGCACGGCCACTCGCGCCTCGGCAAGGCCGCGTTGTGGGCCGGCGCTCAGGACGAACGCTTCGCCATGGTGATCTCCAACAATTCGGGCGAGGGGGGCGCCGCGCTCTCCCGTCGCACCTTCGGCGAGACCGTCAAGCGCATCAACACCAGCTTCCCGCACTGGTTCTGCGCCAACTACAAGCAGTACAACGACGATCCGGGCACACTCCCGGTCGACCAGCACATGCTGCTGGCGCTCATTGCTCCGCGCCCGCTCTACGTGGCCAGCGCCGCCGAGGACAAGTGGGCGGACCCGCGCGGGGAATTTCTGTCCGCAGCGAACGCCGAGCCGGCCTGGAAGCTTCTGGGCCGCATCGCCCTTGGCACCAGCGAGATGCCCGACATCGACAAGCCAGTCGGCAACGCCGTTCGTTATCACGTCCGCAGTGGCAAGCACGACGTCACCGAGTACGACTGGGACCAGTACCTCGATTTCGCGGACGCCCATTTGAAGAAGCGCTGATCTCCTGGCAAAGTGCGCGAATGCGTACTCGCCTGCTCGTCGTTGCGCTCGTTCTCGGCTGCTCCCCCAAGTCGTCCGGTCCCGCCGCGCCCGCCGCGGGCTCGCAGCCGCCGGTGGCCCGCATCGGGGCCGCCGTCATCACCATGGCGCAAGTGGACCAGGCGGCCGGCGACAAGCTGTACGAGGTGCGTTCGGAGGCGCTCAATCGCCTGATCGACGAGCGGATCCTCGGCGAACGCGCCAAGAAAGCCGGTGTCTCCGTCGACAAGCTGATCGAGAGCGAGATGAAGGTCGCGCCCCCGAGCGAGGAGGACATCAAGCAGGTCTACGAGCAGACCAAGGCCTCCGGCCGCCAGCTCCCTCCGCTGCCGGAAGTCCGAAACGACATCGTTGGCTTTCTCACGAAGCGGAATCAGGACCAGAATCGCGGTGCCTACATCGCCAAGCTGCGCCAGGAGTCGAAGGTCGAGCTGATGCTGCCGATGCCGCGCGTCCAGGTCGCGGCCGTCGGCCCTTCCAAGGGCGATCCCAAGGCGCCGATCACGATCATCGAGTTCTCGGACTTCCAGTGCCCATTCTGCAGCCGCGCCGAGCAGGTCGTCGATCAGGTGATGGCCGCCTACCCGGGCAAGATCCGCGTCGTCTTCCGCGACTTCCCGCTGGCCTTCCACCCCAATGCCCAGAAGGCCGCCGAGGGCGCGCTGTGCGCAGGGGATCAGGGCAAGTACTGGGAGATGCACGGCAAGCTGTTCGCCAACCAGAGCGCGCTCGATGTGCCCGCGCTGAAGACCTACGCCAAGGACCTCGGCATCGACGGCGACAAGTTCGGCAAGTGCCTCGACGGTGGTACCAAGGCCAAGGAGGTCGAGGCCTCGATGAAGGCTGGCAGCGACGTCGGCGTCACGGGCACTCCTGCCTTCTTCATCAATGGCCAGCGCCTGACCGGCGCTCAGCCGATCGAGAAGTTCAAGGAGATCATCGACAGGGAGCTGAAGTCAGCGGGCTGATTCCCTGACGTCGCGCGCGGATTTCACCACCTCCGTCCGCGCCTCCATGTACTCGCCGACCGCGGTGAGGAATCCAGCGAGGTCGTCGACCTTCTTCCCCTTGCGCGACTTCTTGGCGCAGTCGTCCCAGGCGCGCAGTTGCCGCGCGTCCTGTTCGTAGAACCTCTGAGACACTTTCCAGGTCGGTGACGGCTTGCTGGTCGCGGCGCCGGTCAGGATCGGCCCGCAGTCGTTCCGCACCTTGTCCATGAACGGGCCGACCGCATCCTTCTTGAAGCAGACACCGGCCAGGTGCTGCAGCATTTCCTGCACGTCCTTCATCTTCGCCAGCCCCGGCACCGCACAGTGCATGAATTTCTCGAAGGCCACCGCCTCGGGCGTCGGGCTGCTCCCGGAATGCCACGCGTTGCCGTGTTCCTGGATGAGCTGGTCGATGTCCTTCAGGCCCGAGCGCCCCTTCACCTTCTCGGCGTACGCCTCGATCCCCGCCTGCAGCTTGGGCAGCGCGCCGGTGTACCTGCCGAGCGCGCTCACGAACTCGGCCGGCGGGTCGCGCAGGCTGCCGAACTCCTGCCGCGCGCGCTCGATCCTCGGCACGCAATCGCTCGTCAGGTAGCCCGCGAAGGTCTTCTGCTGCGACAGGTACGCCACCTCGATCTTCTGCTGGATCTGCTGCGCGTTCGACACCATGTTCATGTCGATCTCGGCGGCCATCACACAGTTGAAGAAACTCCCCGTCTCGCGTTTCTCGAGTTCAGCCCAGCGTTCGAAGAAGTTCAGCTTCGCCTGCTGCTGCGCCTTGCGCTTGTAGTCGCCGTACCAGATGGCACCGCCCACCACCACCGCGGCTGCCACGACGATGGCGATCACCTTCCGGTTCCGCTGCCCCGCCTGGGCGCGCTGGGCCATCAGCCGGGCGTATTCGTCACCCGTCGTCGCCGGGGCGCCTCCGTGCAGGGGCGTGCCGCACGCCGAGCAGTTGGGGAAGTCGGGGAGGTTCTGGTGGCCGCAGCGGGGACACTTGGTCATCGGGTCATCATCATCATCTCTTGGTGGTTGTCTTGGTCGCGACCTGTTTCGAGAACACCGCCCACGACTTCAGGTAGTCGAGCGCCACCTGCAGCTGGTGGTCCGCCAGGCGTTTGCGTTCGATGGGACGCTCGCCTTGCTCGTTGCGCAGGTGCCGCTCGTAGTTCTTCTCACGCAGGATCTCACCTTCATTCGGATCCGACGGAGGGGGCATGGCGTCGACCACGACGTTCGGGGTGATCCCCTGGTTCTGGATCGACCGACCGCTCGGCGTGTAGTAACGCGATACCGTCAGCTTCAACCCGCACGGCTTCGCCCCACAGCCGTCGATGGTCATCACCGTCTGCACCGATCCCTTGCCGAACGTCTGCGTCCCCATCACCACCGCCCGCTGATGGTCCTGCAGCGCGCCGGCCACGATCTCCGCCGCCGAGGCGGTCGCGCCGTCGACCAGCACCACCATGGGGAACCCCGCCCAGGTGCCGCGGCTGTGCGCCATCTGCCGGTCCATTTCCTTGCCGCCCTTGCCGACGGTCTTCACGATCATCCCCTCGGTGAGGAACCGGTCCGCCACCTTCACCCCTTGATCCAGGAGGCCGCCAGGATTCCGGCGCATGTCGAGGATCAGCCCCTTCAAGGTCTTGGTCTGCTTCTGGATCGCCTCCAACGCCTCCAGCAGCTTTGCGTCGGTGTTCGAGGAGAAGATGCGCAGCTTCACGTGCCCATATCCCTCTTCGAGGACGCGTCCCTCGACGGTCTTCACCTCGAAACGCTCGCGCTTGATCTTGAAGGTCATCTGCTTGCCGCGCCGTTCGAGCAGCAACACGACCTCGCTGCCGGCTGGCCCCTGGATGCGCGCCACCGCGTCGTCCCACTCCATGGCCGAGGCTTCGGCGCCGTCGATCTTCGTGATGATGTCACCCGGCTCCACGCCCGCGCGGTATGCAGGCGAACCCTCGATCGGCGAGACCACCACCAGTCCCTTCTTGCGCTTCTCGAGGTCGATGCCGATCCCGGTGATCTCCGCGTCGCCCTCGGTCTCCTGGCGCAGCCGCTCGTACTCGTCCGGGTCCATGAAGCGCGAGTGCGGATCCAGCACGTCCGTCAGCCCACGCGCCGCCCCGAGCATCAGCTCCTGCTCGGCGACGTCCTCCACGTAGTTGTTCTCGATGTACGAGAGCACCTTCGAGAAGATTCCGAGCTTCCGGTAGGGATCGAACCGCCCGGCCCACAGGGTTGGACTGAGCACGAGCCCACCAAGGAAAGCACACCCCGCGATCAGCAGCAGATGCTTACGCCGCATGAGGTGGCATTATGCCACCTAACGAATGAGCGGCCGCGGATCGATCGGTGTCCGACCGCGCCACAGTTCGTAGGTCACCACGGGCGCCCCGTCGAGGTTGCGGCCGGTCAGGCCCACGGCGGCGTTCGCATCCACCGCCTGACCCGGCACCACGGCCACCTCCCGAAGCCCTGAAATCACGCTGACCCAGCCGCCCGGATGTTCCAGCACCAGCGCCAGGCCGCCTTGTGGCAGCGTCTCGACGCGGCGGATGGTGCCACCGGCGGGGGCATGCACCGGCTCGTTCATGCGCGCCAGGAACTGCAGCCCGCGCTGCGGCAACTCGACGGAGGTGCCGGGATCGCGGCGCAGCCCCGGCTCGGCGACGAGGGTGCCACGGCAGGGCCGCTGCAGCTTCGGCGGTGGTCCGTGTTTCTCCGACTCGGCCGCCAGGACCCGCTCGATCTCGGCCCGATCCGCGCGCACGCGGGCCAGCTCTGCTTCCAGCGCGCGTTGCTCGCCGACACTGCGCGCCAGCGCGACCAGCGCCAGATCCAGCGCCTGTGCATGCTCGAGGCGCGTCGAGCCGTCCGGCATGAACCCGAGGTCGCGTCGCCGGGCCAGGCGGTAAGCCGTGCGTGCTTCCTGCCGCGCCAGCGTCTGGGCGGCGCGTGCCTGCTGCGACAGCGCTTGCTCGCGTCCCGAGAGCCGCGCCACCGGTCCCGCCTCCTCGGCGTGAACCAGCAACAGCACGAGCGCGCTAAGCATGGCGGGGCACCGGCGTCGACAGCTGTCCGACGACCGCTCCGAGCACCGCCGCCGCCAGCAGGCCCGCGCCCAACTCGACCAGGCCGAGGCCGCTGACGCTCACGGGAACGCCCAGCGCCGTCCGCAGCGCGCCGATGATCACGGGCACGAGCACCAGCATCAGCGCCAGCCCGACCGCCGCGCCCGCGACCGCCGCGATCGCTGACGCGATCGTCGCCGGCAGGCGGATCCCCGCGGGCGTCTCGCCCAGGAATGCCAGCGTCTCGCCGACGGCGCGGCGGCGCTCGCGGCCTCGAGCGACCGCCATCGCCAGCGCTGCCAGCATCGCTGCAATGCCAGCGCCCAGAGCGCCCCACGCGACGGCGCGCGCGATCGCCATCCAGGTGCGCAGGCGTTCCACGCCCTCGGCCATGCCGTCCACGCCCGAGATGCCGGGCAGCTTCTTCAGCTTGCCGCCGAGTTCCGCGGCCCGCCGGGCGAGATCAGCCCCTGGCGCCAGCCCGACTTCGAGCGAGCGCGGCAGGAAACCCGGCTCGATCGCCGCCAGGGCTCCCTGCGCGTCGCCGACCGCTGCCGCCGCCGACCGCAGCCGTTGCAGCGCCTGGTTCGAATCGACGAGCGAGACCTTCTCGACGCCGGGCAGCCGGCGGAGCGCCTCGGTGAGGCGACCCACGTCCTCCACTTCGTCGCCCAGATAAGCAATGACGTGCACATCTTGCTCGGCCATCCGTTCGAACGCTGGCGAGGTCCGCCAGGCGACGCGCGTGGCGCCGCCGCAGAGCCCGATGAGCGCGAACGCCGCCGCCAGCGCCAGCAGCGCCCCCGGACGGCGTCGCACCTCGGCGCGCGCCCGACGGAGTGCCCACTCGCCGGTCACGATCCTCCGCGCACGCGTTCGGGCGCCGGCGTCTTCGGCCTGGGATCGGGCGTGGGGCGGCCAGGCGCGACTCCGATCACCCGCGGCACCAGCGCGATCGCCGGCGCGCCGCCCACGATCCGCCCGGCGTCCAGCTTCAGCCGGCGCGCGCCGTGAGTCGTGAGCGTCTCGGCCCAGCTCTCGTCGGCGGTCGCGCACAGGATCGCCGCACCCGTCTCGCGTGCCGCAACCAGCGCTCCCAGCACCGCGGCTCTGTCCTCGCGTCCGAGGCTGGCCACCGGTTCGTCCAGCACGATCACCGGCGGGGCCCCCGCGAGTGCGCGTGCGATTGCCACCAGCTGGCGCTCACCCGCAGACAGCGTGGCGACGATTCGTTCTGCGCGATCATCGACGGAGAGCAGCGCCAGCATTCGCCGCGCCGCCGCCTCCGCGCTCGCCACGCGCTCACCACGTACGGCGAGCGCGAGCATGATGTTCTCCATGGCCGTCTCGTCGTCGAGCAGCGTCGGCGAAGGTGACGCCGGCAGGTAGGCGATGTTCCTTCGCACGAACGGAAGCGACGATCGCTGCAGCCCGGTGACGTCGCGGTCCGCGACCAGCACGCGCCCCCGATCCGGCGCTCGCCGTGCTGCCGCCACGGCCGCAAGCAGGCTCTTGCCGGCACCTCGCCCCCCCGCCACCACCACCAGTTCGGCGGCGTTCACGGCAAGGGTGGCCTCGTCGAGGAGCGGGCGCCCGTCACGCTCGCAGCAGATCCCGTCGAGCCTTATCACCAGACGATCCTAGTTCAGCCGATCTGGACTTGCGTAGTTTCAGCCCTGCCGGCGGCGGGCCTTGGCCCTGGCGGGAGTCGGAAGGGACAGGGCGCCGAGCACGGCGGCGATGATCAAACCGGCCAAACCGGCGACTGTGAGCGCGACCGGAGTCATGAGATCCGGCATCGGTGGATCGGGCCCGCGACGTGAGTTTTCTTGCGTTCGGGGTGTAGGATATATGATGTAACGTATCGCCACGGCTTTTATCCACAGGAGTGGAAAACGCACAAATGAGCGCGCTGGCTAGGTATTCCGCCCCTTGTCCACAGGCTTATCTACACACAACATATAGTGTGTTCAGATGTAGTCAAACACTAGATATAGTGTTTTTTGTTGACAGGGAACGGCGACGGGGCGACATTCGTGGCCCGGTTGCGCCCACGCACTGCGGTAGCTCGTAGCAGTGAGGAAAAGGTGGGCGTCTCGGGGCAGATTCACATAGAAGCGGACACTGGAGGAGGAGCGCAGATGCTTGAGAAGCAGGAGATTCGACGGAACCGCGGCAGCCAGACCCTGAGCACGGGGAAGGCCACACCCAAGACCCGCGGCAAGAGGGCGCTCCCGGGCGTGAAGGTCGAGCGCTACCACACCACCGCGGGCGATGATGGCTACGCAGGTGTTCAGTGGGAGTTGCGCACCGCCGCCATCACCGGCGAGAGCGGCAAGATGGTCTTCGAGCAGCGCGACGTCGAGGTGCCCAAGTTCTGGAGCCAGACGGCGACCAACGTCGTCGTCCAGAAGTACTTCCGCGGCCAGCTCGGCACGCCGGGGCGCGAGCGCTCGGTCCGCCAGCTGATCGACCGCGTGGCCGACACCATCACCAACTGGGGCATCAAGGACGGCTACTTCGCCGACGACGCCTCGGCCGAGAACTACCGCGCCGAGCTCAAGCACCTGCTGGTGCAGCAGAAGATGTCCTTCAACTCGCCGGTCTGGTTCAACGTCGGGATCGAGCCCGAGCCCCAGTGCAGCGCCTGCTTCATCAACAGCGTCAAGGACACCATGGACTCGATCCTGACGCTGGCCCGCACCGAAGGCATGCTGTTCAAGTACGGCTCGGGCACCGGGACCAATCTGTCGCCGATTCGCTCCTCGCGCGAGTTCCTGAACGGCGGCGGCACGGCTTCAGGCCCGGTCAGCTTCATGAAGGGCTTCGACGCCTTCGCGGGTGTCATCAAGTCGGGCGGCAAGACCCGCCGGGCAGCAAAAATGGTGATCCTCAACATCGATCACCCGGACATCGAGGAGTTCATCTCGTGCAAGGTCAAGGAAGAGAAGAAGGCCTGGTCTCTGATCGACGCCGGCTACGACGGCAGCTTCGATGGCGAGGCGTACAAATCGGTCTTCTTCCAGAACTCGAACAACTCGGTGCGCGTCACCGACGATTTCATGGAGGCGGTACAGAAGGACCGCGAGTGGTCCACCCGCGCCATCCATGCCGACAACGCCGGCCGCGTGGTGCAGACCTACCGGGCGCGTGACCTGTGGCGCACCATCGCCCAGGCGGCCTGGGACTGCGGCGATCCCGGCATGCAGTACGACACCACCGTCAACGCGTGGCACACGTCGTCCAACACCGCGCGCATCAACGCCTCGAATCCCTGCAGCGAGTACATGTACCTCGACGATTCGGCCTGCAACCTGGCGTCGCTGAACCTGCGCAAGTTCCAGGCAGCCGAGGGCGCTTTCGACATCGAGGCGTTCAAGAAAGCCGTCGAGATCACCATTCTCGGCCAGGAGATCATCGTCGGGAACGCCAAGTACCCGAGCAAGGCGATCGAGGAGAACTCGCACAAGTTCCGGCCGCTCGGCCTCGGCTACGCGAACCTCGGCTCGCTGCTGATGTCGCAGGGCATGCCCTACGACTCGGTGCAGGCGCGCGCCTGGTGCGGGGCCATCACCTCGCTCATGACCGGCTGGGCGTACCGCACCAGCGCCGTCATCTCGCGCGACTGGACCGGGCCGTTCGACGGCTACCCGGTCAACGAGCAGCCGTTCCTCAACGTCATGAAGAAGCATCGCTACGCCGCCGACAAGATCGAGGGCGAGCACGTGCCCGCGGATCTACTGGACGCCGCCAAGGGCGCCTGGGATCAGGCGATCGAGATCGGCGGCGAGCACGGCTTCCGCAACGGCCAGGCGACGGTGCTGGCACCGACGGGGACCATCGGCTTCATGATGGACTGCGACACCACCGGCATCGAGCCGGACATCGCGCTCATCAAGTACAAGCGGCTGGTCGGCGGCGGCATGATCAAGATCGTCAACAACACCACCGAGGAGGCGCTGGCGAACCTCGGCTACAGCGACTCGCAGCGCAAGGACATCATCGAGTACATCGATCGCGAGGAGACGATTGAAGGCGCCCCGGGGCTCGATGCCAACCACCTGCCGGTCTTCGACTGCGCTTTCCGCGCGGCGAACGGCACGCGGTCGATCGCCTACCTCGGTCACATCCGCATGATGTCGGCGGCGCAGCCGTTCATCTCGGGCGCGATCTCCAAGACGGTGAACCTGCCGCCCGAGTGTACGGTCGAGGATGTGGAGAACGCGTACATGGAGTCGTGGAAGCTGGGCCTCAAGGCCGTGGCCGTCTACCGCGACGGCTGCAAGCGCACCCAGCCGCTGTCCACCAGCAAGACCGATCCGGGCCTGGTCAAGGGCGGGGCGGGCGCGCTGGCGGCGGCTCCGACGGCGGTGCGGCGCAAGCTGCCCGACGAGCGGCAGTCGTTGACCCACAAGTTCACCGTGGCTGGCCACGAGGGCTACATCCACGTCGGACTCTACGAGGACGGCGAGCCGGGCGAGGTCTTCATCCGCATGGCGAAGGAGGGCTCGACCATCTCGGGCTTGATGGACAGCTTCGCCACCGCCATCTCTTTGTCGCTGCAGCACGGCGTTCCGCTGAAGCTGCTGGTCGACAAGTTCTCGCGAACCCGCTTCGAGCCGTCGGGCTTCACGGGCAACCCGGAGATTCCGCGCGCCTCGTCCATCATGGACTACCTGTTCCGCTGGCTCGGCTCGAAGTTCGTGAAGGAGGATGTCGTCGTCGAGGCCGAATCTGCGACGGCTGCCGCCCCCGAGGCCAAGGCGGCGCCGGTGCTGGTCGTGGACGCGACCGTCACCGCGAAGGCGAACGGCCATGGCAAGTCCAACGGCCATGCCAACGGCAACGGTCACGCGACCTACAACTTCATCGCGCGCACCGACGCACCCACATGCTCCGAGTGCGGATCGATCATGATCCCCAACGGCAGTTGCCACAAATGCATCAACTGCGGGACCACCAGCGGCTGCAGCTGATCCAGCGCCTGTGAACCCAGGCGGGGGAAACGGACGGGGTGGTCTGTCGGCCGACGAGGCCGAGGCCGCTCTCGTCCGTCACTTCCGCCGCAAGAACGTCTCTGCCCACGTCTTCTGTGGCTGCTACGTCGTCAACTGCGGCGAGGCCACCGCCGATTCGTCGGCCAGCTTCGAGGACGCCATCCGCGTGCTGGCGAAGCTGCGGCCGGAGCTGGTGCGCGTTCCGCTGGACGACCCGCGTGGGTACCTGAAGGTGCTGGCGGCCGAGCGGGACGCGGGCGCCGAGCTGCGCGGCTAGACCACCTGTGTCCTGGTTCACGCTCGGCGGTTGTCGTGCCGCCGCGAGGCGCAGACCCAGTCCGCCGAGGCACAGCACCAGCGGGTGGAGATCGTCATCCCGACGCCGGGGGGCGTGCACTGACCGCCCGCACGATCGCCATCAGGCGATCGAGGTCGACGGGCTTGACCAGGTGCTCGTTGAATCCCGCCTCGCGCGATCGGATGCGGTCCGATTCCTGACCGTAGCCGGTCAGCGCGACGAGGTGGGTGTGCATCAGCCTGGGCGACAGCTTGAGGCGGCGCGCCACCTCGTAGCCGTCCAGGATCGGCAAGCCCAGGTCGACCAGGGCCAGATCGGGCACGAAATCTTCCGCTGCGTCGAGCGCCGCGGCGCCATCGAAGGCCACACGCGTCTCGTGGCCCAGGCTCTGTAGCCACTCCGCCAGGAGCTCGGCGGCGTCCGTGTTGTCGTCGACGACCAGGACACGGGCGCAACGGCTGATGGACGGCTCACTTGTCGCCAGCACTTCCCCTGGAGTGTGTCTGCGTGCCGTCGCTGGGGCCAGCGGAGAATTTGACGATGTGGTCATCGTCACCGGGGGGTCGGAGCGTCACGGCTCATCATATAGTGAGTCCATGTACACGTTCGTCACGGGGGGATTTCGATCCGGCCGCTCGAACTACGCGCTCCGCCGCGCGTCCGAGCTCGGCCATCCCCCCTGGCTCTACGTGGCGCCGAGCCAGGACACCGACGAGGCGATCCGGAAGCGCATTGCGCACCACCGGCGCGACGCCGACGCGATCTGGCGGACAGAAGTGTTGCCGGCCAAGCTGACGGACCTCCTGGAGCCACGATCGCTGGACACGTTCGGGGCAGCGGTGTTCGATGCCATCTCGGGCTGGATCGAGGCTCACCTGAGTCAGCCGGGCGAGCCGGCCGAGCGCGCGGTGCTCGACGAGATCGGGCTCTTCGCCGAGCGGCTGTACCATTCGGTGGTGCCGATCGTGGTGGTGTCGACGGAGATGGGCCAGGGAATCATCCCGCGGGCCGACGGCGACAGGCGACTCGTGAGGGTCGTCAGCGTCGCGAACCAGATCCTGGCGGAACGGGCGGGCGGGGTCGTCCTGATGGTCAGCGGCATCCCGCTGCGCGTGCGCTAGGCGTGCGCTAGGCGCCCAGCGTCGTGCGGCGCTGGACCTCGACGAACTTCGCCTCGTCGTCCGGAGCCGGTGCGATCAACGACACCACGACGCCCACCAGGAACGCCAGCGGGATGCTGACGATGCCGGGGTTCTTCAGCGGGAAGATCGCCGCCTGCTTGTGCAGGATGTCCACCTGCACCGTCGAGGAGAGCGCGATCAGCAGGATCGAGCTGACGTTGCCGGTGATCATGGCGGCCACCGCGCCGGCGGTGGTGAACTTGCGCCAGAGCAGCGACATCAGCAACGCCGGCAGGTTGGCGCTGGCGGCGATGGCGAAGGCCAGGCCCACCATGAAGGCCACGTTCTGGCCCTTGAACGACAGGCCCAGCACCACGGCGAGGATACCCAGGAACAGCGTTGCCCCGCGGGCGACCCGCATCTGCTCCTTCTCCACGGCCTCACCCTTGCGCACGACGCTGACCCAGAGGTCGTGCGACAGCGCCGCCGCCCCCGACAATGTCAGCCCGGCGACGACCGCGAGGATCGTGGCGAAGGCCACCGCCGAGATGAACCCGAGGAGGCTCTTGCCGCCCACCTCCTGCGCCAGGAGCAGGGCGGCCATGTTGCCGCCCTTGCCGGCGGCCAAGATGGCGTTCTGTCCGACGATCACCGAGGCGCCGAACCCGAGGATGAAGGTCACCAGGTAGAAGAAGCCGATGAGCCCGGTGGCGTAGAACACCGAGCGGCGGGCGGCCTGCGCGTCGGGCACCGTGTAAAAACGCATCAGGATGTGCGGCAGGCCCGCGGTGCCGAGCATCAGCGCCAGGCCCAGCGATACGGCGTCGAGCGGGTCGGCCACCAGCTTGCCGGGCGCCAGCATCGCCGCGCCGTAGCGATGCGCGGCCTCGCCGAACAGCGTCGCCGGGTTCATGCCGAAGCGGACCAGCACCAGGACGGCCAGCAGGGTCGCCCCGGTCAGCAGAAGCCCGGCCTTGATGATCTGCACCCAGGTGGTGGCGATCATCCCGCCGAACAGAACGTAGGCGATCATCACGCAGCCGACGATGACCACCGCCGTCTCGTACGACAGGCCGAACATGGTGCGGATCAGATCGCCGGCGCCGACCATCTGGGCGATGAGATAGAAGCTGACGACGCTCAGCGAGCCGAGCGCCGCGGCGATGCGGATCGGCTTCTGCTTCAGGCGCGCGGCGACCACGTCGGCGAAAGTGAACTTGCCCAGGTTGCGCAGCGGCTCGGCCACCAGGAACATCACCAGGGGCCAGCCGACCAGGAAACCAACCGAGTAGATGAGGCCGTCGAAGCCCGACAGCGACACCATGCCGGCAATGCCCAGGAAGCTGGCGGCGCTCATGTAGTCGCCAGCCAGCGCGAAGCCGTTCTGGCCAGCCGTGATGCGGCCCGCGGCGGCGAAGTACTCGGAGGTGGTGCGTGTCTTGCGCGCTGCCCAGTAAGTGATCCCCATCGTGGCGGCGATGAACACGAAGAAGAAGCCGATGGCGGTGGCGCTCGGCTCCACCACGGGACCCGATGAGTTCACTTGGACACGTCCTTCTGGATCTGACGCAACTCGGGGTCGTAGTGGGTGTTGGCCCAGCGGACGTAGACGCCGGTCAAGGCGAAGGCGGTGACGATCACCACGGCGCCCAGCACGATGCCCACGGACAGACCGCTGCCGATCGGCGTCCCCATGAAGCCCTTGCCCAGTGCCGTCAGCAGGATGAACCCGAAGTAGACCACCAGCATCACGACCGTCAGGAGGATGGCGACCCGCCACCGTATCCGCGCCAGGCGCCTCAGCGCCGCATCGTGGTCCTGCATGGCGAGGTTTATAGTAGAAGACCGCCATGAACGCGATTGCCTTGTTTTCCCTGCTTTTCGCTGGTGCCGTCGACAAGAAGCTCGACGTGACCTGGGTCGACGTCGAGGGCGGGGGCGGCACCCTCATCGTGACACCGGCCGGCGAGGCGATCCTCATCGACACCGGCAACCCGGGCGGCCGCGATCCCGAGCGCCTCCACAAGGCGGCGACCGAGGCCGGGCTGACGAAGATCGATCACGTCATCGTCACCCACCTGCACGCCGATCACTTCGGCGGGCTGGCCGAGCTGGCCGTGAAGATCCCGATCGGCACGCTGTACGAGAACGGCATCGACACCGCGCCCGACAAGGAAAAGACCGACGCACGCCTCGGGCCCTACAAGGCGGTGAAGGTCGACAGGCGTGTGACGGTGAAGCCGGGTGACCAGGTTCCACTGAAGCAGGCCGCCGGGACGCCGCCGATCAAGCTGACCGTGCTGGCCGCGCGGCAGCAGTTCGGCGATCGCAAGGGCAAGCCCAACAAGGCGCTGTGCGCGAAGGTCACGCCGAAGGATCCGGATCGGAGCGACAACGCCAACAGCATCGTCTCGCTGATCGAGTTCGGCAGTTTCCGCTTCTTCGACGGCGGCGATCTGACCTGGAACACCGAGGCCGAGCTGGTCTGCCCCGCCGATCGCGTGGGGCTGGTCGACGTCTACCAGGTGAACCACCACGGGCTCGATGTCAGCAACAATCCGGTTCTGATTCACACGCTCCGTCCATCGGTGGCGGTGTTCAACAACGGCCCCAAGAAAGGCGGCAAGCCCGCGGTGCACGCGGCGCTGAAGGCCAGCCCAGGCCTGCAGGCCGTCTATCAGGTGCATCGCAACGTCGTCGACCCGGACAACACGGGCGAGGCGATGATCGCCAACAAGGACGAGGCTTGCGCCGGCGCTCCGATGAAGATGTCCGTCGACCCCAAGGGCGCCAGCTACACGATGATGGTGCCCAGCACCGGGCACTCGAAGACGTACAAGACGAAGAAGAAGTGATCGAGGTACGGGGACTGACGTTCGCTTATCCCGGCACGACCCAGCCGGTGCTGCGCGATCTGTCGTTCACGATAGCCGCTGGCGCGCGCTGCCTCTTGCTCGGCGCCAATGGCGTGGGAAAGAGCACCCTTCTGCGCGTCCTGGCGGGGCGGCACATGATCGCGCACGAGGTGGTCAAGGTGCTGGGGCGGCCCGCGTTCCACGACACGACGCTGACGCGCGACGTGGCGTTCATGGGGGGCGAGTTTCCTTTCTCGCAGGACATCTCTGTCGCCGAGATCCTGGAACGTCGCCGAGACGTCGATCCGGATCGCCGCAACCGGGTGCTGGAGATCCTGGATGTCGACACCGCGTGGCGCATGCACCGGGTCTCCGATGGACAGCGCCGGCGGGTGCAGATCCTGCTCGACCTCGAGCGCGACCTGCGGCTGGTGCTGCTGGACGAGGTGACGGCGGATCTGGACGTGCTGGCCCGCGCCGACATGCTGCGCTTCCTGCGCGAAGAATCGGAGACGCGCGGGCTGACCATCGTCTACGCCAGCCACGTGCTCGACGGGCTGCAGGACTGGGCCACCCACATCATGTTCCTCAGCCCCGGTCGGATCCGGGCGTTCGGGCCGGTGGAAGAGGTCCTCGCCGGCGCCCCGCTCATCACCCGGTGCGAGCGGTGGATGCGCGAGGACCGTGATATGTAACGGCCGTGGATCTGGAGCTGACCCCCGAGCAGACCCTCATCCGCGACACCGCGCGGGAGCTGGCTGCCAAGGAGATCCTGCCGGCCGCGGCTGAAATTGACCGCCAGCACCGCTTCCCCAAGGAGATCGTGGCCCGCCTGGGCGAGCTGGGTCTGATGGGCGTGGCCGTGCCGCAGGCCTGGGGCGGCGCCGGGATGGACACCGTCAGCTACGCCCTGGCGCTGGAGGAGATCTCTCGCGCCTGCGCCTCGACCGGCGTCATCATGTCGGTGAACAACTCGCTGGTGTGCGATCCGCTGCTGAAGTTCGGCACCGATGCTCAGAAGAAGGCGTGGCTCGTGCCGCTTGCCGCTGGCAAGAAGCTGGGGTGCTTCGCGCTCTCCGAGCCCGACGCCGGATCGGACGCGGCGGCGCAGAAGACCAGCGCGAAGCGCGACGGCGACCGCTGGATCCTGAACGGCACCAAGAACTTCATCACCAATGGCCCGGTGGCCGACCTGGCCATCGTTTTTGCCATGAGCGAGCCGGGCAAAGGCCATCACGGCATCTCGGCTTTTCTCGTCCCGCTCGACGCCAAGGGGCTGACCATCGGCAAGCCCGACGACAAGCTGGGGATCAGAGGCGCGCCCTCGGCGCAGATCTTCCTGACCGACTGCGCGCTGCCGGCCGAGGCGCTGCTGGGCGCGCCGGGCGACGGATTCAAGGTCGCCATGCACGCGCTGGACGGCGGGCGGATCGGGATCGGGGCTCAGGCGGTGGGGATCGCGCGCGCCGCCTTCGAGGACGCCGCCAAGTACTCCGTCGAGCGGAAGACCTTCGGGCAGCCGATCGCCTCGCACCAGGCGATCCAGTTCAAGCTGGCCGACATGTGCACGGAGATCGACGCTGCCCGCCTCTTGGTCTGGAAGGCGGCGGTGAAGAAGGACAGCGGCGGCCGTTGCACCACCGAGGCTTCGATGGCCAAGCTGTTCGCCTCCGAGGTGGCGAACCGCGCCGCCAAGGAGGCCGTGCAGATCTTCGGCGGCTACGGCTACTTGACTGACTTCCCGGTCGAGCGCCACTTCAGGGACGCGAAGATCACAGAGATCTACGAGGGCACCAGCGAGATCCAGCGTCTGGTGATTGCGGCGGCGCTGCTGAAAGAGTAGGAGAGGACGATGAAGGTTTTCGTGCTGATGCTGGCCATGGGTTGCGCCTCGAAGTCGCTGTCGGGTGAGCAGAGGGTGCAGATCATCCGGCCCAACGAGCAAGCGCAGAAGACCCAGGGCATCCCCACCGACAAGGAGCTGGAGATCCAGACGCTGCTCCAGCAGCGCGAGAACTCGGTCCTGCGCTGCTACCAGGACGTCCTCAACGAGAAGAAGGACAGGAACTTCGCCGGGACGATGCAGATCCTGATCAGCCTCGAGACGTCGGGCCGCGCGTCGTCGGTGACGGTGACGGGCGGAACCTTGAAGGACAAGGAGGTCGCCGACTGCGTGACCAGGACCGTCGCCGGCTTCGACTACCCGCAGCTGACCCAGCCCGGCCAGACCCAATACACGTACCAATTCCGTCCGGCGTACTAGTACGACCTCTCCCACCTTTCCCCGCAGCCGGAATTAAGGCGCGGGCGGAGTGACGTCGAACTAGAATGTGTCATCCGGATGCGGAGTGGTTTCGTTGTCGCGGCGGTCCTGGTTGTTTCGTTGAACGCAGGTTGCGGAAGCGATGCGCCCCAGCGTCGCCGCAGCACCTCCAGCGGCCCGGGTGAGGAATTCCTGTCCGAGCGCGGCTCGTCGTCGTCCTCCTCCTCCTCGGGCCCGCGCGAACGCGAGGACGGGCTGGTGGTCGATCGCGAGGAGGGCGCACTCGATCAGCGCGACGTCGATCGGGTGCTGAAAGACCACCTGCGCGCGATGGTGGCTTGTTACGACCGCGCGGGCGAGGCCCAGCGGTACGCGTCGGGCGAGGTGGCGCTGAAGTTCATGGTCGCTCCGGCGGGCGCGGTCACCGACGTCCTGGTCACCCAGAGCGCGCTCGGCAACTTTGCGGTCGAGCGCTGCCTGGTCGCCGAGGGACGCCGCATGGTCTTCCCGCCGCCGGGCGGACGCCGGGGCACCGACTTCGACTACTCGCTGCGGTTTCGCTCCAGCGGCGAGCAGACGGTGGTGGACTGGGATGCAGGCGTGTTCCAGCGCGACATCGGCACGCAGTCGGCGCAACTGGCTACTTGCAACATCCCCAGCCACAGCATGCGCGCCGTCGTGTACGTGTATCCGGGCGGCTCGATCGGGTCCGTCGGCCTCTCCTCGGAGGTGCCGCTCGATCCGGCGGCCGCCGCCTGCGTCGTCGAGCAGATGAGTCGGTGGAAGCTCCCCGACGACCGGAGCCACGTGGTGCGCACCAGCTTTCCCGTGGTCGTCACTGCCCCCGCCGCCCCGCCGCCGCCGCGCCGCAGCGCCCAGAAAGTCACCCGACGCGGCCGCCGGTCCCTGCGTTAACGGGGTTAATTCCCACGTCAAAAGATCCTGTGACCGGCGTAGCGCACGTTCACCACCTCGTCCTCGAGGTCGATCATGTCCACCTGCAGCAGCAACTGGAACGACTCGGGTAGCGGCGCGTCTCCTGAGAGGCCCATCGCTTCCAGCATCCCCGCCAGTTGCGGCTCCAGCGTCAGCAGCGTCCCACCGCCCTGCACGGCGCGCCCGTGGTTCGAGGCGATGATGGTGATGGCCGATCCCGTGGCCATCCCGGGCCGGCGCATCACAAGCGCGTAGTCGGTGTTGCGCGGCAGCTTGCCGTCCATCGACCGCTCGCCCTTGTACACCTGCTTCTCCCCCGCGCGCGGCTTCGGGTTCTCGAAGCTGTCGCCGGTCATGACGAATCCCTTGGATCCGATCATGGAGTCCATCAGGTGGTTGGTGCGGATGCTGCCGATGAGGATCAGGTTTGCGTGGCGAAAATCATTCAAGGTGGACAGACGCGCGTTCCGGATGTCGAGGCCCAGCCCCAGTTCCTGGAACAGGCGGACGAAGGAGATCGAGGCCTGCACCTCGCCGGCGGACAGGTAGTGGTAGCAGGGCTTGAGCGTGCTGCCGTCGCGAAAAGGCAGCCTGTTCTTCACCTCGGCCACGGGCGTGGCCGGGTCGTTGACCCACAGGCTTCGCGAGTAGACCCCGGCTTCCTCATCGCGGAAGAACAGCGGCTCGGTGTACATGACCGCGTTGTAGGTATTCGCTGTGGCGTAGGGCGCCCAGAAGCGCTTGAGCGCCCGGGGGACGGGGCGCGAGGGTGTCGGGGCCACCGCGGGCTCGTCCTCGCGCACGCTGAACAGAGCCTGGTAGCGGCCCTTGGGGACCGCGAGGCGCAATGGCTCTTCCCGCCCTTCGCCCTCGAAGTAGGCGCGCAGCCGATCGCGCACGCTGGCCATGCTGACGCGCACCACCGGGTCGTTCTTGGGATCGAACGACTCGGGGCGCCCGAGGGCCGAGACCGCGACCTCGTACTCCTTCAGCGGCTGGGAGTCGGCGCCTGCGGCGTGCTCGCACAGGTACTGCAAGATGCGCCTGAGCGCGTTGGCGTAGGCAAAATGGCGGCTCGAGAAGATCCGCTGCAGGAGTTGCTGCTGCTCGGGCGCCATCGGCCCGCATCATACGTGCCCCGGGGATCGGGTGAGGTAAAGAGCAAGCGCCTTAGCCCTCGCTTACTTTCCCGGGTGGGTCCGTCGAACGGAAGATGGACGGATGCGAGCCTTGGCGTTTGTGGTTCTGAGCGCGGGCTGTATGGGCCAGGTGGTGGGGGGTGAGGACGAGATGAACCCGGGGTTGCCGGGCATGGGCGGAAGCGGGACTCCGTCCAACCCGATGGAGATCCCCACCCCCTCGGACCCTACGGGCAAGACCTACGCGCCCCTGAAGCCGGCGGCGGCGACCATGCGGCGCCTGACCGAGCAGCAGGTGCGCAACAGCGTGGCGGACATCTTCGGTGCGGCGACCAGGATCACCGCCGCCCTCGATCCGGACGAGACCTCGTCCATCTTCCGGTCGGTCGGTGCCGCCACCGTGGGTACGGCCGACAGCGGCGTCGAGGCGTATCGCAACGCCGCCCTGGACGTGGTTCGACAGGTCTGGCCGCGACGCGATCAGATCCCGATGCTGGCCGGGTGCGGCCCGGCGAGGCTGGACGAGCCCTGTCTGTCGACCCTGCTGCGCAACGTGGGCCTGCGCCTGTGGCGACGCCCCTTGACGGATGAAGAGGTCCGCCGGTACACCGCGGTCGTGGGCGCGGGCGGCACGGCCCCCGCCTCGCTGCAGGTCGGGCTGCAGTTCGCGCTGGCGGGCATGCTGCAGTCGCCCCACTTCCTGTACCTGGTGCCGGTCGGCGAGATCGATCCGATGAACGGCGCGCGCCGCTTCACCTCGTACGAGATGGCCAGCCGGCTGTCCTATTTCATCCTGGATTCGACGCCGGACCAGGCGCTGCTGGATGCGGCCGCGGCGGGGAAGCTGGTGACCAGCGATGGTCTGAACGCCGAGGCGAAGCGCCTGCTGGTCCAGGCGCGCGCACGGGGCGTGGTCACGCGCCACTTCTCCGAGAGCTGGGGCGTCGCCATCATGGGCGAGCCGGACAAGAGCAAGACGGCCTACCCGATGTGGAACGCCGCCGTCGTCCGCGCCTACAAGGAGGAGTTCCGCCGGGTGCTGGAGGACATCGTGTTCGATCGCCCGCGCGATGTTCGCGGGGTGTTCGACGGCCGCGAGACTTTCGCCAACCGCGACCTGGCGAGTGTCTACGGGATGACCTTGACCGCGCCCGAGTTTACGCGCGTGTCTCTGGACGCGAACCGATCGGGTCTGTTCACGTCGGGCGCCGTGGTCGCCGCCAACTCGCCCTCGGATCGCACCTCGCCCACGCGGCGGGGGGCTTTCATCCGCGAGCGGATCCTCTGCCAGATCGTGCCGGCGCCGCCGCCGGACGTGAACACCGACCTGCCGCCCCCGAACGCCGCGAAGCCGGCCTCGCTCCGCGAACGGCTGGAGCAGCACCGCAAGGACCCGGCGTGCACGCCCTGCCATGCGGTGATCGATCCGCCCGGCCTGACCCTCGAGAACTTCGACGCCATCGGCGTCTTCCGCACCAGGGACAACGGCTCTATGATCGACGCCAGCGGCCTGGTCGACGGCCAGAGCTTCCAGAACGCACGCGAGTTCGCGGCGTCTTTGAAGGGCAACGAGAGCGCCGGGCGTTGCATCGCCCACGAGCTGTACGCCCAGGCGGCCGCCCACGAGCCGACCGAGGGCGAACACGGGGTCATCGACTCGCTGTACGATCAGGTCGCGGCCAACGGCTTCACCTTCCAGGATCTGGTGGTCCGGCTGGTCGCCAGCAACGGGTTCCGCTACTTCGTTCCGGTCAACTGAGGAGGCGACGACAATGAAGCTCTCGCGACGCCACATTCTGCGCGGCATGGTCGGTGGTGCCGCCGTCCAGGTCGGCCTTCCGTTGCTGGACGTGATGCTGAACGACCACGGGACGGCGATGGCCGCCGGCGAGCCGCTGCCGAAGCGCTTCGGCGTCTTCTTCTGGGGCGGAGGCATCGTGCCCAGCTCCTGGGTGCCGAGCGGTACCGGCCCGAATTTCCCCCTGTCTGACTCGTTCCAGGACTTTGCCGGCGGCCTGAAGCCATACCTGACGCTGGTCACCGGGACACAGCACAAGAACTCCAGCCCGGGCCACATCCCCTCACGCGGGATCGCGCTGTCCTCGTCGCACGATCTGAACACGGGCGTGGCTGGCGTTGGCACCTACCGCGGGCAGAACATGCCCGAGCCGTCGGTGGACGCCCTGGTGGCCGAGGCGTGGAAAGGCAAGGCGCTGCTGGAGATGATCGCCGTCGGCATCTGCCGGACCGGCCCCTACCGCAGCAACAGCTCCTGGAAACGCGGCGGCACCGCCTACAACCGGCACGAGCCGTCGCCGATGGCGCTGTGGGATCGGCTCTTCGGTGGCGGCGCCGCCCCGCCTCCGGGCGGAGGCATGATCGCCAACACCACCGCGTACGAGAAGAGCATGCTGGACGCGATTCAAGCCGATGCGCAGTCGCTCCAGGGCAAGCTCGGACGCAGCGACAAGGCGCGCATGGATCAGCACCTCTCGGGGATTCGCGCCTTGGAGCGGCAGCTGCAGGCGCGGACCTCGCCGGATGCCTGCGCCAAGCCGGGCCGCCCGACCATGAGCAACTTCGGCGACGGCGGCACCCACGAGGAGAAAGAGGCGAAGAGTCAGATCATGTCGCAGATGCTGGCCATCGCCCTGGCCTGCGACCGGAGCCGCGTCTTCTCCTACGAGTTCTCTTCCAACCAGTCGACGACTTTCTACTGGGAGGTGGGGGTGAACCAGGAGCACCACCAGCTGACGCACGACAAGCCAACCGGGACGGAGATGCAGAAGGTGACCCGCTTCATCATGAAGAACCTGGCCTATCTGGCCGAGCAGCTGCGCAGCCGGACCGAGGGAGCGGGGAACCTGCTGGACAACACCCTCATCCTGGGGACGTCGGAGCACGCCACTGCCGGGTTCCACGATTACAAGGACCACCCGTACGTGATGGTCGGCCGCGCCGGGGGCGGGCTGCGCGCGGGGCAGCACTGGCGGCACCCGTCGCCGACCAGCAACATCGATTCACCTCGCGCGCTGCTGACTGCGGTGCGCGCCGTGGGCGTCGGCCTGCCGAAGCTGGGGCAGGAGTCGGGCGGCGAGGGCGGGCGCGTGGTGACCCAGCCGATAAGCGAGCTCTTGACGTAGTATCGTCCGCCCCCGTGGGGCGCACCGTTTCGGATCTCTTCCGCCGCAAGCCGATCGCCCAGGCCACGAGCCAGGTCGGACAGGGTGAGCAGGCGCTGCGCCGGACGCTCGGCGCATGGGACCTGACCCTGCTGGGCGTCGGCGCCATCGTCGGCGCCGGCATCTTCTCGAGTGTCGGGCAGATGGCCGCGGGCAGTGCAACCCAGCCGGGCGCCGGGCCGGCGCTGGTGCTGTCGTACCTGCTGACGGGCCTCGCCTGCGGCTTCGCGGCTCTCTGCTACGCCGAGATCGCGGCGATGGTGCCGGTTGCGGGCAGCGCCTACAGCTATTCGTACGTGGCGATGGGCGAGGTCGTCGCCTGGGTGATCGGCTGGGATTTGATCATCGAGTACGCCATCGGCAACATCTACGTGGCCCAGAGCTGGGCGGCATCCTTCCGGGCGTTCTTGCGGGGGGCCTTCGGCCTCGATTTCCCCGCCTGGCTGGCCACGGACTTCCAGACCGCGGCGAACACGCCGGAGATCGCCGCCGTCGCTCCGCGCATCGGCGACTTCGTCGTCGGGGTGAACCTGCCGGCGGTGCTGATCGTCGGCCTTCTCACGGTCTGCCTGGTCGTCGGCATCCGCGAGAGCGCGCGCCTGAACGCCGCCATGGTGCTGCTCAAGCTGCTGCTGGTCGGCCTGTTCGTGGGGGTAGGCGCCTTCTTCGTGAAGCCGTCGAACTGGCACCCCTTCGCCCCCAACGGTTTCCCCGGGATCTGGACCGGCGCCTCGCTCGCCTTCTTCTCGTACATCGGCTTCGACGCCATCTCGACCGCCGCCGAGGAGACGCGCAACCCGCAGCGGGACGTGCCGCGCGGGATGATCGCCTCGCTCGCCATCTGCAGTGTGGTGTACGTGGCTGTCGCCGCCGTGATGACTGGCCTCGTCCCCTGGCGCGATCTCGGTGGCGGCGATCCCCTTGCTCACACCCTGCGCCTGGTCGGCCTCGAGCGCCTGGCCACCTTCATGTCCTTCGGGGCGCTGGTGGCGGTGACCGCGGTGCTGCTGGTGTTCCAGATGGGTCAGCCGCGCATCTTCCTGGCAATGGCCCGTGACGGGCTTTTGCCGCCCATGTTCGGGCGCGTGCATCCGCGCTACCGCACCCCTGCCGTGGGGACAGTGCTCACCGGCCTGTTCGTCGCCGTCATGTCCAGCCTGCTGACGCCGGATCAGGCGCTGCAGCTGACGAACATCGGCACCCTGTTCGCGTTCATTCTCGTCTCGCTCGGCGTGATCATCCTGCGCCGCCGCGAGCCGAACGCTCACCGTCCGTTCCGTTGCCCCGGTTATCCGTTCACGCCGCTCTTGTCGATCGCCTTCTGCATCTGGCTGATGCTGGGCCTGCCGGCGTCGAACTGGGTGCGCTTCGCGATCTGGTTGGCGATCGGCGGCGTGATCTATGCAGCGTACGGATACCGTCGCAGCAAGCTGGCCCGATGAACGGGATCCCGGCAATCGTCGCCGCATCGCTCCTGTTCTCGTCGGGGGGCCTGTTCATCAAGCTGGCGCCGATGCCAGGGCTGGCGGTGGCCTGCGGCCGGGCAATCATCACCAGCGCCTTCTTCCTGATCGTCTTGCGGCCCCGGTTGCGGCAGGCGCGTCTGTCGACGGCGCTGGCCTACGCAGGAATGATCGTGACCTTCGTGGTGGCCACGAAGTTGACCACCGCCGCCAACGCGGTGTTCTTGCAGTACACCGCGCCGGTCTACGTCCTGTTCCTGTCGCACTGGCTGCTGGGCGAGAAAGTGAAGCTGCGCGATATTGTTTTTCTCGCTGCGGCCTTCGTCGGCATGGCGCTGGTCTTTTCCGACACGGCCGAGGGAGGGCAACGCGCGGGGAACCTGATCGCGCTCCTGTCCGGAGTCATCTTCGCGTTCACCATCGTGTTCCTGCGGCGGGACGCGCAGAGTTCGCCCGCGGTGGCCACCGCCTCGACGGCGCTGGGCAACATCCTGGCCGTCCTGGGCACGCTGCCGTTCGCCTTCGGTGATCTGGCGACGTCCCTGACACCGGCCGCCGTGGGGATGCTGCTCTACCTGGGCACGCTGCAGGTGGGGTTGGCGTACGTGCTCCTCAATCGCGGCCTGCGCACGGTGCCGGCGACCACCGCGTCGCTGGTGTCGATGATCGAGCCGGTGGCCAACCCGATCTGGGTCTTCATCGGCGCCGGCGAGCGCCCGAGCACGATGGCGCTGATGGGCGGCGCGGTGGTCCTGGCAGCGGTGACCGCCCGCTCGCTTTTGCGGTCATGACCAGTTATATTCGGCGCCCCATGGCTGTTTCACGACGTGAGTTTGTCGGTGGCGCCGCTCTCCTCGGCATTCACCCTTTCCTGGCCCACGCGAAGAAAGTGGGCGCTAAGTTCAAGGTCGGGGTCACCGACTGGAACCTGCGGCAGTCCCTGAAGCCCGACGCCGTGGCCCTGGCCAAGAAGATCGGTTTCGACGGGGTCCAGGTCAGCATCGGCCGCAACGCGAGCGGCGACAAGCTGCCCCTGTCGGACACAGCCATGCAGAAGACGTACCTCGAGCTGTCGAAGAAGGAGCGTTTGCCGCTGGCGTCGCTCTGCCTCGACATCCTGCATGTCAACGGCCCCAAATCCGATCCGCTGGGCGCGCGCTGGATCGCCGAATCGATCCCCATCGCCAAGAACATGGGCATCCAGGTCGTCCTGCTGCCGTTCTTCGGCAAGTGGGCCCTGCAGACCCCCGAGGAGATGGACAGAGTCGGCGACATCCTCAAAGAGCTGGGGCCGTCGGCGGAGAAGGCCGGCGTCATCCTGGGTCTGGAAGACACCATCTCGGCGAAGGACAACGTGCGCATCATGGAGCGTTCGAAGTCCAGGGCCGTGAAGACCTACTACGACGTCGGCAACTCGACGAACAACGGCTTCAATCCCGTCGAGGAGATCCGCTGGCTCGGCAAGGACCGCATCTGCGAGGTCCATCTCAAGGACAACCCCGGCTACCTCGGCGAGGGGAAGATGAAAATCGATTTCCCCGGCGTCGTCGACGCGCTGGCCGACATCGGGTTTTCCGCGTGGGCACAGCTCGAGACCGACAACCCCAGCAAGGACGTCGAGGCCGACATGGCGCGCAACCTTAAGTACATCCGAGGCGTGATCGCGGCGCGCAACGGCAAGACGTGATTTGTACTAATTCGGCATCCATTTTGTAAGATCTGCGCGTTTCCGACGCTGTTGTCGGCTTTCGCTTGACGGATTCGTTGCGAACCGAAAAATAGACCGTCTGCGATTCGAGGAGGGATGACCATGTCGACCGTACGCGCGTTCGAGCCGAAGTTCATGAAGATCAGCGTCCTGACGGCGGCGCTGCAGGAGCTGACGCCGCGCAAGGTGCGCGACCCCGATCCGGACAAGGCGATCGAGGATTGGCTGCAGTTCTCTCGCGAGCTCGAGTGCCCGAACATCCAGCTGTCCTCCGCGCTGCACCCGAGCGAGAGCGACGTGCCCCAGGAGGCCCTGCTGGATCCGGTGGCCAACACCCTGGACCTGCGCAAGCCGTTCGACAAGGACCGGGCCAAGCGGGTGCTGGCGGCGATGAAGGAAACCAACGTCGGCATCACCGACCTCGGCTACTTCGACAACATGCTCCATGACGACGCGGAGATCCGGAAGAAGAAGTTCGACTTCATGTACCGGGTGTTCGACGCCGCCGCGCTCCTGGGCGTCAAGGCCGTCTGCGGCTTTGTCGGCCGCAACGTCAAGATGTCCATGGACCAGAACCTGCAGATGTTCGAGCAGGTGTTCATTCCATTGCTCAAGGAGGCCAAGGCGCGCGGTCTCGAGTACCGCATCGAGCAGTGCCCGATGCCCGGCTGGAACACCAGCGACAGCTTTCACAACAACATCGCCTACGCCCCGGGCCCCTGGATCGCCTTGGCGAAGATCTGCGAGAAGCACAAGGTCGGCGATCAGTTCAGGATCCACTACGACCCGTCGCACGCCATCCTGATGGGTCAGGACACGCGGTCGATCTTCCAGTACCTGAAGGACCAGGGGTACAACCACATCATCGGCGGCTTCCACGTCAAGGGGCAGGTCATCGACAGCAAGGGAGTGTCCGCCTGGGGCTACGGTGGCCAGACCATGGAGCGCGGCGACTGGATCGACGGCAAGCCGTCGCCCAGGCCCGCCGATCACCTGAACGCCTGGAAGAAGCAGGTGGTGCTTTGCGAGCACGAGTTGCCGGGCACGGCCAAACACGACCCGCTGGCTTACCTGCAGAACCGCACGGTCGACTGGTTGGATCACCAGCTGGCGGCGCGCGAGCTCCTGAAGCTGGACGTTGCCAACACCGCCCTGGTCATCGAGCACGAGTACCCGAAGGCGCGCATCCAGGAAAAAGAGAAGCTCAAGCCGATCCTGAAGGGCTCGATCCAGTTCACGCGTCGGATCGACGAGGCGGCGGCCTGCATGCACGCGCTCCAGAATGAAGTGCTGCAGTCACAGGACATCCCGGTGCAGGGCCGCGGCCGCGTCGCGTACTGGACCTAAGGAGAGGCCATGGCGACGAAGAAACTGAACGTCGCGATGATCGGGTACGACTTCATGGGCCGGGCGCATTCGTGCGCCTGGCGCCAGGTCTACCCGTTCTTCAAGGACGTGCCGTACGAGCCGGTGATGAAGGTGATCGTCGGGCGCAACGAGCCGAAGGTGAAGGAGGCGCAGGAGCGTCTGGGCTGGCAGGAGTACGCCACCCGCTGGGAGGACGTCGTCGCCCGCAAGGACATCGACATCATCGACATCTGCACCCCGGGCGACATGCACGCGCCGATCGCCATCGCCGCCGCCGAGGCCAAGAAGACGGTTCTGTGCGAAAAACCGCTGGCCAACAGCGTCGAGGAAGCGAAGCGGATGTACGACGTCGCCAGCAAAGCGGGCATCGTGCACATGATCTGCCACAACTACCGCAAGGTGCCGGCCGTGGCGCTCGCCAAGCAGATCATCGAGAGCGGCCAGCTCGGCCAGATCCACCACTACCGGGGGACCTACCTGCAGAGCTGGCCGGTCGACCCGGACATGCCGCGCTACTGGCGGTTCGTGAAGTCGCACGCCGGATCGGGGTCGCTGGGCGACATCCTGTCGCACACCATGGACCTGTCGCGCTATCTCGTCGGCGAGCCCATCGAGGTGAGCGGGATGATGAAGACGTTCGTCAATGAACGTCCTCTCCCCGAGGATCCGTCGAAGAAGGGCCCGGTCGATGTCGACGACGCCGCGGCTTCGCTGGTGAAGTTCGACAGCGGAGCCATCGGCTATTTCGAGGGTTCGCGCTTCTGTCCGGGGCGCAAGAACTACAACCGCTTCGAGATCAACGGCTCCAAGGGATCGATGGTGTTCGACATGGAGCTGATGAACGAGCTGGACCTCTTCATCAATGAGGGGCCCAACTCCGCGTTCCGGAAGATCTCGGTCACCGAGGGATCGCATCCGTACTTCGGCAACTGGTGGCCCCACGGACACGTCATCGGGTACGAGCACACCTTCACGCACGTGGTGTACGACCTGCTCAAGGCGATCGCCGCCGGCAAGTCGCCGCAGCCGAACTTCGAGGACGGCTGGAAGAACCAGCGCGTGCTGGACGCCATCGAGAAGTCGGCCAACACCCGTCAGTGGGTGAAGGTCTGATCGCAGTCTGGCTCGCCGCCCTCCTCGTCGTCGAGGGGGTGGCCGCCGAGAGCGATTACTACCGCGTCGAGGACATCGCGCCCCCCAAGGACGCAGTCCTCGAGGTCGGTGGCATCACATACACCCCCGACGGCACGCTGTACGTGTGCACCAGGCGCGGCGAGATCTGGGCGCAGAAGAACGGCGCCTGGAGCCTGTTCGCCACCGGGCTGCACGAACCGCTCGGGCTCCTGTCGAACGGCAATGGCGATCTGACCGTCGCGCAGCGGCCCGAGCTGACGCGTGTGCGCGACACCGACGGCGACGGCACGGCCGACTCGTTCGAGGCGTTGACCGAGGCCTTCGGCGTGACCGGCAACTATCACGAGTACCACTTCGGGCCGGTTCGCGACCGGAAGGGCAACCTGTACGCCACGCTCAACCTCGGGCACCACGGCTCGCCCGGCCACGTCATGGGGTCGCAGGCGAAGTACCGGGGCTGGGCCTACAAGCTGACGCCCAAGGGAGAGTTCATCCCCTACGCCGTGGGTTTCCGCTCGCCGGCGGGGATCGGCGTCGCGCCCGACGGCGAGCTGTTCGTGCTGGACAACCAGGGCGACTGGATGGCGACCTCGCCGGTCTTTCACTTGAAGGCGAACGCCTTCTACGGACACCCCGAGGGTCTGAAATCCGACCCCGGGTACCACGGGCCCGAGGACCCCTGCGCGCTTCCGAAGGAGACGCTGGCCGCGCGACGCACGCTGCCGGCTGCCTGGTTCCCGTACGGCGTGATGGGGCACTCGCCGTCCGAGCCGGTCTGGGACACCACGGGCGGCAAGTTCGGGCCGTTCACCAAGCAGATGCTGGTGGGTGATCAGACGAAGAGTTTCGTGGTGCGCGTCGCCCTCGAGAAGGTGAAGGGCGAGTACCAGGGAGCGGCTTTTCCGTTCAGGCGCGGTTTCGGCTCGGGCATCACGCGGATGTCCTTCGCGCCCGATCACACGCTGCTGGTTGGCGGGACCGATCGCGGCTGGGGAGCGATCGGGGGCAAGGGCTTCGCGCTCCAGCGCGTCGTCTGGACCGGCAAGATGCCGCTCGAAGTGCACGAGATCCGTGTGACGCCCAAAGGATTCGATCTCACCTTCACCAAGCCGGTCGATCGAGCCGCGCTGACCGCTGCCAGCTTCGCCATCAAGCACTACGGGTACAACTACTGGGCGACCTATGGCTCGCCGCAGGTGGAGCCGACCGCCGCGCCGGTGGCGGCAGTGAATCTGTCGTCCGACGGGCGGCGCGCGTCGCTGACGCTGCCGAAGCTGGTGATCGGCCGGTTGTACGAGTTCCAGCTACGCGGCGTGAAGGCCACCGACGGGACGCCGCTGCTGCACGGTGACGCCTACTACACGCTGAACAGGGTGCCCTGATGCTCACCCTGGCGTTGCTCATCGCCGTTCCGGGTCTGGTGGCCACGTACAGCGACGGTGCGCGCGAGCTGAGTGTCGTCGAGGCCACCCCACACTTCAGCCTGAAGGCGAACGAGTCCGTCCACCCGGCCATCAAGCCCGCGTTCCGGGCGATTTACGTCGGACGGCTCGACGTCAAGGATCCGGGAAAGTACAAGCTGGTCCCGGGTGCGGCGACGGTCACCCTCGACGGCAAGGCTCTGGACGGCAACCCGCGTGAACTGGCGGTCGGTTTGCACGCGCTGACCATCGAGTACCGGCGGCCGGCCGGTGCGGCGCGGCTGCAGGTGCTGTGGGAATCGGATGCTTTCGGGCCCGAGCCGCTGCCGGCGTCGGTGCTGTCGCATACGGCGACGCCCGAGGTGGCGGTGCGTGGCCAGCGGCTCGAACGCGGACGGGCGCTCGTCGACCAGCTGAACTGCGCAGGCTGCCACAGCCAGGCGACGCCCGCGAAGGACGCTCACGGCCGCGGCCCCGTCCTGACCGAGGTTGGTGGACGCACGACGGCGGGCTGGATCTACCGCTGGCTGGAAAACCCCACCAGCTACCGGTCCACCGCGCGGATGCCCGTGATGGCTCTGTCGGAGGACGAGCGTCGTGACGTGGCGTCCTACCTTGGCGGGCTCGGCGGCTCAATGGCTGGCGCGCGGCCGACTCCCGATCCGGGCGATGTCGGGCGCGGCAAGGAGGTGTTCGACCGCGTCGGTTGCGCCGCATGCCACGGCGGCGACCACGCGCCCGTGTCGCTGGCGAACATCGGCTCGAAGAGCTGGCTGATGGCCATCGAGGAGTACCTGAAGGGACCGGACAAGGTCGAGCCGACAGGGCGCATGCCCGAGATGGCGCTCAAGCCGCACGAGCGGGCCCAGGTGGCGATCTATCTGTCATCGCTACGGGGCGCGCCCGCTTTCGAGGCGACGGTGCCGGCGGGAGATCCCGTGCGCGGCAAGACGCTGGTCGCCGAGCGCGGCTGCCTCGGGTGCCACACCATCGAGGAGCGCGGCAAGCCGCTGGCAAACGCCCTCAAGGCGCCGACGATGACGATGACGATGATGACCACGATGACGTCGAGCACCCGCGGGTGTCTCGCTCCGACGCCGCCAGCCACGGCACCCAACTTCCGCCTGGGCGACCAGGACCGCCGTGCCATCGCCGAGGCGCTGGCGATCCCGGACGTCGCGCCCGCGCCCGCCGTGGCCTTCAGGCGCGAGGTCGCCTACCACGGCTGCCAGAGCTGCCATGAACTGGGGGCTCCTGCGCAGGCCGCCCACAAGGACGTGCCTCCGTCGCTGACCGACACCGGCAACAAGCTGCGTACCGCCTGGATCCGCGAGGTGGTCGGCACCCCGCGGCAGCGGCTGCGTCACTGGTTCGAGCTGCGCATGCCTACCTTCAAGCACGCCGGCGAGCTGGCGGACGGTTTCGCCGCCGTGGCAGGCGCCGACCGCGAGGAGCCCCCCGCCGTGGCCATCAAGTCGGCCGACGCGGGACAGATGCCACGCGGCCTCAAGTACATGGGGCGAGGCGAGGAGGGCATGGCCTGCATCACCTGTCACGACTTCAAAGCCTACCGCTCGGGCGCGGCCACGCCGGCGCCGGACATGGCGAGCACCTACCGACGGTTGCGTCCCGACTATTTCAAGCGCTGGCTGCGCGCCCCCGGGCGCATCTCTCCAGGAACACAGATGCCTGCCTACTTCACCGACGTCGCCAGGGACACGACCGAGAAGCGCATCGACGACCTCTGGGTCGCGCTGTCTTTCGAGAACGATCTTCCGATGCCCGAGGGGGCGATGGCCGCCGGCCAGATGGTGAAGCTCGCGCCCTCCAAGGCGCCCGTGGTGTTCCGCACCTTCCTGGTCGGCGGCAGCGCCCGGTCGATCACCGTCGGGTTTCCCGGCGGCCAGGCGTATGCCTTCGACGGTGAGACCTGCCGCCTGCAGTTCGCCTGGTCAGGCGAGTTCCTGGACGTGCGACCGGTCTGGTTCGAGCGCGGCGGCCGTCAGGCCGTGCCGCTCGGCAACGTCTATCACCAGCCGGGCAAGCTGTTCCCGCTACGCGTCGGTGATCCGAACTGGGTGACCGTGCCGCGCTTCCGCGGGTATGTTCTCGACAAGGGTGTGCCGGTCTTCCGGTACGACATCGGCGGCGCCGAGGTGCGCGACCGGTTCGATCCTCTCGCCGACGGCAAGGGCCTGCTGCGCACCATCGAGGTGCGAAACGCCGGCGAGGCCTGGTTCGTGCCCGGCTCGACGACAGGGATGGAGATCATCGGTGCCCAGCAGGACGCGCCCGGGCGCTACCGCGCCGCGGCGCGCGGCGGTGTGGCTCGCTTCCAGGTGAAGATCCTGCCGTCGCTGCCTGCCGCTCCACGTCAATCCGTGGCGCGCTGATCCGTGCAGGTTGCAATGACACCCGTGTAAATTGCAACGGCGCTATGTCGCTCGAGGCCTGGATAGCCGGGATGGGCGTGGGCACCCAGGTTGCACCTATAATCCATGCGCATGTCCGAGCGAGAACGACGCGACACCGATCCCTCGCTCAACGTCGACGCCTTGTTCGACGGCGAGGAGCTGGAATCACCCGAGGTCGCACCATTGGTGGCGATTCCGGCGCTGGAGATGGCGATTCCGGCGCCGGCCCCGGCCGGGTCGATGCTGTCGATGCCCGCTCTGCCCGCGTTCGTCGTGCCACGGAGCGCCGAAGCGACCGACGCGGCCTCCGAGGCCCATGTCGCCGCCAGCTTCGGCGAGTGGGAGAAGGCGCGGACCGCGATGGCGCGTGCTCTCGACGAGGCGCCGAATGATCCCGAACTGCACGCCACGATGGCCTGGTACACGAACCGCTCTGCCGCCATCGATCCGGTCGATCGCCTCCGGCTGGCGCAGCATCACCTGAATGTCTCCCTCGAGCTCAGCCCCAACAACCCCTACGCACCGTACTTCCAGGGACGGGTCTGGGCGGACCAGGGGAACGGCGCGCGCGCGCGGATTGCCTTCGAGGCGGCGCTGCGGCTCGATCCCGCCTACCGGCCGGCGCAGCAGGCGATCGATCGTCTCGACGGAAAGAGGACGCCGGTCGTCGGTGTTCCCATCATGGGCCGTGCAAAGAAAAGGCCGCGGCTCCGGAGTCCGGCGCTGTTCGGTGCGCTGGCGGCGCTCGGTGCGATGCTGGTCGCGGGGAGATTCCTGTCGGCGGGACAGGATCTCGTCGACCTGAAGGACAAGCTCGGGACCGGCATGCCCCTCTTCTCGTCCGACGAACGAGGCAACGAGCTCCATCTCGACTTCGGCGACATCTTCGTGCGCATGCCACGCCACGAGCGTGAGTACGAGATGCTGACGATCGCAGGTGGCGCGAAGAAGCTCGGCTACCTCAACGTGTTCGTCCACGGCAACGGCAAGCTGATCGGCGAGGCGCACAACGGCATTCCGTGCCTGGCCGGCGAATGCGGGAAGTGACTACTCGATTTCCAGGATGATGTAGAGCGCGCCGGTGCTGGTCACCTCGCCCGCGACACCGATGCTGCCGCGTCGCTCGAATGTGGAGGAGGTGCCGTCGCAGTCGAGATCGCCGTTTGCCGTACCGGTGAAGGCCGACGTGCTTCCCACTCCTGTCGAGGTGAATCGCGGACGGTAAAGGTGCGGGCTGGGGATGTTGAAGCTGAGCGCCTTCCAGCTGGCGTCGGTGCTGTACACGGCGGTATTGCCGGGGCAGCGCTGTGCAGGCGCGGTGCAGCAATCGCCCTCCTGCGCTGCCGAGAGGGGGAATTGCCTGGTGAGGACTGTGCCCACGGAATCCGTCTTCTCGGCCTCCCAGTAGACGAGGGCACCCGACCAGAGCTTGTTCAGGTGGGCGATCGCCTCGACGGTCCGCGACTTCTTCACGTAGCGGCTGAAGGAGGGGATGGCGATGGCGGCCAGGATCCCGATGACGGCGACGACGATCATCAACTCGACCAGGGTGAAACCCCCACACCTGATTCGCCTCATCGGGATGGAACAGTTGCAAACGATGTGCCCGGTCATGAGGGAGCCTTGAGGGCCTCGGCCTGGAAGTGGGAGCGGAGGCTCTCGATGATCTCTTGCAGATCGCCATCCAGAATGGCGGGAAGATTGTGCCGCGTCAGACCGATGCGGTGATCCGTCAGGCGGTCCTGTGGGAAGTTGTAGGTGCGGATCTTCTCGGAGCGATCGCCGCTGCCGATCTGGCTACGCCGGGCCTCGCGCTCGGCGGTCTCGCGCTTCTCGCGCTCGATCTCGTAAAGCTTGGCCCGCAGGATCTTCATCGCCAGAGCCTTGTTCTTGTGCTGGCTCTTCTCCTGCTGGGAGTGGACCATCAGGCCCGACGGGATGTGATGGATGCGCACCGCCGAGTCGGTCGTGTTGACCGACTGGCCGCCCGGACCCCCCGAGCGCATCACCTCGATCTTCAGATCCTTGGGGTCGATCTGCACGTCCAGCTCCTCGACTTCGGGCAGCACCGCGACCGTCGCGGTGGAGGTGTGGATGCGCCCCTGCGCTTCGGTCGCGGGCACGCGCTGCACCCGGTGCACGCCCGATTCGTACTTCAATTGTGAGTAGGCGCCGCGCCCCTCGATGTTGGCGACGACCTCCTTGATGCCGCCGGCCGACGCATTGGAAGATGACACGATCTCCACCTTCCAGCGCTTTCGCTCGGCGAATCGCGAGTACATGCGGAACAGCTCGCTGGCGAAAAGCGCCGCTTCCTCGCCGCCGGTGCCAGCGCGGATCTCGACCAGGATGTTCTTCTCGTCGTTCGGATCCTTGGGCAGGAGCAGGAAGGTCATGCGTTCCTCGAACTTCTGCTGCTGGGCCAGAAGCTCGGTTTCCTCCTGACGGGCCATCTCGCGCATCTCCGGATCCTTCAGCATCTCGCGCGCCTCCTCGGCGCGGCGGGTGATGTCCCGGTGCTGGCGCAAGGCCTCCACCAGCTCGCGCAGATCGGAATGCTCCTTGGCGAGCTTCTGCATTTGCTGTGGACGCGCGAGGACCTCCGGGTCCGACAGCTTGCCGGACAGCTCCTCGAACCGACTCTCGACCGCCGTCAGCTTCGAGAGCAGAAGGTCGTCGAGCACCTACGACGCCGCGGGCGCGTCGGTCTTCTTCCCGTACTTCTTCTGGAAGCGCTCGATACGCCCGCCGGTGTCCACGAACTTCTGCTTGCCCGTATAGAACGGGTGGCAGTTCGAGCAGATGTCGACCATGAACGACGCCCGCGTGGAGTAGGTCTCCACCTTGTGCCCGCAGGCGCAGCTGATGGTCACAGCCTTGTAAACGGGATGAATGCCCTTCTTCGGCATGGGACGGAGGGTTATAGACGCACGGAGGCCCGGGAGCAAGTGCGCAAGTGCGGTGGTTGCTGCGGTCAGTCAGACCAGCACGGGCGCATCCATATTGTATAGTCCGACCTCTTCATGGGGGAACGGCGCGCTCTCGGTCCCGCAAACCGACGGAAGGCGGTCCACAGCTACCTGCGGCCGCTGCTGTCGGGCCGGCGGGTGCTGGACGTGGGGGGTGACGAGGCCTCCGCGCAGCATCTGACCACGCTGGGCGCGCGCCCGGCGCAGACCGGGCCGGCGGAGGTGGTGCTGGTGCTCGACGGCGCCGGACTGTTCCGCGGGGGCCTGGGCGAAGCACGGGCGATGCTGGCTCCCGGCGGCAGTCTGGTGTGTCTGGTGCCGAACGCTGACGTGACGGCGGGCGGCCTTGATTACTACGACGTCGTGGATGCACTGGCGCCGCACTTTCCGCGCGTGCGGATGTTCGGCCAGACGCCGTTCGTCGCTTTCGGGCTGGCCGAATTCGACGAGGCGACCGGCGGGTTGCGCGTCGACTCCACCTTGGTGGACGAGAGTGCGGAGCAGCCGACGCACTACCTTGCGGTCGCCGGTCCGGACGAGCCGCTGTCGCTCGGCTACGCGCTGGTGCAGCTACCGCTGCCTTCAGTCGAAGACGGCGTGGCGGTCGCGGCGCCCGTGCCCGACGGCGTGCTGGCGGATCTGCGGCGGCAGCTGGCCGAAACCCAGGGGCAGGCCGATGGGGCGGTGCGGGTCTCGCGTGCTCAGCACGAGGAGCTGGAGGAGCTGCGGGCGCGGCTGCGACGGGCGGCCGAGGCACGCGCGGATCTCGATGGCGAGGTGTCGCGGCTGCGGCATGCGCTGACCGATGCGGACAATTCGGTCGTCAACCTCACCCGCAAGACCACCGAGGAGATGACGGCGCTGGCGCAGCGATTGACCGCGGGGTTGCGCGCGTCCACCGAGTCGGGCGGCAGCGTTGCTGCCGAGCGCATGCGGCAGCACGAGTCGGCGCTTGCGGCGCGCGAGTCGGCGCTGTCCGAGCGCGACGAGCGGATCGCGGCGCTGGAGGTGGAACGCCAGGATCTGCAGTGGCGGCTCGATGCCTCGGAAGAGCAGCTGCGCAAGCGAGCGCCCACGGCTCCGGCGGCGGCTGACGACGAGGTGCGCACCACGCTGCGCGCGCGCGATCATGCGCTCGAGGAGCACCGGCGCGCGGCGCAGGTGCACGTCGACGAGGTGACCCGGCTGCGCGACGCGCTCGCCGATCAGGAGACCTGGGCCGGCGAGCTGGAGGAGACGCTGCGGACGGCAGAGGCGAAACTGGACGCCGCCGAGCGGGAGGCGGCCCGGCTGCGGCGTACGACGGCCGAGGCCGAGGATGCGGATCGCAAGCGGCGGTCGCGCCTGGCCGAGCTGGAGGGGACCTTGCTGCGCATGCAGCGCCAGGCGGCGATCGTGGCGCAGAACCACAAACCGGTCGTGGACCAGCAGCTGACGGTGCGGCTCGAGCACGTCGAGGCCGAGGCGGACGCGCTGCGAAGGCGTCTGGTCGAGACCGAGCGGCTGCGCGACGAAGCCGAGCGCCGGTGGGGCGACGCTGCCGGGCGGATCGTCGCGGTGCCCGAGGCCGAGAAGCTATCCCCCGCCGAGGAAGCGGTGGAGGCTCTCCAGGATCGGGTCCGTGAGCTGGAGGCGCGGCCCGAGGCGGCGCGTCTGGAGGCTGCGCTGGCCGAGGTCGACCGTTTGCGGGGCGCGCTGGAGCGCTCCGAGGAGCAGCTGTGGGACGCGCGCAGCCGGATCCTGGCCGAACGCGAGCGGGTCGAGGCGTTGCAGCACGCGGCCGCCGAGGCCCAGGCTGCCACGCCGCTGGCGCCCTCGGCCGGCCCGACGCTGGCGCCCGTGCTCGAGGAACTGGTGGCGCTGGAACGCGGCCTCCGGGCGGAGGCGGCCCAGCTGGCGGCCGTCGAACGGGCGCTCGCTGACTGGCGCAAGACGGCAGCCGGTGAAGGGGCCACGGCGGGAACGCCCCCGGCCCTCACCGAAAGCTGATATCCTGGAGGACTGCATGAGCGAGCCGGTGGATTTGGTGCTCTTCGCTCATCTGCTCCGCAAGCCGGACAGCGAGCTCGACGTCGAACAGGCCGCGCTGCTGATTGCCGAGGCCGAGTATCCGGGGCTGGACGTGCCCGGATACGTCGCCAAGCTGGACGGGCTGGCGCAGCAGGCCCGGCAGCGGCTGCGGAGCCTTGGGCTGAATTCCCCCGATTCGAAGGCAGCGCCCGTCGATCGCATGGCCGCCGTGCTCGAGCTGCTGTACCGGGAGCTCGGGTTCCGCGGCAACGTCGCCGACTACTACGACCCACGCAACAGCTTCCTCAACGAGGTGATCGATCGCCGCACCGGCATCCCGATCACGCTGGCCGTGATGTTGCTGGCGGTCTGCCGGCGCCTGGGGATCGAGGCGCGCGGCGTCTCCTTCCCCGGCCATTTCCTGGTGCGCACTGTCCGCCGCGGAGGCGGCTCTGCGTTCGTCGATCCGTTCGATGGACGGGTGCTCGAACCAGGCCAGCTACGTATGCTCTACGAGCAGGCGACGGGCGATCCGGCCAGCGGCATCGACGAGCGCTACCTCGAGCCGGCGCCGCGGCGCCAGATCGTGGCCCGCATGCTGAACAACCTGCGCGCCATCTACGAGGTGCGCGGTGATCGCGACCGCCTGCAACAGGCGCTCGAGCGCCTGTCCGTGGTCAGCCCGAGCGACGAGGTGCGGAACCGCCTCGACCACCTGGTCCAGACCTCGGCCCTCGCGCCGCGCGTCTCGGTGAACTAACGTAGGCGGCGCATGCGCGCCTTGATTCTGGCCGTCGCGGTTCTGGCCGCGACCCGTGCGGTGGCTCAGGACGAGCCGTTCGGTCCGAGCTACGTCCTCGAGGCGATCGAGATCCGCGGCAACCACAAGACCGAGACCGGGCTCATCCGCCGCGAGCTGGGACTGGAGGTGGGCGAGATCGTGCGCGCGGCCGACCCGCGCGTCGACGAGGCGAAGCTGCGGCTGCTGTCGCTGGGTTACTTCCTGAACGTGAACTTCTCCTTGTCCCGCGGGGGCCAGCGGGGTGGGGCAGTGCTCGTGGTCGAGGTGGAAGAGCGCGGCACCGTGATCATCAACGCCATCCACCTGGGCACCAGCGACGCCACCGCTCTGTGGGGCGGTCTCGATCTGGCCGAGACGAACTTCCTCGGCCGTGGCATCAGCCTGGGTGGCGGATTCGTCGAGTCGACGCGTCCGAAGGTGGCCGGAGCGGATCCGGCGCGCGCCCTCACGGTGCGCGCCGCTGGCCCGCCCAGCGTCTCCGGCCTGTCGCTGGGCGCTCAACTCCTGTACAGCCGCGGCAGCGAGTTCTTCCGCGCGGCCGGTCCCTCGGACTCGGCCGCTCCGGGCGATTTCGTCGCCCTGCGGACCAGGCGCGTCGGTGGCGCGCTCGGGGTCGGGCTCGACCTGTCGGCGTCGACGCGCCTCCACGCCGAGGGGCGCTACGAGGCGGTGGACGCGAAGCTGCCGGGGATCCGCAGCCGCGACGACCAGGCTACGCTGCGGCCCATCATTTTCCCGATCCACGAGGGCGTGAGCCACCTGTCGTCGCTCTCGGCGACACTGGACATCGACACACGCAACGACCCGGTGCTGCCGTCGCGCGGTGGCCGCGCCTTGATCACATTCCAGGCATCGCTGCCGGTAGCCACCTCGCACTACCTGTTCGGCAAGGGGGTCCTCCAGGGCTCGCGCTATTTTCCGATCGGCAAGGGCGCGCTGGGTCTGCACGGATTCGGTGGCGCTCTCTTCGGCGATGCTCCGTACTTCGAGCAGTTCTTCGTCGGCGATCTCAACCTTCTGCTGCCGCAGCGAGCCTACGGCCTCAATTTCTCGACGCAACCTTCGCGCGATCTGCTGGGCACCGGGATCGCCGAGCATCGCTATGACGCTTACGCCACGCGTGCCCTGGTCGAGTACGCGCTGCCGCTGTGGCGGCGGCATGGCTTCGTCTACCGCGCCGATGCCTTCGTGGCCTTCGGCGCCTTCGCCATGGCCAGCGGCGACGACCTCCGTGTGCGCGATCGTCCGTTTCGCGAGGTGGTTCCCGTCGATCTTACGGCGGATCTCGGCCTCCGGCTGGACACGCCGGTCGGTATCTTCACGGTGTCGGTGGCGAACGCCCTGGGACGGATCCCTTTTTGATGAAGCGAGGGGCGGTGATCGCGTCGGCGCTGGTCGCCACGACGGTCTGGGCTGCCACGCCGGTGCGCACCACCGGCTTTGGGCAGCGCGGGGGCGCTCTGGTGATAAGCGTCGGCGTCCAGGACCTGTTCCAGGCGCCTGACCTCGAGCGGCTGACCTCCGGGTTCGCCACCCGCGTGCTGGTACACGTGGCGCTGGTCAGGGAGGGGAACAACCAGGCCGTCGCCGAGGCCACGCGCTGGAGCGAGATCGTCTACGATCTGTGGGACGAGCGCTTCCACGTCAGGCGCACCGACGGTGCCGCGGTCCCCGAGGTGCGCGACGCAGCCACGGCGCAGGAGGCGCTGACCCTGGCGACGGCGCTGGTGGCTTTCCCGGTGGCGCCGCTTCCCGGTCTGCAGGCGGGCGCTGTCTACCGGGTGAACGTGCGCGCCGATCTCAACCCGTTGTCCGAGGAGCTGGTGGGGCGCGTGCGGCGCTGGTTGGCGCGGCCCGCTGGCCGAACGCCCGACGGCGTCTTCGGCTCGTTCGTCAGTTTCTTCGTCAACCCGAAGGTTCAGGACAGCGAACGACGCGTGCAGTTCGTGTCGCAGCCGGTGGTGGTGCGATGAAATGGCCGGGGCGCTTCGAGTGGAAGATCCTGACGGCGGTGTTGATGGTCGCGCTCGTCGCGGTGGGGACGGCGAGCTACGCGCTGTCGTTCGTCCTGCGACGGATCACGTCGCTGACCGTGCAGCATCAGCAGGACATCGGCGACGCCTCGATGCGCGCCGCGGAGATCTTCCGGGTCTACTTTGCCGAGCGGAAGGACGAGTTCCGCCGGCGGACCAACCAGATCGCCGATGGCCCTCCGTCGTCGGCGGCAGCGCTGGCCGGGGTCGAAGGCCTCCTTCGCGCACGTTTCCTGGAAGGGACCACCACCGTCGATGAATGGCAGGCGGCGCCGGAGGTGCTGGGTCGCAGCCGCGAATCCCCTCCGTTCCTGGCGCCGCTCGCGGACCGGCGTGTCCTCGAGTTGACCTTCGGGATCCCGAGCGAGCTCTACGGCAGCTTTCTGGAGCTGCAGCAAGCGCTGGATCACGAGGAGCAGCTCGATCGCGCCTATGAGGCGGTGTTGCCTCGTTTCATCCGCCAGTACCTGGTGTTCGTGGTCTGCGTGCTCCTGGCGGCGCCGCTCCTCGGCCTGGTGCTGGCGCGTCGGGTGACCCGGCGGGTGGCGCGGCTGCATCAGGCCGCGCTGGCCGTGGCCGCCGGCGACCTCGGCGTACGCGTCGCGCCCACCGGCCGTGATGAGCTGGATGAGCTCGGCCGCGCCTTCGATCGCATGGTCGCCGAGGTGGCGGATGCGCGGTCGCGCCTCGAATACCTGCAGAAGCTTTCGGCCTGGCAGGAGGTCGCGCGGCGGCTCGCGCACGAGATCAAGAACCCGCTGACGCCGATCCAGCTTGCCGTGCAGGAGCTGGCCTCGAAGTACAGGGGCGACGATCCCGCCTACCGGAAGCTGCTGGAGACCGCGCGGGAGATCCTGCACGAGGAGATCACCGGCCTGCGCCGCCTGGTGGACAACTTCACCGCGCTCGCCAGGCTGCCCGCGGTCGAGCCGGCGTCGGTCGATCTGGGCGAGCTGGTATCCGAGGCCGTGCGCCTTCAGCCCGAGTGGCAGCCTCTCGTACGGGTCGAGGCTGCCGCCGGGGTGCGGGCGCTGTGCGATCGCACGCTGTTCCGACGGGTGATCGCCAACCTGGTCGAGAACGCGCTCGCCGCCGCGCGCGGGGCCGGCCGCGAGCCCCAGGTGTCTCTTGCGGTGAACACATTTCGCGGGAGTGCCGTGCTGACCGTCGATGACAACGGCCCGGGGGTGCCCACCGGGGATCGCCAAAGGATCTTCGATCCTTACGTGACTTTCCGCGAGGGGGGGACGGGTCTCGGTCTGGCCATCGTACGCAAGCTCGTGATCGACCACGGCGGGGATGTCACCGTCGACGAGGCTCGGTCGCCGCTCGGCGGGGCTCGCTTCGTGGTGCGCATCCCGGCAGCGCCCTGAGCGCGGCGCGGCATTCGTGTCTCACCGGTAGGCCGGACGACGTCTTTCCACCAGATGGGCCGATCGTTTGCCGTCGTTCTGGTGCTTGCCGCCTGCTCGAAGGTCCGGGAAACGCCGATGCCCATGCGGCCCGCGCTGGCGGCCCCATCGCTTCGCTGCTCGGGAAGCGTACGGCCTGGCCCGGCGGTGATCCGCCGGCTGACGCGCGTCGAGTACGATCACACGGTCCGCGATCTGCTGGGCGACACCACGCACCCGGCGCGAGAGTTCGCTCCCGAGGACAAGGATCGGCTGCTCGGCTTCAGCAACAACGCCGCCATGCTGGGCGTCACCCCGCTGCTCGGCGAGCAACTGATGGTCTCGGCCGAGGCACTGGCCGCGCGCGCGGTCGAGAACCTGCCGGATCTGCTCGGCTGCGATCCGACGCAGGACGCTTGCGTGCGCGCCTTCATCGCCCGCTTCGGTCAGCGCGCCTGGCGCCGGCCGCTCTTGGGGACGGAGCAGCAGGATCTGTGGGCGCAGCACGAGCGAGGCGGGGTGCGACTGGTGCTGGCGACGATGCTCCAGGCGCCCGAGTTCCTGTACCGCATCGAGGCCGGCGAGCCGATCTCGTCCACGATCGCCCGTCTGTCGCCGTTCGAGCTGGCCTCGCGGCTGTCGTTCATGCTCTGGAACAGCACCCCCGACGACGACCTGCTCGCCGCCGCGGCGTCGGGCCAGCTGCGCACGAAGGAGGACGTGGCGCGGCAGGCACGTCGCCTGCTGGGCGACCCGCGGGCACACGAGATGGTGGTCACCTTTCATGAGCAGTGGCTGGACATGGGCCGCCTCGAACGGCTCGAGAAGAAGACCAAGAACTTCCCCGGCTACACCCGCCAGATGCCGGCCCTGTTCCGCCGCGAGACGCAGATGTACGTCGACGAGGTGGTCTGGCGGCGCGGCGGGGGTATCGAGGCGTTGCTGACGTCTCCGTTCACCTTCGTCAACGAGAAGCTCGGCCGGCTCTATGGTGTCGAGGGGGCAGAAGGCGACGAGTTGACGAAGCTCCCGCTCGACGGAGTGAAGCGCGCCGGTCTGCTCACCCAGGGCAGCTTCCTGGCCGCACAGGCCAAGTTCGATCAGACCTCGCCCACATTGCGCGGCAAGTTCGTGCGCGAGCAGATGCTCTGCACGATCCCGCCCCCGCCGCCCCCCAACGCCGACATCAAGCCGCCCGAAGTGGACCCGAAGCTGACCACGCGCGAACGCTTCGAGGACCACCGTGCCGACGTCGGCTGCGCGAAGTGCCACGAGCTGATGGACCCGATCGGCCTCGGCTTCGAGAACTACGACGCCGTCGGGGCATGGCGCGGCACCGAGAACGGCAAGCCGATCGACGCCACCGGTGAGATCGTCAAGGCCGACGTCGACGGCGAATTCGTGGGGGCGCTGGCCCTCGAGCGCAAGCTGGCCGAGAGCCGCCAGGTGAGCAGTTGTTACGTCAAGCAGTGGTTCCGCTTCGCCTACGGCCGCAACGAGACGGCCGACGACGCCTGCACGCTGGCCGCGCTGGAGCGCAGCTACGTCGACAGCGGCGCCAGCGTCACCGAGCTCATCATCGCCATGACCCAGACCGACGCTTTCCTGTACCGGGAGTCCGGACGATGAACCGACGAGCGTTTCTACGCGGCGCCGGCACCGCGGTGGCATTGCCCTGGCTGGAAAAGATGGCGCATGCCGGTAAGCAGCCCAAGCGCCTGGTGATCTTCTTCACCGGCTCGGGGACGATGCCGGAGTTCTGGAAGCCGGCCGGCACCGAGACGGACTTCACCGTGCCCGAGATGCTGGCGCCGCTGGCGCCCCACAAGCAGGACCTGGTGTTCCTGACCGGCATCGACAACGTCGCTCACATGAAAAGCGCGCTGGGGGTCGATCACCCGAAAGGGATGGGGACCATGCTCACCGGCGCCGAGCTCCTGCCCGGCGATCAGAAGAACGGCCCCGGTGACAAGGACACCTTCGGCTGGCCCAACGGTCACTCGGTCGATCAGGAGGTGGCGCGGCACATCGGCCAGGGGACGCGCTTCCGGTCGCTCGAGCTGGCCGTGAACTGCTTCAGCCAGACGGGCGGTTCGCTGTTCAACCGGATGATCTTCGCCGGCCCGAACCAGCCGGTCCCGCCCGAGGACAATCCGCGCAAGGTGTTCCAGCGCCTGTTTGCCTCCGTGGCAAGCGACGCCGCCGACTGGGAGCGGCTGCGCGCCGAGCGCAAGAGCGTGCTCGATCAGGTGGCCGGCCGCTACGCGCGCCTGGTGGCGCATGTCGGCGCCGAGGATCGACGCAAGCTGGAGGCGCACCTGCAGGCGGTGCGCGAGATCGAGCGGGGCCTCGACGCGCGGCCGTCGCAGGCGGCCGCATGCCGCCGCCCGGACGAGCCCGGGGACATGGACTTCCGCTCCAACGAGATGTACCCGGCAGCCGGCAAGTTGCAGATGGACATGCTGGCGATGGCGCTGGCCTGCGACCTGTCACGGGTCATCAGCCTGCAGTGGAACAAGGCGACCAGCAGCATCCGCCATACGTGGGTCGATGTGGACGAGGAACACCACGAGCTGTCTCACTCGGGCGACAAGAACCAGGAGGCGACCGAGAAGCTGACCCGGATCACCACCTGGTACGCGCAACAGTACGCCTACCTGCTGCAGAAGTTGAAGTCGATCCCCGAGGGGGACGGCACGCTCCTCGACAACACGCTGGTGCTCTGGACCGGGGAGATCGCCAAGGGGAACAGCCACAGCCCCGTCGACAAGCCGTACCTGTTGGGCGGGCGCGCCGGCGGGGCGTTGCGCACGGGCCGCTGGCTGGACTACGGCAAAGGCGGCGGCGTCTACTACCGGGGCAAAAAACAGCTCCTGTCGAACGGCGGCGAGCCGGTGGCGCACAACGATCTCCTGGTCTCGGTGATGAACGCGATGGGCGTCGACAAGCAGACCTTCGGCAACCCGCTCTACTGCAGCGGCCCTCTTCGGGGCCTACTTTAGAACGAACGTCGCCGCGGCCGAGTTCGACAGCCGGGCCTCGAGACGGCCGCGCACGCGGCAGCGCAGGACGCCGGCATCGTCGGTGGTGATCGTCGCCCCATCCAGCGGCTCCTCGCTCCCATCGGACAGCGAGAGCAGCGCGGTCTCGCCCTCCCAGCGCAGCGCGCGCACCACCAGCGGCGTCTCGTCGACGTCGACGTAAGCGAAGCGCTTGTCGTCCAGGCGAAAGACGTAACGGCCGTCGTCGAGGCGGTCGAGCCAGCGGAACAGCGCTTGACGAAGGCCGGCGTGGCGGACCACCTCGCCCTCGTGCCACAGGTCTCCCTCGCGGTCGATCCGGATGCCCGACTGGCGCAGCCGGGCCAGGACCTCGGCCGGTTCTAGCCCTTCATCCGATCCTTGAGCCAGAGCTTCTCCTTCTTCAGGCGGGCGCGTTCCTGCTGCTCGGCCGGCGTCAGCGACAGATGGCGATCCAGCACGGCCAGCCGGCGTTCCAGTTCCTCATGCCGGTGGCGCAGGGTTTCCAGCTCCTCGGCCTTCTCCATGCCGTCCATTCTACCGCGGCTTGGGCCGGGTGATGTCGGGTGGACGGCCGTAGACGGGGACCGCGCTCGCCAGGTCGTCACGCTCGCCGCGGGCGATCCGTTTTAGGCCGAGAGCAGCCACGGATCGGGCGCTGGGCCCTGCGACGCCGGCTTTCACCGCTTCGTCACCCAGCTCGGCACGGAACAGATCGAGGTAGCGGTCCACCCCGGAGCCGCCAGCCACGATCGGCAAGGCAGCCTCGCGCGCCCGGGCACACAGCGCGTGCGCGTCGATGGTCCAGGCGACATCCTGCGCCAGGCCGGCGCGAAACAGCTGGCCGTAGACCTGGTCCTTGCCGGCATCGAGGCAGGCCACGACCAACGCCTCGGGCTCTCCCAGATCCCTCGCCAACGCCTCCAGCGACGACACCAGCACCAGCGGCAGATCGCGCGGCAGCGCCAGTCCCTTGGCCACCGCCAACCCGACACGCAACCCGGTGAAGCTGCCTGGCCCGGCGCCGCAGACAATGGTCTCGACGTCGCGCAACGTCGCGCCCGCCGCCGCCAGAGTCTCGTCGACGAGGCGCAGCAGGTTCGCCGAGTGACGGGCGGCGGTCTTTTCACCTGTCGCGAGACAGCGGCCGTCGCTGGCCACCACCGCCACGCGCGCCGTCGGGACCGAGGTGTCGAGTGCGAGGATCATCCGGTGAGCAGGAAGCGTACGACATCGTTCTTGAGGGCGAAGGCCATCGCCAGCGCCACCAGCACCATACCCACGTACGAGGCCACGCGCCGCGCGCGCCGCGAGGGCGGCCGTCCCTTGGCCAGCTCGATGGTGAAGAACATCAGCAGACCACCGTCGAGGATCGGCACCGGGAGGAAGTTCAAGAGGCCAATGTTGATGCTGAGCAACGCCATCAGCCACAGGTATTGCGCCAGGCCCTGTTCGGCGGCGACCCCCGCGGCGTACCCGATCATGAGGGGGCCACCCAGTGCCGACGGTGGCACCTCGCCCCGCACGATCTGCACCAGGCTGTCCGTCATCGCCAGCACGATCTCTCCGGTGCGGGAGACCGAGTGCCCCAGGGCGTACAGGAACCGATTCTTCACCGGCACTGGCGGATCGGTCCTCCATGCGAAGCGGTTCGTCGCCCCGAAGATCAGCCGGCGTTCCTCCTGTCGGTAGGCGTCCAGCGTGGATCGCGATTCCTGGGTGAACGTTGCCTCGCGGCGCGCTCCACCCGGCGGGACCCAGGCGATGCGGAAGGTGCGCTTCGGCTCCGCTGCCAGGCGTTGCCGCAGGAGATCCCAGTGGGACAGCGCCTCGCCATTCAGTTCCAGGATCTGGTCTCCGCGCCGCAACCCGACCTTGTCGGCCGGGCTGCCTGGCTCGACGGTGTAAACGAACATCTCGGACGAGAGGATCCCGCTGTCGTAGCGCGGCCGCCCCGACGGATCCAGCACCGGCTGCGGGATCACCACCGCGGTCCCGGGCTCCTGCACCTCCAGGTGCGCGAACGGCAGTGCCGAGTGCGCCCCGCGCAGGTACGACACACGCAGCGGCGAGGCTCCCGCCCGGGTCACCGCCTTCTCGAATTCCGCCCAGTGCGAAACGGGCATGCCGTTCACGGCTGTCACGTAGTCGAATGTCCGCAGCCCCGCCTGCGCCGCGGGCGAAGTCAAGTCGACGATTCCGACCTCGGTCAGGTGGAATCGCGGCGAGACGCCGATCCAGCCGACCACCTCGCGCAGCCGTAGCGTGCCCGTGCGCTCGAGTCGCATCGGCTTGACGTCCCGTTCCTCGGCATCGGGTCCGCGCCGGATGGCGAAGCGCAGCGTCTGCTCGGGCGACTCCGCGATCAGCTCCTCCAGTTCCTCCCAGTAGCGGATTGGCCGGCCGTCGACGGACTCGACTCTGTCGCCTGGCAAGAGGCCGGCCTCCGCCGCGGGCTGCCCCGACAGCACCGTGCCGATGACCGGCGGCAACACCGTTCGCTGCCCCATGTAGTGGAAGAAGTAGATGGCGATCGGCAGCAGCAAATTAAACGCCGGCCCGGCGATGACGATGGCGTAACGCTGCCACAACGGCCTGCTGAAGAGAGTCCGGTCGCGATCCACCTCGGCGACCGGTTCGTTCGGATCCTCGCCGAGTAGCCGCACGTAGCCACCAAGAGGCACCAGGGACAGCCTGTACTCGGTGGCTCCTGCGGTCACGCTCAGCAGCTTCGGCCCGAACCCGAGCGAGAACCGCAGCACCTTCACCCCGAACACCTTCGCGAACAGGAAGTGCCCGAGTTCGTGCACCAGGATCAGCACGCCCAGGAGTGCCACCACCGCGGCGGCCCACTGCACCAGGCTCATGCGGCAGTCTTAGCACGGACGGGTTACAATGGAGGGACCGGACCGTGGCGAAGAAGCTCCAAAGAGAGCTGAGCCCCTCGGAACTCTTCGAGGCCAGACTCAGCGATATGGAGCGCAAGTTTGATCGCTTGCGCGCGCTTTACGAGACGTTCTTCCTGGGCATCGCCAAGGTTCCGCCCAATGTCCCGCGCCGCGAACTCAACCGCCTCATCATCGAGGCGCAGCAGGAGAACGTGCACAACGCGGGGCTTCGATTCCGCTTTACCGCGCTCATCCAGCGGTGGGTGCTGTTCACCAGTTACTGGAACCGCACCCTGCAGGAGATCGAGATGGGCACCTACGGGCGCGACCTGGCGAAGGCGCAACGGCACATGGCCCAGCGCGGCGGGGCGATCACCGAGCAGGAGGCCCTGGCCATCGGCATCCCGGCGAAACGCGTGAAGATGTTCGTCGAGCGGCAGCGGTACATGGCCGCCCGCATCAGCAAGAAGAACGCCGTCAAGGCGCCCGCGGAGGCGCCCGAGCAGCCGATTCCCGGCATTGGCGTCGGCGACATCGAAGGCGTCTACGAGCGCTACATGGCGACCCACAAGACGGTCGCCGACGGGCGCGACCCCTTGACGCTCGACAAGATCAAGGAGCGCCTGCGCATGCAGATCCCCAAGATCCTCTCCGAGAAAAATTGCAAGAAGGTGCGGCTCGACATCGCCGTCGAGGACGGCAAGGTCAAGCTCAAGGCGTGGCCCGTCGACTGAGCGTGGTAGATTCGTGACATGAGATACCTTCTAGCTTCTGGGTTCGTGACCATGCTCCTCGTCGGCTGTGGCAAGGACGACCCCGTGTCGCACTCCGCACCGGTGGGCATCAACCTCAAGGCCAAGGGCGACGAGGTGAGAAACAGCGTCATCGTTGCGGACAAGAACATCAACACCGAGAGTGGAAACCCCTACGGCGCGTTCACCAGCGAGGCGCAGCGGATACTCGGGCGCGCTCCCGGTCGGATCGAGATCGACAAGGTCGAACTGCTGCTGGCCGGCAGCTCGCAAGGAGTGACGGCTCTCGAGCAGGTGCTTTCGGGCCGGGTCGACGTTCAGTTCGTCATGAACGACACCAACAACACCTTCCCCGCCGCTCATGTCACCGATCCCAAAGGCGCAGGGCCCGTGAAGATGTCGGTCGACTTCGATTCGGGGAAGGCGCTTGGGGACGACTACGCGAAGCTCGTCGGTGGCGGCTTCAAGGTGGTGCTGCGGTCAAACGCCGCTGCGGGGACCACCTTCGCCGGCCGCAAGGACGCGGTCGCCGATCTCCAGGTCACGTTCACCTTCTCCGCCTTCGAGTAACCGCCCCTCGCGCCAGAGCTCTTCCTCGATGGCCGCCAGCAGCCGGGCGGTCGTGGCTGTGTCGCGGGCGCTGATCGGAATCAGCTTTCGATCCGCAGCCAGGCGCTGCCGCTCCTGGGGCGGGAGCCGATCGATCTTGTTGTAGACCAGTAGCCTTCGCGTCTCGCCGAGGTTCAGGTCGGTGAGGATGCGTTCGACCGCTGTGATGTGGGACTCGTGGTCCGGGTCGGCCGCGTCCACGACGTGGACCAGCAGATCCGCCTCCTCCAGTTCCTCCAGCGTGGCGCGGAACGCCTGCGCCAGGTCCTGGGGAAGCTCGCGGATGAACCCGACGGTGTCGGCGATGATGATCTCGCGCTCGCGCGGGAAGCGCAGCCGCCTCGTCGTCGGATCCAGCGTCGCGAACAGCTTGTCCTCGGCCAGCACGTCGCTGTTGGTCAGGCTGTTGAGCAGCGTCGACTTGCCGGCATTGGTGTAGCCGACGATGGCCACGACAGGGAGTCGGCGGTTCACCCGCTGCTGCCGCCGCCCGGCCCGCTGCCGCCTGAAGCGGTCGACCTCCTGCTCCAGCCGATGGATCCGCTCGCGCGCCCGCCGGCGGTTTATCTCCAGTTTCGTCTCGCCAGGCCCGCGGCCCCCGATGCCGCCCACCAGGCGGCTCATCATCGTGTTCTTCTCCTGCAGGCGCGGCAGGCGGTAGCGAAGCTGCGCCAGCTCCACCTGCAGCTTGGCGTCGCGGCTGCGCGCCCGTTGCGCAAAGATGTCCAGGATCAGCATCGTCCGATCGATGACCTTCAGATCGGTGAAGCTCGAGATCGAGTGCGCCTGCCCCGGGGTCAGATCCGGATCGAAGATGAGCGTGTTGGCGTCGACCTGCATCGCTCGCACGAGCACGTCCTCCAGCTTGCCGCGGCCAATCAGGTACCTGGGGTCCGGGTCGGGACGGCGCTGCTGGACCACGCCGGTGACGTGGATGCCCGCTGTCCGGCACAGCTCGCGCAACTCGGCGAGGCGCGTTTCCACGCCGACGCGCGGATCGTCGTCCTTGCGCTTGAGCTGCCGCGTCTGCACCACCACGAGCAGCGCGCGGTCGGCTCCGTCGGTAGCGACCGTCGACGGCACCAGCCGGTCGAACTCCTCCTCCAGCGCGCGCAAGAGCTCGGTGACGTCCACCTCGGCGTGGAAAAAGTGCACCGGCGGCAGGATCTCCCATGGCGCGCGGCCTTCCTGCGCCGGCACCAGATGCGCCAGATGCAGGTCCGCCGGTCGCCCCTCGTGGTTGACGCCCACCGCGGCCACCAGGTCCAGGCGGAGCAGCGCCAGGTCAACCAGGTCGTCGCGCGACAGCGGCTCGTTACGCAGGTGGGTGTGCACGAGGCGCAGCCCACGGAACCGGCCCCGGCCTGCCCGAAGGCGTCCCACCTCGGGCAGCATCAAGCGCGACGCGTCTCCGACGAAGACGTGCTCTATGTCCCCGCGGCGTGAGACCAGCACGCCCACCTGCCTCTCGATCTCGCGCGAGATCCCACACAGATAGGTCGCGAGCTCGCCCGACACCACTTCGGCGGGTGCAACGCGGCGCCGGTACACGCGCTCCAGCGCCTTGCACTCACTCGGCTTGAGGCCGGTGAGGTTCCCGGTGACTTCGTTCATCCCGGGGGAATTATGTCGGACTTTCTTCCGACGACGAGGAGCGAGGCGTCGTGGCGCCGGTCGAGGTCTGACCGGTCTGCTGTCCGTCGAGCAGCGTCAGGGCCACCGCCAGCGCACGCTTGGCCTTGTCCACCGTCTTCTCGTCGGTGCGCAGCTTCTGGTACGCGCGCAGGATCTGCTCCTCCAGCTCGGTCATCTTTCCTTCCAGCTGGGTCAACCGGTCGCGCGCCTGCGTCACCTTCATGTCGCGGTCGCGCACGTCCGCGCGCGCTCCATCCAGTTCGGCCTCGCGGGTGGCGAGCTTTCGCTGCGATTCCGCCAGCTCCTCGTTACGCATGGCCAGCTCGCCCTCGGCCCGCGCCGCGCGTGCGTGAGCCTGGTCGATCTCGCCGCGGTGCCGCTCGGCTGTCTCGGTCTTCTCGGCGAAATGACGGCGGTCTGCCTCGGCCACGGCGGCGTGGTTCTCCTCCTCGCGCGCCTGCAGCTCGGTCCGACGGCGCGTCTCCGCCGCTTCCATGTCGGCCTCCCGGCGTTCCTCGGCGTCGCCGAGCTCCTTCTGGCGCTTGACCTCCGCAGCGGCCAGCTCTTCCTCCAGGCGGCGGCGCAGGGCCATCAGCTCGTTCTTGTGGTCCTTCTCCTTGGCGTCGACCGACTCCTTCTGGGCCCCGCGCTCGGCGGCCAGCTGGGCGGATAGCTCGTCGCGCACCTGTACAAGGGCCTTTTCGTGCTCGCGCCGCACCCGGGCCAGCTCGTCTCCGTGGGCCTCCATGGCCGCGGACAGGTCCTCGGTGGCTCGCTTCTGCAGGGCCTCGATCTCCGATGCCAGCGCGCTCTCGCGCCGGACCATCTCTTCCTTGTGCTCCTTGTCCCGCGCCGCGTCCGCCGTCGTCCGGTCCTCTGTCAGCCTGGCGAACTCCCGGCGGTGCGTCTCCTCCGTCTCCTTGAGCCGTTCCTCCAGCTCGCCGCGCACCCGGTCGAGCTCGCCCCGTGCGCGGTCCTCGACCGACTGCAGCTTCTTCTTCAGGCTGTCGGTCTCGTCGTACGCTTTCTGGATCTCCCCCAACGCATCGTCGAGCCGCGCCTTCAGCCCCTTCTCGCGCTCGATCGACTTTTCCTTGTCGTGCGCCAGCGCCGTCACGCGCTCGTTGGCGCCGACCAGGCTCTTCTCGAAACCCAGCGTCTTCTCTTCCAGATCGCGGCGCGCGCGTTCGTGTTCGCGCACCCGGTCCTTGTGGTCGAGGATCTGGCGCTCCTTGGCGTCCAGCTGATCCCGCAGATCGAGCATGTCCTTGTCCTTGCGGTTGATCACCTCGCGGAGCTGCAGAACGTCCTTCTCACGGCCGGCCGGCTGCGACTGCATCCGTCCCTTCAGCTCCTCGATCTCGTTCGACAGGCGCGACTTGGCCGACTCCAGCTCGTTGACCTTGGCCTGCAGCTCCTTGACGACCGCATCGTTTGCGGCACCGAGCGAGATCGGCACCGAGTCTCCGATCCCCAGCGACTGCATCACGTCGTCGGGCGAAGGAACCGGCTCCTGGAACGCCGGCGTCTCCGAGGTGGGGGTGGCGTTCATCGGGGTCGTCTTGCGCGGCTCGGGCAGCGGCAGATCCATCGACCCGCTGGTCGCGTCGGCGTCCCAGTCGGGCTGCAGCAGCTGATCGCCGGCTCTCGTCGGCACGGGCATCGCGAAGTCGCTGATGCTGCGGGTCATGCCCGGTGAGGGCGCGGCGCCTCGCCGGCCGTACTCTTCATCCTGAAGCTCGCCCTCGTCGGGCCCGGGCGGGAGCACCTGGACGTCACCCCGGGTCTTGATCGCCTCGAAGGCGGCCTCGGTCTCCTGATCGAAGATTTCGTCGATGTCAGGCCCCTTGAACATCGGGCTGGCCGCTTTCGCCTTGACGGCCGGTTGTGGCGTCATCGGTGCCGGCGGCGGCGTGCCGCCCTTCTCCTCGACGATGTCGCCGTCGACGATGGCGATCTCGTCGGAGTCGCCCGTCATCAGGATCTCGTCGCCGGCCTCGTTCGGCACGCCGGTCTCCGGCTCGCCGAGCGTGATCAGCTGGTCCACCTTCTGGAGCAGATCCTCTTTCTTGAGCGGCTTGACCATGTACTCGTCCGCCCGCGACTTCAGCTTCTTGTGCTGCGCGAAGGCCTGCGGGGTCTCCTCGGACGAGGTGAGGATCAGCGGCACGTCCTTCAACTCGGCGCTGCGCTTGATCTTGTTGCAGATGGCGTAGCCGACCTTCTTGGGCTCGACGCAGACGATGATCAGCGCAGGAGGGTTGCTGCGGCCCCACTCGATGGCCTGATCGCCGTTGGTGAGGTTTGTCACGTCGAACCCGTAAGGGCTCAACGCCAGGCGGATGAGGTCGCTATCTTGCGCGTCTGGCTCCACGCAAAGCAGGATTCGGGTGGCCATTTGCGAGCCCACACGATACTACGGGTGCCCGGATTTTCGCAGCCCATCCGCACGTTTCGGCACGCGGCCCACGTTCTCCTACATGGAGCTCCACCTTCCGATAGATGGCAGGAAATGCCGGACCGCTAATCTGTTCCCTGGCGACTCGTCGCCGGAGGCAGTCGAAGATGCAGAACCTGCGGCCCGGCATTGTCCTCGTGACCAGCGCATTCGCCTTCACCGTGGCCTGTTCCGGAGAGATCGGCGGCAGCATGGGGCCCGACGGCACCGGCGGCACCGGCGACGGCATGGGTGGCACCGGCGTCCCTCCGGGGACCGGCGCGACGGGAGGCGGCGGCAGCATGGGCGGCCCCGCTCCGCCCCCGAATCCGATCACCTGTGGCAAGCCCGTCGGTGGCGCTGCGCCAGCCCGCCGCCTGACGCGCGACGAGTACAACAACACCGTCCGCGACCTGCTGGGTGACGCGACTGCCCCGGCCAGGACCTTCATCGAGGACGGCGCCGTCGATTTTTTCGAGTCGAACGTCAACTCGCCGGTCACCAGCGCCATCGCCACCGACTACCAGAATGCAGCCGAGAAGCTGGCCATGGCCGCCAGGCTGCAGGCGCCGCTCCTGCCGTGCACCACCCAGGACGATGCTTGCGCGCGCCAGTTCGTCACCAGCTTCGGAAAAAAGGCGTTTCGCCGCCCGATGACCGATCGAGAAGTGACCGGGTATGCCGCCGTCTACACCGCCGGGCGTGGTCGCGGCGCTGATTTCCCCGGGGCGCTCCGCCTGGTGATGCAGGCCTTCCTGCAGTCACCCTATTTCGTGAACCACATCGAGATCGGGACCGGGATGTGCGTGGCCGGCAGCAAGGCGGTCCCGCTGACGGGATACGAGATCGCCTCGCGCCTCTCGTATTTCCTCCGGCAGACCATGCCGGACGAACTGCTGTTCGCAGCGGCAGACAGCGGCCGGCTGGCGACGGCGGAGGGGATCGCCACCGAGGCCACCCGCCTGGTCAACGACGCCAGGACGACCGCCACCAAGCGCACGGCGGTCACCGACTTCTACCGCCAGTGGCTGGAGATCGACGTGCTCGACAGCCTGACCAAGGATCCGAAGCTGATCCCGGTCGGCCAGACGGCGCCTGGCCTCGGCAAGATGATGCGCACCGAGATCGAGCAGTTCATCTCCAGCGTCGTCTGGGACGCCGACAAAGCCGGCCTCGAGTCGCTGTTCAAGGGTTCGTGGAGCTTCGTCAACGGGCCGCTGGCGCAGCTGTACGGCCGCACCGATGTCACGGGCACCGCCTTCACGCGCGTCGAGCTCGAGCCGGACAAGCGCCCCGGCTTGCTGACCCGCCTCGGGTTCCTGTCGCATTTCGCGTACGACGACCAGACCGACCCGGTCCATCGTGGTCTGTTCGTGCGCGAGCGTCTGCTGTGCCAGGCGATCCCGCCGCCGCCGCCCGACGTGACCCCGATCGTCCCCAAGGCGACTGCCGGCAAGACGGCACGCGATCGGTGGGCGCCGCTCCTGGCCAACCCGCTGTGCGGCTCCTGCCACATGCACATGAATCCGATCGGCCTCGCCATGGAGAACTACGACGCTCTCGGGCGGTACCGGACCACCGAAAATGGGGTGACCATCAACCCCGAGGTCAAGCTGACGGGATCCGACGTCGACGGCACGTACGCCAACGCCGTCGCCATGAACGACGCCCTCTCGAAGAGCGGCATGGTCCGCGACTGCGTCTCCGACAACTGGTTCGGCTACGCGCTCGGGCGCGCCCGCACAGATGGTGACTCCTGCTCGTTGCAGCGTCTGCGCTACGACTTCGCCCAGACGGGCAACGACCTGCGCCAGATCCTGGTGGCAACGGTGAAGACCGACGCGTTCCGCTACCGCACGCCAACTGGCTCGGAGGTGTGTCCATGATGATCAAGACCAGCCGCAAGACCTTCCTTCGTGGCCTCGGTGCGGCGGCGCTCGTCGGCCCGTTCCTGCGCATCCTCGAGCGGCCGGCGCGCGCAGCCACGGCGCCCAAGCGCTTCGTTTATTTCCACACGCCGAACGGCACGCTGATGCCTCAGTTCTGGCCGGGGGCAGGGCAGCTGAACCTGGCGGGCAGTGCGATCCTGTCGCCGCTGGCGCCGTTGCAGCAGAAGTTGCTGGTCCTGCGCGGCATCAACATGCAGTGCGCGCTGGGGCCGCCCGGGATCTCCGGCCACGGGCCAGACCGGCCGAGTTCGCTCACCGGCAAGAAGGGCACCCCTGTCGGCTCCGCCGCCAGCACCCGGACCACGCCATCGTCGATCTCGCTGGATCAATACCTGGCGAACAAGCTGTCCGAGAAGGCGGAGACGCGCACCAAGTTCAAGTACCTGAACCTGGGCGTGCAGTCGAGCATCAGTTACTACCCGGTGTCGGCCACCGGTCCCAACGCGCCGGTCGCCTATCAGAACAGTCCGCAGAAGGCCTACGACTACTTGTTCGCGGGCTTCAACCCGGGCGGTGGGCCCAATCCGGCCGACGACAAGCTGAAGGCCGATCGCATGAGCGTGCTCGATCGGGTCAAGGGCGATCTGGCCGCGGTGCGGGTCCAGCTCGGGACGCCGGAACAGCAGAAGTTCGACTCGCACCTGGACGCTGTCCGCGACCTCGAGAACAGCCTGAACTTCGTCGGCAAGACTCCCACCGCCTGCACGAAGCCCGACAAGGACGCGCTGGTCGCCGACTACCCGACGCAGGGCGCGCAGCAGATGAAGCTGATCCAGGTGGCGCTGGCCTGCGACCTCACGCGCGTGGTCGGCCTGCTCTGGAGCCACGGCACGAGCGAGATCGTCCACAAGTGGGCGGATCCCACGATCACCAACGGTCACCATCCGGTGAGCCACGGCCAGGCGCCGGACGCGACCACGCGCACCAGGTGGCTGACCGCCATCGAGAAGTGGTACGCCACGAAGTTCGCCGAGCTGGCCCAGTCGCTGGACGCGGTGGTCGATGTGGACGGGCGCAAGCTGCTCGACAACACGACGCTGGTGTGGATGCACGAGCAGTCGGACGGCCGCACCCACGGCCGCACCGACATGCCCTACGTCATGGCCGGTGGCTGCGGTGGCTACTACAAGACCGGCCGCGCCATCCAGTTCGCCGGCCAGGCGCACAACGGCCTCCTCATCAGCATCGCCAACGCCATGGACGTGCCGACGACGACCTTCGGCGACCCGACCTACGTCAACGACGCTCAGGTCGGCGCCATCATGTCGGGCCTGCGTGGCTAATGCTTGAACATCGCGGTCTGGACCAGGTTCTGTAACGAGTCCTGGTCGAGGTCGGCGGTCAACATATAGGTGAGGCCGTCGCGGCCCCGGAAGGCGACGGTGGAGGCACCGCGGCCGGTGCCGACGTAGACGTCGCGGCCTGCGACCGTGCGGCGGTCGGCGCCGTCCAGCTCGTCGTCACCATTGAAGACCATCATGTCCAGGCGGTGGCCGCCCGGGCTCTGGTAGACGACGTAGGCGCCGAAGCGGTCCTGCACGTTCACCAGCCGCCCGCCGCGGCAGGGGCCGAGGTGATCCCCCGACGGCGTGGGCAGCGCGAAGTCCACCTTGCCGCGGAACCAGTCGACCACCGACGCGCAGCTCGGCCCGGTGACGTCCATCGGTAGCGCCGAGTGGTAGGTGCGAAGCGCCTGCTCGAACACCATCGGCGAGTGCCCGCGGCGAGCCAGGCCCAGCGCCGAGAACAAGATCACCGCCGCCGCCGCGGCCGGCACCAGGCGCGGGTAGGCATGCCAGATCTGCCGGCGGCGGATCGGCGGCGCCGAGGCGATCGCCCCCGAGATCCGCTGTTGCAGGCCCCGGGGCACAGGCACCGGCGGCAGGTGCCCCCGCACCGCGGCCTTGAAGCGGCCCTGCAGGCGGCATGCGTGCGAGCAGGCATCACAGGCCAGAAGATGTTGCTCGTAAGCGTCGCGATCCATGCCGGCAAGCTCGCCGTCGACGTAGGCATGAATGAAGGCGTCCGCTTCCGCGCACTTCATCTCAGGTCTCCGACCCCTTCTTGCGCCGGTAGCTGTCGAGATCGATCGGCTGGTCGAGGGGAATCTGTCGCGTGGGCTCCGGCGAGCTTTGCTCGCCTGAGCCCGTCGCGGGAGGGTTTGGGGACCCTTTCAGGGTCCCCATTTTGATGATCCCTTGCTCGCGCGCGTAGTCGTAGAGGAGCTTTTGCAGCATCTTGCGGCCGCGATACAGGCGGCTCATCACCGTCCCTGCGGGGCACTCCATGATCTCCGCGATCTCCCGGTAGGAAAAATCTTCGAGGTCGGCCAGGATCACAGCCAGCCGGAACTCGTCCGGCACCGCCGCCAGCGCTCGCTCGACGTCGCGCGAGACCATCTTGCCCAGAAGCGCCGTCTCGGCGTCGCGCGGGGTGGTGCCCACGAATTGCCCCAGGTTCGCCTCCGAGGACTCGACCTCGCCCAGCACCTCCTGTTCGCGCTCGCGCTCGCGGTAGCGGTTGCAGAACGTGTTGGTGAGGATGCGGAACAGCCACGCCTTGCAGTTGGTGCCGGCCTCGAAGGTGTCGAAGAAGCGGTAGGCGCGCAGCACCGTCTCCTGGACCAGATCCTCGGCGTCCCCCTCGTTCTTCGTCATCCGCAGGGCCACCCCGTAGAGCGCCGGCAGATGAGGCATCACCTCGCGCTCGAAGTCCGTCTTTGTGGCCAGCTTCTGGAAGGGCATAGGCGGGAAGTATCGGTCCAGGGGCTGAACCGGCAACCCTCCCGGTTAATTCCCGGACCGGTCGGATGACGCGTCAGGGGAACCGGGGATCGGGAGGGCAGAGGGGCAGTCCACTTTGATGAAGTATCGCTGACTTGGAATTGCTGGGGAATTGCCCTGTGCGTAGCTCGATGTGTCATCGAGGTAGCTCGCATACAGGGCATCCAGCCCGGGCCAGCAGGAAACCGGCCCCGCGGCTCCGGCGGCGCGGAGGTACAGCGACTTGCCGTGTGGGTTGCCGAACGCGTCGAACCGCCAGACCTCGTGGCCGCTCGGGCGGTCGAACAGCAGGGCGTACTCGCGGCCCATCGGAGCGACGCAGGCTACCGAGGGCTGCTTGTGAGGCCCGCCGAAGCGGAGCGAACCGGCGATGAGATCGGTGTTGACGCCGCTGGTGGTGAGGTCGAACTCGGCAAAGAAGGTGCCGTCGCGGTTCTGGTACGACAGCACGTAGCCGCGGTTGCTGGGCGCCACCACCGGACAGCCGAGCCGGTCGATGTCGAACTCAAGATCGAAGCCCTGCCCGCGGCTGCCGTCGTCCTTGAACTCGAACAGGTGGAACACCGGGACGAAGCCCGAGTCCGAGCCCGGATCGAGGTCGGCAATGGCGAAGTCCGATCGGCCGGCGACCAGCGCCAGACAGGTCCAGGCCTTGGATTTCGGAAAAGCGACGATGGGTTTTCCGCCGATGATCTCGGCGTCGGACTTCAGCACGAACAGCGACGGAGACGCCGCCTGCCCCTCGACGCCCACGACCAGGGCCGCGCGCTGCCCGGTGCGCGTCGTGGTCATCTCCACACGCACCTTGTCGACGTCGGTCCCCATCGGCAGGTCCATCATCGACTTCGGCGCACTCTGGGCCCCGCCGACGTCCTGGGTGACAGCCTGGATCTCGAAGAGGCCGCCGCCCTTCGCCGCCACGAAGGCGACGATCATCTGATCGGCAGTCGCCGTCTTGGCGACGGCGCCGAACCAGGCGTCGGGCAGCGCCCGTATCGGCAGCTTGATCGCCGACTCGCCCTTGACCGTGCCGTCGGCGCCGAGTTGCGCCCAGCGGAGCTGATCGCCGTCGCGGCCCGCCAGCACGAAGCCGTCGCCGGCCTTCTGGATCGACGCCTCCTTGAGCAGCGTCAGCGGACTCTTCGGCAGCTCCTTCTCCTGGGCGACGCGGCAAACGATCGGAGCGTCGTTCTTGCAACCAGCGAACAGCGTGAACGCGGCGACCAGGGGGAGTCTGCGGGCCATCGCCCCGCATCTTACCGTGATCAGGCCGCGGCCAGGCCGTGGCACTTCTTGTACTTCTTGCCGCTGCCGCAGGGGCAGGGGTCGTTCCGGCCGACTTTCGGCTCTGAACGGCGCACCTGCTTGGGCTCTCCGGCGTCCGCGGCGGCCTTCGGGTCAGCCGGGGTGCTGCCCCCGGACTCGACGGTCTTGCGCGGCTTCCTGCGCTGCTCGGCCTCCTGGGCCACCTGCTCTTGCCCCTCGCGCTGCACTTGCACGTGAAACAGCTTCTCGCAGACGTTGCGGTTGATGCTGCCCACCATCTGGCCGAACACCACGAAGCCTTCCTTCTTGTACTCCTGCTTCGGGTCTTTCTGGCCATAGCCGCGCAACCCGATGCCCTCGCGCAGGGCCTCCATCGACTTCAGGTGCTCGATCCACCGGGCGTCGATCTCCTCCAGCAGGAAGAAGCGCGACAGGTAGAGGAAGAACGGGAGCGAGAATTCGGCCTCGCGCGCCTCGACGATCTTCTCGACGTCGGTCCAGATCTGCTCGGCCAGGGCGTCGCGCTCGAGGAGCTTGTCGGTGTTCACCTTCGGCTCGAAGCCGAAGCGCTCCTTCAACGCCGCTCGCAGGCTGTCGAGGTCCCAGTCCTCGGCATGGGCGGTGGCCGGGCAGTGCTCGTCCACGGATTCCTGCAGCACCTCCTCGCTGACGTCCAGGATCCGCTCGCGCTGCTGGATCATCGAGGCCGCGATTTCCTTGGCCAGGCGATCGAGGGTGCTGGCGCGTTCGTCGACCACGCCGGTCACCTCGGGGTAGGCGCCGTACTGGCGGTAGATCGCGGCGCGGAACTTCATCGGGTCGAGGGGCACCGGTTCGGCAGTCGTCGTTTGTCCCTCCTGGACGGGAACCGGCTGCGTGAGAGCCTCTACCATCTTCGCCAGCGTCGGGCGCACCTCGCGCGCCAGCGACTCGACGTTGTGGCGGCCCGACTCGGCAGGCACCGTCGCACCCTCGGCCTGCGGCTTGTAGAGGCCCTCCAGCACCTGGCGTCGCAGCGCATAGATCGTCTTGCGCTGCTGGTTCATGACGTCGTCGTACTCGAGCAGGTTCTTGCGGATGTCGAAGTTGTGACCCTCGACCTTCTTCTGCGCGTTCTCGATGGCCCGGTTGATGAGCGGGTGCTCGATGGGAACGTCCTCCTCCATCCCCAGGCGCTCCATCAGGCCCGTGATGCGCTCGGCGCCGAAGATGCGCATCAGGTCGTCTTCCAAGGAGAGGTAGAAACGGGACGATCCCGGATCCCCCTGCCGTCCGGCGCGGCCGCGCAGCTGGTTGTCGACGCGGCGGGATTCGTGGCGCTCGGTGCCCAGGATGTGAAGGCCGCCGGCGGTCAGGATCTCCTGCTTCTCGCCCGAGCAGGTGGCCTTCCACCTCTCGAACGCCGCCTTGAACTCGGGCTGCTTGGCGTCCTCGATGACGTGGCCGATCTTGGCGGCGTTCTCCAGGTCGACCTCGGCGCGCGCCAGCATCTCGGGGTTGCCGCCGAGGAGAATGTCGGTCCCGCGGCCGGCCATGTTGGTGGAGATGGTGACCGCGCCCTTGCGTCCCGCTTGGGCCACGACGATGGCCTCTCGCTCGTGTTGCTTGGCGTTCAGGACGTTGTGGGGGATGTTCTTCTTGCGCAGCAGCGAGGCGACGACCTCGGACTTCTCGACGCTGACGGTACCGACCAGCACCGGCTGGCCGCGCTTGTGGGCGTCCTCGATCTGGGCGCACAGCGCGCGGAACTTGCCCTTCTCGTTCTTGTAGACGACGTCGTGCTCGTCCTTGCGCACCATCGCCCGGTTCGTCGGGACGACCAGGACCTCCAGCTTGTAGATCTTGTGGAACTCCTCCGCCTCGGTGTCGGCGGTGCCGGTCATGCCGGCCAGCTTGCCGTACAGGCGGAAGAAGTTCTGGTAGCTGATGGTGGCCAGGGTCTGGTTCTCCTCCTGGATCTCCACGCCCTCCTTGGCCTCGATCGCCTGGTGCAGCCCGTCGGACCAGCGCCGGCCTGGCATCTTCCGGCCGGTGAACTCGTCGACGATGATCACCTTGTCTTCTTCGATGAGGTAGTTGACGTCGCGCTTGTAGAGGCTGTGGGCCCGCAGCGCCTGGCCGATGTGGTGGAGCCAGGAGATGTTCTTGGGGTCGTACAGGTTCCCGATCGCCAGTTTGCGCTCGACGCGGTCCACGCCCGAATCGGTCAGCATCGCCGAGTGCGCCTTTTCGTCGACGGTGTAGTCGATGTCCTTGCGCAAGGTGGGGATGACGGTGTTCACCTGCTTGTAGAGATCGGCGCTCTCCTCGGCGGGCCCGCTGATGATGAGCGGCGTGCGCGCCTCGTCGATGAGGATCGAGTCCACCTCGTCGACGATGGCGAAGCTCAGCTCGCGCTGGACGTAGCGCTCGATCGAGTCCTTCATGTTGTCGCGCAGGTAGTCGAAGCCGAACTCACTGTTGGTGCCGTAGGTGATGTCGGCGCGGTAGTTGTCCTGGCGCTGCCAGTCGGTGAGGCCGTGGACGATGACGCCGGTCCTCATGCCGAGGAAGCTGAAGATGCGGCCCATCCACTCGGCGTCGCGTCGCGCCAGGTAGTCGTTGACGGTGATGACGTGGACACCCTTGCCGGCCAGGGCGTTCAGGTAACAGGGCAGGGTGGCGACGAGGGTCTTGCCCTCGCCGGTCTTCATCTCGGCGATCTTGCCGCGGTGGAGGACCATGCCGCCGATCAGCTGCACGTCGAAGTGGCGCATGTTCAGCACGCGCCGCCCCGCCTCGCGGCAGACGGCGAAGGCGTCGGGAAGGAGTTCGTCCAGGGTGGCGCCCTTGTCCAGGCGACGGCGGAACTCGGCGGTCATCCCCCGCAGGTCCTCGTCGGACTTCTTCTGGATCTCCGGCTCCATCTCGTTGATGCGCACCACCTGCGGGCGCATCCCCTTGAGGACGCGTGCGTTCTTGGTGCCGAAGATCTTCTTGGCGATGAGGGAGATCACGGACCGCCTAGCGTATTGCGGCGCGGGCGGTCGTGCAACCGCCGGATTCGTGATATCTGCCGACGGGAAGATGTCGGTTCTGGTGACCGGAGGGGCGGGCTACATCGGTAGCGTCACGGCGGCCCTTCTGGTCGAGCGAGGTGAGAAGGTGGTGGTGCTGGACGACCTTTTGCGCGGACATCGGGATGCCGTTCCGTCCGGGGTGCCGCTCGAGGTCGGCCGGGTCGGCGATGCAGCGCTGGTGCGGCGGATCGTCCGCGAGCAGGGGATCACCGAGTGTATCCATTTCGCGGCGGTGGCCTACGTGGGCGAGTCGGTGCAGGAACCCCGGCTCTACTTCGAACGCAACGTCGCCGACACCATCGCCCTCGTCGGCGCGCTCCTCGACGAGGGGGTGAAGCGCTTCGTCTTCTCGTCGAGTTGCACCACCTACGGCGAGCCGGCCGAGATCCCGATCCCCGAGAGCCATCCCCAGGATCCGACGAATCCCTACGGGTGGTCGAAGCTCTTCGTCGAGAAGATCCTGCGGGCTTACGACGCTGGTCACGGGTTGCGCACGGTGGCGCTGCGCTACTTCAATGCCGCCGGCGGGCGCGAGCGGCACGATCCCGAGACTCACCTCATCCCTCTGGTCCTGGATGTCGCGGCAGGGAAGCGCTCTTCGATCGCGGTGTTCGGGTCGGACTACCCGACCCCCGACGGCACCGCCATCCGCGACTACATCCACGTCGACGACCTCGCGTCGGCCCACGCGCTGGCGCTGGATCATCTGCGGCGGGGCGGCGGCTCCGAGTTCCTCAACCTCGGCACCGGGCGGGGTCACTCGGTACGGGAGGTGATCGAGACGGCGAAGCAGGTCACGGGCCGTCCGATACCGGCAGTGATGCAGGCGCGCCGCATCGGCGATCCCGCTCGCCTGGTGGCAGGCGCCGGCCGGGCGACGGAGGTGCTCGGCTGGCGGCCCAGGTACACCGACCTGGCGGCGATCATCGAGAGCGCCTGGCGTTGGCGGCGGTAGTCTGCGGCCATGAACCTCTTTGTCGTCTTGCTCCTCGCCGCAACCTTCCGGATCGAGGCGCCGCGCGCCAGCCAGGTGCTGCTGAACGGTCAGTGGTCGAAGGAGAAGATCCCGCTCGTCAAGGACGCCGCCGGCGTCTGGACCGCGACGGTGGATTCGATCCCCCCGGGGACGTACGAGTACAGCTTCCTCGTCGATGGGCTGCAGGTGGTCGACCCTTCGAACCCGGCGATCAAGCCGCAGCGCGAACCGAAGGCCAGCGTTCTGGAGGTGCCGGGAACGCCGCCGCTCCTGACCGAGTTCCAGGCGGTGCCTCACGGCACCTTGCACGTGCACCACTACCGGTCGAAGTCGCTGGGACGCGTGCGGCGGCTGCACGTCTACACGCCGCCCGGGTACGAGCGCAGCCAGGGCCGGTATCCGGTCCTGTTCCTGCAGCACGGCTACGGCGACAACGATGCCAGCTGGACCGTGTACGGGCACGCGCACGACGTGCTGGACAACCTGATCGCCCGGAAGAAGGCGCAGCCGATGGTGGTGGTGATGATGGACGGCCATCCGCTGCCACTGGAGAAAACGCGCAGCGCCGACTGGCTGGTGCAGAACTCGCTGGCCTTCGGGCGCGAGTTGCTGGACGAGGTGACGCCCATGATCGACGGGCTCTACCGGGTCCGCACCGATGCCGACGCGCGGGCCCTGGTCGGGCTGTCGATGGGCGGCAGCCAGGCTCTGACGGTCGGCCTGAACCACACGGACAGGTTCTCCTGGATCGGGAGCTTCAGCGGCGCTGTACCGCCCGAGAGCGCCGTGGCGAAAGGACTTGGCAAGAAGGTGCGTTGGCTGTGGCTCGGCTGCGGCGAGGACGATTTCCTGCGGAAGCGCAACGAGGAGTTCGTCGCTCTCTTGAAGGGAAAGGGGGTCGAGCACATCTGGCGGCTGACCGACGGCGGCCACGCCTGGCCGGTCTGGCGCGGCTACCTCATCGAGGTGTTGCCTCAGCTTTTCGCGAAGGGAAAGTCATGATCGCGATCCTGTTTCTGCTGGCCGGCGACGTGACCTTCAAGCTGACCGCGCCCAAGGCGCAGGAGGTCGAGGTGGTCGGGCAATGGGACAAGGCCAGGACCAGGATGACGAAAGGCGCCGACGGTGTCTGGAGCGCCACTGTTCCCCTCTCCCCCGGCATCTACGAGTACAGCTTCACCGTCGACGGGCTGTCGATCCTCGATCCGTCGAACCCGGACATCAAGCCGCAGCGGCTACCGCGCAAGAGCATCGTCGAGGTGCCCGGCACGCCACCGCTCTTGACCGAGTTCCAGGAGGTGCCGCACGGGACCGTTCACGTGCACTTCTATCAGTCGAAGTCGCTTGGACGCGTGCGGCGCATGCACGTCTACACGCCGCCCGGCTACGAGCGCGGGCACGAAAGGTATCCGACGCTCTATCTGCAGCACGGCAGCGGCGACAACGACGCTGCCTGGACGGTGCACGGGCATGCGCACGACGTGCTGGACAACCTGATCGCCATGAAGAAAGCGCGCCCGATGGTGGTGGTGATGATCGACGGCCACGCGATGGCGCCCGGCGCGCCCGACGCGCGCGAGAAGAATGTGGCGGCATTCGGGCGGGACCTGCTCGAGGACGTGATGCCGATGGTCGAGTCGACCTATCGGGTGCGGACCGACGCGGCCAGCCGCGCCCTGGTGGGGCTGTCGATGGGCGGGCGGCAGGCGCTGACCGTCGGGCTCAATCACGCCGACAGGTTCGCCTGGGTCGGCAGCTTCAGCGGTGGCCCGCCGGTCGGCGACGAGGCGAAGGTGCTCCAGGATCCGGCGGCGCTGACCAAGAAGTTGAAGTGGCTCTGGATCGGGATCGGCAAGGACGATCAGGGCTTCAAGCGCAACGAGGAGTTCGTGGCGCTGCTGAAGGAGAAGGGGATCCGGCACGTCTGGTTCCCGAGCGAGGGGGCGCACGCGTGGCCGGTGTGGCGGGGCTACCTGATCGAGGTGGTGCCCCAGTTGTTCGCCGGGAAGTAGCCGGGTTTCCGTCGGGGCCGGGCGCGCCCTGCGCCAGCCGGGGGTGCCACCCGCGGTGACGGTGTCGCAGCGCTCGGCGGCCTCTTGCAATCGTTTCGACCTGGGTGTCGGCTCGGAAGAACCGTTGTCTCAGAGTGGAGTGACGGAAAAGGCACAAGAAAACGGGTGACGGATTCGCGAACGCGTGGCGATACTCGCGGCCGTGCTCCAGCGTGTCGTCGTCGTGTTGCTGGCGCTCTCGCCGGCAGGTTTCGCCCTCGCTCAGACGGGCGTCAATGGCAGCATCGTGGGCAGCGTCTTCGATCAGGCGGGTGTGCCGATCAAGGGCGTGAAGATCACGGCCAGCTCTCCGACCCAGATCGGCGGCAAGAAAGTCACCTACTCCGACGACGAGGGGAACTTCCGCATGGTCGGCTTGCTCCCCGGCGTGTTCGAGGTGGCGGCGACCGCGCCCAAGCTGAGGACGGTCGTGCAGAAGGCGATCAACGTCGGCATCAGCTCTGCGGCCGAGGTCAATCTGATCATGGAGGTCGAGACCTCGACCGAGGAGATCAAGGTCGTCGAGAAGGCCCCGGTGATCAGCACCAACACCGCGGGTTTGAAGGAGGTGCTGGACTCCGACTTCATCGATGCGCTTCCGCAGGAGGGCCGGTTCAGCATCGAGGGCGCGATCGCCAACGCCACCGCCGGCGTGGTCAACAAGGGCGGCTCGCTCCGGATCAACGGCGGCGGCACGCGGCAGAACATGATCTCGGTCGACGGCTTCCAGATCAGCAGCACGCAGGACACCGGGGTCAAGAGCGTGGCGGCGCTGGAGGTGCAGACGGCTGGCTACGGCGCGGAGAACGCCAACGCTCCCGGCGGCGTCATCAACATGGTCACCAAGTCCGGATCCAACAAGCTCGAACTGGACATCAGCGCCTATTACGACGACCAGCACATGCGCTTCTTCCGGGACGCCTCCGACGTGGCGGCCCCCGTGCAGACCGCTTTTTTCAACCCGGCGGTCTCCGGCCCGATCATCAAGGATCGGCTCTGGTACTACGCCGTCTTTCAGCTGCGCCGCAACATCACCGCGCGCGAGAAGGATCCCTCCGGCAACGACCTCACCGGCGATCCGCCGTCGCGGTCAGATCTGCGCACGGTCGGGTCGCTGAAGCTGACCTGGCAGGTGACGCCTCGGAACAAGGTGTCCAGCTACACCAGCCTCAATCGCCACTGGTTGAAGAACCAGGCCGACCCGCTGACCTACGATCGCGACGCCCAGTACCGGACGGATTCGACCGACATTTTTCAGGGACTCATCTGGGAGGCGTTGCTGTCGGACAACCTGTTCCTGCGCAGCCAGGTGGGCGTCCAGGAGAGCCGCGACATGCGGCAGCCGATGCGGTGCAGCTCCGATCCGATCGACTGCGACAACATCCCGCAGTTGCGCAACTCGTTCCCGCGCGCGCTTCGCCTCAACAACAACGAGCTCCACCAGCAGACCATCAAGCGCTCGGTCGAGGTGGTCAATCAGCTCGAGTGGTTCGCCAACAGCAAGACGTGGGGCGATCACAACGTGAAGCTTCGCTCGCGCGTGTTCGATCAGCTGACGGAGACCGCCGAGACGACGCCCGGCGACTACTACGTCCAGTACCGCGGCACGGTGCCCGAGTTGATCCGGCACTACTACGCCAACGATCCGCGCCTGGACGATCAGCGCTTCGGGTGGAGCATCCGCGGGACCTCGGGCCTGACGACGATCCACTCGCTGTCCGATTCGATGCGCATCACCCGGTACCTGACCGTCACGCCAGGCGGGGCCTACACGACGGCGCGTGCCGCGAACGTGGGGCAGGGCGCCAACATCGACGGCAGCGGGTTCACGCCGCACCTGTCGGCGGCGTGGGACGCCACGCACGACGGCCGCACCGTCATCCGGGGCAGCTACAACCAGTACGTCGACATCGACGCGCTGACACTGGCGCAGTTTGCGCTGGGCTCGCGGGTGTACCGCGAGTGCCGCTGGGATGCAGCGACCGAGGATTTCACCTCCAACTGCGTTTATGGCGGTGGGCGGGACAACCGCACCTTCGGGCTGCCCTGCGGCCCCAGCGGCGTCGACGAGAGCGGCCAGTCGTGCAGCCAGCGGCTGAAGATGCCCCGGACCCACGAGTACACGGCCGGTGTGGAGCGCGAGGTCATCCAGGGCCTGGCGATGGGCGCGGACCTGGTCTACCGCCTCTACACCTTTCCCTACGAGACGCGGGAGACGAACCGGCTCTGGGGACCGTCGGGGTACGTTCTGGATCCGAACGGCGGCTTCCGCAACGGCAAGGCTGAAACGATCGACGACCTGGGGACCCCGGATTCGGCGCGGCGGCGATACCTGGGTGTCACCGCGACCATGCGCAAGCGGGAGGGCAAGTTCAAGTTCCTCGGCTCGTACACCTGGTCGCGTCTGGAGGGGAACGTCGACAACAACGAAGGCAACGACTTCGGCACGGTGCCCGCGCGCGATCGCTACTACCTGTACGGGTTCTTGCCGGACGACCGCCGCCACGTGGTGAAGACCTCGATGACGTTCCAGCTGACCACCTGGATGTCGGTGGGACTCGGGTGGCGTTACCTCTCGGGCGCTCCCTACCAGCGGCGGTTTCGCAACGACGTGCTGGGGGCTTTCAACGACTACCGCGCGCAGGTTGGCATCAACCCGGCCGGCAACATCAACGACCCGGACGATGACCGCCCGCTGCGGCTGCCCGATCGCCAGGAAATGAACGCGCAGGTCCGCTTCAACCTCAAGCCGCTGACCGGCATCAACCTCGACCTCAACGCCGACATCATCAACCTGCTGGCGTTGCGCACGACCACGACGGTGCAGGAGCAGGACGGCCCGGTGTGGTCGCAGCCGTCTGCCCGCATGGAGACCACGCGGATCCGGGTTGGACTGCGTTACCGCTACTAGCGCTGATCGCCGCCGGCCTATCGCTTCTTCGCCCGCAGCGCCACGTCGACGACGAACGGGGGCGAGGCGAGGATCTTGGTTCCGCCCGCGTGCTCGAAGTCTTCGGCCTTCGCGACGTCACCTTGCTTGGTGTCGATCCATTCGGCCCGGTAGCGGCCGGGGGGCAAGGCCAGCTCGATCGGGATCTGCCATGGCCGGCTTGCCGGCCCCTGGCCGCGCGCGAAGGGCGACGTGCCGGACCAGTCGAAGTCGACGGTGGCGTCCGTGCGGCTCATGCCCGGCGTCCGGAGCTCGCGGTCGAGGAAGTACTCGCCCTTGAGGCCCTGCGACTTGCCGTCCGGCGCGCTGAGCTGGGCGGATGGGATGGCCTGCTTCGCTTCGCCGCCGGTCGACCAGAGCAGGCGCGCCACGGCCGGGCCGCCGGACTGGTGGTACTCCATGCGGACCGACACCTTCTTGCCCGCGGCCAGCGTGATCGCCGCCGTGTCCTCGGCGGCGGGGTGCTTGTCCCAGTGGTCGATGACCAGCTTGTCGTCGAGCCACAGCCGCACGCCGTCGTCGCTCTCGGTGTGCACCGTGTACGGACCCGCGCGCCTGGCTTCGAGGAAGCCGGTCCACCTCACGGAGTAGTCGCGGGAAGGCGCCGGCTTGGGCCTCACGTAGAGCGCGTACGACGTCCCCGGCTGGGCCAGCGCGCGCGCGACGAGCTCGTCGGGCAGGCCGCCTTTGACTAGGTCGTCGCGCGGCTCCATCTGGATGAAGTCGAGGCCGTTCATGAACGCGGCCAGGATGCCGAGCTGAGCGCGCATCGTCGGGCCGCCTCCCCCCGGCTGCTTGTCGGGCAGCGGTCCGAAGCTGCCGTCCTCGTGCTCGGTCGTGAACGAGTAGTCGAGGTGGCTGTAGACGGCGCCGCCCGCCAGCAGAAAGTCCCAGCCCTCGAGCCGGTAGGGCTCGTCCGCCGTTCCCCGAAATCCCGTCTCGTCATCGCCCAGCGCCTTGCCCAGCGACCAGTTTTCTTTCACTGCGCTGGGCGGCGTCGCGTAGTGGAAGTTGAACAGGGACACTGCCGGGTGAGGACCCTCGATCTTCGCCGTGCCGTTGGCGATGTTCTGCGCGATGAGGTGCTTGTGGCGCAGCGGCTTCTCCGCCGCGACGATCACGTCGGCGATGCGGCGCTGCCACTGCAGCGTCACGCCCGCGAAGTAGGGCTCGTTGCAGATCTCGAAGTAGACGTTGTCGAAGCGCCTGGCGGCGGCCACCAGCTTGCGGACCAGCGCCTCCTCGGCCGCCTGCAGCTTGTCCTCCTTGAGGGCCAAGGCCTCGGAGAAGGTCACCTTGCCGACGCCGTTGACGTTGTTGTCGAAGTTCAAGGGCGACGTCGCCCAGCGCTCGGCCTTGTAGAAGGTGGTGAACAGCACCAGCTCGACGACGATCCCGCGCGCGCTGGCTTCCTGGAGCAGCTTGTCCAGGCGCCGGAAGTACTCCGGGTTCCACTTCGTGAGGTCGAACCTGTTTCCCCCCGCGGCGGCGCCCGGCGTCTTGCTGCGGGTCCACGGGACCAGCGTGCGCTCCGGCTTGGGCGCCAGGGTGTTCTTGGCGATGTTGAAGGAGGTCTCGTCCTCCGTGTACGCGCCGGTGAAGACCCGTGTCTGATTCAGCCCGTGCGTCTTCAGCGTGTCGAAGTACTGGACGAAATCGAAGTCCTGATTGATGAGCGCGCCGTAATGCTCGGCCGACGTGACGAGCACAGTGGGCTTGCCGCGGAACTCGAAGTAGTGAGGGTTCCGCGGATGCAGTCTGATCGGCTCGCGGCCGTCCGCCCGGGCCACGGAGATCGAGAGAACCAACGCGGCGATGCAGAGGGGCCAGCGCATGACTCGCCCTAACACGGGCCCTATTTACAGGTCTAGTGCGAGCGCTTGTAAAAAGCGCGGGCGTTCCCCGCCATCACCTGGTCGCGCACCTTGGTGCCGTACGGGGCCAGGTACGCCTCGGCGATCTTGATCTGCGTGGCGAAGTCGCCGCCCATGGCGCTGACCGGCCAGTTGCTGCCCCAGATCAGGCGCTCGGCGCCGAAGGCCTTCATCAGGACGTCGAAGTGGGCCTTGTAGGCGTCGAGCGTGGTGGGCGCTTGCCACGGCTGGTTCTCGTCGCCGCTGGTGTTGAACATGTCGAAGAACGACGAGAACTTCATGTGAACGTTCGGCATCGCCGCCACCGCCTTGATGTCGCGCTCCCACGCCGGATCGGGCTTGCGGTCCTTGGCGCCTGCGAGGTGGTCGATGATGATGCGCAGGTCGGGGACCGCCTTGGCCAGGGCGACGACCTTGTCCTTGGGGTTCTTCGTGCCGCGGCTGACGATGTCGAGGGTCATGCCCCGGGCGGCGAGCGCGCGCAGGTTCGTCAGCTGCTGCGCATCCAGCGTGATCTCCGGGTTCCACAGGTACGCGCGCACGCCGACCACCTTCGGTTCCTTCGCCAGCCGGTCCAGCTCCAGGGCGAAATCCGGCGCGCCGACGTCCAGCGAGGCGACGAAGAACGGGTAGAGATCGTCGTTGCGGATGAGGTCGAGGATCCAGCGGTTGTCCTCGCCGCGCGGGCTGGCCTCGACGATGCCGCAGGCGGTGACGCCGTTCTTGCGCGCCAGCTCACGGTACTCGGCGGGGAGCACGTCGCGGTAGAGGCGTTTGCTTGCGTCCTTGGGGGGCCAGGGCGTACCGGAACGATCCACCTTGTAGAAGTGGATGTGCGTGTCGACGATCGGCCGCGGCGTCGACCCACCGCCACCGCCGCCGCCTCCGATGGCCACCACCTGCGTCAGGCTGCGGTGGTAGAGGCGTCCGTCGGCATAGCTCGGACCGCTCAGGCTCCAGGTCTCGCCGAGAGGGCCGAGATCGCCGACGGCCAGGAGGGCGCGATCGTCGAGGCGCGCGGCCATCGCGTAGAACACATAGGTCACCCCCAGCATGGCGCTCATGTAGAGACGATCGCCCAGAACCACGGGTGTTGGGAAGAAGGCTGCAATCTGCCAGCCGTCCGTGCGTGAGCGGTCCTCTGCCGCCAGTTCGCGCCCGCGCGAATCCAGGGTCCGGGTCTTAAGTGGCTGGCCGTAATGCCCGGGCGCCACGGGCACCTCCAGATACTCCACCTTGCCGCTGCCGATGTTCACCCGGCCGATGGAGTACGCCGGACCGCTGTGACCCGGCGGCGCGTGGCGGTTGCGGCGGTTGTTGGTGGAGGCGAAGAACCAGTGGTAGCCGCCCGCCACCATGTTCGCGTGCCACTGCGGGAACACGTGCAGAGCCTCGCCCGGCTTCAGCGGGAAGGTATCGTCGGACACCTCGCGCAGGTCGACGTCGGTCTGCCGGACGTACCGGCCCTGATCCTTTTGCCACCGCTCGATGTCCACGTGGCGCACCAGCGACTGCTCGCGCAGCAAGAGCCCGGTGTTGGCGTCGATGATCAGGTGCGATTCCTCGGGCGCGTTCTTCCACCAGTAGACGTGGCGCGGGTCCCAGACCATGGTGTAGAGCGCCTGGTAGGTGACGCCGTCGTCGACGCCGGGTCCCTCGGGCACGAAGCGCCAGATGGTGCGCCCATCCGTCAGGCTGGTCATCGTGAGGCCGACCGGGCGCTCGGGGACGTCGTGCGGACCGCCGCGCCCGTGCAGGATCGTGGCGCGGCCGTCGGCCATGCGGCCGGCCACGGGCGTGTTGTAGTGGGTGGTGGCGTCCTCGGCGATCCAGCGGATCTTTCCGGTGCGGATGTCGAGGGCGTGAAGGTAGTTCCAGTCGTTTCCGCCTTCCTTGGGCTCGATGGTGATCACCAGGTCCTCCCACAGCACCGGCTCGAGCTGGCGGTTGAACGGGTACTTGTCGGGGATGTCGCGGAACCTGCGGCGCCACAGCTCGCGGCCGTCCAGCATGAAGGCAGCCATCTCACCGGCGGCGTTGAAGAACACCACCCGCGCGCCGTCGGTGACCGGCGTCCACGACGTGGCGTCGCTGAAGGCGTAGGCGATCGGGCTGGGACGCCCGCCGCGTAGCTTCGTCGACCAGAGCTGCCGCCCGTCACGCGCGTCCAGCGCCAGGCCGAGGATGGCGTTGCTCTCCTTCTGACCGGGAGCGAGCTCGTCGAAGACCGTCAGGAACAGCTTGCCGCCGGCGATGGCGATGCCGCCCTGGCCGGGACCGGGCAGCGGCGCGCGCCACGCGATGTTCTCGTTCCCGGCGACGCTCCAGCGCTCGGGCGCGTCGACATTTGCATGGAAGTTTCCGTTCGGACCGGCAGCCTGCGGCCAGGGGGAGGACGCGCAGGCACCGAGGGTCAGGGCAAGCAGGGCGGCTTTCACGCCCGATAGAATATTACTCAATGACCTGATCGAGCATCGGCTTCGCCACGTACGTCTGGTGCAGCCCCGCCCAGCGCCGCTCGATCCAGCGTCGCAGGTAAGCCACCTCGCCATCGAAGTCGTTGAAGTCCGTGCGGTCCTTCCAGCGCTCGAAACCCAGATACGCCTGCCGCCAGCGCCGCTCGTCACGTCGCGCGCTGGCGCCGACACGAGCCGCCAGGACGTCCACGAGGCGCAGCACGTCCACGGCGTTGATCCCGTCCGTCATCGCGCGTGCATACCGGGCCCGGACAGCCTCGCCCAGCGTCGGATCCGCCAGCAACCGCCGGAACAGGTTGTTCCCCGACGCCAGTTCCTCGGGGTCGGTGGCCAGCTCGCGCATGGTCGACCAATCTTGCCCCCACGACTCGTTGAAGTCCCAGGGCACCACCCGCCAGGGGCCGTCCGCGGGATGATAGTGGTAGGCGTTCTTCCCCAGCGTGTCCGAGGCGCAGATGGCCGTGCTGGTGATGAGCCACGCGATGTAGTCATCCAGCTGGATGCGTCCGGGTATCTCCCGGCCGAAGGTGTCGTCATCGGCGTCGAGGACGAAGTCGACGAGTTCCTGTAGATCCTCGTAGCTCCCGGGCAGCCCCTCCTTCTTCTCGTACAGCGTGTCGATCCACTTCCGGTGGTAAAAATTGGAGGCGGGGCTGACCGCCTTGTACAGGTTGCCACCGCCCGGGAGGCCGTTCGCCACCATCAGGTCGCCGTCGATGTGATCGGTCACGGTGTACAGGCCCTGGTACTGGCCGTTGATGTAAACCACGGCGCTGGCGGTCTGCACCCGCACGCCGGTCGGGTTCAGCCGGTTCCAGACCTCGAACGCCATGCGCTCGCGCAGGTACGAGTTGTCGTCGAAGCTCGAACGCAGCGTCAGCTTGTCCCGCCGGCGAAAGCCGTTCTCGGGATCGTCGAATCGGTCACCGGCGGCGAAGTTCAGCGTGAAGTGCTTCTTCGGGTAGGCCAGCGACGAGTTGCCACGCAGCTTGGCTTGCGCCTGGTACTGGTGACCGCCGTGGACCACCGTCGCCGGCGAGTAGGTCTCGGCCGCGATGCCCGGGTCCAGCGTCAGGTGGAACACCGGCAATCCCATCTCGTGGGTGTACGTCTGCGGTGACCGGAGCGGCAGATTGTCGGGCGCGTCGAAGCGATCCGCCACGCCGATGACGATGGTGCGGGTCGAGTCGCCGGTGCTCAGGGTCACGCGGTAGAGGTCCGCCTGATCGAGTCCCGGGGTCCAGATGAAGAGACCTCGCTCGTGACGCGCGCCTCGCGGCAGCGGCCCGACCAGGCGGCTGTCGCTGGCGACACACGGCAGCGCGGTCGCCACCGCATCCCCTTCCTCGATCCAAAGCGCATCGTCGCAGGCCGACGCGGTCCGGGCGGCCTGGTCGACGACCATCCCCTCGCAGCCAGCCGTGAGCAGCAGCGCCAGCGCGAAGAGCCCCCTTTTGACCACCACCACCTCCCCCACAGGGAAGGTATGTGCTTTATCGGGGCGATCCGAAGGCGAGTTGACCCAGCGCGACCGTGAAGTTGATCCCGGCCACGATCACCGCCCAGACGAGCACCAGCCACATCTGGCCCAGCGCCGACAGCACCACCCAGGCGAACAGGAAGAAGTCCCGGCGGCCCAGCGCCAGCAGGTAACGCTTGGCACCGCTGCTCGCCAGTTCCTTGAAATCGGCGCCGCGCGCGAACCACCAGCGCACCTTCAGCACCTCGCCCCCCTCGCCCTGACGCAAGAGCTCGCGGTAGGCGACGGCGTTGTAGGTCAGCAGCATCGCCGTGGCCCCGAGCCCGGCGGCCAGCGTCACCACCGATCCGCTCGCTCGCCACATCCCCACACCGAGCGCGGCGAACAGCGCCAGGTTGAGGGCGTCGTCGACGACGGTGTCCAGCCACTCGCCGATCGCGCTCTGCTGGAAGCGGACGCGCGCCAGCTCGCCGTCGCAGCCGTCGAGGACCGACTGGACGTGCGCCAGAAACAACCCCAGCACCATGAACGCGTGCTGGCCCGATGCCACCAGACCGCAGCCGACGAGGCCGATGGCCGCCGCTCCGAGCGTCACCTGGTTCGGCGTCACCGGCAGGCGGCAAAGCAGGTAGCGGGTGATCCGGAAGGAGACGGGCTTGTTCAGGTAGCGGGCCACGAGGCCGAGATCCCCGCGCAGCAGCTCGGCGAAGACCGCGTCCTCGGCGTGGGCGCGGGTCTCCTCGTCGGTGACCCGGATCCCGCCATCGAGGCTGCGGTTCGACGGCCGGACGACGTCGGCAGCCACCACGGGGCCGGCGTCGGCGGTCACCTCGTAGCCCATGCGGTGAAGCTGTCTGAGCGCGCGCTCTCGCACGGTGAGGCCAGCCACCTTCATCGCCGCGCCGGCCGCCTCCTGGGGACCGTCGCGCAGGCACACTGGCTTCTTCTCAGCGTCAGCGTCAGCGCCAGCCTGGTCCACGGATGGCCTCCTCGGCAAAGCTGCGCTCGTCGGCGGTGTCCACCTCCAGCCAGCCGTGACCGCTGATGTCGCGGCAGACTGGCGGCGCGTCGATCTCCGCCAGGCGCGCCAGGATCCGTTCCACGTGGATGGCCGTCCCTTCGGCGGCGAGCGCGGCGTCGGCCTCGGCGAAGTAGCGCCGGTGCGCCGCCCGGGGAACGCGGGTCATCCCGACGTAGCCCGCGTCCCAGGTGGCAAGCGTCTTGGCGATCCGGCGGACCCGCCCGCGCCCGTCACGCTCGACCTTCATGTCGTCGGCGCCCAGCTTGCGGTCGGTGTCGATGAAGGCCGTCACCTCGTCCGCCGACGGCCGCACCACGTCGCCGATCCCCGGCCGGTAGATGTGGTCCACGTTCATCAGCAGGAAGTCGTCGTCGATCTGGGGGCGCGCTGTCATCAACGAGATCAAGTTGCCCTCGCGAAAGCGGGTGTTCTCGACCAGCGTCACCTTGGCGCCCAGCCGCTCCACCTCTGCCGCCACCTTCGGGAATTCGAAGCCACCGACGATGACGATCCGATGCGACAGCCGGCCAGCGAATCGCAACCCGTGTGCCAGCAGCGATTCACCGCCGACGGAGATGAGCGCCTTGGGAAGGGCTGCCGTCAGCGAACCCAGGCGACTGCCCAGGCCGGCCGCCATCAAGACAATCTGCACCCGCGCAGACTATTCGAACATCTCGACGATGTCCGCGAATCTCTGAACGACGGGTGTGCCCGGGAAGCGCAGCGTGAAGCGATCCTTCGAGAAGGTGCCGGCCACCCCGACGAAGGGGATGCTCTCGGCGGCCGCGATCTCGCCATCGTGGAGCGAATCGCCGATGAAGGTCATCTCCTCGCGGCGCAGGCGGAAGGTCTGCTCGGCGCGGGTGATGTGTGGTGCGCCCTTGGCCATGCCGTCGCCGTAGCCGAGCACCAGGTCGAACGCGAAGCCCGAGTCGTGCGCGAACCGCTCGACGTTGTCGCGCCCATTGTTCGATGAAACCACCACCCGCACGCCCCGGCCCTGCAGGGTGATGAGCGCGCGGCGCGTGTCCGACGGCATGCGGGTAGCGAAGCACAGCGCCGGCTTGCGCGCCTCGAACTGCTCCGACGCGCCGGCGTTGCGGGGATCGTCCGGGCAGATCGCCTCCAGCTGCTGGCAGAAGGGCAGGCCGCAGGTCGCCAGGTACAGCTCGCGCGCCAGGCTCCTCGGCATGCCGTAGGTGTCGGTCAGGACCTCGGACGCCCAGTCGGCCAGGATGGGCATGGTGTCGATCAGGGTGCCGTCGAGGTCGCACAGGATGGCGCCCGGCAGGGGAAGGCTCGGCCGGCGCCGCGGAGCGAGGGTGGGCCGAGCGGCGGCGAGGGGGCGAGCGAGTGAGCGACCTTCCATGGCGGCTGGACAGACAGCAACCCACATGCCACAGTGGGTCGTTGTCGCTAACTATCCAACACCACTCGGGGAACAAGCCGAGCGCCCAGCCGAAGTGGTGAAACTTCACCACTCAAGTGTCCGCTTCTGAACGCCGATCCCAGAGTGAGGGTGATGATGAACGACGAGACTCGGGAGGCGGCCAAGTCGCATCTGGCGACGTTGGTGAAGCGGGCGATGTCCGACGGCGCGATCAACCAGACCGAGCGCGAAGAGCTGAACAAGGCCTTCCGGCAGTCGGCGCTGAGCCCGGCGGACGTGCAGCAGGTGCTGCAGGAGTACCTTCAGCTGGTCAAGGCCGAGGTGATGGCCGACGGGGTCGTCACCCCCGAGGAGCGCGCGCGTGTCGTGGCCCTGGTCGACCAGCTGAAGATCCCTCTGGGCATGCTCCCGCGGGAGTTGCTCAACGTCGTGCTCGGAAAGCTGAAGTAACGCCCAGCGCCGCGCGATTGGCTTGCGGCGAAGGGTACGGCGTGGAAAATTGAGCGCCCCGATGACCGTGTCCCTGCCGAAGCGTTTGCTTTACGCGCCATTCTTGGCGCAGCTCGTGGTGACCAGGCGCTGCAACCTCACGTGCGGCTATTGCAACGAGTACGACGATGTCTCGGCGCCCGTCCCGACGGAGGAGCTCGAGCGGCGCATCGCCAAGATCAAGAGCCTCGGCACCTGGGCGCTCGAATTCACCGGTGGCGAGCCGATGATGCATCCCGATCTTTGCCGCCTCATCAGCTACGGCAAGAAGACGCTCGGCTTCCACAAGGTCATGATGATCACCAATGCGTTTCTCCTGAACGAGAAGCGCGTGCAGGAGCTGAACGACGCCGGCCTCGACGACATGCAGGTCAGCATCGACGGCGTCGAGCCGAACGACGTCACCGTGAAGGTGTTGAAGCCGCTGCGCCCGAAGCTGGAGGTGCTGGCGCGCGTGGCGAAATTCCGCGTCACCCTGAATGGCGTCATCGGCAGCGTCGCTTCGAAAGAAGCGCTGGACGTGATCGCGTTCGCCAAGGACAAAGGCTTCCGGCCGCGCGTCTGTCTCATCCACAGCGGTGACGGCCAGTTGCGCCTGACCCCCGAGGAGACGCAGGTCTACGAGCAGGTGAAGGAGGCACTGGGCAAGCGCTTCAACGAGGCGGGCGACTACCGCTCGCGGCTGATGGCCGACGGCAAGGCGCCGTTCAAGTGCCGCGCCGGCAGCCGGTACCTGTACGTCGACGAGTACGGCATCGTGCGCTGGTGCTCGCAGCAGATGCCGAGCTTCGGCATCCCCCTGGACAAGTACACACCCGAAGATCTCGAGCGGCAGTTCGACACCGTCAAGGGATGCGCGGACATGTGTACCGTGGGTTGCGTGCGCACCTGCAGCGCGTACGACGAGTGGCGCGGACAGGACCAGGAGCCCGATCCGACGGCGGTGACGCCGCAGGTGTTCGTGCAGAGCCTGGTGCGCAAGCCCGCCGCGACGCCGGCCAAGAGTTGATGACGGCGGCGCCGCCGCTGCGACGGCTGCTGCTCGCGACCTTCGCGGGTGGGCTGGTGACGCTGCTCGGTTTCAAGGTGGCGCTGTTCGTCCACAGCGCCGGGGGAGGCGAGGGAAAGACCCACTTCATTCCGGCCCTGGCAAAGATGTTCCTCTGCTTCGGGTGGGACGTGATCGGGGCGCTGTTGCTGACGGCGCTCGTCGCCGGGCCGCTGTCGCTGGCGGCCCGCCGCCCGCGTCTGGTGATCGGGCTGGGCGTCGCGTTCCAGGCTGTTCACGGGTTTTTCGTCGCGGTGAATCACGAGCTGTGGCTGGTGGTCGGGCAGCCGTTCGAGAAGGCGGTGATCGACCTGACTTTTTTCAACGTCGATCCCCAGGCTGGAACGGGCCGGCTGAACATCGCCAGCTCCCTGGCGCCGTATGTGAGTGGGACGCTGGCCATCGAGATGACGCTGGCCGTGGGGGTGCCCATCGTCGTCTTTCTGTTGCTCTTGCGGCCGGTCGAGCGTCTCCGTGCCTGGCGTCGGCCGTTGCTGTTTGTCATGGCGAACCTGTTCCTGGTGACGGCGGTGCTGGTGCCGATCCTGATACGGACGCGCATTCTTCACGTCCACGGCCTGGATCGCAGCCCGATGCCGATGCTGCTCGCGTCCTATCTGCGTGGTCCCCTCCGGCGGCTGATCGGGCACGAGGCGCCGTCGGGCGATCCCTTCTGCCTGACTCTGAAGTCGCCGGTGGGGCCGGCCGTATGGCCGGACAATCCCCTGCGGCAGGCGCGCCCGGCGCGCACCAACGTCCTCGTGGTGTTCATGGAGTCGGTCGGCACGCAAAGCATCGTGCCCGGGGGGATGCCCTTTCTCGCCGAGCTGGGTCAGGGGCCAGGCGGGATCGCCTTTCGCACCCACTACACGCACTGGCCCCAGACGATGCAGTCGCTTTTCAGCATTCTTTGCTCCGAGCTGCCCTACCCGGAGTACACGCCCATCACCTACGTCAATCCGGCAATTCCGTGCGTCAGCCTGCCGGAGGTGATGAACGCCGAGGGCTACCGGACGGCGCTCTTCACCTCGGGCGATCTGGCCTTCGAGCGGCAGCTGCGATTCTACAAGCACCGGCGGATCGACCAGCTCGTCGATCGCAACGAGATGCCGGGACACGCCAGCGCCTGGTCGAACACCTGGGGCATCGACGAGCGGGTGACGGTCAATGCGGCGCTGTCGTGGATCGACAAGCACGGCTCGCCCTTCTTCCTCATCTACAACATGGCGGCGGGGCACCATCCGTACGAGATCCCCGGGCGGCCGGCGGACTTCGGGCATGACCCCAAGGCCGAGGACGAGGCACAGCGGGTGACGCTCTCCTTCGTCGATGCCCGCCTCCGCGAGCTGTCCGAGGGGTTGAAGGCGCGCGGCCTCGGCGACCAGACGCTGCTGGCGGTCGTGTCGGACCACGGGCCGGGCTCGGGGCGTCGCGGGATCGGCGGCGTGCGCGACGCGTCTCTGTACGAGGGATCGGTGCACGTGCCGTTCGCGCTGCGTGGGCCACAGCTGGCACAGGTGCAAGGCGCGGTCACGTTCCCGACAGGACACATCGATTTTGCGCCCACGCTGCTGGGTCTGCTGGGCATCACGCCTCCCTCGACGATGAAAGGCCGGGATCTGACCCGACAGAGCGACAACCGGGCGGTGGTGATGGGGACGCGCCCCCCGCTGTCGCAGCTGGGCGTCGTCGCCGGCTCGTGGAAGCTGGTGCTGTCACCGGAGGACACGGGCGTCGAGCTGTTCGACGTCGAGCGTGACCCGGGCGAGGCGGTGGATCGTGCCGGGGAGCGGGTCGAGGTCGTGGCGCCGTTGAGCGTTCTGGCGAAGGCGTGGCCGGTGCACACGCGGCACCTGGTCGAGAACTATGCGGCCATCCTGCGCGCGGCCGGCGGCCGGCGGTGCGGCTCACAGCTCGTATACGAAGATGGTGTGACCGAGGCGCGCTTTCGGCGTTAGCTGGCGAAGCCGGGTGTAGAGCGGCTCGAAGCGGTTGTGGGTGGTGAGGCGGGTGGTGCTGACCACCACGACGCCCTTGAGCCTGGCCAGCGCAGCCGGATCCTTCGGCAGGGGCCGCCCTGGCACGGCCTGCTCGGACGCGGGGATCGACCCGAACAGATCGACGTAGGCGTCCCAGATGTCGTGCTGGATGAGGTAGTCGCGGGCGAGCGGCACGTCCTGACCCCAGTCCAGCGACGAGTTGTTCAGCACGCGCCAGCCGCCGTCGGGTCCCCCGGCCAGCTCGTTGAAGTAGGCGTGGGGATGCGGGTAGACGGCCAGCGTGGCGACGGCGCCCCAGAGGCAGAGCGTGACCACGGCGACGATGCGCCCGACCCGATCGGCGATGACCGGCGCCAGGCCACCGAGGAGGATGAACAGCAGGGGATAGATCGGCAGCAGGTAGCGCACGCCGATGTTGATGCTGATCGTCATGCACGCCAGCATCCAGAGCACGGCCGGAACGACGAGCAGCACCAGCTCGAACGGATCCGTTCGGGGAGCTCGCCGCCGCCACATCATCAGCAGGCCGAGCAGCGCGAACAGCGCCAGGGGCGTCTTCACCGCGAAGGCGATTGGGAAGTAGTACCACCAGCCGTTGGCGCGGTGGTCACCCAGCAAGAAGAGATCGCCCGTGGGATCCCAGGCGGCGTGGTTCGCCGAATGGAAGGCCTGCAGCGCGTTCCCCTTGATGTAGCTGTAAGCGGGGAGCGGCAGGTGCGGCAGCCAGCTGGGGATACCGGCGAGCGCCTTCTGGGCCGTCGCGGCGTTGCGGCTCAGCCGCAGCATCGGGTCGTCCGCCAAGGTGGCCACCTCGAAGCCGTAGCCGGCCCAGATCACCAGCGCCGTCACGCCTGCGACCACCAGTGCGTCCTTCAATGCTTGCTTCGGCGGCGGCGCCGTGGCGGGGCTGAGCCCGCGGCGCTCGAGCAGCAGCTTGGCGATCCAGATCGCCGCCAGGATCGGTGCCAGAAGCACGGACGAGAACTTCACCAGTTGCGCCAGCGCGAAGGCCAGCGCGAACAGCAAGCGCGTGCGGGGCGTCGGCGAAAGCAGATAGCTGCGGAACGCAGCCAGCGCCAGCACCATCGCCAGCGCCACCGCGATGTCGTTGCCCACCAGCGCTCCGTCGGCCAGGACGGCCGGTGAGAACACGGCGAGTGCCAGTGCCAGCGCTCCTCCACCGTCGCCCCACAACCGCCGCGCCCACCGCCAGACCAGATACGCCAGCGCCAGCGCGAACGGGATCGCCATCAGGCGCGCCGCAAGCAGCATGGCCTCCATCGAGGTCCCGCTCCGCAGGAGCACGTCGGCGTAGTAGTGCCCCGACAGCTCGCGGGCCCACGAGTCGTCGGCGAGGTGCAGGTCGATGTCCATCCCCAGGAGCGGCAGCGCCTGCAGCACGAACACCAGAGGTGGGTGCGTGGGATCGATGAGCTCGTGCGTGCGCAACCAGCGCAGCCCCGTCACCATGTGGATCGGTTCGTCGTGCGCCGGCGCGTGATCCTGCAACTGGCCCACCAGCAGCGCCCCCAGCACGACCAGCAGCGCAGGTGCGATCCACCGCCGGACAGTCACGGCCGCCTTCCGATCATGAAGCTGGCGCCGATCAGGTTCGCCGCGATCGAGCGCAGCCGCACCACCAGGGCCGCGACCACGCCCAGCGTCGGATCGAAGCCGTAGAGACGGAAGACGAAGAAGGCCGCGCCCTCGGCCACGCCCACGCGCGCGGGCAGGAACAGCAGCAGGTACTCCGCCGAGCTGAGGCTGGCGTGGAGCAGCGCCGCCGTCCCGAATCCGACGTCCAGCCCCAGCGTCCTCAGGACGACGAGGGTGCTCATCCAGCTGCAAAAGCGCGCCAGGAGCTGCAACCGGAGCACGCGGAGGAAGTCGCTCCGGCGGGTGTCCCAAAATGAACGCACGGCGTGGTCGAGCTGGGTGGCGCGGTCGAGCCAGACCTGCGGGTCCTTGCGGACGATCCGGAACAGCTTCCCGACACGCACCATCGCCACGGCCATCCCTCCGCGCAGCGCGAGCCGCAGCAGGAAATAGGGGACGAAGGCCAGCGCCACCGCGCCGAGCAGCATCGCCTTGATGCGGCTGTCGACCGGCGAGCCGGCCGCGATCCCCGCCAGCGCGGCGACGAGCGCCATCCCTGGCCGCGTGATCTTGAAGATGTAGTTCCAGATGATGGTCCCGGTGATGGCGTCGTGCGCAGGCACGTGCCGCTGCAGCAGCGTTCCCTTCAGGACCTCGCCCGCCTCCAGCGGGACGACCATGTTCATCAGAGCGCCGGCCGTGTGGTAGCCGAGCATGCGCGCAGGGCCGATCCGACCGTCGATGGTCACACGAAGAGCCATTGCATCCAGCAGCGATTCGGTCACGCCCAGCGCCACCAGGATCGCCGCAGAAGCAGGCCCGACCCGCGCCAGCGTGTCCGCCACCTGCCGCCAGCCGATGCGATCGAGCAGCCACAGGAGGGCGCCGAGCGCCGCCAGCGCGAAGAACGCCCGCAGGGGGGCGCGGAGAGACATCGCCCCAGTATTGCTTATGCGCCGACGACGAGCACGATTCGAATCGGGTTGCCCTTCTCGAGACCGCGCGCGAAGTCGACGCCGACCAGGGGCACGGACACCGAGCGCAGGAAGAAGCGCAGGCCGGCGCCCGCCGAGAAGTGCACGTCGCGGCGGGGATCGAAGCCCTGCAGCAGCAGGTTCGACGGCAAGAAAGTGCGCCCATCGCGCCGGGTCTCGTAGTCGTTGCCCACCAGCGGCGGCAGCTTCCGGTACCAGATGGCCGCGCCGTCGTTGAACACCACGCCGCGCACGTCCAGTTGCTTGATGGAGAAGAGCGGAAAGTGGTACTCGACCTGACTCCGCAGGTGGGTGTCGCCCATGTACTGCCGGTAGACGAAGCCGCGCAGGTTGGTCCCCGTGGTGGCGTTCTCCGCCCAGAACGGCATGTTGTTGCCGGCGTACCCGGCGGCGCGGACGACCAGGTTGTGCTTGCGGAAAAATCGAATGCCCTGCTCGTACTGGGCCGCCGCCTTCCAGTAGTCGATCTTCTGGTCGCTGCCCAGCCTCTTGCCGCCGTAATCGAGGCTGAACGACAGCGCGTTGCCGTACATCACCGCGTGCTCGCGGGCGCGAAAGTCAAAGGTGACGTTGCCGGTGAGCCCGCCGCGCGTCGCGCTCTCGGCCGCCTGGGGCAGCGATGCCGGGATGTAGGGGTTGTCCGGATCGTCGAAGACGCGCGACCACAGGACTCTGTTGGAATCCAGGAAGTACCCGAGCGAGGTGCGCACCTTGCGGAACCAGGCCACGCCCACATTGACCTCGAGCCCCCACTGCCGCAGCCGGGTCTCGCGGATCGGTTCGGTGGGCAGATCCGCCAGCTGATTGTTGTTGGAGAACTCGGGCAGGATCTGGTCCTGGAAGCGCCCCTTGAAGGTCCAGAACCCCCAGCTTCCGAACAGCGCCGGATCGTCGTACGCCAGGAGCCCGCCCGAGTCCGCCGTCGAGTAGCGACCGCCGACGACGCCACGCTTGCCGCGTCCGAACAGGTTGCCGTGCCCGACGAGGAGCCCGGCCGAGGTGTTTCCCTTCGAGTACGAGAAGGTCGGCACCGGGGCCCAGGGGAACTTGTCCTTGACCACGATCACCACCCGCACGCCGTCGCGGAACGGTTCCCAGTAGACATTGACGTCGGCGAAGAGGCCGGCGGTGTGCAGCCGCTCGCGCACCTTGTCCAGCGTGTCGACGTCCAGCGCTTCGCCGATGTTGATGCCCGAGATCGACCGGACCGTCTCTTCCAGAGTGCGCGCGTTGTTCTGCACCCGGATGTCGGTGATGGTCTCGCCGATGGCCCAGGCGTGCGGCGCGGTCACGGCGACCACCAGAGCCGCCGCCGCCAAGCTAACCGATAAGCGCATGTAGGGATTGTAGCGGAATGCGGATGCTAATATGACGGCCTCCGCAGATGTCCGAGTCCCCGTCGCTGTCCGTCCGCTATTGCCGTTTCGTGGCGCGCCAAGCAGGTGTGATCCTGATCCTGGTCGCCATGGTGTTCGCGGGCGCCGTCGCACTCGCCACGCGCCTGCAGCTGAAGACGGCCTTCGTCGAGCTCTTGCCCAGCAACGATCCGGGCGTCGTGGCGCTGGCGAAGGTCCAGCAGCGGATGGGCGACCTGTCGCTGCTCCTCATCGGCGTGCGCTCTCCCGACAAGGGGGCCAACATCCGCTACGCCGAGGCGCTGACGGCCAAGCTGCGCGCCCTGCCGCCCAGCGTGTGCGCGCTGGCCACCTACAACGTCAGCGACCTGAAGGCGTTCTTCGAGGCCAACAAGTGGCTGTACCTGTCGGAAGACGACCTCACGAACGTCCGCGACCGGTTGCGCAAGGAGGTCAGCAAGCGCAAGAACCCGCTGACGCTGGATCTGTCCGACGACGAAGAAACAATAGACCAGATGCGCGAGCGCATCACCCAGCAGGACAAGCTGGGCGGCAAGTTCCCGGGTGGGGTCTTCAGCAACAAGGAGGGGACGTACCTCTGGGTGGCCGCGCTCCCGCCGGGCGGCATCTTCGGCGAGCGCTCGGGCGAGGAGCTGTACTACACCGCCAAGCGGCTCCTGGGCGAACTGGACGGCAAGCAATTCCATCCGGAGCTTGCGACCAATCTCATGGGTCCGGTCGCCGGCGCGGTCATCACCCGCGCGGCGGTCGAGAGCGACATCCTCTGGGTGACCATCTCCTGCGCCTTCATCGTCGCCCTGTCGATCGGCCTCTACTTCCGTCGCATCCGCGTCGTTCCTCTCATCGGCATCCCGGCGGTGGTGGGTACGGTGATCGCCTTCGCGGTGGCCCAGGTGGCGTTCGGCTACGTCAACTCGTCGACGGCGTTCCTGGGGTCCATCATCCTGGGCAACGGCATCAACTACGGCATCATCCTGATGTCGCGCTACTACGAGGAGCGCGCCACCGGGATCTCGTCGGCCGAGGCGCTCGAGCGCGCGGTGGACGGCAGTGTGCGCGGGACCGGCGTGGCGGCCATCTGCGCCTCGGGCGCCTACGCCTCGCTGATGCTGACCAGCTTCCGCGGCTTCTTCCAGTTCGGGGTGATGGGCGCGGCCGGGTCGATCGCGTGCTGGCTCGTCACCTTCACGATGCTGCCTGCGCTGCTGACGGTGCTGGACCGACGCGCCAAGGCGCTGGACAAACGCGCCGCGCCCCTGTCGCTGGCGTGGCTGGGGCGCGTGGTGGCCGGTCGCACCACGGCGCTGCTGGTGGTGTCCATCGCGCTGACGGTGCTGTCTGTGCGCGGGGTGGTGCATTTCGGGGAGACGCCGTTCGAGTACAATTTCCGCAACCTGAACGTCCGCACCGACTCCACGCCGGCGGCCGAGGAGTTTGCGGATCAGCAGGACGCCCTGTTCCGGCGCTGGCCTCAGCCGTACATCGTCCTTGCAGACCGCACCGAGGACGTCGGTCCGATCAAGGAGGCGATCCGTCGTCAGGATCAGAAGGCCAAGGCGATCGGGCAGATCGTCACCATCTACGACATCCTGCCGGGCACGTCCGAGGAGCAGCGCACGAAGCTGGCGTTGCTGGCGGACATCCGCAAGATGGTGCACGACCCGGCACTGGACGCGGTGGACGAGAAGGAGCGAAAGCAGCTCAAGGAGATCGATCCACCCACGGACCTGCGGGTGCTGGTGCCAGACGACCTGCCGCCGCTTGCCCGTCGGCCGTTCACCGAGGTGGACGGCAGCATCGGAAAGGTCGTGCTGGTCTACTACGCCGAGAAGGGCCTGTCGGTGATGAACGGCCGCGACCTGCTGCGCATCGCCGACGTCATCCAGCGGATCGACCTGCCCGACGGGCGCAAGCTCGAGACCTCGGGCAACGCGGTGGTGTTCTCGGCCATGCTGCGGTCGGTGCTGCGTGACGGGCCGATTGCCACCGCGGCAGCGTTGGTGGTGGTGCTGGCGCTGATCATCCTGGTGATGCGCCCCTTGCCAGCGGCGGCGATGGCCATCCTCAGCCTGGTCATCGGCGTCGCCTGGATGGTGGGCGCGGCGGGGTGGGCCGAGGTGAAGATCACCTTCCTCAACTTCATCGCCCTGCCGATCACCTTCGGCATCGGGGCCGAGTATGCCCTCAACGTCGTGTCGCGCTTCCAGCAGGGGCGGGACATGGTCCGCGCGGTGGCCTCGACCGGAGCGGCGGTCGCGCTCTGCTCGTGGACGACCATCGTGGGTTACGGATCGCTGCTGGCGGCGCGCAACCGGGCGCTCCAGGGTTTCGGGGCGATGGCCATCCTGGGCGAAGTGGCCTGCCTCACAGCGGCGGTGGTCGCTCTGCCCAGTCTGATCCTGTGGTTGGAGCGCCGTAGGCACCGCTCACTGTCACCGCAGCTTGGCGAGCCACCCGATCCCGTGTAAGGTCTTCAGCCGACCGACGTCCAACCAGGTCGAAAGGAAATTAAAGCCGATGCATATGAAACTTGGTTCGCTCTGTTTTGCTCTCTCTCTCGTCACGGGTCTTGGTTGCGGTGGCGATGATGAGCCGGTGAACAACACGGATGGCGGCAGCAGCGATAAGCCGGCCACCGCCAGCGATGCCGCCCGCGGCGATACGGCTCCGGCGGCGGTCAAGTACACCGCGATCATGATCGTCGACAGGGACACGGACAACGTCATGTGCTCGGCGACCAACGGTCCGGGCGCGGACATCGACGCGGTCGAGCTGCAGATGGGGACCACGACGGTGGGGGTGGGCAAGCTGATGTCGGCGTCCTTCGCCATGGGCGGCACCACCACCATGACCTGCATGGATGCGCAGTGCCGCGGCGCTGACTGCAAGTACTCGGATGCGATGTACCTGCAGCGCATCACCGGCCCGCGTGACGGTCGCTCCTTTCCCGACGCTACCCCCGACGAGGGCTACTTCTCCCTCAACGGCGGCCGCGTGGCCCTGGAGATCGGCGATGCGACCGGCAACGGCACCGCGATGGAGATCAAGTCCGGGATGAAGGTCAAGGTGTGGGAGGTCGACAAGTCCTACATCCCGAGCCGCGCTCCGATGAGCTGTGTCTGCGCGCCCGAACGCTTCGAGGTGTACCTCCTGACCTCGCGCACCACGAGCGTCGGCGCCGTGAAGCTCGGCGGGGCGACCTTCGACCCCGCCAACTCCGCCATGTGCACCTCGATGGGCATGCAGGCTGGCGGGCTGGAAGGCTGCGGCACGACCACCTTCACAGTTCCGTAACCAAACGTGACGAAGCAATCAGCGCTTCTGGCGCTGGGCCTGTCGGCGTGTGCCATGGTTCCCGGAACCGGCCGCCGACAGGTCCTGCTTCTGTCCGAGGCCGAGGAGACCCAGCTCGGCGTGCAGTCCTATCAAGAGGTGCTGCAGAAGGAGCCGATCTCCTCCGACCCGGCGGCGAACGAGTTGGTCACCCGGGTGGGCCAGCGGATCGCCGCGGCCACGGGTAAGAACTTCGCCTGGGAGTTCAAGGTCATCGACGGCCCGAAGACCGTGAACGCCTTCTGCCTGCCTGGCGGCAAGGTGGCGGTCTACACCGGCATCCTGCCGGTCACGGCCGATGAAGCAGGGCTGGCGACGGTGATGGGTCACGAGGTGGCGCACGCCATCGCCCGCCACGGCGGCGAGCGGTTGAGCCAGGGCATGCTGACCAGCGTCGGCATTGGAGCCGTGGCCGCGGCGATGGGCAGCAAGGATCCGGCGACGGTGAAGAACGTCACCGCCGCTCTGGGAGCCGGCGCCGCCATCGGCGTGCTGATGCCGTTCGGCCGCACGCAGGAATCGGAAGCGGATCGCCTGGGCCTGACGTACATGGCGAAGGCCGGCTACGATCCGGCCGCCGCGATCGAGTTCTGGAAGCGAATGGCGGCGCAATCGAAGGGCTCCCCGCCGGAGTTCCTGTCGACGCACCCGTCGGACGAGACGCGCGTCAGGCAACTGCAAAAATGGCTGCCCGAGGCGCAGGCGCACTACCAGGGCGGCGCCGCGCCGGCGCCCGCCCCGGCGGCTCCAGCCCGTGGCGGGGCGCCCCCCCCCCCCCCCCCCCCCCCCCCCCCCCAGAAGCGGTTATTTGCCCCCACCCCCCGGACCC
>JANPFD010000239.1:0-27873 GCA_031423255.1 Myxococcales bacterium | reverse complement strand
ACTTATCGAGATCCATGGGACCCTCCACCCTCGGAAGTTCACCAAATCCTCGTCGCTCCTCGGTCCCGTGGCGAATGCATTTTTCTCCACAGGAAATCTGGATCGATCTCGATCAGTTACGCGCTACCCGATCAGCATTGGCCCTAGCCCGGGAGATCGGGCCGCGGAACGTGGCCTCTCCCGCGGCGCTAGATCGGGCCGCAGATCAGATCGAGACGTCCTTCCGGAGCACCCTCCTGCCCGTGGAGCGTCAGTCCTTCGCCGCCGACGGAAAGACCTGCCACAACCTGGTGCTCGAGCGTCCCGGGACAGGACGCAAGGACGAGATCGTGGTGATCGGCGCTCACTACGACTCCGCCGAGAGCGTCCCCGGCGCGGACGACAACGCTTCCGGTGTGGCTGTACTCCTGGAACTGGCCCGCCTGACTTCGGGCCCGTCGCCTCAAGCGCGAACTGTCCGGTTCGTGGCGTTCGCCAACGAGGAGCCTCCGTACTTCCAGAGCCCCTCCATGGGTAGTCTGGTCTACGCGCGACGTTGCCGGGACAAGGGCGAACGCATCGTGGCCATGCTGAGCCTGGAGTCCCTTGGCTACTTCCGCGACGAGCCGGGGACGCAGAGGTACCCGCCCCTCTTCTCCGCGCTCTATCCTGATCGCGGTAACTTCGTAGCCTTCGTCGGCGACCTCGGATCACGCTGGCTGGTCCGACGCGCGATCGGAACCTTCCGCAAGGGCGCGCGTATCGCCTCCGAGGGGGGAGCCCTCCCCGGAGGGGTGCCGGGCGTCGGATGGTCCGATCAATGGGCGTTCTGGGAGGCCGGCTATCCCGGAATCATGGTCACCGACACCGCGCCCTTCCGGAACCCCAACTACCACACACCAGGTGACACTCCGGAAACACTGGACTATGTGCGACTCGCACGCGTCGTGCTCGGCTTGGTTCCCGTGGTCCGGGATCTCACCTCAAAGAACACGGAATAGCGGAAGGGGCACTCCGGTTCCCGGGTCACTGCTGGAGGTGCGCCATGGAACAGGACCTGGACGAAAAACCGATGAGCATCATGGAGCACCTGCAGGAGCTGAGGGTACGTCTCCGGAACGCGGGCCTGGTCTTCGTGGCCGCCTTTTTCGTCTCCTCTTTCTACGCCAACGATTTCTTCCTCTTCCTCATGCGGCCGGTCGAGCAGGCGATGAGGCAACTCGGGCAGGAACCGATCATCATCAGGACGTCGCCGTCCGAGGGCTTCTGGGTGCAGATGAAGCTCGCCATCGTGCTCGGGATAGCCACCGCCCTGCCGCTCGTGCTCTGGGAGTTGTGGAAGTTCGTCGCGCCGGGACTCTACCGTCGCGAAAAGCGAATGATCCTGGCGTTCACCGGCGCGACGTTCGCCTGCTTCGCCGGAGGCGCCGTGTTCGGCTACACGTTGCTGTCGAAGGCCACCCACCTGTTCCTTCTAGGAACCGGCATTCCCGTCGCTGTTCCTGGCCAGGCCGGGCCGATCGTCAGGAACATGCTGACGATGGAGAGTGTCGCGGACTTCCAGATCACCATGCTGGTCGGATGCGGCGCCGCTTTCGAATTGCCGGTCGTGCTGGGCCTCATCGGCTGGCTGGGGCTGATCAGCGCGCGCGGGATGTGGCGCTTCAATCGCTACGCCCTGGTTCTATCCGTCGTCGTCGGCGCGATCCTCACCCCTGGCACCGACGTCTACTCGCAGGCGATGCTAGCCGGCCCTCTGTACGTCCTTTACAACCTGTCGATCGCCGTCGTGTGGATCATCGAGCGTCGCGGTAGGGCGCGGGATCTGGACTCACCGCTCTTGCTCCTGCTGGTGGCCTTGCCCGCGCTGCGCAGAGCGGGGCAACGCCTACGGGCCGCCGTCTAACCGCGCGCCCCTGCCAGCCACTTCCAGCCGAGCATCCAGCCGGCGTCGATCGTCTCGACGGCGAGAAGGCGGGTGTGGGTCGAAGCGGTAACGCTCAATGCGCTCGTTCGACCATGATCATGTTGCCCTGCCAGTCGTAGTCCAGCTTCCTGACACGCGCGATGGCGCGCAGGACGTCCTCCCAGCGGGCGTTCTTCATCTTCAGGGTGACCGACCCCGAGACGTCGTCGGCGACAACCAGGTTCAACTGCGCGACCTCGGCCAGGAGCCGGAGCAGGTTGTGGACGTCGGCGTTCTTCATGTCGATGTCGATGCGCCGGTTCGTGAACCGCCGATCCGGCGCCTCCCTGGGATCGGCTTCGAGCGTCGAGAGGCGGATGACCCTGGGACGCGCTTGCGTCTGCATCTCGGCGCAAGGCCGAGCGTCATCCGTGGCGACCGAGAGCAGACCGACCATCGCGAATGCAGTCAGCACCATGCCTATAGTCTGCGCTCACTCGAACGCCGTGTGAATCGAGTCGTGGCGACCTACGCCGCACTTCATCGCCATACAACCGGGCCGGTGTAGGCGGGAATGCCGGGGAACGCGAGGAGTTATGCTCGCGAGGTTCGCTGACGTATGCGCGCACTTGCCGTGACGGGGGTGGTGATCGGCCTGGCGATCCTGATGATCGGGATCGAGCGCCTGCGCCCCGGGCGCGCATGGCCGAAGGTTTCCGGATGGTGGACCCGCGCCGTACTCCTCAACCTGGCGCAGGCGGGATCCGTCTACCTGGCCGGACTCACCTATGACGCCTGGATCGGGACTTACCGGCCGTGGTCAGCGGACGGACTCGGCGTCTGGGGCGGGGCGTTGCTCGGCTATGTGGTGCACACGTTCGTCTACTACTGGTGGCATCGGTTCCGGCACGAAGTGAGCTTCCTCTGGCGCTGGGTCCACCAGGTGCACCACAGCCCTCAACGCATCGAGGTGATCACCAGCTTCTACAAGCACCCGATCGAGATCGCGATCAACGGCGTGCTGTCGAGCGTGGTCCTCTACGCCATCGTAGGACTCGGCCCCGAGGCCGGCGCCCTCGTCATGCTGATCAACGGCATGGCGGAACTCTTCTATCACTGGAACGTCCGCACCCCGGTGTGGCTGGGCTTCATCATCCAGCGTCCGGAGAGTCACTGCGTCCATCACCAGGAAGGGCTGCACCGTCACAACTTCGCGGACCTTCCCGTCTTCGACATGATGTTCGGAACCTTCCGGAATCCCTCGCGGTGGGAGGGCCGCTGCGGGTTCGGCGATGGCATGGAGCAGAAGCTGCCGGGGATGCTGCTCGGACGGGACGTCAACGGCGGGGCCTCTTGAGCCGCCGCGAGCTCGTCGCCGTCGTCGTCCTGCTGGGTGTCGGGCTGATGCAGATGACGGCCTATCTCCTGGGCCTTCCCTCGTTGCGCGCCCTGGCGGCAGCAACCAACATGTCACCCGCACCGAAGGTCTTCTCCGCGGTGCAGGGCCTGGAGACTTACTCGACTGCGTTCCATATCGACTGGACGGAGCCCGACGGCAAGCGGCGCTCGCAGCCGATCACGCCCGATCTGTATGCCAGGCTCGAGGGTCCCTACAACCGCCGGAACGTCTACGGCGCCGTGCTGGCATTTGGACCGGTGATGTCCACCAATCCGGCGAGCGCCCCGATGTTCCGCGCCGTCCTCCGCTCCGCGCTCTGCCGTGACCGGCGCCTCTTTCGCGAACTCGGCCTCGATGCTTCCCGCATGACGGACGTGCGCATCCGACTCGAACCGCTGAGGCCCGAGGCGCTCGGCGATCTGCCACGCACCTTCGAAGCCGGGTGCCAGTGAGATCCCTTCTGCCGTCGGGCGCGGCCTGGACGGGGGCGCTCTACGGGCGGTTCAGGTTCGTGCTCGGTCTCTACCTCTTCATTCACTTCGCCCATCTGTCGCCCTGGGCGGCCGAGATCTTCTCCTCGGCGGGCGTCCTTCCCGATGCCGGACTCAGCCCGTTCTCCAGACTGTTCCCGAATCTGCTTGCCGTCCACGACGGGCCGGCCTTCGTCACCCTCTTCGTGAACGTGGCAGCCCTGGTGTCGGCGGCATTCGCGCTCGGGATCAAGGATCGCGCCGGAGGCCTGTTCCTGGCCTACGCGCTCGCCTGTCTCTTCGGGCGCAACCCGCTCATCGCCAATCCCTCGCTGCCCTACATCGGCTGGCTGCTCGTGGCCCATGCCTTCATGCCTCGGCTCGACAGGGGCGTTGGCCTGTGGCGGCAGCAGAGCGAGCCCTGGAGATTTCCGCCCGGGATCCATGCCGCCGCCTGGCTCGTCCTGGCTGCCGGCTACAGCTTCAGCGGCTACACCAAGCTCGTCAGTCCCTCCTGGCTGGATGGAACGGCGATCGCTCGTGTGCTGGAGAGTCCCCTTGCCAGGCCCGGCGTGGTGCGCGACCTGCTGCTGGGACTTCCGATGCCGGTGTTGCGCATGGTCAGCTACTCGGCCCTGGGCCTGGAGTTGCTGTTCCTACCCCTCGCCGTTGTTCCCGCCCTCCGCCAGTGGATCTGGGTCGCGATGGTGATCATGCATGCCTCCTTGATGGCCCTGATCAGCTTCGCTGATCTGAGCGTCGCAATGATCCTGGTCCACCTGTTCGTGGCCGATCCCCGCTGGCTGGAGGCAATCCGGTCTTTTCAATCCAGGCTTCGTCGCCGGGCGACCGCCTAGCGCTTCGGCCAGTCGGGGATCCCGAAGAGCTCGGGCGTGCCGTTCTCGAGCACGGGGTCTCGCTCGGTCAGCAGGATCCCGAGGAGGATCAGCTTCGCCATCGGCGCCATCTTCTGCAGCGGTTCGGGGATGGCAACGCGCGCCTTGCCGCCCCAGGAGCAGCGACCTTCATAGACACCGGGGCCAACCAGCGCCAGCGGCTGGTCGCAGCCCGGGTACCAGGAGAGCGACTTCGAGGTCAGCTCGACGCGCACCGTGTGCGAAGGAAGCGAGCCACGAAGGAGATGGCCGTCGTTCGTGGGGGAGAGCTCGTACCCGACGTCGCGTCCGGCGATGGTGCCACTCGCGACGTACCCGCGGATCCAGAGAGAGACGTTCTCGATCCCGGCCTTGCCCAGGATCTGCCCACCCTTGAGCTCGATGGCCACCGGCGTGCTCCGGACCTTGCCCTGCACGCGCGTGGCGTCGACCGTCACGCTCACCTCCTGGCGGCCCTCACGGCCGATCACCAGCCGGGCAGGCTCCGCAACGGGCGATGCCGAGGCCGCTGCAGGTGTGACCACCGCAGCGACCGGCGTCGGCGTCGATGTTGGTGTCGGCCGATAGGTCGGGGGCGCAAGGATGGTGATCGACTCGGGCGCGGGCTCGGGGGCCGTGATCGGGGCGGTCGCCTGCCGGTGTGCCGGGTGCGAGGGAGACGAGGACGGGATCGGCGGTGCAGCTGGATCGGAGGACGTCGTCGTGGACGGAGCAATTGCCGATCGGTGAGTCGGCTGCCCAGGGTTCGGAGCCGGCACTGATGGCGATGGTGGCTCCTTCGCAGCCCGGTACCGGGCGACGCCGTAGGCGAGCGCGGTCCCGGCGATGAGGGTGCTGGCGATCCCGAAGGCGAGGCGCCGGAACGAGCGCTGCCTCCGCCGGGGCGAGATCCGTTCCTCGACGGCTCGCCGGACCTCCTCGCGGAAGCCGGGTGGAACGGAGGGATCTTCTGCGCTGCGGAGGAGTGCGCGCTCCTCCTCTGTTCCCGCCACCCGCAGTCGTTCGAAGTCCTTCATGGCGAGCCTCCCTGGGAGACAACGAGCTCGCGTTGCCTGCGGAGCCGGTCGAAGTCCGCACGGGCGTGGCGCAGGCGCGAGCGTACCGTCTCGAGAGGACAGCCGAGGACCTCGGCGATCTCCTCGAGGCCGAGCTCCTCGAGTTCGAAGAGGACGAAGACCTCCCGCTGCTTCGGCTTCATGCGGGCGAGGATCCGTTCGAGTTCACGGGCGGCCTCGGTGCGGGCGAGCTCGTCATCGGGACGAGAGATCGGTTGGACGACCGGTTCACGTCGAAGGAATGTCGACAGTGCGAGACGGACCGAGCCCGATCGCCGCGAGCGAGCCGCCTCGTTGAGGGCGATGCGATAGAGCCAGGTCGAGAACTGCGCCTCTCCCCGGAAACCGCCCAGCGCGCGGTAGACGCGGAGGAAGACCTCCTGGCAGACGTCACCGAGATCCGCCGGAGGGACGCCCATCCGGTTGCACACGCGATACACGACAGGCAGGTACTGGTCATACAGAGTTCGCCAGGCGGCGAGATCTCCCGCCTGGCACCGGCTCACCCAATCCGATTCCGTGGCGACTTTCTCGTTCACGGCCGGGCTCACCGATCATTAGACCGCGCTCGGACGCGAGAGGGTCAATAAAAGAACTGGCTCAACTGCCCGAATCTCAGGTGGTTTTTGTTTGACCTCGATCGCCGGCGGCGAGGTCGAAATGGGTATGAAGAAGGTACTGCTGTTGCTGTTCATCGTGGTGGGTGCAACGTCCATGGGGACCATCGAGGGCTCGGTGGTCAACCGGGCCCGGCCAGCGACCGGGAGCAAAAGTGTTCCCGAGCCCGATAGCGGAACGCGGCAGCTGAGGAGGTCCCTCGGCCTAGCCAAGGCTGACCTCGGCCTAGCCAGGGCGGTGCCGGTCTGGGTCGCTCTGCTGAACAGCGTCCCCGAGAGCTCGATCGAAGGGTATGTCTACGACCAGACAGGGACGCCGATCAAAGGCATCAAGGTCACCGTTCGTTCACCTGCCCTGAGCGGCGGAGCCAAGGTTGCGTACACGAACGATGAGGGCTTCTACAGGATCGTCGGACTACCTCCCGGGACGTTCGAAATCATCGCAACGGCACCGAAGCTGAAAACCGTGCATCAGAGGAACATCCGGGTAGCCGTCGACGCCCCTGCGAGCGTCTACCTCATCATGGAGGTGGAGGGTGAGCAGGAGGCGGTGATGGTGAGGGAGAACGCGCCGATCGTCAGCACCTCGGCGGTGAGGGAAGTCTACGAGCAGGAGTTTGCCGACAGTCTTCCGCTCGACGAGCGTTTTGCCGTGGAGAGTTTCATCGGCCACGGCACGGCCGGTGTCAGAGTGGGCGGGGGAAGCACGCAGCAGAACTCGATGAACGTCGAGGGTTTCAAGACACATGGGCAAAGGCTCTCGGGCAAGTCGCTGTCAGCGCTCGAAAGCCAAACCGCAGGGTACGGCACAGAGTCGTACGCAAAAATCGCCGAGAAGGCGCCCTCCCAGACCAGCGACTCGCCTCTGTCGACCTTTGCGATCGACGTCGACACCGCTTCCTACGCAAACGTGCGCCGCTTTCTCGTCGACGGGCACCTGCCACCCGCTGACGCCGTTCGCGTCGAGGAGCTGGTGAACTACTTCCCCTACGCTTACCCGGCGCCAGCGCCCGGCGTTCCGTTCGGGATGTCCATGGAAGTCAACGACTGTCCCTGGAACGCCGACGCCCGTCTGGTGCGGATCGGTCTGCGCGGCAAGGACGTGCCCATCGGCGATCGCCCGGCCGCCAGCCTGGTATTCCTGATCGATGTGTCCGGTTCGATGAACGAGCCGAGGAAGCTCCCGCTGGTGAAGGACTCGCTCCTGCTGCTGGCCGAGCAGTTGCGGCCTCGCGACCGGGTGGCGATGGTGGTCTACGCCGGGAATGCCGGCCTGGTCCTTCCTTCGACGCCGGCCAGTGACAAGACTGCAATCCGGGAGGCGATTTCCCGGCTCGATGCCGGAGGCTCCACCAACGGCGGCGAGGGCATCCGGCTCGCGTACCGGATCGCCCGTCAGGAGTTCATTCGTGGCGGCAACAACCGGGTGATCCTGGCTACTGACGGGGACTTCAACGTCGGGGTGACCGGGAAGGACGATCTGGTCGAGCTGGTCGCGAAGGAGGCACGCGCCGGTGTCTTCCTCACAGTCCTCGGTTTCGGCACGGGCAACCTCAAGGATGGCACCATCGAGGCGCTCGCCGACAAGGGCAACGGGAACTACGCCTACATCGATTCCCTCAGGGAAGCTCGGAAGGTGCTGGTCGAGCAGCTGTCCGGGACGATCCTGACCATCGCCAAGGACGTGAAGATCCAAGTCGAGTTCAATCCTGCCCGCGTCGGAACCTACCGCCTCCTCGGGTACGAGAACCGGCGGCTGCGCAAGGAGGACTTCAACGACGATCGCAAGGACGGAGGCGAGATCGGAGCAGGTCACACCGTCACCGCTCTTTACGAGATCACGCCACCAGGAGCGAAGGTCGATCCGTTGCGCTACCAGCCCGCCGCGATCGCGGCGTCTGCCAGTCCCGAGATCCTCACGTTGAAAGTCAGGTACAAGGAGCCTGCAGGCGAGACCAGCAAGAAGCTGGAGGTCCCGCTCGTCGATACCAACGCCAAGCCAGGAGCAGCATCGGCCGATTTCCGGTTTGCGGCCTCCGTGGCTGCGTTCGGGATGGTGCTGCGTGGATCGCCATACGGTGGACGCGCCGATCTGGCCATGGTCGACCGACTGGCTCGCGAGGGCCTCGGCTCCGATGCAGGGTCATACAGGAGCGACTTCCTGGGCCTCGTACGTCGGGCGCAGGAGATGAAGCGCCTCTCAGCCGGAGAGGAGGCCGCCTCTTCACCGCGGATCGTCATCGAGCGCAACGGCCGCATCGACGGCACCCTGACCCTCGACGGGACACACCTGGAGGGGACTGTCCGGGGGGTCCCCGTCCGCCTGGACGTCAAACCGGTGGAGATCGTGGGCCGGATCGGGGAGGAGCCAGTCTGGATCATGATGCACGGGCACGAGGCGGAGGGGCATGTGGGCGGGCATCAGGTCGGCTTCTTTCACTCGGAAACCGGTACCGGCCACATGCTCCAGGGCACTTCCGTCGGACACGCGGTCCGCCTGGAGACAGCCCTTGGCCGTCTCTCCCTGCTGCCGAACTGCGGACGCACACTGCTGCCAGTCTCCGCCCGGGAGAGGGGCGTCAGCATCTTTCAAGGTACCTGCGACCGGGACGTCGTGGTGCGGGTGACGCTGCCCGATGCGCTCGAGCAGATAGAGCCGCTCCCCCGATCGATCCTTTTGGCCCTGGTCCTGACCGACCACGAACCCGGGGCGACCTCTCGTGAACCACGGCTCTTCCCGGCGCCGGAGGTGTCTCGATGATCCGGGTGGCGGCAGCTCTTGCAAGCATCTCTCTGATTTCGTGCGCCGCGACCTTTCCCCTGAACCCGGCCGCGGATCGCCTCTACTACGAGCAGACGACCCAGGTACTTCTCAAGCCCAACAAGCGACCCTTGAACCCTGACGACATCGACTACCTGCGGTTTCGCCATGGCGGGGCCGTTCAGCGAGATTCTGGCGCGAAGGCCCTGGAGGAGACACTACGGACCGCATCGGCCGACGGCAACCGGGATGAGGCCCTCGCGGCCGCCGATCAACTGCTTCGATCGAACTTCAGCAATCTGGAGGCTCACCTGCTCAAGGCGGGCTATCTGTACGAGCGCGGTGATCGTCCTGCAGCCTCGTTTCACGAGGCGCTCGCCGACGGGATATTGAAGTCGATTCGCGAGAGCGGCGCCGGGGACCGGGCGGACTGCCCGATCCGGGTCTTCGGACGTCACGAGTTGGACCAGGTCCTGACCGCGTTCGGGGTAATGGCTACCGATCGATGGCTCTTTGCGGACGAGGGTCGGCAGATCGAGGGCGTCAGGTCCCGGCATCGCACGGGGCGGGAGTCGACGCTGTACTTCGAGGTCATGAAGGCTCCGTAGCAACGCCCTCGCCGGCCCTTCATTTCGCGTTTCGCGATCAGCCGTGCCGTCCTGTGGGTGAGCGCGGCGCCGGAGCGATCGAAGCCGACGCCGGTCTTGTCCAGAGCTCGCTCTCCGGCACGTAGACCATGTGGCGGTCGATGAAACGCAGCGCCACACGAACCCATCGACGCACCCGACGTCTTTATCAAGCCGGAATCGGCGCCGGCTACTCCTCGTCGCTGAAGCGGAGCGGGCCTTCGTCCTGGTGGAGGACGAGCACCCTCTGGGTCAATCGCACGCCGTCGTCGAGACGCTCGGCGACTTCCAGGATGACTCGATCGGAAAGGATCTGCGCAATCCGGGCGTCACTGCTGGACAGAAAGTCACCGCGTCTGACGATCACGTCTCGACCGCGTGGCGTGACGAACATCGCCCTCACGGGGACATCGCCTCCGATGACGGCGACGAGCTTCAACTCGCCGAGCGGGTATGTCCGGGCTCGGGTCGACTCCGGCACCGCAGGCACGATCGCCAGCGGAGCAACCCGCCTGAACGGGTCGCGACTGCCTTCAGGCTGGAGATCGGCCTCGGTCACGGGTCGTCGTCGGATCGACGAGCCCGCGTCCGGTGCTGCCTGGGTACCGTCGGCCACCACGATGAGCAGGGCAAACCACATGTCTCGATCGTACCACTGGCGCGAGCGGTGGATGCCATCCGGGAGCCGATTGCTTCGCCGCCTACATCGGCGCGGAGTGCACACGGCGTGGGCAGGCAACCCACCGGTCGCCTTCACAATCTTTTTACAAATCACATACAAGCCGCTGACCACCTAGATCGGCGCCCTGACTAACGTTTGTCGGAGGAGGCTCGCTCATGAACTCTTTTTTGCTGGTCGCCGTCGCGCTGTTTTCAGTTGCTCATCCTTCGGCGGAAGGCAGTCATGGTGGCGTCAATGCCTGCCTGGCGGTTGATCGATCGCAAGCCATGGGCAACGGGAACGTCGCAGAAGTCCGGTTTGGCCTCATGGATGCGATCCGGCAGCTTCGACCCACAGACAGCATCTCGCTCGTGGCGTACGATGACCTGGTGCAGGTGGTCGTGCCCGCAACACGTCTCGTGCAGCGGGACGAGGTCGCGGCCGGTATTCGACGCCTCGACGCGGGTGGCGGGTCTACAGCGGCGTTCGCTGCCGTCGTGAAGTGCAAGGGCGAGTTGGCCAGATTTGCGCGGCCAGATCGGGCCAGCCGCATCGTCCTCGTATCCGCCGAGAACTCGCCGGCACAACTCGGAACGTTCGCCACACTGCTGATGAAGGAAGGCATTTCTTTGTCCACGGTTGTTGTCGGCGAGCGGACAAGGAACGTGGGTCGCCTTGTCGAACGAGAACTTCTGGGCGCTGGACTGGACGTCGCCAGCCAAGAGTCCGCGGCCGGCAACCAGCCATCATCTCCGTCTTCTCCGGTTATCCGACGTGGCCCAAGACGCGTACGCCGTGACCGGGAGCAGGCGCGTGTCACCAGCACACCGCCGCGCATGTTCAATCTCGTCGAGATGATGAATCGGATTGGCAACGATCCTCTGGGGGGATTGGCCCGGGACTGACGTGCACCTCCGCCTTCGAATCCTGCTTGGTCTGCTCGTGCTGGCCCCGGTCGGGGTGCTGGCAGCCGTGGGCATCTGGGTGGCTGGAAGTGAAGAGGGGCGGGCCGCCAGCGAGATGCGCTCCTTGCTCGAGCGCAAGCTGGAGGATCTAGCGGTGATGCTCGATGTGGTGGATACCGAATTGCAACGCGACCTTCTGGCTGCGACCGAACACCTCCCGTCCGATCCCGAACAATTGCGCGCGTTGTCGCAGCGGCATCCGCGCCTCGAACGCATGGTGGTCGCCGATCGTGCGGGCCGTCTTCTCTTTCCCCCGGGTGGCCCCGGTAATGATGAGGAACAGCGCCTGATTCGAGACGCTCGTACTCTGTGGGAGCCCGGTGCCGCTCTGTCGCGTGCAGGCGAGCGTGTCACCTCCGGGTGGGAACCATTACTAGACCGCGAAGGACTGGGCCTTCTCTTCTGGCGGCGGACGGCTCCCGACCAGATCGTGGCAGTCGCGGTGCCGAAGGTCGTCGTGCAGGCTGCGCTGGTAGCCCGTCTTCCTGCGACGGTGCCTGACCGATCCAGAGGCGACGAGCGGATCGCTCTGTTCGACCCGAGTGGCCGCATGGTCTACCAGTGGGGCGCTTACACGCCACCGCCCAACAGCAAGCCTCTCGTGGCCTTGTGGCTCCGGCCGCCGTTCGCGGCCTGGCGCCTGGCCTATCTGGGACCGGAACCCGTGCGGGGGTATACCGCCCTCGGTATCGCAGGCGGCCTGCTCGCGCTTGCGCTGGTGGTGGTGGGGGCTGGGGTCTGGATTTTCCGGGAGAGCACGCGCGAATTCCGGCTGGCTGCGGAGCGGGTCAGCTTCGTGAACCAGGTCTCGCACGAGCTCAAGACTCCGTTGACCAACGTTCGGATGTACGCGGAGTTGCTGGAAGAGACGATTGAGGATCCGGTTGGCCGCCAGCGACTGGCCGTCATAGTGGCAGAGAGCCAGCGTCTGGGACGCCTCATCACCAATATCCTCACCTTGTCGCGTCTGGAGAAAGGAAGGTTGACGGTTCAGCCCACGTCCGCCTGTGTCGACGACGTCATTCGCGGCCTCCTCGAGCAGTTCGGGCCGGGGTTCGATTCCAGCGGCGTGACCGCCCGCTTCGATGCCGGAGCGCCCGGCCAGGTACGCGTGGATGCAGACGTACTCGCGCAGATCCTCGGCAACCTGCTGAGCAACGTCGAGAAGTACGCGCCGCAAGGGCCGGTGGTGGTGCGCACCGCTGTCTCCTTGCCGATCATGCGCATCCTGGTCGAAGATCGCGGGCCGGGTATTCCCGCCTCGGAGCGGGAGCGAGTCTTCGAGCCATTCGTTCGCCTCGTGGCGCCCAGCCATGAAGGGGTGCCGGGCACCGGCATCGGTCTCGGCATCGCTCGCGATCTGGCGCGACGGCATGGCGGCGACCTGCGGATCCTGGATTCTGATCGAGGTGCGCGCTTCGAGGTCATTCTGATCACCGAAAAGGCTGCATGAAAGTCCTGCTCGCCGAAGACGACCGCCACATTCGCGAAGGGCTGCGGGACATCCTGGTCGCAGAGGGTTACGAGACGATCACAGCCTGCGACGGGCGGGAGGCGGTCCGCCTGTACCTGGCCGAGAGCCCGCACTTCGTTCTCCTCGACATCATGATGCCCGGTGCAAGTGGCTATGAGGTCTGCCGCGAGATCCGTGGTCGCGATCCCGAAGTCCCGATCATCTTCATCAGCGCCAAGTCCGAGGAGATCGACCGGGTGCTGGGACTGGAGATGGGCGGAGACGACTTCATCGTCAAGCCATTCGGAGTGAAGGAGGTGGTGGCCCGGATCCGCGCCGTCACACGCCGCTGCCTTCGTGAACGTCCGACCCAGTCAATGCCGTTTACCATCGGCGATCTGGAGGTGTTCCCGGCCGAGTTGCGGGCGCGCCGCGGGGAGAACGTCATCGAGCTGTCCCTGCGGGAGATCGGAATATTGAGACTCTTGCAGGAAAACCGCGGAAAGGTGGTGGACCGCAATACGTTCTTCAACCGGCTATGGGGGATCGAACACGCTCCGAACAGCCGAACCCTGGATCAGCAAATCTCGAAGCTGAGACAGCGAGTGGAGGCAGATCCCGCAAATCCGAGTCTGGTGCGAACTGTCCACGGTGTCGGGTATCGATACGACGGCTAGCAGGCATGGCGTCGGGTACACACGCACGCGTCCTCACCTCAGGCGAACGCGCACCAGAAGATCGTGCAGCGCCCGGTGTGCTGACGGCTCCTCGGCCAGCGTGCTGGCGACCGATGCCTCGTCGAGGACGCCCACAAGGCGGTTGTACTCGGACTCGTGCCGGCCCCAGTCCTGTTCGGCAAGCGTGGCTTTCTCCGGTCCCTCCAGCTTGCGCGCGACGAGTTCCGGGACGTAGGGAAGCCTGAACTCCTCGTTGAGGTGAACGAGGTTGGCTTCGATCTCCCCCGTGCGCATCAGATGAATGCCGGTCAGCAGCACCCGGTACACGTAGAGGAGCGGCTTGACCCGTCGCGGCTGCTCCTTGCAGAAGAGATCCCACTGGGTGCCGGCAAAGCCCCGGTAGTGGTGCACATGATGGCGGGTGATGCAGGTGCGGGCGATCGCCTTGAGCTCTCCGTGCTCTGCCGTCGTGCTGATGACGAGCGGTGAATAGAGCTGCTCGAGGACGTAGCCGTTGCGACGCAGGAGCAGCCCGAAGAACTTCTTCGCGTCGTGCGTGACGAGATCCAGTTCCAGATCCGGACGGCGCTCCGCTACCTCGATGGTGGCCGGCCCTTCATCGAGGCCGACGACCAACTCGGGCGGAAGGACATGGACACCGCGAAGATCGAAGTCCGAGTCTGGCGAGGGGAAGCCATACAGATGAGCCCCGCTCACCGTTGCGAACAGGAGCGGGTGAGGCTGTGCCTGCACGATCGCGCGAAGTCGTGGATCCTGGGCCACGTCGTGGCTGTTCATAGAGCACTCCTTCGGGCCTTGATGAGGAAACGATCTGCGGCGTCGTAGTCCGGACGATCGGGCAACTTCGTCGTCCTGTAGGCGGCGTCAAGGTTCCCATGGAGCTCGTGACGCCAGGTCTCCACTTCTTGCCAGGGCATTTGACCCGAGCGGATGGCCAGGAGGCGTTCCCGGTGTTCACCGACGTCCACTGGCAACTCACCATCGCGCAGGAGCGTGATCCCGGCGAGCAAGAGCCGGATCATGTGCATCACGTGCTTCCACTTGATGGCGCCCTTGGCGCGAAGATCCTGTTCCAGCTTCTTGAACTGAGAGAGCACGTAGCCGTTGAACGTCTGGTAGGCGAGCTTGGACAGGAACTGGGCCCGCATCGCCAGCAACTCGTGCGCCAGCGGCGTGGCGTGCTCCACCATCGGCGTGTACAGGCACTCGAGGACGTTGGGATTGGCACGCAAGGCGAGGTCGATAAACTTCCGCAGCTCCCAGTAGCACTCCTGCGTCTCCGCGTTCTCGAGCTGTTCGGGTGCCCCGTGCAACGACCAGTGGAGCTCCGCTGGCGGCAGGTAGATGCCACGCCGGTCGGTGTCCGACTCCGAGCCCTCGAGCCCGTACGCGCGCGAGCCCACCACGCACCGGTAGATGATGTACGGGGTGAGATCGCGCTCCACGATCGGGTGAGGCAATCCCGCCTCCTCCTGCTTGTAGTGGCTGAGGATGCTGATCTCCTTTCGCCGCACCGAGGCCTCACCCCCATCGGCAAACCGGATCCGGTAGCGGTGAAGGGAGTCCGCGGGAAGGCCGATGATCTCGGCGACGGCGCCGACGGGCCGGTGCGCGCGCTCGGTGTCGGCGCGGATCTCCACTCGCGTCACGACGCGCGTGCCCATGGGAAGGACCAGCTGAGGCAGGCTACTGTCGGTCACGAGGTCAGTTTGGTCGAGCGCCTTCTCCGACGTCCGGTCACGAGCCGCAGCACCGCCATCCGGTCTTCTCTTCCACAAACCCAAACTTCCGATCGAGAAAACGCTCGATGACCGCGAGCTGAGTCCGCGCGTGCCGTGACGGCGGCAGCGTACGGAAGCTTCCGCCTCCGGCGAGCGCCAGCAGCAGCACCAGCTGATCGGCGAGATGCACGCCGACCGGCACGTCGGCGGCCAGGTACTCGTCCACCTCACGCACGAGCCGCTCGGCCACGGCCTCGGCGCGCACCTGCTTCTCCCCGAAAGACGTGAATACCTCCGTGAGCGCCTCGCTCTCCACCTCGGCGAGGAGCACGTTACCCGGGCCCATCGAGTTGTCGATCGTCTGCACCGAGAAGGCGCACGACGCCCACGACGGCCGGTGAGCAATGGCCTCGATCTCCCGCTCCCCGATCGCCCGCGGCAGATTCGCCAGCACCGCTCGCACCCGGCGGGCGCGGATCTCCCCCCGGTGCTCGATGGCGATCGGCTCCAGCTTGTCTTGCGGCTGCACCTCCACTCGCATTCGCCCGCCGCCCGCCGGGTAGAAGCCCGCCCGCTCCAGCGTCGCCTCCACCTTCGGTCCCATGCGGGCGAGGACCGGCAGGTACGTCTTCGCCAGAAAATCAAAGGGCGGCGACATCGGGTTGTGAGTTCCTCCCTCGAGGACCAGCGTCGAGGGACCGCCCGCCGTGATCAGCGCCGGCAGCACCGTCTGCAGCACCAGGGTGGCACTCCCCGCCGTTCCGACCGAGAACGTGTACGCCCCCGCCTTGACCGGGCCCGGCCGGAAAGTGAGGGCGGTCGAGGCGATCTCCGCACCGCTGGTCTCCGCACCGCCGACCGCGGTCGCCGCCTCGACGGCCGTCAGGTGCTGGCGCATCAGCCCCGGACGGGGGCGCCCCGCCCGGATCTTCTCGATCCGGAAGGGCGCCCCCGTGGCGAGCGATAGCGCCAGGGCCGAGCGGAGGATCTGCCCTCCGCCCTCCCCCTGCGATCCATCGAGAACGATCATCGTTACCCCTTCACACAGACGACCTGCTTGAGCGTGTAGGCGATCTCCACGAGATCCCGCTGCGCGTCCATCACCGCGTCGATCGACTTGTACGCCATGGGCGTCTCATCGATCACGTCCTCGTCCTTGCGGCACTCGATGCCCGCCGTGGCCGCCGCGTGGTCGGCCACGGTGAAGCGCCGGCGCGCCTCCCCCCGCGACATGGCCCGGCCCGCGCCGTGGCTGCAGCTATCGAAAGACTGCTCGTTGCCGAGGCCGCGCACGATGTACGAGCGCGCGCCCATGCTGCCCGGGATGATGCCGAGGTCACCCTTGCGCGCCCGCACCGCGCCCTTGCGGGTCACGAAGACGTTCGCGCCGAAGTGGTTCTCGCGCGCCACGTAGTTGTGGTGACAGTTCACCGCCTCGAGCCGGGCCTCGAAGGCAGGCAGGCGATCGCTGCGCCGGAGCGCCTCGAGCACAGCCTCCATCATCAGCTCCCGGTTCATGCGTGCGTACTCCTGCGCCCACTCCACCGCCTCGACGTACTCGTCGAAGTGAACCGTGCCCTCCGGCAGGTACGCCAGGTCCTGATCGGGCAGGTTGATGAACCAGCGCCGCATGTCCTCCTTGGCGAGCTCGATGAAGTGGCTACCGATGCGGTTGCCAACCCCACGCGATCCGCTGTGGAGCATGATCCAGACCTGGTCCGCCTCATCGAGGCAGACCTCGATGAAGTGGTTGCCCGTTCCCAGCGTGCCGAGATGCTGGACGTTCGTACCCCGGCCGATGCGGGGGTTCTTGGCCACGATGTCCTCGAAACGTGGACGCAGAGTTGCCCAGGCCTCGGCTGCACGCGCGGGCACGTCGTGCCAGGCGCCACGGTCACCGGGGCCGCCGTTCTTCGTGCGGCCGTGCGGGACCGCCGTCTCGATCGCCGTGCGGACGTCCCGCAGGTCGTCCGGCAACTGAGCCGCGCGGAGGCTCGTCCGCACCGCCATCATGCCGCAGCCGATGTCGACGCCGACGGCGGCCGGGACGATCGCCTGCTTCGTTGCGATCACGCTGCCGACCGTCGCGCCCATGCCAAGGTGAACGTCGGGCATCACGGCCACGTGGCGGTGAATGAAAGGCAGGCGGGCGATCCGCTCGACCTGGGCCCGGGCCTGGGCCTCGAACGGCACGCCCGCCGTCCACGCCTTGATCGGCGCGCCGCCCTCGACCGGGAAGACCTGGTGGGCGCCAGCCGTCGTCTTCATCGTCTCCTTCGCCTCGTTCGTCATGCTCCCTCCTTGTGCAGCGCCCGTGCCACGTCTCGCGGAACGTCAGGGCGACATCGGCAGGTGGCGCATCGGGCCGTGGACTAGAAAATTTTCTAGTAATGATAGACCATGGGATAGATGTCTCGCAGGCGCCAGGTCGTCATCGGCATGCTGGGAAGCAGCCTCGATCAGGCCAAGCGTGGCCCCTCCCGCTGGGACAAGTGGCGGCCGAGCGTGGCCCTCTGCCAGCACGAGGACCTCCTCGTCGACCGCTTTGTGCTCATCTACCCCCGGCGCTTCGAGGGTCTTGCCCGCGCGATCAAGGAGGACATCGCGCAGGTGTCGCCCGAAACGGACGTCGTCCTCGAGAACATCGAGATCGCCGATCCCTGGGATCTCGAGCAGACCTACGGCGCGCTTCGCGATTTCGCCCGCCGTTACCCCTTCGACCCGGCCAAGGAGGACTACCTCGTCCACATCACGACCGGGACTCACATTGCCCAGATCTCCATGTTCCTGCTGGCCGAGTCGCGGCACTTCCCGGCGCGCCTCATCCAGACCTCACCGTCCCAAAGAGACGCCGCGGGTACGTTCAGCATCATCGATCTCGATCTGTCGAAGTACGACAGCATCGCCGCGCGCTTCCACCAGGAACAGAAGGAGGGCCTGTCGTTCCTCAAGTCGGGCATCGAGACCCGCAACGCGGCCTATAACCGCCTCGTCGAGCGGCTCGAGCAGGTGGCGATCGCCTCCCGCGATCCGGTGCTGCTGTGCGGTCCGACCGGCTCGGGAAAATCTCAGCTCGCGCGGCGCCTTCACGAGCTGAAGAAGGCCCGGCGCCAGGTCGCCGGTGAGCTGGTCGAGGTGAACTGCGCCACGCTACGCGGCGACGCCGCCATGTCGACGCTGTTCGGGCACGTGCGAGGCGCCTACACCGGGGCTGCCGAGGCCCGGGCCGGGATGTTGCGCAAGGCGGACAAGGGCGTGCTCTTTCTCGACGAGATCGGCGAACTCGGCGTCGACGAGCAGGCGATGCTTTTGCGCGCCATCGAGGACAAGACCTTCTTCCCGGTCGGCTCCGATCGCGAAGTCCAGAGCGATTTTCAGCTCATCGCCGGGACCAACCGGGATCTCGGGGCGCAAGTTGGCGCCGGCCGCTTCCGCGAAGATCTGCTCGCCCGCATCAACCTGTGGACCTTCGTCCTTCCCGGGATCCGCGACCGTCCCGAGGATGTCGCGCCCAACCTCGAGTACGAGCTCGAACGCGTCGGAGGGGCGAGGAACCTCCGCCTGACCCTGAGCCGGGAAGCACGCGATCGCTACCTGACCTTTGGGCGGTCGGCCGAGGCGCTCTGGTCCGGTAACTTCAGGGACTTCAACGCTTCCGTGCGCCGGATGGCCACCCTATGCGAGGGCGGCCGGATCAGCGTCGCCGACGTGGACGAGGAGATCGAGCGTCTGCGCGCTGCCTGGCGTTCCGACCGTGCGCCTACCGAGGACGGAACCTCCGGCATCGTCGAGCGTTTGCTCGGCCCGAAGCTGTCCAGTTTCGACCGCTTCGATCGCATCCAGCTCGATGAGGTCGTCCGGGTGTGCCGGACGGCCAGAAGCCTGTCTGACGCCGGCCGCGTCCTCTTCGCCGCCTCTCGCGCGGAGAAGTCCCAGCCGAACGACGCCGATCGACTCCGGAAGTACCTCGCTCGCTACGGACTGACTTTGCAGGCGATCCAGGCAGCCTGACGGCTGGCCCGCCGCTTGCTTTGTCATCCAGACGTGAAGCGAACAGCTTCACCTTCCGGAACAGCCCGGGCCGGCGGCGCGCGATGAGCGTGTTCCGTGAACGGCATCGAACCGAGCCGCACACGGATGAAACTGGTAGCTCGCAAGAGCCACAGGTTCGAACCCTGTACATCGAGAAAGTCCCGAAGGAGACCGTCCGGTGAGTGTCCAGCCTGGGGCCCTGAACCAGGCAGCAGACGAAGCGGTTCTGCAGCACGGACAAGCGATCGGAGACGACGTGCGAGCGTGCCCCTGGCGCTCGCATCCGCTCCGCCGCCCCATGCTCCACCGCCAAGGTGCGGCCACGTCGGACGGCCTCTCACGGACCCAACCCAAAGTGAGTGAACCATGTACCCGCTAACCACCATCAAGATCCGATCGTTCGAGCGCGGCCTGCTGTTTCGTGATGGCGAGTTCGTCCGCCTCCTGGGCGCCGGCAAGTATCGCTTCTGGAACCCACTCGGCAAGGTTCGCATCGACGTACTGTCCACCCGTGATGCCTGGATCCGTCACGCCGATCTGGATCTTCTGATCAAGGCGGGCGGCCTGGACAGTGACGCCACGGTCGTGGACCTGGCCGACCACGAGCGAGCCCTGGTCTGGATCGACGACCGCCTCGACGCCGTACTCGGGCCGGGCCGCCACGCCCTGTGGAATGCTTTTCGCCGTGTGAAGGTCGACAGGGTCGACGCGCGAGCCGTGCGCTTCGAGCACGCCAAACTGGCCGCGATCTTCGCCTCCGATCCGGACAGCGTCCGCTTCGAGCGCCTGGTCGTCCCGCAGGGCGCGGTCGGCCTCGTCTACCGCGACGGCGCTCTGGCCGAGACCCTGGCGCCGGGCCAGTACGCCTTCTGGAAGGGCATCGCCGACCTGAAGCTGTTCACCATCGACCGCCGCGAGGCGGTGCTCGACGTGGCTGGTCAGGAGATCATGACCCGCGACAAGGTCACCCTGCGCATGAACGCTCTGGTGACCTTCAAGGTCACCGACGCCGCCCGGGCGGTCTCGGCCGTCGACGACTTCCGTCAGGCGCTCTACCGCGAGGCCCAGCTCGCCCTGCGCGCGGCGGTGGGCACGCGCCTGCTGGATGAGCTGCTGGCCGACAAGGACAGCTTCGTCGGTGAGATCGCGACGGCGATTCGCGCCCGCACCGCCGACTTCGGCGTGGAGCTGATCGGCTTCGGCGTGCGCGACGTGATCCTGCCGGGCGAGATGCGCGAGCTCCTCAACAAGGTGACCGAGGCGCAGAAGGCGGCCGAGGCCGCCCTCATCACCCGTCGCGAGGAGACCGCAGCCATCCGCAACCAGGCCAACACCGCCCGCCTGCTCGAGAACAACCCGACCCTGATGCGCCTGCGCGAGCTCGAGACCATCGAGAGGATCGCTCAGGCCGGCAAGCTGAACATCATCGTGGCCGAGAAGGGCATCGGCGACAAGCTGCTGAACCTGGTGTGAGGACGCCCCTGCCGATCGAATGCGAGGACACCATGCTGGATGACGTTGCCTTGAGAAACGCCGTGAGTCTTCACAGGCAGAGCTACGGCCTGCTTCGCTGGGTCTCGACCTCCATCCAGAAGGGGACGATCACCTTCGATCGCGCCCACCGGTACGCCGATGCGACCGAGTCGGCGCGCGACTGGCTGCGGAGCTACGCCGACCAGATCCCGGCGCGGTGGCGCCCGGAGGTCGACGACCCCGGCAAGCTGGAGGCATTCGTCCACATGTTCGCCTCGTATCTCCTCACCTCGTTCGATCTGGTGGAACAGCCGGGCACCTGGAGCGTGTCCGACTGCGGATGCGGGTGCCCCCTGTGCACCTATCTCGTCGCCGCGCCCCATCTACGGACCAAGAAAGTCCGCGACGGCGACAAGAAGCGCGCCCGGCTCCTCAAGCAGGCCTACCTCTGGGAACTCGCCCGCAAGCTCGGCCACGACCTGTCGGAATCCGCGGCGACCCACCTCATCGACGACCTCGCCACCGCCGAGGCCGTGGCCATGGCAACCTACGGCCAGGAGCTGATCAAGAGATGCCGCGGTCACGTGGAAGGCGTCGCCATCCTGGCGCTCTGGCGTGAATTCGCCTGGCTGCGCTCGGGCTCTCCGAAGAAGGACTACGAACTGACCGCCGACACGATCCTCGATTCCGAGAGGCGTCTCGGCAAGCAGTTGGCGGGAGGCTGACAAAGATGGGATGGGCGACCGGATACATTCAACGCCTCCAGGCCGGCGAGACGGTCGCGTTCCAGCCGCGTGGCAGCTCCATGTCTCCCCGGATCGAGTCCGGTCAGCTCTGCACCGTCTCGCCGGTGGCCATCGGCTCGATCGCCGTCGGGGACATCGTGCTGTGCAAGGTTCGCGGCACGGAGTATCTGCACATCGTGAAGGCGATCGAGGGCGAGCGTTTCCAGATCGGCAACAACCGCGGATACATCAACGGCTGGATCGGCGGCAGCGCCATCTTTGGTCGCCTGATGAACGTGGAGTTTTGATGCTTTCGCACGCGCGCAAGGACGCCCTCACCGGCCCGCCCGCTCTCAATGACAAAAAAAGCATTACGTACAGACAATTGTGAAATAGATGTTGACGACAATGATTTCAGAGTTCACCTTCGCTAAGTCATGTTGACGTTGCGCCAAAAACTACGACCTGCGACGAGGACCGCGACAGCGGTCGGTCGCGGGTGCCTGTTGATGGGCGACTACGGCATGTGCTCATGGGTCAATCATCCGTCCAGGACCCAGGAGCCCGGTATCAGGAGGGGCAGCTAGAAGCGAACTAACTCGCGTAGTTCGACGAAGCCGCCCTGGGAAACCACGGCGGCTTTTTTCATTTCCGGAGGTCAATCATGGAACCGAAGAGCTATAGCGGCTCTCCGTCGGGGGAGCGTGCATCCGAGCGGCAAAGGGGGCTGGCCGTAAACCAGCCGTGCCAACGCGCACTTCGCAGGTTCGAGTCCTGTCGCTCCCACACAAGCAAACGCGCGGGCGGCCTATTCGAGCCGTCGACGCCCGAATGGCTGGGCACCGGTCTTTTAAACCGGAGTGAGTCGGTTCGATTCCGACCGGCGGCAACCAACGATCTTGGCGGGATCCCTGAAAGGGTTCCCGCACCCTCCCGCAACGGGCTCCGCGTGGCAACGCCCCGCTGCGCCCACGCGAATACAGCGGGCTGCAAGCTTTGATGGCGAAGCACTCGACTCTTAATCGAGATAGCAGGGTTCGAGTCCCTGGCGGCCCACGTGATCCGGGATCGGCTAATGGCAGGCCCCTGCGCTCTGAACGCAGGTGTCGAGGTTCGAATCCTCGTCCCGGAACGCAAAGACAAACAGAAGAAGAACTCGGGGATCGGCTAATGGCAGGCCGGCAGGCTTTGACCCTGCATGTCGAGGTTCGAGTCCTCGTCCCCGAACAGATTCGTCGAGCAATCGACCCGCTCCCTGACAACCGAATAGATGACGATGCCCGTGGCCGGGCACCACCCCGGCCACAACGATGCCCTTGTAGCCGATCTGGTGATGGCGTCCGCCTGAAGAGCGGAAGGTGCTGGTTCGATTCCAGACGGGGGCACTTCATTTGGCTGGAACCCCTGAAAGGGTTTCCAGCCCTTCCCGCGATGGAGGAGTCCGGGCGTAGCCCGTCCTCCTCCGACGCGACATCAGGGTGGAGCTCGGTGAGATGAGCGCCGGTTTCGGGAGCCGGAGGTCGCTGGGGCAGTTCCAGCCACCCTGACCAACGCCCGCAGGTGCGGACGGGCTTTGCCCAGATGCACCTACGCGGGAGGTGTGGAACCCTCTCAGGGTTTTGCGTCCAACGCGCAGGTGCGGACGGGCTTTGCCCGGACGCACCTATCGCGGGAGGTGCGGAACCCTTTCAGGGTTCCGATCCAAAACAGAGGCGTAGCACGATGGGACGTGCAGCCGCTCGATAAGCGGCAGGGCTGGGTTCGATCCCCAGCGCCTCTACCAGATACCGACGGAAGGAGAGCGCGGCGGACGCCACGGATATCCCGTGACGTGCCGAGCGGTGAACAACTCCACGATGGCCCTCGCGCCCATCCGTCGGGTCTCTTGTGGATGTTTGTGATGGTGGCCGTGGTGTAGTGGCTCTGCACGTCTCGCTGTGAACGAGAAGGTCCCGGATCGATACCGGGCGGTCACCCAACCATCAGCGTGTGGGCCAATGGCTGGTCACTCGGCCTGGAACCGAGATCATGGGTGTTCGATTCACCCCACGCTGACCCTGGGGGCGTACAGAAGGCTGTGACCCTGCCTTGCAAGCAGGTCAGGAGGGAGCGTTACCCTCCGCCTCCACCAGCGCCGATGGGCGACGATCTGGGATCACGTGGGTCTCCAAAACCCGCCAGTGAGGTTCGATTCCTCGGTTGCCCGCGTCTTGGGAGTGGCAGGCAATGGCGCCTAACAGGTCTCGAAAACCTGGCCAGGGTTAACGTCCTGAGGGTTCGAATCCTTCACTCCCAGCCATGGAGAGCGAACCGGGCGAGGCCCGGCACCGGATGCTACCCGGGTGGCACCTTCGGGTGTGGGAGGCAGGATCTCCGCTCTCCTCCAGTGACGAGATGGCCGAAGAGATAGGCGCGGGTCTGCAAAACCCGTCATGAGGGTGCGAGTCCCTCTCTCGTCTCCGCCTTGTCGGGAACCCTGAGAGGAGTTCCCGTGCCCTCCGACGACGAGCTCCGGCGGGCGAAGCCCGCCTGAGCTCGTCAGAAGTTCGTGCCCGAAGTGTTCATGGCTGCATGTCTGACCGCCAGTCAGAAGGAGCGGGTTCGAGTCCCGCCGGGCGCTCACATTCATTTACTTCGGGACCCTCAAGGGTCCCGCGCCCCCCGCGATGGGCTCCGGTGAGCGCAGCTCGCCTGCGCCCGACGCGCACCGTTGGCCGAATGGTTAGGCCCTTGCCTTCCAAGCAAGAGACGCGTGTTCGATTCACGCATGGTGCTCAAGACCAGAAGGTCGTCGTGGCGCCCGGTTCCTCCAGCCGCTCGTGCGGCTGAATTTCACCCGGGTGTGCACGGCGACCGAGTTCGTGCCCGCGAAGCGTACATGGTGACGCGCCCGGCCCGTAACCGGGAGAAGGCCGTTCGATTCGGCCCGTGGGCTCTGCGGCGAAGTGTGGGAGAGCACGCCGGGCTCATAACCCGGAGGAAGCCAGTGCAACTCTGGCCGCCGCTACCGCCCTTCATGCTGAGAGAGCGCAGCACCCGGCCTGTACCCGGGAACAGGGACCGTGCAAGTCGGTCGAGGGGCTCTTCTTGTGGGATGCGAGAGCGGAAATCGGCTCGCCTGTTAAGCGAGAAGCCGTTGGTTCGAATCCAACTCCCACAGCAGCGCGCGTGCGGCAACTGGATGCCAGCGAGCCTTCTAATCTCGTCCCTGCCGGTTCGACTCCGGCCACGCGCTCTTCTCTCCTCGTGGTGGAAATGGATGACCACGCTCGCCTCCGAAGCGAGAGGTTGCCGGTTCGAGTCCGGCCGAGGAGGCACAGGGCCCCATCGACTACTGGCTAGGTCGGCACCCTCTCAAGGTGCAGAAGCGGGATCGATACCCGCTGGGGTCACCATGCCGACACCAATGACTGTCCGATTGGGCTAGCAGGCGAGGCTGCCGCTCTTTCAATGCGGAGGCGCGGGTTCGAGGCCCGCATCGGACACCAGGCCCACGCCGACGGAGATTCGGCGCCGACGCTACGAACGTTGGTCGCGAAGGTTCGACTCCTTCCGTGGGCGCCACGCCGGCGAGCTCGGGCGAGCAGGCGACCCCCATAAGGTCGTGCGGGACGGTTCGAATCCGTCCGCCGGTATGCGCGCGTGGTCGAACGGAAAGACGCCAGCCCGACATGCTGGAGAGCGGAGGTTCAACCCCTCCCGCGCGCACCGGAGCTTGGTCCAGTGGTTGGGCCGCGGTCCTACACACCGTAGAGGACGGTTCGATTCCGTCAGCTCCGACAACCTTGATGGGCGCTGCCCACGCGATTGGTCCCGTAATCCTCTGGTGAGGATGTCCGGCTGTCGACCGGAATAGGCGAGTTCGATCCTCGTCGGGACCGCTGGCCTGGCGAGGCTCGCTGGTGCGAGCGGCCGCTTTATAAGCGGACGGCTCGGGTTCGATCCCCGACGCCAGGACGTTCACGGACACGTATCCCAACAGGCAGAGGAACGACGTCGAGAACGTCGGCAGTGTCAGTTCGAATCTGACCGTGTCCACAGACGCCTGGGTAGCCCAACTTGGAAGAGGCAGCACGCTCAGAACGTGTCCAGTGAGGGTTCGAATCCCTCCCCAGGTACCACGCACGACTGACGGGTCCGTGGCGCAACCGGAAGACGCAGCCGGCTCAAACCCGGAAAGGTGATGGTTCGAATCCATCCGGACCCACAAAAAAGCTCGCGCAGGCGGGCTTTGCCCGCCGAAGCGAGCCGGGGGCGCGGGGGGCGCGTCCGACGCGCCCCCCGACAAAAAAGAAAGGAGGAGACACCATGACCGCTGTTTTGTTTCTCGATGTGGACTACCGGCCATTGCGTATCGAGCCGTGGACGCGGGCCGTGGTGGACGTCTTCCTCGGCAAGGCCGAGGTGCTCGAGTACAGCCGCGACCGCACCATCAGGGGCGTCGCGCGCGACTACCCGATGCCGGCGGTCGTGCGCGTGCTCCGTCGCTTCCGCCGCGACAAGGTGGCGATCAGGTTCTCGCGCCTCAACATCTACGCCCGCGATGCCTTCATCTGCCAGTACTGCGGCCAGCGCCTTCCGTCGGAGGACCTGACCTTCGACCACGTTCTGCCGCGCGCGGCCGGTGGCCGCACAACCTGGGAGAACATCGTGACCTGCTGCGTACCGTGCAACGCCACCAAGGCGAACCGCACCCCGTCGCAGGCGAGGATGCGTCTCCTGCGCAATCCGACGAAGCCGCGGTGGCTGCCCACGCTGACCGTCGCCATGGATCCCTCGAGAATGCCGACCGAATGGACGGCCTACTGGAGCGGATCTCTGCAGCAGTGACCAGGCCCCTCCCTCGGCACGACCGGGGGAGGGGCTCCGGTGCCTTGATTCCGGGGTGATCGTCCAACTGGGAGGACACAGCTCTCGCACGGCTGAGATCGCGGTTCGAGTCCGCGTCGCTCCACAATCGGGACGGGGACCCTGACAAGAGTCCCCGTCGCCCCCCGCGATGAGCTGCCGCAGGCAAAGCCTGGCGGCGGTGCGCTGCCGTGTGCATGCTCAAGTGGTGCACGCTGGGCAGCGCGTCACGTTCGACGAAGACGTCCGACGACGACAGTGCAGCGCGGAGCAAGGCCCTGGATTCCCGCCGAGGACGTGTCTTTCGGTCGAATCTGGGGCAAAATCAAAAAGGTCATGGCTCGCAGCTCGCGCGTCCACAAACTCCTCGATGGTCTGACTCCAGACGAGCGCGCAGACCTGGCGGATGCTCTGTTGCATGACCCCAAGCTGCTCCCGGCCGACGCTTTGCTCACCCTGCTGACTCGCCTGCCCAAGGACGAGGGACTCGCCGACGACATCGAGGCGGGCGTGAGCGCGAGCAGGGCAGCCCCGGAAGCTCCGGCGTCTCCGTGGGATCGCTGATCGATTCCAGCATCTTCATCGCCGCCGAGCGCGGCGCATTGGCGTCCGATGATGCCCGCCGGCTCATCACCCCTGACGCCGGCTTCGCAATGGCTTCGGTGACAGCGGCTGAGTTGCTTCACGGCGTGTATCGCGCAGACACGCCTGAGCGGCGGAAGCGACGAGAAGAGATCGTGGAAGGGTTCCTCTCGGCGATACCGATCATCGACTTTGACCTGGCCGCCGCTCGCGTGCGCGCCCGGGTAGACGCCGAGTTGCAGGCGAAGGGCATCGTTGTTCCCAGGGACGACCTGGCGATCGCGTGTACCGCGTTGTCACGAGGGTTCGACGTGGTCACTCGCAACCAAAGGGACTTTCTGAAGATCCCCGGTCTCACCGTCGTGACCTGGTAGACCGTAGTCCCAGCACCGTTTCTGTTGCCACCGTGTTGCCACGGAACACTTCTCTGGGTGGTTCTGGACGGAACGCGACGGAAGGGACCAGGGACTGAACTTGCCGAGATGCTTTGCAAATCCGCGCCGCACCTATTTTTTGCGGTTTCTCTCGGTCAAGTTCAATCCCTGTCCCGCCTACACCTTAAGTATCGATTTTTACTACGATCAGACAACGGCCAGGGGCGACGTTTGCACGACGTTTGCACGGACTACTCGGTAGCGGGCCCCGAGCATCAGCACCACACGTTCGTCCGGGCCGCTGGCCCCCGCCCCTGCTGCGACGACTTCCTCCGGGATGGGTCGCTTGTGCTCCTCGACCTGATGGACGTAGCGCAGGGTCATCCCGATGGTCGAGTGCCCCAGCCACGCCTGAAGCCGCCACGGGTTCACCCCGAAGCGCGCTGCATGGGAAGCATAGGTGTGCCGGATGGCGTGCCACCCACGTTCGGGTGCGGATTTCGGCGCATGGTGAACGCGGGGATCGGTCCATCGTGAACGCCGGGATCGGTGCATGGTGAACGCGCGGATCGGTCGATCATGAACGCCGGGATCGGCGCATCGTGAACGGCTAGATCGGCCATCGTGAACGC
>JANPFD010000238.1:0-2544 GCA_031423255.1 Myxococcales bacterium | reverse complement strand
ATGCCGGTGAAATCGGCGAGGCGATTGATGGACAGCCCCTTGCCGCGCATGAGGGTCTTCACGCGTCGCGCGAATGCTCGGTGCAGCGTGTCCATCCAGCGGCCGGCTGGCAGCCTACGGACGCGTGGAGTTGCGGGCGCTCGGTATTCCGAGCACACTGAAGAAATGCCTGGCCTGCACCGGCGAAACGTCTCCCGATGACAGGCCGGTCGTGGCTGCTCCTGAGCAGCAAGAGCTTCTCCTGGCGTTTTCAAGCGCACCGGGACCCTGGGGCATGGGGGTCCGCCGCAGGGTCCCGGTTACTTCCTGTGAACGCGCGGCGGTCGGTGCGGCCCAGCCCTTAGTCGAGGATCGGGACTCCGCGGGTACCCCGTGACGGCTTCGCCTTGTCGCGGTCGTCTTTCCGGCCACGTGTTTCCGCTCGGCGCCGCAGATCGCCGGGAATGACCAACGATGAGTCGATGGGGATGGAACGGGGCGGCTGCGTGTGCTCATCCCTCCGAGTCGGATCGGGGGAAGATGGCCCGCCAGAACCCGTCATAGTTCCGATCGCGGTTCCGATCGCGCCGTCGACCGGGGACGCAACGTCGACGCGGTGCACGGATCGATCCTGCTCTCGTTCAGCGCCTGCCGAGCTGGCAGTAGAGGGTCTGGCAGCAAGCCTGATGGTCACGAATGCACCCGCCGCCGAGGCAAGGAACGCCGCCAGAAGAACCGTCCATAATTTCGAGGGGCCGGTCTTCGGCCCGTTGATCGACCTGGCCTTCGTCAGCGCCACGGGCCTCGCAGCCGGCCGCGGTACCGGACGCGGCAAGGGCGCGCGGACGAGCGCCTCGGCCTTGGTGGAAACCAGGAGGTTCTGTTCCAGGATCCCGCTCCCGGGCAATCGCGTTGTCGTACCGTCGACGCCGTCGGCCACGATATCAGACTCGATATCGTTGGTGCGCACCTCGTTCGTCGCGTCTGCGATCGACACGGTGGTCGCGTCGTAGCCGGCGATCACAGTGGCCGTCTCGTGCTGATTCAACGTGCTCCGGTTGCCCAGAGTGTTCTGGTCGGATTCCGCTGGAAGAGCGCCTTCGGAGGTCAGCGGAAGGATCTGGATGGACGGGGTTCTCGTGAAGTGGTCGCCCCAGGTCGCCCTGCCCCGTTCCGAGGCGAAAGGCAGAAGCATCCGGCCCATCAGGTGGACGTTCGGGAACCGCGCTCCCGGCGAGACGTTCATGGCGCGAAGAATCACCTCTTCGAGCTCCCGGGGGATCTCTGCCCTGAGCTGCGTGGGCGGCGGAAAGTCGCCCGTCTCGATCGCTCGCAGGAGCGCGAGATGCTTCTTGCGGTGGTGGTACGGGAGCAGCCCCGTCAGGGAGTGATAGAGGAGGACGCCGATCGCGTACTGATCGGTCTGGCTGTCGGCTGGCTTGCCGCTGGCCTGCTCCGGGGACATGTAGTTTGGCGTGCCGATGAGCTGACCGTCGTGGGTCAGTTCGGACGCCACTGCCAGCTTCGAGACGCCAAAGTCCAGCACCTTCACCACGTCACCCACGTCGGTGACGGCGATGAAGATGTTCCTGGGCTTGATGTCACGGTGGACGATCCCCCGACGGTGGCAGGCCGAGACGCCACCGCAAACCGCGAGCACCAGGTCCACGGCTCGGAAGACATCCAGCGGACCTCGCTCCATCAGCGTGCCAAGGTCCTCCCCTTGCAGATACTCCATGACGATGAGCGGACGCCCATCGACGACCTCGTAGTTCAGAACCTAGACGAAGTTCGGATGCCTGACCTTCCCTGAGGCGACGGCTTCGCGAGCGAATCTCTAGAGTACCTCCCCACCGAGAGCAGAGGAGTAGAGCGACATGACCGCCACCACCCATCGCAAAACCGTGTCGAGCGCCCTGTAGACGCAGCCCATTCCTCCAAGGCCGATCAGTTCCCGGATCTCATAGCGACCGAGATTGGCGCCGCGCTTGAGAGATTCTTCCCGTGGAGCCATGCGCTATCTGTTGTCGGTCGTGGAGGGCCGAACGTTGCCAGATTCGACACCCCGAAACCACCCGGACGGCCGTTGCACGACCAACCTTGCCTCCTGGCCGGCGCGTAGCGTTACCGACTGGCGGTCAGGACGTCGCAGGCTCGAGTTTCCAGCTTCCGTCCGCCCGGAGACCGGCGACTCGGTCGATGCCGGTGATGGATCGACCGGCCGGATGTCCGGGATCGCGTCTGATATGGACGCAGAGATCGACCGTCTGGCCCACGAGCTGACGCGGGGCGATCGGCACCACCTCCTCGATGAGCTGACAGATGCGATCGAGCATCGCTGTCGTGTCGTTCGCATGGACGGTCGCGATGCCTCCCGGGTGGCCGGTGTTCCAGGCCTTCAACATCTCCAGCGCCGAGCCGTCGCGGACCTCGCCGACGATGATCCTGTCCGGCCGGAATCGCATGGCGTCCATGATGGCGCGCTGCCACGTGTACATGGGCGGCTGGACCAGAACCTGCACCTTGTTCGGAGCGGCGCACTGGAGTTCGGAATTGTCCTCGACC
>JANPFD010000237.1:0-3712 GCA_031423255.1 Myxococcales bacterium | reverse complement strand
GACCCCATCGCCGGGTCGACCATCACGCTCCCGGTGCGAGCTCGACCCGCCGAGCGTCAACTACCCTGCGCCGTAACAACGGTGCTCGGCGTTGGCGACGTGGTTCTGAAGGACAAGGAGCGTTCCCAGCCGCGGGCGGGTCGCCTGGATCTGCTTCTCCAGGACGCGGAGGCAAGTCGACGCTTCGAGGTCGAAGTGCAGCTTGGCGGAACCGATGAGTCGCACATCATTCGAACGATCGAATATTGGGACATCGAACGGAAAAGGTATCCGCAATACGATCACACGGCCGTTCTCGTCGCCGAGGACATCACCAGCCGCTTCCTCAACGTGGTCAGCCTTTTCAACGGCGTCATCCCCTTGGTCGCGATTCAGATGCGTGCCCTTCGGGTTGGAGATCAAGTCGGGCTGGTGTTTACAACGGTCCTCGATCACGTCGGCCTGGGCCTCGTCGACGAGGATGAAGAGGTCCACGAGGCCAGCGACCGGGCGTACTGGGAGGACCGCGGATCGCCGCGCATGGTGGCCCTGGCGGACAGCATTCTCGAACTCGCTCGGAAGTTCGATCCGCAGTTGGAACTCAAGTACAACAAGTTCTACATCGGCCTCGCGAAGGCCGGAGCACCGCGGAACTTCGTCATCGTTCGGCCCAAGAAGAGCTTCCTTCGCTTCGAACCGCGCCTTCCTCGCTCCGACGCCACCCAGGCGGAACTGGAAGCAGCGGGCCTCGACGTCATGGATTACGACCAGCGGTGGAATCGGTATCGCATTCGCTTGACCGCCGAGGGGCTGAAGCAACATCGTGACGTTCTCGAGAAAGTGATCGGAGACGCATGGCGCGAGGCAGGCGAATGAGCGCGCGGGCTGCCGAATAACGTGTTGCAGCGGACGGCGCCGCGCGCCGCCGCTGAACACGATAACGTACGTTGGGCCGACATGGACAAGAACCAGAGGATCGCCGAACTGCGCGAACTCGAGACGTTGACCGTGAGTGAGGTCGAGGAGCTCATGGAGTTGAGCGCCGTGGACCGGCTCTTGGAACTTCCCAAGATCACAGACTACGGAGTGACAGACCTCGCGGCTGCGGTTCGGAATCTCGGGGAGGTTGCCATTCGAGCGGCAAATGCTGAACGGGCCGGGTTCGCCCTTGAGGCTCTGTCCCTCCGGCTTCAGCACGCGGATCTTTGGCTGAGGATCTTCTGGGTCGCGAAGAACGGAACACATACGGTGTATCCTACGAACGAGGGGAAGATGTTCGGCGCTCTGATCACGGAATGTGAGCGCCTTGGACTTGAGCCTTACGCGGTTCGACGGCTTCGCGCCTTCAATACGAAGCGGGTTGAGGCCATTCACAAGTTCCTGCTCGGAGCGATCTCCTACGCCGCCATTCAAGACACCTGCGCCGAGTATCGGGATCTCCCGAGTCTCGTGGGTCACGTCGTGTCTCAACAACTGGGACTACCGAATGCGTGGGGCGCGGCCTAACATGCCATTGCAGCGGACGGCGCCTGCGCGCCGCCGCTGAACGGCAAAACGTTGGACGGACGGGGATGCTGTAGATGGCCGACAGGAAGCGCGGGTTATGTTGTGCTCGGCATAAGCCGCGCTTTCTCGTGGCCATCTCCAGGGATGCGGACCGAACACGTAGCCGCAGTCTTTGTAGCCCGTGTAGGGCAACCCTGCCGGGAAAGCAAGGCGTCGCCGAGCCCAGCTGCGAGAGCTGGCGAACGGCGCGGGCTGGCGTGTGGGTGCGATGGTCGCACCGCCGTCCCTGTGTTTGGTGCGCAGGAAACGGGCAACAATGGCACAATTGTCCCAGCGTGAGCTTCCCACGTAGGAGAACGTGGCTTGTCTGGATGGTGATCCTCTCGGGGTGCACCGGCCCGATTGCTCACAACAGCCCCGGTCCAACAGCAGGTGACGCGTCCACCGAAACAACCGCTCAGGACGCCGGCATGGGCGACCGGCCCATGCCGGTCGATGGTGCGCGCGACACGGTGGACGCGACTGGCCCGGCAGCGGGCACGCTGGTGTGGCGTCTCGTCACCGGAGCGCCCTATGGCGGGAATTTTTGGCCATCCGCTATGTGGGGCGGCGGCGGGGAACTCTATGTCGGGTGGGACCGCATCCATCACCGCAGCGCCGCCGGCACCTGGACCAGCGGCACCGTCGCAGACAATCGATTCACGCTCCAGGACCTCTCGATCTGGGGCAGCGGACCGAACGATATCTACGCGGGAGCGCTGAACAGGGGTGTGACCGGCCTCTTTCACTCGACCGGTGACGACGCCTGGAAACTCGTGACGCTCCCAGAGCCCTCCGGCCACATCCTCTCGGTATGGGGGTTCTCAGCAGAGGACGTCTATGCAGCCAGCGGCGAAAGACCCATCTTCCGCCTTCAACAAGGCGTCTGGAAGGTGGATCTCTACGGCACCAACTCCGTGCTCGGCTTCTGGGGCAGCAGCCCCACCGACGTCTATGCCCTCGCTTCAGTCGGAGGCCGGATCTGGCGCAAGAGCGGAACCGGAACCTGGCGCATCGAGGGCGTGCCCACCTCGCACGTTGCCGTGCGCATCTGGGGCAGCGGCCCCGGCGACGTTTACACCCTCTACTCTCCTTACAACGAGAACATGGGCCCGGCGATGATCATGCACTCGACGGGCAAGGGGGATTGGACGACTCAGCTCACGCTTACCAACGTCGACCGCCTCTACGACATCTGGGGCAGCGGCCCAGACAACGTCTACGTCACGGGCAGTCGCGGCGCCGGCACCACCAATCGGCCGGTCATCTTTCACACCACGGGCGACGGCGTGTGGAAGGAGGTCCCCGCCCCTCCCGTGACCGTCATGCTTAGCCTCTGGGGCAGCGGGCCGGGTGACGTTTACATCGGCGCCGCTATGGATCTGAATCCGATGGGTTACGGGGGCGCGCTCTACAACGGCAGGCCAAACTGATCACGTCAGGGTCCTCAGATGATGGCGACTGCCGCCACATGCCCAGTCTGCTGCGGCGGACAGCGTTCCGATTCCCTCGCGCGGAGGCGGGCTTTCCGTTGAAACCGGCGCCGTCCAACCAGAAGGCGTTGCAGCTGACGGGGCCTAGCATCGGGATGAAAAGGCACCGTGGTGCCGCGGCCGTCGGGGTGACGGTACTGGCGGTGGGATCCGCGCTGGCGAACCTCTGCGAACCCCATTCGTTCCAGAATCCCGGCGACCTCTCGCGGCTTGAGGACCGGAACGTCACCGACTGCTAGGCGACCTTGACGGTCTGCGTGCCTACGAACTCGCCTTCCAGCTTGGGCTCACCGTCCTCGAGGAGCATCGCCGCCACCTCTTCAAGGTTCTGCCGTAGTTCGTCCACGCTGGCCTGGGTCACGCTCGATCACGGCGGTGAAAGTCCGCATGAATATCAGCGTAGCGCCCTGTAAGACGTCGAACAAAGCGTTGCAGCGGAGCATCGCTGATGAACCGGATCGCGTTGCTCGTCGCGCTGCTCGAGGTCGATGTCATCCCTGCCTGCCTTGGCGCATCCCTGGTGGCCTACTCACCCCTATGAACGACGGCCTGGCCGCTATCCGGGCGCGCGGCTATTTCCAGTCGAAGTTGAAGCTGATGCTGATGCGCTCGGCGGCCGTGGGGTTGGGCGTGACCTCGTGGCGCAGCCAGCTGGGAAACAGGATCACCCGGCCGGGCGCGACGTCGTAGCCGAC